>NZ_JBFBBT010000006.1:0-397001 GCF_040682815.1 Amycolatopsis sp. NPDC051102
GCCTCGTATTCGCAGGTCAAGGCGTTCTGCTTGATGCAACGGTGTCCAGCCCTCCGGAGGCAGGTGTCGCAGGTTCGAATCCTGCCGAGGGCACCGCAAGGATGGGAACGGGAGAGATGTCGGACATGACAT
This sequence comes from Amycolatopsis sp. NPDC051102, assembly GCF_040682815.1. NCBI lineage: Bacteria > Bacillati > Actinomycetota > Actinomycetes > Pseudonocardiales > Pseudonocardiaceae > Amycolatopsis > Amycolatopsis sp. NPDC051102. The sequence continues at coordinate 133 of NZ_JBFBBT010000006.1, forward strand.
CCTCCCCTTTCTTGTTTTCACGGTCGCGCTGGCCGCGCCGACCGTCCCGGTCGAACGGCAAGATGGCCGCTTCGTGAGCAGCCTGGCGCGCTGCCGGGACGGTCGGTCCGAGCAGGGTGACCGTGCACTTGATCCGGTTGGTGCTCTTGCTGTAGCGGAGTTCGAGCCGGAGGGCTTCGAACAGCTGCCGGGCGACATCCTCCGGTAGCTCCTCCACCCGGACCTCTCCGCCGGCAGGGCATCAAGCAGGTCGGGGTTGGCCGTCTGCTGGTTCTCCTCTTCGACTTCAGCGAGCTGGGCTTTACGTTTGTGAAGCCCGTCGAGTTCCTCGTTGACTTCGTCGACGAGGTCCTTCGTCGGCCTGTCGAACAGAGCCAAGCTGCGGACGAAGTTCTTGATCATGCGCGGGGCGTCGTCGATCTCGCGGCGCAAGGCATCGATGCGCTGCTGCCATTCCGGGTCCCCCTCCGGGACGTAACCCTTCTTCGGCGCACACATGGCAGGCGTACCCACGACGGGTCTTGCCGTTCATACGCTGGTGTTGCTGGCGCTGCGAGACCCGAAGCGGTGTTGGCTGAATTCTTGCGCCTGCAGCCAATCTTCCAACGTGACGAGAGCTTCGTGAACCGGTTGCGCGGACCAGATCCGCACCATGTGCCCGGTGTGCTTCGGATTGGTGAGGACGTCGCGCACGTTCGAGGAATCCAGTGGCCGACGGCGCGCTTCGGGTCGACGGGACTGGTGACGGGGTCGCGGTTGAGCCGGTCTGCGGTCGCCTGGTAGCCGAGGCGTTCAGTGATCCGCCCGCGGTGCGCCTTCCGCACCGCGGGCACCAATTTTCGCCTCAGCGGTCAATCGTCACGCTCCGCATCCACACTGACCGTGGCACGAACTTCCTGCTCGGTTTTTTCATTAGGCTCCACGCGCACCACCCTGACGTCACGTGAGAGAAGCGAGAAGAGCGTGACGACAAGAAGCATCCCACCGCTTGCCAGAATGGCCCCCCGCGTCCCCAGCACCGCAATGGCCGGTCCTGCGAGAAGCAGACCAGCCGGGGCCATCAAATTAGAACCGAGCGCGTCATAGGCACTAACTCGCGACAATGCGTGTGACGGCACCTTGACCTGCACCGTGGTTGCCCACAGCACCGCGATCATGCTCATACCCATGCCGTTCAGCACCATCGCACCCATGACCATCACGACTGGTGCGCCCACCCCGAGAAGGATGAACGGAGTGGGCATTGTCAGAGCAGTGGCCAGCACTCCAGCCAGGATCGTCCGCCGCGGCTTCCACTTCATGGCAACGAGAACGCCGGCGAACATACCTGCGGATTCACAAGCAACAATCCATGACCACGGCTTCGCGCCGCCGAGTTCCGCATTCGCCAGCGCCGGACCGATAACCCCCACAGCGGCCTCGTACGCCATGAAGTGGAGCGAGGACTGCAACACCACAACCCACAACCACTCACGCTTCGTGAACTCTTTCCAGCCGTCGCGCAGGTCCCTCACGAAACTGTTCGCCTCACGCGGTCCCCCACGAGGAACACGAATGCTCAGCAACGCGAATGGCACCGCAGCGATCACGAACGCCGCACCACACGCTATCAAGGTCCGACCACCGCCCACGGCCGCGACAAGAACCCCGGCAACCATCACCCCCAGAATACGCGCTGTGTTGCGTACCAGTCCGATCAAGTTGTTCGCAGCGTGCAGATCCTTGGCTGCGACCAACTGGGGAACAATCCCTGCCAACGCGGGATTCATGATGGACAAGCCAATCCCGGCTGCAGCGGCACAGATTCCCGATGCCCACCAGGGAAGCCAGCCACTGACCAGGATGATGCCGATCATCGTGAAGGACGACGCCGACAAAGCGAGACCTACCACGATGACCCGGTTTCTCCGGTACCGGTCGGCGACGACGCCGCCGGCCAGCATGAACGCGAGCATCGGCACCGACTCGCAAGCCATGACGATCGACAGCCTCGTCGGGGTTCCCCCAGGCGAGGCCAGCACACCGAACGCGACAGCCGACGGCGCCGCTACCGACGCCATGATAGCGAGGAAACGCCCCAACAGCAGCATCAAGAAGGGGCGATCCTTCAGCAAGTCCTTTTCGGCCATCTACCGAAACTCCGTTCAACAAGCGAGCAAGATGAAGTTGGCACCGGGCCAGCTGATCTTCGACATCCGCCGCCACCGACGTTCGCGCGCTTCGGTCAGCGAATCTCCAGATACGCGTTTCGCAGGCCGAGTACGTCCAGCATGTCGTCGGTTAACGCGGCGACGATATCGTCGGGAAGCGCGGTCCAGTCATAGTGAGTCTCCTCGGACGGAGGCGTGTATGCAGCGTGGATGCTCCGCCGATCGCGTGCGGACCTGTTGGCGCGACCGCTGTGGATCAGATGCGAGTTGTGGAAGATGACCGCCCCTTTGGGCGCTTCCACGATCACCTCGTGAGGGTGCACGGCAAAGGGATCACCCATGTGCCGCAGGGCTTCGGTGTCGTCGAGATGAGACCCCGGCAAGACTCGCGTCGCCCCGTTCTCCTCGGTGAACTCGTCGAGACACCAGATCGCGCTGCACTTGAAGAATGGCCGACCTCGGCGACGGCTGAGATCGTGGAGCGGTTGCCCCTTCGCTTGGGGACCCGGTGTCCGACTGTTGACCAGGTTGAGCAGGACCCGGTCACCGATCACAGCGCGGACCGCACTCAGGATCGCCGGTGCGAGCACAGGCTTCTGCAAAGCGGCAGAGTACGCAAGCGCGTTATTGATGAACCGGACGCCGGGCATGTCCGAGCTCTGCCGCTCAAGCCCATGCGTCTTCCAGGCCAACTCCATCTCAGACGCCAGCTCCTCGCACTCCTGAGCGGTCAGAACATCAGGAATGACCAGGTACCCCTCGGCTTCGAGGCGATCGAGCTGAGCGAGCTCCAGTCCAGTGTTGCCTGTCCCCATTGACCCCTCCTCTTCCGTCTTGGCCCACGCCAGCCGTCTGCGACACAGACATTCATGGTAACTGAAACGACAATTTTTGGCGCGACTCTTCCGTACTGGGTGGTGCATCCACGTAACATAGACTCAATGGTGCATCTCACCTGACCGAACGGAAGGACAAGGATGACCACGGACACGAAAAGCGTTCCTCGGCTGGTCGGGGCGTGGCCCTTTTCTGAGGGATCTGGCCGCGTCATAGCAGATGAGTCGGGCAATGGCAACAACCTTGTCGCCGATTCGGATCCGGTCTGGGTGGCAGGCCCTACGGCCGGCTCACAAGGCGTCAAAGGCGACGGCGCCGGTTTCGACATGGTGACGGCCAAACCGGCCGTGGTGACGGACGAAAGCTTCAGCATCGCCGCTTGGGTACGGCTCGACAGCGACCTCTGCCCACCTGACGGTATCCTTCCCCCTGGTTGGTTCGCACTCACTGCCATCGCGCAGAGCGGCTCTTACCACAGCCCATTCTACCTCGGCGTACGCAACATTGAGTATGGCGGCGAGGGAACAGGAGATTTCCATCTGCACTGGAACTTCACGGTCGCCCCGATCGACGGGTCCGACGACGGACCCGTCGATTGGGTGCACGCGTATTCGTCGATCGAGCTCACCCGAAGTGAACTCGACGACTGGGTACTGATCGTGGGCGTATACGACCTCGAGGCGGGCGTCGCGCGTATCCACGTGCCGAACCGTAACGACAAGGGCGAGACCCCATTGCCAGACAATTGGCCGAAGTGGAACGGCGACCACGGCCTGCACGTCGGACAGGCATGGTTCCGCGACGAGTTCGTCGATCAGTGGCCGGGATCGATCGGTGGCGTGTGGGCATACCAGGGCGCCATCAGCCAGGATGAAGTCGACCACCTCGCTCACCGGCTCGCCACCGGCTGACAATATCGGGAACCTTGGTTTCGGGCCTGCCATCTGACCGGAATCGGTTAGCGCGGCATGGCCCGGAACCAAGCCTCGCGATCTCGGGGGTCCGGGCCGACTCGCGTGCGCAGGGGCATGGCCGCCCCCGTTACCGGCTCGTAGTGGTCGACGCGGGAACTAAGAATACCTTCCCCACCGGTGATGTTCGGCAACGTGCGAACGGTCTCGGCGATCTTCGCCGACGCCAGGAAGCCGTTGATCCGGTGGTACCGGCCATCCTCGATCGTTCTGGTCAACACTGCACCCAGCCGCCCAATCGTGCTGATCACCGTGTTGAGTGACGAGCTCGGAACCTCGAGTTCGAAATTCTCGATCGGTTCACAGACACGCGTACGAGCAGCTTGCAGGCAAGCCAATGTCACCACCGGTGCCAGATTGCGGAAGTCGGCACCGACACTCGACATAGCCTTGTTGAACTTCTGGTGCGCATGACTCTGACGTGGGGCGTAGTCGGACTCGGTCAAGGTGACCCGGCAACCCGTCACCGGCCATCCGTACAGTCCCTGGGTGAGCGCCGACCGAACGCCTGATTCGCAAGCGACGATGAACGATGCCGGCAAGTGTCCGCGCTGGGTTCCCGGCAAGAACTCCACGCCGTCGATGCTTGGATCGGCCTCCAGCTCGAGGCCGATGGTGGCCAGGTAAGGATTGCCGTCGACATGGATCCGCTCAGCGGCGCGGGCGGAACCGACGACCGTCTCGACACACATGACGGACGTGTCTTCGAAACACGCCTTGACTCCGAATCGCTCATCGAGGAGCGCGCCGATCACTTCTTTCTGCACTTCACCGTGTATACGGACGGTGGCCTCGCCCTTGTCCTCGTCCAGGTCGAGCCCGATCAGCGGATCCTCGTCGGCGAGCTCGCTCAAAGCGGCGAACAGCACGCCTCTTTGAGCCGGGTCAGTGGCGGTGACCAACGCTTGAAGCGTCGGCGGCAGCAGTTTCGGCGTACTCCGTTCCGGTGGCTTGCCGAACGAATCACCGATTCTGGCTTCAAGGCCGCGCAGTGCGGCAATATCGCCCGATCTGACCCGCGAACGTTCCTCATTTCCCGTCGGCGTCGGGACCACGATCTGCGTGACCCGTCCCCCACCCTTCTCACCTAGCGCCAGCCGGTCGCGAACGCGCAGTTCGCCGGACCACATCCGCACCCAGGTCTTCCGGCCGCGTACATCATGATCGATCGCGAAGACGACGCCGGAGCTCTCGCCGTCCACCGGATCCGCTGCGGGAAGAAGCTCAGCGAGAACCCACTTCAGCACGTCCATCCCGGTACCGGTGATCGCCGAACCGAAGACGACGGGAAACAGTGCCGAATCCGCGACTCTGGCACGCAGCACGGCGAGTAGCTCGTGAACCGGCGCCATGTGCCCGTTCACCCAGCGAGCGAGGAGATGCGCATCGGTCTCCACGACGGCTTCCATGGTCGAGTCCGTGACGACCGGGACGAATTCGACCTCGGCGTCGACCGTTCCGGCGCGCCGGATGTCCGCGTGCACAACCAGGTTGGCACTTAGTCGCTGCCGCACCTGTTCAACCACCCGATGCGGGTCGGCGCCATCACGGTCGACCTTGTTGATGAACAGGATGGTGGGGATCCCGACCCGCTGCAGCGCCCGCCACAGGACGACGGTCTGCGGCTGGACACCCTCGACCGCGGATAACACCAGGACGGCCGCGTCCAGCACCCCCAACGCCCGCTCGACCTCGGCGATGAAATCGGAGTGCCCGGGGGTGTCGATGAGATTGATGTCCGTGCTGCCCAGCCTGATTGCCGTAACCGCCGCGCGAATGGTGATACCGCGCTGCCGTTCGAGTGACATCGAGTCGGTGCGCGTGGTGCCGCTATCGACACGGCCGAGTAATTCAGTGGCCCCGGACTCGAACAGCAACCGTTCGGTCAGGCTGGTCTTGCCAGCGTCGACGTGCGCGAGAATTCCCAAATTTATGGGGACCAACAGGCGTTTCCCTCCGCGTCGACTTCGATAGCTGTCGATCTACCGGCCTCCGACGTCACACTATCACGACGCCCATCTGGCCAGCATGCGATATACGGGAAGGCCAGGCAGGACCTGATCACCCACCGTTCACCGGGTACGGATACATACCCCAAACCGGACTACGGCAGCTCGCCCGGATTGCGGTTGACACCGGACGGAGAGTCTCGCAACCCTCCTTCTCCCGCAACCGGCTGACTGGCATTACCGGAAACAGGGGCAGACGCATCGAGCCCCGGCGATAGCCGAAGGGCCAGGGTCCCAGCAGGTGAGTACCGGACACGTCGACCCAACCTCGGCGGAGAGCGTCGAGCAGGTCTTGGTTCGCGACCGTGGGATGCTCATGGAAGTCTGACTGCGCACCTCGTGGTGAGCCGACCGGATCAGTGCAATACCCACCGCACAGGTGCGTGGGCGGCGCCCCCTACGGTGATCGAGCGGATGGGCCGGACCGGTCCGGCGAGCTCGATCCCTCTGACCGAATCGAGGAGTTCGGTGAAGAGCATCCGCATCTGGTGGCGTGCCATGGTGCCGCCGATGCACACGTGCGGTCCGGCGCCGAGCGCCAGATGCTGGTTGGGTCGCCTGCCGAGGTCGAAGGTCTCGGGAGCGTCGAACTTACCGTCGTCACGATTCGCGGACGGCAGCCACAGGACCACTCGGTCACCGACCTTGATCCTGCGGCCTCCGATCTCGGCATCGCGCACGGCGGTCCGCATGCTGTGAGTAGCGCTGCTGGTCCAGCGCAGGATCTCCTCGACCGCATCCGGAATGTGCACGCGTCGCTGTTGAAGGCGGCGCCATTCGTCGGGATGCCGTGCCAGCGCCACGATGCCTCCAGCGATCGACAGGCCGGCGTTCTCCGCGGCGCCGATCAAGTTCTCGCAATTGAGGAGTACCTCCGTCTCGGACAGGAGCTCACCTTCGATGGATCGGTTGACCAGCCTCCCCATGAGATCGTCGGCATCGGTGACCATCCGGTCGTACATCAGTTTGGCCAGATAGTCCATGAGCTTCCGGTGCGTGGTCAAGGACCGGCCGGTAGTGAACGCCTCGACTGTCCACTTGAGGAACACCTCCCGGTCGGCTTCGGGAACGCCCATCAACCGGGCGATGGTGAAGGTCGACAGCCGCGCGCCGACGTCTTCCACTACGTCACACGTGCCCAGCTCGGTCGCGCGGTGGACCACCGCCGCGACCTCTGCGCGCATCTCGTCGCCGAGCACGCGGGCGCACCGTTCGCCGAACCGGTCGGCGATCGCGGCCCGGAGATACCGGTGGCGTGGCGGGTCGGTCAACGCCAAAGTCAGGCCGCTTCCCGGGTCGTTCCCGGACGTCGCAGGCCGCAACAGCACTCCCGCGGCGGAGCTGAACGTCGCTGGTTCCTGGTAGACCGTTCGGATATCAGCGTACCGCGTCAGCGACCAGAAGCCGGGAAACTCACCCGGTTCATGCCAGTGCACGGATTCATGTGTCCTCATCCACCGCCACACGTCGTGTACGACCCCCGAAGCGTGCGACGTCGGCCGGGTGAGGTGGTCGAAGGGAATATCGAGATCGTTCAAGCCCAACTCCCGACGCGGGCGAGCACATCGGTCATGCGATCCACGAACCCGCTCGCGGTGGCACTGGACACGGCCTCTCGCCGATACGAGGCCGACACTACCAGGTCGCCGTTCTGCGACGGCCAGAGTTCGACATGCAATTCCAAGGGGAGGTCGAGGTAGGACTGCCGCAGGAAATCCACCTGGGCACCGGCGATGTCGAGCCGGGGTTCCGGGTTGTCCTGAAGTGCGAACAGAGTCTGGAAGACGGGTGGACGGCGGGAGCCGACACTGTGCAATTGCTCGGCGAGCCTCGGGAAGGGAACCTGCGAACGCGCCATGGCCGCGCGCACCAGCCCTGCCACTGCCCGAATTCCTTCACTCCCGCCGTGCAGCGCCACACCGCGAAACCGCAACGGCAGCATGGTGATGTAGCACCCGATCATCTTCTCGAGCTCTGGCAGCCTCCGATCCACCATCGGGACTCCAACGGCGAAGTCATCCTGTCCGGTCAGATCGACCATCGCCCGCGCCCACCCCGCCAGGAGTACCACGAACCGGGTCACCGCATGCCTCCGAGCGACGTCGTCGATCTGCGAAACGTGCCAAGCGGACAGTGTCTTCACCTGGTGACCTGGCTCGCCCGCCGGACCGGCGCCCGACTCCGGCCAACGTAGCTCCGGAACCCCTCGCAGCTCGGACACCGCCTCAGCGAGGAGATCCGCCACCGTCCGATCGTGCGCATCGCCGACTCCGTGCCGAGCACGAACCGGTTCCGGCCCGGCCGGCTCGACCGTCGGTTCCGTCCCATTGGCGTAAGCCTCGGAAAGGTCGTCGGCCAGCACGCCCTCCGACCACCCGTCGAATGCAACGTGGTGCACCACGACACCCAGGATCCAGTTCCGGTCTGCGAACCGGACGGCCGCGACACGCCACACGTCGGCTCCCGCTGGCTCCAGTGGCTGACCGAGCAGCTTCCGGAGTGCGTCCAGGGCCGACTGCTCGTCCTCGCAGTCGCCCAGCACCTCGACGGGCGGTGCGGGAATGTCGGTCACATGCATCCCTGGCCGAGGGTCGAGCACGAACGCAGCACGCAGCGACCGGTGCGCAGCGTGCACGGCGCCGACGGCTCGTTCGAGCCGGTCGAGGTCGACCGCACCCCGCACCCGCCATACGACCAGGCAGTGGTTCGTGCGGTTGCGCGGCTCGACCGCGTCCCGAGTCAGCAGCACGGTCTGCATCGGCGATAGCCGCGTGACCGCTGATTCGCCCGGCGGCGGCAAGGTCCCCTCGCCCTGGCCGGGTTCAAGCCTGCGCAACGCCGCGGCGAACGAGCCCACATCCGGGTGGTCGAGCAAGACCGTCATCGGCACGGACATCCCCAGGCGCGTCCCCACCCTGGCACAGACTCGAGCGGCGGACAGCGACGTCAGCCCAAGCTCGAACAGCGAACAGTCCGACGCCACCGGCGACCGTTCGAGCACCTCTGCCACGATGCGCGATACCAGAGACTCGAGATCCTCCGGTCCCCGGTGATCTGGGAATATCTGCGGCGTACGCGTCCTGGGCTCGTCGAGCTCCGACAGCAGCGCCCGCTCGTCGAGTTTGCCGCGCCCCGTGAGCGGAAACGCTGCCACGCTCTTCACCACGGCCGGCACCTCGAACGGAGCAAGCCGTCCCCGTAGCACGCCGATGGCTTCCCGCAACGGGTCGCCGTCGCGCCTGGGGCGGCAGAACGCGAGGAGCCGGGCCGGCCGGCCCGCCTTCCCCGGCTCACCCACCACGCGGCAGGAAGCCACGGAATCGAGCTCTTTTTCGATCTTCCGCTCGATATCCGCCGGCTCCACGCGGACACCGGCTATCTTGAGCTGCCGGTCGCGGCGTCCGAGGTACTCGAGAACCGAGTCCGTCGCCCACCTCCCGAAATCACCCGTACGGAAGACGCGAGCCATCTCGCTACGCAGCTCGATGGTCCTGAATTTCTCAGCCGTGAGCTCGGAATCCGCCAGATAAGATGAAGCCAGGCCGGCACCGGCGATGCAGATTTCACCGGAGTCCCCGACCGCGCATTCACGATCACCGTCGAGGACGAAGACCTCTGTGCCGGGAACGGGCCGGCCCAAGGGGATACCGCCCGGGCGACGGCAGTCCTCGATGATGACTCGATGCGTGGTAGCGAATACCGTGCTCTCCACGGGACCGTATCCGTTGATCAGGGTCGTATCCGGCCAACGACGCAGGAAACGCTCCACATGAGGAACCGACAAACGTTCGCCACCCGTGAGCACGAGGTCGAGTCCCGCCATCGCGTCGAGGTCCTCCTCGACGATCATGGTGAAGAGACTACTGGTCGCCCACGCAGTGTTCACGCCGTGCCGTGAGATTCCCTCGCGCAGCACATCAGGCGTGAGGAACGGCTCCTCCACAATCACACAAGTACCTCCCGAGCCCAGCCCAGCCCACAACTCGAGGGAGAAGGCGTCCCACGGGAGAGCGGCGGCCAGCGGGATCACGATGTGCCGGTCGGGCGGGATGAAGGAATTCCGACCGAAAAGCCTCGCCGTGGCCCGATGCGGGGACACGGCCCCCCGCGGTAGACCAGTGGTTCCCGAAGTGAAGAAAACACAACAAGGATCGCTGCCTTCGACCCGGACGACCGGTGGATGCGCGGCTGGTCGAGCCAGGTCTTCCGGGGTCAGCACAGGCCAGGCGAACTCTTCCGTGGCCGCGGGTCCGGCAATGACAGCGCGGCCGTTGAGCTGCTGCAGCACGAGTTCCTGCCGGGACTTCGGCCAGTCCGGCGGCAGCAGCGAATACACACCGCCGCGCTTGAGCACGGCCAGCACCGCGATCACGAGGTCCGCTCCGCGCGGGAGCACGATGGGGACGAATTCACCCGGGCGGACGCCGAGTTCGTGCAGATGACCGCTCGCGACCTCGGACAGCGCGTCCAGCTCGCCGTACGAAACCCGGCGTTCTCCGTCGACGAGCGCAGTGCGCCCGGGCGCCATACGAGCGACACGGGTCACCGCCGCATGAATACCACCGCGCCCCGGCTCTGCCCGTTCCCCACGGGTCCAAGCGGCATTCGGAAACACAGCACATACCCCCCACTCAATTCGCGTGCCACGAGCCCACGGCATGGGTGCCCGCTCGCCACTCTAGCCGAAACCGGTGCCTTCGGGTTTCCCATCTTCGTTGTCAGTTGACGCAATCAGCAGTTCGGACAACGATGATCGTGGGGATCCTGGTGGGTGCGCAGAGTCAAACCCGTCTGCCAAGACGACCAGTTCACCGAATACACCGCAGAGGGGAAACCAGCGCTTGTCCGAGCGGGACCAGTCACTCGACATCGCCGTCACCGGAATGGCGGCTTACCTGCCAGGCATCGACGACTATTCCGGCGGATTGTCCGCGTGGTGGCGAACACAGCTGGCCGGTGCCGTGCACACCCGGCGATACACCCGGGAGCACCTTCTCGCCGTTGGCGTACCGGAACGGATCGTCGCCGACGCCGACTACGTTCCTCTCCACGGCCACCTGGGCCGGTGGGCTCGCTTCGACCACGACTTCTTCGGAATCAGTCCCCGTGAGGCGGAACTGATCGACCCCCAGCACCGCCTCATGCTCGAGGTCTCCTGGAACGCCCTCGAGGACGCGGGAATCGCTCCCCGCCACCCGGCAGCAACCACCGGCGTGTTCGCCTCCATGACCGGCAGCGGCTACCTCAGAGCCGCGATGCGGCACACACCGGACATGGATCCCGACCTGGTGGACGACCTGATCCACGGCAGCGACCCTGACTTCGCGGCCGCACGGATCGCCTACAAGCTGGGTCTCACGGGGCCTGCCCTCGCAGTGCAGACAGCATGTTCCTCGTCCTTGGTGAGCACACACCTTGCCGTGCAAGCGCTGCTGAACCGGGACTGCGACCAGGCGATCGTGGTCGCCGCGGGATTCGGCTACCCCCAGGCCGGCTACCTCCACCTGCCCGGCGGCGTGCTGTCGCCGACGGGCAGCTGCCGACCGTTCGACAAAGACGCCGACGGGGTAGTTCCGGGTTCGGGAGTCGCCTGCGTCGTGCTCCGCCGGCTGGAGGACGTCAACGACGCCGATGCGCCGCCGCACGGAGTCATTCTCGGCTCAGCTGTCAACAATGACGGCAACGCCAAGGCTGGCTTCTACGTCCCTTCGCCCGCCAGCCAAGAAGCCGCCATCCGCTCGGCGTTGACCCTCGCCGACGTCGGCGGCGACTCCGTCGGCTACCTGGAGAGCCACGGCACCGGAACGCCATTGGGCGACCCCATCGAGTGGACGGCCGCGTCCAACGCCTACCGGGCCGCGGGCGCCCGTCACGCGGCGGTGGCGGTTGGTGCGCTGAAGGCCAGCATCGGCCATCTCGACGCGGCCGCGGGCCTCGCCGGGCTGATTCGAGCCATCCTCGTCGTGCGCGACGGTGTCGTGCCGCCGGTGGCCGGCTTCACTGCGCTCAATCCCCTGTTGGACATCGAGAATTCGCCACTGTGGCTGCCAACCGAGGCCACCCCGCTCGATGCCGGAACCGCGCCGCGGCGCGCGGGCGTGAGTGCCTTCGGCATCGGCGGAACCAACGCCCACATCGTCATCGAACAGTTCCGCGACAACCGTGGAAACCGGCCCCCTGGCGCCGAACCGCGCGATCAGCTCGTCCTCGTGTCCGCCGCGGACACCGCGACATTGGACCGGCTCGCCGGGCAGCTAGCCGATCACCTTGACCGTGAGCAGCCGGACCTGGCCGAGGCCTGCGCCACTCTCGCGGCCGGGCGAACGCACCTCGGCGAGCGGCTGGCGGTGACCGGACGGTCCAGCTCCGAGGTCGCCGAACGGCTGCGCCGACCCCATCAACGGGTTCAGCGGCGACTTCGCCGCGACCGCCCCGACCCGGCCATCTTCGTCTTCCCCGGTCAGGGAACGCAACGAGCGGGCATGGCGATACCGTACGACGCTGCTCTTCCCGGTTTCGGTGAGCACCTTGACGACGTCCTGAACACCTTCCCCCCGCGTGATGCCACCAGGATCATGCAGGCGCTGTTCGACACCGACTTTCCGCCGGACGAGATCGACCAGACCGCGCTGGCACAGCCGTCGATCTTCGCACTGCAGGTGGCGGCCGCGCGGAGTCTGATCGATCTCGGAGTCGCCCCCGCAGCAGTATGCGGACACAGCTTGGGTGAGCTGAGCGCACTGCACATCGCCGGTGTCCTCTCCTTGACCGATGCCGCAAACTTCGTGAGCCGCCGTGGTGAGGCCATGCAGGAGTGTTCCGAGGGAGCCATGGCGGCGTTCGCCGGACCGGCCGACCAAGCAGCCGCACTCGTCGAACGATGGCACCTCGAGCTGGAGCTGTCGGCGGTGAACGGCCCCGACAGCTGCGTGCTCTCGGGGTCGGCAGCTGCCGTGGCTGCGCTACGAGGCCAGGTGGGTGACACCGTTCCCGTACGCACGTTGCGCACCACGCGCGCATTCCACTCCCGGCTGATCGAACCAGCCGTCCGCACTCTGGCGAAGGTGGCTGACACGATGTCTCTCGGCGAGGCGGCCATTCCGGTGGCGCTCAGCGTCAGCGGTGCGATGCTGCCCGCCGGCGCCGCGCCCGCCGCGCAGATGCTGGCGGACCAGGCACGTCTCCCAGTCCTGTTCGATCAGGCGCTGCAAGCACTGCACCTGGAATTCCCGGCCGCGACGACGGTGGAAGTCGGCCCTGGCTGCTCGCTGTCGGCGTTCGCCGAAGGCGTCGGATTCACGACCGCTACGCTGGGCCGGAGGGCTGGTGCCGAGGGGAACGCGGTCTTGTCCGGCCTCGGGACCATGTGGACACTGGGTCACCCTGTCCCGGTCGCTCCCCCATCGCGGGCGCGCCGGCTGCACCTGCCGCCCTATCCATTCTTCGGGCCGGTGCGAGTCGCACCGGAGACGATGCCCGGCGGGAAAAACACAGCATTTGTCCCGCCCGTAGCGGCCGGTCCGCCCGAGGAGACCGGTCACCACCACGAAGTCGACGCGGCGACCGCCATGCGGCAGATCTGGTCGGAGATCCTGGGACTGGATGACCTGTCCGACACGGCCGACTTCTTCGCCCTGGGTGGGGATTCGCTGCTCATCAGCAGGCTCATCCGCCGGGCGAACACCGAGTTCGACATTCGGCTGCCGGTCCGGCGGATGCTGTCCGCAAGGACCTTGCACGCGCAGGTCGCCATCGTCCGCGAGATCCGCGGCGGATAAGCGAACCCGGTGTGCAAGTCACTCCGAGTCGATGCTCTCCAGCACCTGGCCGATCACGTGCGTCGCGTTCGCCGCGATGCGCGGCCTACGAGTGTGATAATACGGAAGCTGGATGACGGCGACGGCGAACGCCCATGCGCGGCCCCGGGCCCACGTGGCGTCGTCGGCACCGACGCCGTCGAAATACGCCTGGCGAGCCGCACCGCTGAACAGATTCCAGCCCACGAGCAGGTCGCACGCCGGGTCACCGACACCCAGGCCGCCGAAGTCGAGCACGGCTGCGAGCCGGCCGTCCCGCAGCAAGATGTTCCCCGCCTGCAGATCGCCGTGCACCCACACTGGCGCGTGTTCCCACTTCGGCAACGCCAACGACGACGCCCAGACCTCGCGAATCCTGTCCACGTCAGCGAGTCCCCCGATCGCCTCCAGGTCGGCAATGGCCTCGCTGGTTTCCTGGTCGAGACCGGCCAGTGGAAGCCCACGGTCGAAGTTGTGGGGGCCAGGCTCGGGCCCGCCCGTCGCGTCGACAGCATGGAGCTCTCGGACGAAGAGCGCGAGATCCTGCGCCAGGGCGACCGACGAGCCCACCTCGTCAGCCTTGGCTACGTCGCCCTCGAGCCAGCCGTAGATCGACCACCGCCACGGGTAACCCCGCCCGGGGAACCCCATGGCCACCGGTTCCGGAATGGGCAACGTCAACCGTGGCGCCAGGTATGGAAGCCAGCGTTGCTCCTTGTCGACCTGCCCCACCGACCACTCCACCTTCGGCATCCGCACGGACATCGAGTCGCCGAGCCGAAAGATCGCGTTGTCCGTGCCGCCGGAGTCCACCGGCGTCACGGTCAGTGCCTCCCACTGCGGATACTGGTCGGCCAAGAGCTGTTTCACCAGCGCGACATCGACTTCAACAGCTGCAGCCTGGTCTGCGGACACGGTTCAGGACTCCTCGTCGGTTGGTTCGCTCAGCAACGCACATCGTGGCAGCCCTCGGCCGGAGTCCCGACGTCGGGCCCGGACGTCCTCGGTGTAGACCTCCAAGCGGATCCCGTCCGGGTCTTCGAAGAACACCTGCCCGGTCTCGGCCGCCGCACCCGGGACGCTCTCGTCGCGGACCACGACTCCGGTCTCGCGCAACGCGGCCTCGACCGACGTCAAGTCGTCGACGCTTGGAACTTCGAACGACAGATGATGCAAGCCGGCCACGGACCGGTCGAACCGGCTCCCGGCTTGCTGCCACAAGGTCAAAAGCACCGTCCCCGCGCGGCCCATCAGGGCGTATGGGTACTCACCATCCGTCTCGGCACGCACGACTTCGAAGCCCAATGCGGCTTCGTAGAAACGGATCGACTCGCCGAGATCGGTGACGTTCACCCCGCAGCTCCCGAGCGCGACCGGGAACCGCTCGCGCCGGCTCTCATCGTCCGGATACAGGAGGGCAAGCGTCTGCGAACTCAGCTGGCCGCGGATCTCCGGCGGGAGGTCGTCGAAACTCCAGTGTGGTTCCGTGGATAGCGTCGCGTACGCGGTGTGGATGCTTCGCCTGGGCGCCGACGACTCGTTCTTGGTGCCTCCGTGCAGCAGATGAGAGTTGTGCACGATCGCCGAGCCGCGACTGGCGAGTACCCGCTGCTCGTCCGGGTGCGGCAGGTCGGGGTCCGTGCAGCGGGACAGGAACGGCTCACCCGAGCGATGACTTCCCGCGATCACGCGGGTCGACCCGTTATCCGGCGTGAACTCGTCAAGGCACCAGATCACGTTGGCTTTGAAGTACGGTCCTCCCCTGGACCGCTCGAGGTCGTGCAGCGGCTGGTGGCCACCACCGGGGTCCACTCGCCGGGACTGCAACCTGTTGAGCCGGAATCTCGCCCCGAGCGCGACTTGCACGGCGTCGAGAACCCTGGCGTCCGACACGCACCGTTCGAAGCTCGACGAGTACTGGAGCAGGTTCGGAACGAACTGGACGTTCTCGTCGAAGTCGTGCGTGCGGAAGAGCCCCTCGCTGAACCACAACGTGTCGAGCAACCTGCTGAACTGGTCACATTCTTCCTGCGACAGCGCGTCTGGGATGACAATGTAGCCGTCCTCGTCCATCCGCCGGCGCTGCTCATCGGTCAAGGTCAACGCGACCATCATCCGCCTCCCTGCTCGCGCCGTAGCGCTCGTCCGGTTGAGCCAGAAGCACTTCCCGTAGCCACGGCCACAGGTGGTCATCCACGTAACGGGCCTGGGACCGTTCGAGCGGGTGCCGATCCGGCCCCAGATCGTCCAGCTCCTGACCGATGGAAAACAACGAAGGTCCGCCGAGCGGAAGCCGATCCCCGCCGATGACCCGGGCCCCCTTCAGATTCGCGAGGTAGGCGGCGCCTTCCATCGCCAGCTCGGGTTCGGGGTCGAAGGCCCACAGGAATCCATAGTGGTAGCCCTTCTCGGCTAGCCAGGAATCGAACAACGTCCACAGCAGCAGGAAGGTCAACCGATCGCCGGTGGCGTTCTGCAGATGCTTGTACCAGGCAATCGAGCGGGCGTCCCGGCGCGGGATGTATGTGGGGTGGATGCGAATCCACCCGGGATCAGCGACGTTCTCCGGCAGACCGCCGTGCAGGTCGCGCTCCCCACCGAAGATCTCGAACCGGTTCATTCGCGACCACATGGAAAGGACCAATACCTGGTCCGGCCGCAGGCCGCGCTCGCCGACCAGTCCTCCCAGTTTCTCGACTGTCAGCCGAACCGTCCGCTGGTTGCTTCCGGCGCATGCGCCCAGGTTGACGAGTTCGGCTTCCAGACGGCGCGCCACCAATGCCGCCCAGCCGGTTTCGAGGCGTTCGCCAAGTTCGTCCCCGTAGGTCATGCTGCAGCCGTTGGCCACGAGCAGCCTAATGTCCGGGATTGCCATCAGAACACGTCCACGCCGTTGAGTGCGGCGAAGCGGTTAGCGTCGTCCACGGTGTTCACCAACGGTTCTCCCTTCACGTTCAGGCTCGTGTTGAGAACCATCGGGCACCCCGTCCGCCTGTAGAATTCTTTTATCATGTCGTAGAAGTGCGGGTTGTCCGAGCGCGACACCGTCTGCACCCGGCTCGTCCCGTCATGGTGGGTGATGGCCGGGAATGCCTCCGGGAACCGGCACGCGGCCGTGAACTGCATGTAAGGTGACCGGCGGACCGGAAGGTGGAAGTATTCATGCGCCAGCTCCTCCAGAACAGCCGGAGCGAACGGGCGGAACGGTTCCCTGCCTTTGATTCCGTTGACCTTGTCCTTGACGTCATTGCCGCGCGGATCACACACCAGCGAACGATTGCCCAGGGCACGCGGTCCGAATTCGGCGCGTCCGTTGGCGATACCGATCACCTTTCCCGCCTCGAGTGCGCCGACGATGTCCCGTTGCCGGTAAGGCCGATCGATCGCCGTTCCGAGGTATGGCCCACCCCAGTCGATCTTCGTTCCGAGATGAGCTGCCGCCGCCCCGATGCTAGATCCCGCGTCGCCTGGATTAGGAAAGATGAAGACTTCCTCGAAACCCGCTTCCCTGGCAATTCGAGCATTCGCGACGCAGTTGAGTGCGACGCCGCCCATGAGTACGAGATTTTGCGCCCCCGACGCTCGGCGCGACCATCGCGCAATGTCCAGCAGCACTTCCTCGGTGACCGCTTGAATGCTGGCCGCAAGATCCTCTTCCGACGCCTCCGGCAACCAGTTTCCGATCCCTCGGTGGACGTTGACTTTGAGTCGGTAGTCACCGTCGCCGTATTCGATGAACTCGTCCCGGATCTGTTTCGCATGGCGTGGTTCACCCAGTGCGGCGAGACCCATGAGGATGTACTCCTCCTCGTTTGGCTTGAAGCCGCAGCGACGGGTGAAAGCGCTGTACAGGAGGCCGATGCTGTGAGGGTAGTGACGACGGCGGAGAACCCGGTGCCCCGATGGGCCGTAGGCCCGCACAGTGGCACACTCCCATTCGCCGATTGCGTCGACGGTCACCACGCATGCGCTATCAAAGCCGCTGGTCAGAAACCCCGCCGCGGCATGGGAATCATGGTGGCCGACCGCATGGAAGGCGTAGCCGTCCGGGATGTCGAAGCCGCTCAGGTAACGGCGCGGCAGATCCTTCCGGTCGAAGGTCTCCCGGTACTGCCCCGCATAGAGGTGCCGCGTCTTCTTCAGCAGCGGGCGCTCGTACCAGACGATGGCCGAGGGGTCCCCGAACTCCAGCGCCTCCTCGACGAGCCGGGGGTGCAGTTCGCTGTCGTTCTTCCGGCGAGAATATCGCTCGGCGTGCGCGGCGAACAGGACCCGGTTTCCATCCAGTACCGCCAGCGCAGCGTCGTGTGACAGTGCCGAAATCCCCCAAATCACCATGTCGAAGCCAACCGTCGATTACTTGTACAGATGCGGGTCGCGGCGTCGCAACTCTCGTTGCTTCTTACGCCACCTTGCCTCGTCCTTCAACCTGCGAAGAGGAGCCAATAGATTCTTCAGGACCATCATCTTGATCACCTTTCGCCGGCTACATCACTTCGTACAGTGCCCGACGCCAACGCATAAGACCCTCGATACTGCGTCACGTCCAGACTAACAGCTGGAGCACCACCACGGCTTGAAGAATAGCCACTGGCCGGGATTCCCGTGAGCGCACCGGTCACCGCGACGTCGAACGTCTGCCGATCCAAAGCGCCACCCGCTGAGGCGGCTTACTGGCTCGGCGCGGACAACCGGCAGCCCGGCCGTGGTCAACATCCCGGCTCCGGAGCACTCTCACGTGGGCGTTGACGCGAGGGGAGCCATGCCCGCCCGGCCCAGTGAGCAGGGCGCCGTCGAGTACGCGCACGGGTACTCATAGAGCAAACGTTCCCTCAGGTCGGGTCTCGCCAGGCTCGAAGCGAGCCAGGACGCCGCGGTTCATGGAAGGGATCGACTCACACCGAGGTGTCGATGGCGGCGCGGCCCAGGAACGGTCGAGCCGTCCGCCAGGAATCAGTGCAACCAGCGCGACCGTGTCCCGCGCGGAGTGTGCGCAGGACCCTGCCTTCGTTTCTGGCGCAACAATTTCGGGGCGGCGCGTACGCGGCGCTCGCTTCCCTGAGAGCGTAATCAGCGCGATAAACACTCAAGCAGCGCGGGGTGGAGCGCGTTACCCGAGGCCGCCACGCCGCTGCCGACGGGTGTGGCGTGTCCGCCGGCCTCGGTCACGACGAGTGCAGCGGCTGCCCAGTCCCAGAGTTCGAGGTCGTCTTCGACGAAAGCGTCGAGACGGCCGCAGGCAGTCCAACACAGGTCGAGTGCCGAACTGCCGGTACTGCGCACGTCGCGGGCCTGACCTAGCAGGAAGGCCAATTGCTGGATCTGGTGGGCGCGGTGGGCGCGGTCGTAGGAGTACTCGGTGGCAACTAGTGCTGCGGCCATGACGTTGGTGGTGCTGGGCGTGATGAGCCGCCCGTTGAGGTGGGCACCATGGCCGAGTGCGGCGGTGAATTCCTCACGGCGCACGACGTCCAGCACTGCGGCAACCACGGTGTGCCAGGCATTGTCGTCGTGACGCTGAGCCGCGACACTGACGCAGTAATGAGGGATGGCGTTGGCATAGTTGACCGATCCATCGAGGGGGTCGATGAGCCAGCGGTAGCCGCCCCGGCCGATGGGGTCCCGGATTGCCTGCTCCTCGGACAGGAGGGCGTCGTGGGGGCGGTGGCCACGCAGGTAGGACGTGATGGCCCTATCGCTGGCCAGATCTGCCTCGGTCAACACATCGGTGGGCTGCTTATGGTGCGGTAACAGCGTGGGTAAGAGGCGCTCCCGGATGGCGGCAACGCCGCGACGGGCAGCACTGACCGCAATGGTGAGAAGCTCGGCATCAGAGGTAAGCGCTGTCATCGAGGAAGGCCAGTTCCTGGACGGTCTTGGCTACGCGATGGGCTTCGTTGAGTACGGACTCGCGAGTCTTCCGCGAGAGCCGGTGTATGCTCGAGTCCAGCAGGCAAACGTCTATCTCCTCGTCCTCCAGCGGCAGGGCAGTTCCCGTGAGCGGCCACAACTGCCAGTCCCCCGACCCGATGCGAGCCCGATCGGCGAGCCTGGTGGGTAACTCCTGCTCGTCCACGGGAATGCCGAGCAGCAATGCTGACCGTGTGCCCATTTTCCCGCGGGCAGCAGCGATGGTGTGAGCTTGGCTTGCGCGCTTCAGTTCGGCAAGGTAAGCGAACCATATTTTGTTGGCACATACATCACCAACTGTCATGGATAGTTCGACATCCCGGCGAGGCCACTTGCGTATAAAGCGACGGTAGTTGGCCAACTCGGTGCGCTCGTTGGCAGCGGCGTCGCGGGCGTGTGGGAGATGCAGGGCGAAAACGTCGGCCTGCAGGTTGATGGGAAGCCCCGAGGCGCTGATTCTGAAGCCCCACTCCAGATCATCGACGCCCCACCCCTGAAAGTCCTCGTCGAAATACAGGTCCAGCTCGACAACGGCCGACCGAGGGAGTGCGACGAGGCCGGTCCACACGAATGCCCAAGGAATGTTGTGGTCGTACCCGAAGCGAGGATCGCTGGGCCAGGATTCCGACGAGACCATGGTCTGAAGCTCGCGCAGGTGCTCACGGTAGGGGCGCTGCTCGACTTGGTCAACGTCGCCGTCCTGATTATTGCCGTAGCCGACGACCTGCCCGACGACACACTGCTGCTGACCGAGCGAGAAATGACGGTCGTACAGAGTGCTGAGCGCTCGGGGGTGCAGCAGTGTGTCGGCATCCATCTGGACGATGACATCCCCGCCCGCGCTCCGCATGGCGAGGTTACGAGCTCGGGGTATGTGGAACTCGCGCGAGGAGAGAACCGACACGATGTCAAGGGCGTCCTCGAATTCGGCACACAGGGTCACGAAATCGGGGCAGTACTCCATAGCGCCGATGCAAACCTCGAAGTCGTCGCGGTGAAGGTCCTGATTTTCCAAGCCTTCCAGCGCAATGCGAAGGTTGTCGATCCTTGCCCTGTAGGGTATGCAGACGCTGAACTTCATGATCCTCATCTTACCGTGGCAGCCGAAAAACTGTGTGGCTGACGCTTGAGTATCTTGATCTCGTGGTTGACGTATTCGGTGCGCCCGTTGTGGTTGGTCAAGGCCAAGGCGGCTTCGGCAGCTGAACGGTCACGCTCGAGACTGGTGGCGGAGGGACGCAGGATTGGCAGTGTCTTCGGCCGAGAAGGTTCGTCCAGTGCGCAGTGACGGCATGCGCGGGATCGGGCCGCCGCCGCACATAGTCGGGCGCGTTCACCGAAGCGAGGTCGAGTCCAGTGCCAGCATGGCGCCGGCCGGGCAAGCCTGCACGGACCTGCCGCGCGCGGTGACGAAGGTGATGTTTCCTGAGTGGCGAGGATCCCTGGTGCAACTGCTGCCGACCTCGCCGAGGCTGCGTCGCACGACGCAGCTGAACGTCAACTGGGGAACTTCCCCACTTGACCGTCGACGGATCGCACCGGCACCGGCGGTCTTGTGAGGTAGGCATGTGGACAACGCAACTGCTGCAGCTTTCTCACTGCCGTCACAGAGCTGCACATCGGCTTCGTTCATACGGCTCAACTGCGCGGCGCGCGCAGTTGAACATCCAACTATAAACGTATGATTCTACGATACAAGGTAATCGCTGGCAACTCCACCTCAGACTCAGCTGGAACGCGAGCCTGCTTTGTTTTTCCACCCGCCGCTGATCGAAGCCAATCGGCGGCGAACAGCGCTTCAATCGATACCTCCATCACGCGGTTGCCGGCGACAGCCGCCACTTGTCCATCCATGCTCGAGCCTTGGTCTCGTCGAACGCGTATATGACATCCCGCGCATAGTCGGCGCTGCCCCGTGACGTCCGGGACTGACCGCAAGCTTCGGCCCGAACGCCGGGGTGGCTGGCGACTTCGCGCGCGAGGCGCGGGCGCCAAGGACGAGCATCTCCCAAGCCGACCGTATTCTGGCCACCGTCCTCGGCAACGACAGAGCGCGGTGGCCTCGCCGACGAGTCACTTGACCGCGCGGCTGGGGGTTTGACGCAACGGCGTTACCCCGCGTGTCGATTCTCCGTGAACCTTGGCACGGCTCCGCCGATTCCACCTAGGAATCAGTGACGCGAACAGCGGTCTTATGACTTCGCGCGACCATCCTCGGCCAGCACCGAAGAGGCCTCGAACACAGCTGGGTACTGACGGCTCGCGACGCCTTGGGTAGTGTGTCGACCGTGAGCGAACTGGCGGACTCGCATACTCGAACTGGCAGTTTGCGCCGGGTTCAGCGGCGG
This sequence comes from Amycolatopsis sp. NPDC051102, assembly GCF_040682815.1. NCBI lineage: Bacteria > Bacillati > Actinomycetota > Actinomycetes > Pseudonocardiales > Pseudonocardiaceae > Amycolatopsis > Amycolatopsis sp. NPDC051102. The sequence continues at coordinate 22,154 of NZ_JBFBBT010000006.1, forward strand.
GTAGCGGTCGGAGCGGAGCTCCCCGAGGAGGAGTCCATATCATCCCGTGACCCCGTGGATCTGATCCCCTCTGTCCGGACGACAATGACCGCCGTTTTATGCGGGATCTTTCGAAGAACCCGGAACTCATTGCCGCCCCCTTCGTCCGCGACCCGCCGTCCTTGGCCCCGGAAAAGGGCTCGCCCTCCAAGGTGAGCCGGCCGGATGGACGGAAGTGACCGAAGGCCAATGTCCGGCCTGGTGTGAGAGGAGCGAACGGCCAAGGCCGTGGTCAGTGTTGGGATCGCACTGCGTCGGGACGCCCGGAAGGATGTCACCACCGATGCCCGGGTCTTCGTGGCAGAACCTGAGGGAGGGGCACTCGACCGCCCGCACCGTTCCCCTAGGAAAGGGCTCATAGTTGACCGACCAACCCAGGACTGCCATACACATCATTCCTACCCCCTCCCAAGTCGTGCCGACATCTCAGGGCTGCGTATTGGGCCCGGGCGCCCAGGTGTTGGCTTCACCGGCAGTGACACGACTTGCGGAGGAGTTGTTGTCTCCATCGACCGGGCGTGCCGACGATATGGCAGCCGAAGCCGCGACACTGCGCTTCAGTCTGATCGACGAACCTGAGCTCGGCGACGAAGGATACCGGCTACGTATCAACGGTCAGAACGTCTCCATTCACGCTCAGACCGAACAGGGACACGTGTGGGCCCTGCAGACGCTGCGTCAGCTGGCTTCCTGCACGGCAGTGCCCGCCGGCTCCGCACCGCGGACCCTTCCGGGCGTGGCCGTGACCGATGTGCCCCGATTGCCGTGGCGAGGGGTTCTCGTAGATGTGGCCAGGTGGTACCAGCCGTTGTCCTTCCTGCTCGGCATGGTCGACCGATTGGCAATGCACAAGTTCAATGTCCTGCACCTGCATCTGACCGACGACCAGGGTTGGCGTTTCGAGGTCTCCCGGTACCCTCGACTTGCGGAGATCGGGGGGTTTCGTGCGGAGAGTTCGTCCGGCCATCTCGACGAGGGCCGCTTTGACGGCACGCGTCACGGTGGCTACTACACCCAAAAGGAACTGCGGATCCTGGTGTCCTACGCGGCGGCTCGGGGCGTTCAGGTCATGCCTGAACTGGATCTGCCTGGTCATATGCAAGCGGCGGTCAGCGCCTACCCAGGCTTGGGTAACCGTCCGGATGTGCAGCTCAAGGTCCGGGCGGCGTGGGGTATCTCGCCGCATATCCTCAATACGCGAGATACGACGCTGGACTTCATGCGTCATGTCCTCGACGAACTCGTCGACGTGTTCCCCTTCGACTACATCCACCTCGGGGGCGACGAGATTCCCCTCGACGAGTGGCGGTCTAGCACCGAGGCTCGGCAGCGTGTCAACGATGAGGGATTGAACGGCGCCGCGGCCCTCGCGAGCTGGTGGATCACGACGATGGGCCGGCATCTGCAGGAACACGGCCGAAAGTTCGCCGCCTGGGACGACCAGCTTGAGGTTGGTCTCCCACGCGAAGCGCTCATCTTCGCGTGGCAGAGCGCGGCCCGGGTGGGTTATGCGCTGGCGCGCGGACATGAGGTAGTCGCGGTGCCGGAGCAGTTCGTCTATCTCGACCGAGCCGAGACGGATTCGCCGAGGGAACCCACAGCCATCGACGGGCCCCTGCCACTGAGCCAGGTCTATGACTACGAACCCGTTCCGGCGGGTGCCGAGGGTCGTGTTCTCGGCAGCCAAGGAATGCTTTGGGCTGAGTACCTTCCGCGGCCGTCTCTGGTCGACTGGCGGGCATTCCCCCGGTTGACGGCCATCGCTGAGCGGTGCTGGTCCGGAGGTGGCCGAAAACGCGAGTACATGGCAGCTCTGCCGCATCACTTACTACGGCTGACGTCCATGGGCGTGCGGTACAACACGCTGGCAGCTACCAGCGGTGAGAGGAAGAGCGTATGATGAAACGAATCCCCGGAATACGTGACGGGTTGTCCTGGCAGCAACGCTGGACTTCAACGCTTCTCCAGCGAGACGGTGAAGGCCCGGACGAACTGGACGCCCGAGAAGTTCGCTTCCGAGTTCCTGATGAAATGTCCGACGAGGTGTTGCGATCTCGGCTCGACGAACTTATTGCCTGCGAACATTCGCTGCAGATCACGTATCTCGAGGACCGCCCGGACGGTCACCTCGAATTTGCGCCGGGCATCGATGCGCCATGGGAGCAGAACGAAGCCGACAGCTTTTCCCAGCTTCCCGGACTACCGCAGTCTTTTCAGCGGCAGTCAGGGACTCCGCTCTGGCACGCGATGCTTACGCGTCACCCGGACGAACAGGGAAAGGTGGTGCGTACTCTTTCCACCAGCTTCGACTACCACATCAGCGACGGGACGAGCGCACGCCTGTTCCGTGACGTACTCCTGGGGTCGAAGGCCGTCTGCCAACTCGCCGGAGGCGGATACCCAGAGTGGCTCTCGTGGCAGCGGGCAACCTTCCCGGAAAACGCATACCGTCAGGACAACGAAGCAAACACCTTCTGGCGCCGTTACCTGGAAGGCATCACTCCTGACACACCCCCCGCCTTTCCCTTCGCGCGACGAACGGGTGGCCGGTTGAGCGGCACCACGACCTCGATTTTGTCGGTCCTGCCTGTGCCTCTGCGCACACTCCGCGCGACCTCGGGCAGGCTCAGGTCCTCGCCCTTCATCCTTTTACTGGCCGCCATTGTGTGCGGCATCGCTCGAGCCGGCTCGGTTACCGACACGGTCCTACGCACCAACGTCGTCGGCAGACGTCCAGAGAACCGCCGCACCCTCGGAGCAATCGCGGACATCCTTCCAGTGCGGGTCAGGCACAATGCCCTTGCCGACCCGCACAAGGCCCTGGAAGCCGCCACCGCCTCCTGGCTCGACGTTCTTCCGTGGTACACCACGCCGTGGGAGTACTCGATGCAGTTGTGCGGTGAGCCAGACCCGGCGAAACGTACGTTGAGCCATCCTCAAGTTCTTTTCAACTTCATCCCCTGGGCGAAGGCGGACGAGCGCGACCTCGGAATCAGGCAGTACCAGGCTGAGCTGGGGACCTTTCAGCTGGTTGTCAGAGGAGGCCCGGACGACCAGCTCTGGTTGGCCTGTGACTTCGACTCCGAGCGGCTCGAGCTCTCCGGCGTGGAGTCGCTCATCGACCACATCAACGACGCGATGCTCGCCCTCACGATCTGATCCCCTCTACGTAAAGGATCCCGATATGCACAGCAAGACTGCGCTTGTGACCGGCGGGAGCTCAGCCATAGGCCGGGAGGTGGCGATGGCACTTGCTTCACAGGGCATGACCGTTGCTGTCTGCTCACGACGCGCCGAAGGCGGCCAAGCGACCGTCGACGCGCTACGGGAAGCCGGCGGCGACGCGTTTCTCGTGAGGTTCGACGGCCGGCACGCCGACGCAACGCGGGACGCGATCCAAAGCGTCGTCGACCGATGCGGCTCGATCGACGTCGCGGTGAACAACGCGGGCGGGACACTGGGGAGGTCCGGCACCGTCGCCGATTTCGATGTCGACAGCTGGGACGAGATCCTGGACGCGAACCTGCGGACGACCTGGCTCACCCTCAAGTACGAAATGAAGCACATGGTGGCGCAGGGCCACGGCGCGATCGTCAACAACATCGGCGCGCTCGGAGTACGAGCGGTGCCAGGGATGTGTGCTTACGTCGCCGCTAAACACGCCGTGGTAGGCCTGACCAAGACCGCGGCGGTGGAGGGAGCCGCGTTCGGGGTGCGGGTCAACGCCGTTGCGCCGAGCATGACCGAACGGTACGAACCGGATGACGAGGCTGCCGAACGCGCCAGGGGTGCGGCCGAGGCCATCCCACTTGGCCGTATCGCCAGGGCGGACGAGGTCGCGGCATGCGTGGCATGGTTGTGTTCGGACGCGTCTTCGTTCGTCACCGGAGACGTGCTCATGGTTGACGGGGGCATCACCATCTCATTCTGATCCAGCCCGTCGACAGGTGGTTCAGCGCGCCAACACCCGAGTCCCGTCCCAAGGTGGCCGGCTGCCGAGTCCCGGTTGCCGCATCCGCGCGATGTAGTAGTGTCTGACAACTGGGCCGCAAGAGGCCTCGGCTGACGAAAGGTCAGCGCACGCAAGCCTTGTCGACCTGCTGCAAGACCCACATTGCCGGCAGCACAGCGTCTGCTCCCACCGCGGCGGGACGGCCTTCATACACGGAAGTGAAGAACTCGCGGTCGTGGAGCAGCCGGTCTTCGTCGTCGCCGTTCAGATCGCGCCGTTCGTCGAAAACGATCTCGCTGCCACGGCGGACTACCCCGTTGGCCACGCCGTAGCTGCTCCCCTCTCCGCTGAGTAGGTAGTCGTACACTTGGCCCGAGTCGTTGTTGTACGAACCCGCTATCGTTGCCAGTTGGTTCGACGCCGTCCTCACCACCAGGGTCACGTCCATAACGGTTCCCCGTTGAGGATCGGGCTCCGCAGCGAGTGATGCCACCCGCAGTCCGTCAACGGCCTCTACGCCAAGCAACCACAGCGCGATGTCAGTCGAGTGCCCCAGGTGATGCCACACCAGACTGTCGGTCCACGAGCGCACGTAACCGCTGGACCCGACGTTGTCACGGCGCAAGAGGAAGTACCGGGCCATCACATGACTGAAGGCGATTTCACCGGAGGCGACGCGCTGCCGAAGGTGCCGCAACGCAGATTGCTGCCGATGGCTGTGTCCTACCATCAGAGTCATACCGGTGGACGTGGCCAGGTCTCGGAGCTCGACAGCCTCGCTATAGCTCATTGCGAGAGGAATCTCGACGAATACGTGTTTCCCCGCGAGCAGACACAGACGCGCCTGTTCGGCATGCAAGTGGTTCGGGGTACACAGCATGACTGCGTCTACGTCGGGATCCTCCAGTGCTTCGGCGAAACGCGTGCCGTGGCGTCCGGCGCCGAAGTCAGCGGCGAATTGCCTCGTTGGCTCTGGCCGCCGGCCGACAACCCACACCAGTCGGTGGCCTTCTCGCACAAGAATTTCGGAATGCTGACGGGCAACATTTCCGTAGCCCACAACAGCAACTCCTATGCGGCTGCGCATCGAACTCCTTCGTGTCAGCGAGTCGTTCCGGATTTTCACCACCACGCGGGCGCCTTCTCGCCGAAGCAGCGCACCCACGCCGCATCCACGGGCCGGGGAGAGCCGCGCGTCGACGCCTATTTGGGTCAGATAACCTCAGCCACAATGAACTGCTTTCACCCATCATTGATTATCACTATCTCGAACCGTGACATGCGACTCACGCCGTCGGAATGAGTCGTCTTTGAAGCTCTTGAAAACTTGCACAAGGGCGGCCTTGTCGACTTTTCCGTTTACCGTCAGTGGAATCTTGTTGACGTGAATATACTTCGTTGGCATGATCTGCATGGGTATTTTCTGCGCACACCACCGCCAAAGTGTTTTGAAATCCAACGTCTTGCCGTCGCGAGCGACGAAGAAAGCGACCAATTCATCTTGCCCTGACTCCTCGCCCGAGAGGGCAACGACGGCCGCTGTCACATCAGGGTGCTGAGTCAAACGACTTTCGATCTCGGCAGGCTCGACTCTATAGCCGCGGAATTTGAACTGCGCGTCGCGTCTGCCAATGAATTCGAAGGATCCATCTGGAAGCTCACGTGCCAGGTCGCCTGATCGGTAGAGTCTCTTCTGCCGCCCCCCGACCTCCCTCCAGACGAAGCTTCGTTCCGTCAATTCCGGCCGGCCGAGATAGCCTCGCGCCATCCCTGGAGTACCGAAAAATAGCTGCCCAACGCCTCCCGGCTCCACCGGATTTTCGGATTCATCAAGAATAAAGACTTCGGCTTGGAAAATCGGCTTGCCTATCGAGATCACTTCCGGAGTCTCAGTGATTACGCATGCGGTAATGTCTTGCACCCCCTCCGTTGGCCCGTAGCAGTTCAGCAGGGGAACAGAACTTTGAGCGAACCAGGTTTCCAGCAGGGAGCGACTCAGTGACTCGCCGCCGCTACGCAGCAAGCGCAGTGGAGGGCCAAGGTGGCCGATCGATGCACGCTCGTCTTGGGTCAGATATCTGATCGTAGAGGGGGTCAGCCAGAGGACACTGACACCGGTCCGACTGATGTAGCTGACGAGTTGCGTGGCGGTGTAGTGCCGACCCTTCAGGACAACGCGTGCTCCAGCTACCAGTGGTGCTAGCACCTGACCCAGCGAGGATGCAAATGACAACGATGCGTATTGGAAGAGTGCATCATCTTCGGTCAGCTCCAGGAGCTTTGCAGTCTTGAGCGCAACGTCGTACAAGGCTTGATGTTCGATTTCTACGCCCTTGGGCATGCCGGTGGAGCCGGAAGTATACAAAATGTACGCGAGATCGCAGTTTTCGATTGCAACCCGGGGCAGTTCAGCTGAGGCGTCGGCCAGGCCTGGTGACGACCAATCAAGAACTGCGCGCCGCGTGTCGCAGCCTTCGAAGCGGTTTTCCAAGTCATGCTCGGTTATGAGGAGACTTGCCTTCGTGTCCTGCAAAATGAACTGCAGTCGATCGGCGGGATATCCCGGATCAAGGGGTACGCATACACCGCCCGACTTCAGGACGCCGAGAATTGCCACCACGGCATCAGAACCCCGTGAAAGGCAAACACCCACTGGCGATTCGTTCGACACGCCGAGAGCGTTCAGATGATGTGCCAGTCTGTTTGAGCGCTCGCCGAGCTCGGAGTAAGAGAGTGTCTCGTGCTCCGAGACCACGGCGGGCCGCCCAGCACTTATTTCGGCGCGGCGTGCAATGAGATCCACCACATTCACGTTGCGGGTACCTTTCACTAGCGCCGTTGATGTCAACCGACTGGCCCGGGCCGCCCAAGGGTGACATGAAGGTTCGGTCCCGGACTGTGCGGTCCACGCTCGAGCTGTGCCTTCGTCGCAATCGCAATGCGGACGATCAACGGTCTGCGTGGCCTATTCCGGACCGGAGGCGATGTAGTCACTCAGCTCGGAAATAGTTGGCCGCTCGTATATTACGGAGATGTCGATTTCCACGTCGAGCACATCATTGAGCGTCGCCACCAACTCCAGGGCAATAACGGAGTCCCCGCCCAGTTCGAAGAAATTGTCCAGATAGTTCACGTGGTCCAGTGAGAACAACTGCCGCCAGATAGAGGCGAGGTATTCTTCGATGCTATTCCGGTTCGTCATATCGACGGAGACCGATCGTTCACGTGAATCCATAATTCTCCTCTTCAACCTAGGACTTCGGCGTGGCTTGTCGTTTTGCGTTCGTGCACTGCCGTCCGCATCGGCCTTTCAGGCGGACGTGGATCGTTCATGCAGCCGACAACCGCTTCACGAATGTAGAGTTGCTCGAACGGCGTTCAGATACCTCGGACACGAGGTTGGCCGAGGCGCAATGCCGCTCAACGTCGACGACTTGATGCGGTTCGGGGTGGTGCGCATGGAGCTCACTCCTCACTGGCTGGTCGACCAGGTTGTCATCCTACGTATGGGAATGCTGCACGGATAGGCGACAGTCGGCTCTCCTACAGCGGCGCTGATCGAGTCCGGCTTCGTTCTTGGCCTGCTGGAAACACTCTTCGATCCGCCAGCGAGTCCCGGCGATCCAGGCCAGATCCAGCAATGCCGAGCGGCGGGGTCCGTAGCAGACGTAGTAGGCGATCTCGGAGCACGTCGACTCGGGCTTCGGTGCCACCCGGTGGCGACCAGGGTGTCGTTGACTCTGGTGGCCGGCACATGGGCGACGTCGTGGGCTTCCAGCCATAGCCGCAGGTAGTTGACCTGCCCATAGGCCTCATCGGCGGTGACCCAGCTGAACGGCCCTTTCGCGGCGAATGCCCGGGCCAGTGGTCGAGGTGGTGATGGGGCAGCTGGATCGGGTGCATGAGCAGATCGGTGGCCGCTTCGCGCGGTCGGAACCGCGGGCCCGGGCGCGGGAGTATGTGTCCGGGCTGGTGGCAGGGTTGGAGCGGAACCACGGCGATGATCTACCACAACACCACCAACTGCCGTTGCAGTACTAGGCGCGCCACCGGTGGCGGAGCCGAGATCCGGCTGCCCCGCCCCACGGGGCCCGCCGTGGGACGGGCACGAACTGTTCGGCTGTGGAGATGATGCCGTGGGCGGCCCTGCTCCGGCCGGTCAACCCTGACGCCCTTCTGCGAGCAGGCGCCGTAGCCAGTCGAGCCGTGCGCGCTTGGCTGTCCTCGAGATCGTGGCCTGCGGCACCCATTCGTCGAAGCTGTGGAAGGCACCGGACCAGACATGCAGTTCGGCCCGGCCACCAGCGGACCAGATCCGGTCAGCGTACGCGACAGCTTCGTCTCGCAGCGCTTCGGCGGACCCGACGTCGATGTAGGCCGGGGGAAGACCGGTCAAGTCGGAGGCGCGCAGCGCGGCCGCGTACGGGCTCGTCGGCGCGGTGCGACGCTGGTCACCAAGCAATGCGTCCCAGCCGGTGATGTTGGAGGTCCGGTCCCAGATCCCGCGGCCGTCAAACTGCCGTGACGAGGCGCTGTCGCAGCTGTCGTCCAGCATCGGGCAGATGAGCATCTGGCCGAGGATCGGCGGACCGTGCCGATCTCTCGCCAGCAAAGCCAGGCCGGCGGCCAGGCCGCCACCCGCGCTCGGCCCGCTGACGACCACCTGGCCGGCCGGAAAGCCAAGTTCCACGGACTGGGCGGTCACCCAGCGCAGGGCGGTGTAGCAGTCCTCGACGGGAGCGGGGTGAGGGTGTTCGGGCGCAAGCCGGTATCCAACACCTACCACGGCGAGGCCGAGTGCTTCGGCCCGTTCGAGGTCTCCGATGATCTCGACGCTGTGGTGCGTTCCGGCCACCATGCCGCCGCCGTGGATGTGCAGGATCACGCCGTGGGGGGCGGTGGTGGCAGTGGGACGGCAGACCACCAGCGGTATGTCCGGCGTTCCGCTGGAGCCGCTCGCCATGGTGTGGGTGACCGTGAACGCGCCGTCACACGCGAGCGCATCGTCGGACAGGCTGGCGGCCTCGATGCGTGCGCGGTCTGCCTTGATCATGTCCGGGGTGAACGAACTCGGCCGGCGGCTGAGGATTTCCGCCAGAGCATCGACGAGTGCGGGGTCAAAGGGCGTGGGGCGCCCAACCCGTGTACGTTCTGTCGTCACGGCAACTCTCCGCCCACGGTCGCACGGATCTCCTGGGGATGCTCGAGGAATAGCGCCCGATACAGGTTGCGATGGCTCTCGCCGGAGTCGCGATAGGGCGTACGGCCGTGCGAGACGCGTGTGTTGTCGAAGACGATCGCATGTCCTGGGGCCAGCTTGAACTGCAGGAAGAACTCGTTGCCCTTGCGACTGTGCGCGGTGAGCCACGCGATTCCCCGGTCGAGAGCGGCGCGGTCGACGTCGTCGGGGTAGGCCCAGCTGTCGGTCGCGGTCACGCTGTAACGGCAGACCAGCGATCCGTTGAGCACCGCGCACAGTGAGCCGTGATTCGCCTCGACCGACCCATTGATCGTGGCCCTGCGTACCAGCGTGCCTGGTGTCGCCAGCGCCAGTACCGCTGCTGGGTCCTCGTTGAGCAGCGCCGCAATGGCCGCCGACGTGTTGAACAGGATCGTGTCCCCGCCCTCGGCGGCGGCGGTTTCGCAAAGCAGAAGGGATGCCTTGACGAGACCGATGTCCTGCAGTGTTCCGTCGGTGTGCAGCGACTGACCCGCCGTGCTGCCGAATGAAGGATGATCGGCGTCGGACGTACCAGCGTTGCGCGCTGCGGAGATGCGCGAGACGGCCTCCGGTTCCTTGCCGCCCGTCCGGTAAAGCGGAGGGATGAACGGCTCACTCAGCCCGAGAGCCTCGCCCAGTCTGGTGAGGGCGTCCGGTGTCGGTTCGTCGTTGGCCAGCTCGATCACGCCGAAGCCGTTGCCGACGTATCGCTGTCGGATTTCCATTAGATCCGATGGTGATATGCGTGAAAGATCATCGATCCGCACCGGAGACGTCGGAACGGTCCGAAAATCGGTGTTGACACGCTCGGCGGCGTCGTGCAGCAGCTTGACGTTGACAGTGGTCATCCCCTCACACCTTTCCCCTCCTAATCTCGGCCGGTATTGGCCAGAACTCGGTGGATGACCGGGGCGGGAGCGCACGGTTCTTCGCCGACGGTGAACGCATCGGCGAGCAGTCGGACGGCGTGCTTCGGGTTCTCCGTGGCAGCGTGCAAGACCGCAACCGGATCACCGGCGTCGACGCGGTCGCCGACACGGCGGAGAAGCTCGACTCCGGCACCGTAATCGAGTTCTGCGTTGTGCGTGAGCCTGCCGGCTCCTGTGTGGACGGCGGCCATACCGACTCGCCGCGGATCGACCTCGTGCACCCAGCCCGATCGGCGAGCCGTGACGGTCGTGCGGTGTAGAGCGCTGGGCAGGCGGTCGGGCTCATCGACCATCCGCACGTCGCCGCCCTGGGCCTTCACCCATTCACGCAGGTGGCGGAACGCGGCTCCGCTGGTCAGCGCCTGGGTGACGGCGATCTCGGCCGCTTCGCCGGTGAGGTTCGGATCTGCGCTTTGCAGCATGAGCCGAGCGACCGTCCGGCACACTTCTGACAGCCTGCTCACCGAGGCCCCGTTGAGCAGTGCGATCGCCTCGCGGACTTCCAGGGCGTTGCCCACTAGGCTGCCCAGCGGTTCACTCATGTCGGTGACCACCACCCGGCAGCGCAGGCCGAATCGCCCGGCCAGCCCGATCATGGTTTCGGCGAGCTCGATCGCGCGGTCGACGTCCGGGATGAGCGCGCCCGGCCCGGTCTTGACGTCGAGCACCAGCCCGTCGGCCCCAACGGCGACCTTCTTGCTCATGATGCTGGCCGCGATGAGCGGAATGCTTTCAACGGTGGCGGTGATGTCCCGGAGGGCGTAAGTGGCACCGTCGCCGGGGGCGAGTGAGGCATTCTGCCCGGTGATGCACATGCCCACCCGATCGATCATCTCGTGGACCTCGGCGGGCCCGAGATCAAGCCGGAGCCCCTTGATGGAAGCAAGCTTGTCGAGGGTTCCGCCGGCGAAGCCCAGCCCGCCGCCACTCATCTTGACGACTGCGACCCCGCAAGCAGCGACCACCGGCACCACGACCAGGCTGACGGTGTCCGCTACACCGCCGGTGCTGTGCTTGTCCACGACGACCCGGCCGCCCCGGGGAAACCTCAGCCGCTCGCCACCTTGGACGTACGCGTCGGTGAGAGCGAATGTCTCGTCAGGACTCAGCCCGCGGCACGCCACGGTGGCAAGCCAGGCCGCCATCTGATGATCAGCCGTGTGCCCGGCGACGAAGTCGTCGATGAGCGCGCGGATGGTGCCGGCGGAAAGCTCGGTGCCGGAGCGAGTGTCGGTGATGGCGGCCTGGATCCGGGCCGACGCGGCGACCGTGCCGGAGTCCCGTAGTTTCGCCGGCGAGTTCGTCAACAGCTTCCTCCCTGGGTGGCTGCCGCGAGCCGGGCGCCGATAGCGTCGACGCCTTCCTCGTCCACCACGAGCGGGGGCACCACAAGGACGGCGGGACCCTGATTGTGGACCAGCAGACCGTGCTCGCTCGCGCGCTTCACCAGAGCTTCGGCCGCCTCGGTCGTCGACATCTGGACGGCCGCGGCGAGCCCGGTCCCGCGGACGTCCACGACCTCGGGCGCCCCGGCGATCTGCTGCAGAAGATCCACCAGTTGCGCGCCCCTCGCCTGGGCGTTGGCGGTCAGGTCGTCCCGGCGGACGACATCCAGGACCGCCGACGCCACGGCGCATGCGACAGCGTGGCCGCTGGTGGTGTGGCCGTATCGGATTCCACCCATGATGGGGTCGTCGACGAAGGTCGCGTAGATCTGCTCCTGCGCGGTGACCGCGGTGATGGGCGCGTAGCCCCCGGAAAGGCCCTTGCTCGTGATGACGATGTCGGGAGTGATGCCGTCGTGGTCGAATCCGAACATCCGCCCGGTCCTCCCGACCCCGGTGAAGACCTCGTCGAGGATCAGCAGAACGCGTCGTTCGTCGCACAGGGTACGCAGGCCCCGCAACAGACCAGGCGCGAGCACGACGCCGCCGCCCACGTTCAAGAACGGCTCGGCGACGACGGCGATGGGTAGATCGTCCGCCCGGTCGCCGATCGCCTCGTCGAAGCGAGCGAGAATGGCCGGCACGGACTCCGGGAGCCGGGCCTCGCGATCGGACACCGGCAGGTCGATCCGCGTCACCGGGAAGGGCTGGTTCATGCCGTGCGCGGTCGGCGGCAGCCCGGAGAGGCTGCGCGCGAGAACCGTCGAGCCGTGGTAGCCGCGGGCGAATGTCACGACCCTCGAGCGCGGTTCCGAAGTGTGCGCCCAGTAGCACGACGCGATGAAAAGACTCGCTTCCAGCCCCTCGGACCCGCTGTTGGTGAAGAAGGTGCGACTCAGACCGTCGGGCAGGAACCCTGCCAGCCGCTCCGCGAGCGCGCCGACGAGTGTGTGGTTCATCTGGGAAATGTCGACACTATGCAGCTTCGTCATCTGTTCGGTGGCCGCGGCGACGACTTCGGGGTGCCCGTAGCCGCAGGTGAGGTTCATCGACGACGCGTCGATGAACTCCTTGCCGGAGATGTCCCACAGCTGGTAACCCGAGGCGCGGTCGGCGGTGATCCGGGCGGACGCTGCCTCGTTCGGGGACCACGGGTACCACACGTGCTGGTTGTCCTGCTTGGACATTTCGACGGTGCCCTGTCGGTCGTTCAAAGATGCCTCCGGAGTAGGCGGTCACCGGCACGCTGGGAGAGCGCACTGGCGATGTAGCGGAGCGGCGGGTCATCGGTGAGGTAGAAGTGATCGCCGGCGACGTCGATCTCCTGGACGCCGGCCGTGGTGAGCTCGTTCCACGGGCGCAGGTCGGCGTGGCTGTCCTCGGTGCCGGCGATCGTGGTGACCGGGCAAGCCAGGATTGGGGTGGCCGGCATCCGGTAGGTGCGGAACATCCGCGCGTCGGCAAGCAGATAGGGCGACGTGACCTCGCGGAAAACCGGGTCGGCAGCCATTTCGGCGTCTGTCCCCCCCATAGTGACGAGCTCGTCGAACAGCTGGTCCAGATCGGGATCGACATCTTCGGCCGGTGCAGGCAGCGGGGCGTTTCTCGAACCCGAGGCGAACAGGTGACTGACGCGCACTCCGCCATGCCGGTGGAGCGCGCGCGCGGTTTCGAGCGCGACCGCGGCGCCGAGGCTGTGCCCGAACAGCGCTAGCGGAACATCGCCGGGCAGGGTCAGTAGCGCTTCGGCCGTCGCGCACGCGACCGCGACAAGATTCTCCGACGGCGGTTCGTCGATCCTTGTCGCGCGCCCCGGGTATTGGACGGCGTGGACCTCGATGCCGGGGAGCCGGCTCTCCCAACCCTCGAAGAACGCGGCAGACCCGCCCGCGTGCGCGAAGCAGATGAGCCGGCCTTCGGGGTTGGCGACGGACGACACGCACTGCAACCAGGGCGACCGGGTGCCGGAGGCGTCGATCACTGGGCGCCCTCCCTGCGGCGCTGCCTGCGAAGCCGGGCGGCTCTCGCCACCTGGGCCGCGAGCAAGTTGTCTTCGCCGAACTCGGAATCCTCGGATCCCGCTTTGCTTACGAGCGCGCTCTGGGCAGCAACGGTCGACTGCTGGTAAAGGGTGCTGATAGAGGGCCGCACACCGCAGTGCGCTTCCAACGCCTCCTGCAGCCGGAGCACGCTCAGGGAGTTCGCGCCGAGATCGTAGAAGTTGACGTCCGACGGAACGGTCGCCAGGTTCAGCACCTCGGACCACGCGGCGACGACGCGCGGGTCGACCTGCTGGCCATGGGCGCCGGCGACGTGCCGGACCCCACCGCGTTCGGCGACTATGGACGCTATCGCGGCGCGGTCCACCTTGCCGTTGGAGCCGCGCGGCACCTCGGCGACCGGGTAGATCTGCTGCGGGATCTCCGCAGGGGAAAGGTGGTTGCGCGCGTAGCGGCGAACAGCATTCGTGTCGAGGGTGGCCGGTGAGATGACGGCGATCAGCCCGGACCTGTCCGAGTTGGGGAGCACGGCGGCGTCCCCGACGTCGGCGAAGCCACGCAAGGCGATTTCGACACCTCCGGGATCGACCCGGTGTCCATGGATCTTGACCTGCTCGTCCACGCGGCCCAGGAACTCCAGCCGATCGTCGCCGGTGAGGCGAGCGAGATCCCCGGTCCGGTACAGCCGGGCCCCCGGTTCGTCGGAGAACGGATCAGGGAGAAAGGATGCGGAGGTGAGTTCCGGCGCGTTGAAATAGCCTTGTGCCACGGTCGGACCGCCTACGCATAACTCGCCTGTCTCCCCACGGACGACCTGGCAGAGGTCGTCGTCGACGAGGTAGACCCGGACGCCGGGGATGGGCTTTCCGATGGTCACCGGCTCCGGTTTCGTAAACCATTGGTAAGTCGCCCACACCGTTGCTTCGGTCGGCCCGTACTCGTTCACGAGGCCGGTTCTGGGCAGCGCCGCGAAGTGGGCGGAGACGAGTTCGTCCGGCAGCGGTTCGCCGGCCACGACAACTACTTCGAGCGACTGCAGCAGCTCCGTGCCGGCCCGTGCGGCAGCTTTGAGGACGACGTCATAGAGCGTTGGTACACAGAGCACCCGGGTCACATGATGCTTCGCGATCAGCCCGATCAGTTCGGCCGGATCTCGCATCTCTTCGGCGGTGGCGACCACGAGCCTACCGCCGGCTTCGAGTGTGCCCAGCAAACCGGCGATCGAAGAGTCGAAGGCAATGGGAGACACCAGAAGGAATACCGGCCCGCCCGGGTAGACCTGGTGGCGGGCGCGCAGGGACGCCGTGAGGTTGCCGTGGTTGACGAGCACACCTTTCGGGGTGCCCGTGCTGCCCGAGGTGTAGATCAAGTACGCCGGGTCTGACGGGCCGGTGCGGCCGGGAAAAGAAGCCGGGGTGTCGCTTTCGCGGCCGGACAGGTCGTCGACCCGGATCACCGGAAGGGCGAAGCTTCCCGCTGGGGTCACGTCGCCGGCCGTCAGCAACGCCGCCGGCTGCGCATCGGCCAGGATGACGTCGATCCTGGCTGGAGGTAACGACCGGTCGATCGGTATGTATGCTGCTCCCGCGCCGAGGACACCGAGAACGGCGGCGACCATGTCTGTCGACGGTTCAAAAAGCAGCGCGACTCTGTCGCCGGTCCGGATTCCATTGCGGACGAGCGTCTCGGACAACAGGCTTGCGCGCTCGACCAGCTCGGCGTAGCTGATATTCCGGTTATTGCAGGTGACTGCGGTCGATAACGGTCGAATCGAGGCCATCAGTGCGATGAGATCGTGGGACGCGACGAACTCGCATGCCGTGAGCTCGGGACCGATCGCTGCACTCTTCCGTTCACGCTCAGGCGGTATCGCGTAGTGAGCGCCACCCTGTAAATCCCCCGTCGTGCTCATGTCCGACACCATAACCAAAATTCGCGGCTCATAGAAGCCATATGCATCTCGCTGCGTCGCGCGGGGTCCGACTGTGTTGTCGTGACCGGGGGTTCCGGTGGACGATTGGCGTGAGTGCAATACCGTGGGCTTTAGCCCGCCCGACGATCGCGAGCCGTCGGCTACCACTCGTTCGTTCGCTGCGAAGCCTGACTGGCCCGACTACTATCGAAACCGAAGCGCATGCCGTATGCGAGACGGATGTGCACGTATCGTTCGCAGTCAGAAGCCCTGTAGCCGCTTGCCTCCGGCGGAGACGGTGGGGGTTAGGACATGAGTGAACCGGCCGCGGACACAAACCGGTTCGGCGAGCGCGGAGGTGTCGAACCGGATCGCATCGAGTGTGTGGCCGGCCACCGGTGAACCCGTTTTCTTGATTTGGATGGCGACCCGTGCCCCGGAAGCAAAGGTTTCTTCGATTTGGTGAGGAAACTCGATGCTTTCGGTCGATCTCGTCGAGTCGCTGGAAGCCGAGTTCGGCAGCCACGTGGATTTCGGGACGCCGCCCGCTCCCTGCCCCACACCCTGCGCCCCGTGGATGTCGGGGACGAGGCTCTGGCCGAGCTGGAGGTGCTGGTCCGGTTCGACGACGACCTGGCCCGCGAAGCCACCCGCATCCGCGGCCTGCGCACCGGCATCCACCCCGCCCTCGAACACGCCATCGGCCCCAAGACCACCCATCCCGCGGTGCTGGAGATCCTCTCCCGCTGCGGCGGCCCGACCGGCATCGCCAAGGCCGGCCGCCGCATACTGACCGCGATCGCGAAGGCCCACGCGCCCCGCATCGGCGAGAAACCGGTCGGGGCGGTCATGACCGCACTCGGCGAGCAGACCGTCACCGTCCCGGGCACCGCGGCCGCCGACACCGTGCTGCCGCGGTTGGCCCACAGCGGTTGCCGAGCAGGGTGAGGGGATACGGCCGCGCCCACAAGGTCTCCGGCCGACCCGCTCTGTCCGCCTTGCTTCCGCAAGGACCCAGTCTCGTTCTGCGCTGCGCTGTGTGCGTCAGCGTAGAACGCGCTGGACGACGGAAAGACGCATCGGAACGACCTTTCTCACCATGAGCTAAGTGGTCCCACCATCCTTCCGAGGAGATGCGCCGTCCTCGATCAAGTGAATCTGAAGTCCGTTCACAACATCCTCGGCAAGCCTCGCGGCGTTCCCGGGAGTATCGGCAAGCACCCGTACCCAGGCGAGGCGAGAATCGGAACCCGTCAGGCCCGGCACGCGAGCCCCCTCGGGGTGCAATTGCCGAACTTCTACCACGTGCGGTCGCACACTAGCTGCTTCGAGTCCTTCGACGCCCGCAAGCGTTCCCGACGCATGGGTAGCCAGGTAACGGATTGCCGCTGCTGCCCGGTAGATTGGCCGCTCCCGGCAACGGATCAGCTCAGGGCGCATGCCGACGTCTTCGCCGACAAGCTGCCGGAGGAACAGCTCTGGCAGGTCGACGCCGGTGGCATCGCGCACCAGTTCCTCAATCTGGTCGCCACCCCTGCGGAGATGGGTCTCCACGGTGACCGGCCCGTCGGGGCTTACGATGATCTCGGTGTGGGTGAGTCCGCTCGTCACGTCGAGCGAGTCGAGGACCGCTCGGGTATGCCGGGTGATGGCCGACTCGGTCAGCTCGTCGAGCGCAGCGGGAATTGTATGGCCGAGCTCCACTTTGGTCAGCTCGTCCTTGGACTTCTCGGTGATGGCGACGATGTAGTGGTGACCGCGGTGGGTGATCGCCTCGACGCTGAATTCGGGTCCGGGCACAAAACGCTCAGCCATCGGGTCGGCGATGGGAGCGAGCGCCCCGAAGTTCCAGCTCCGTGCCCGCTCGAAAGCCCGGCTGAGTTCCGCAGTCGAAGAGGCGATCGAAATGGCGTGACTGCCTCGCCCAGCGCTGGGTTTCACGACTATCGGGCCGCCGGCCGATCGGAAGAAATCCTCCAGCTCGGCGAGCGAGCCGACCAATCGGTACGGCACGTTCTCGACCCCCCGGGCGGCGAGTCTTTCTCGCATCGCATCCTTGTGCCGCGCCCAGCGCACCGTCTCCGCCGAAGGTCCGGGTAGGTTCAGGGCTTCGGCGACGGCCGCCGCTTTGTCCTGATCGATGTCATTGAGTGACGCCAAGACATCAACCGGCCGTCGCTCATGCAGCGACCGCGCGGCCGCCACCCAGTCCTCGACCGGGGCGTTCGAGCGCAGAGCCAGAACCTCGGTGGGATCCTCCAATTCGCGTGTCAGGGCGAGCGTGCCAACAGAGCAGAGAACCGAGGTGTGCGCCTCGGGGCGCAACCGCTTCAGGGCGGGCTGCCAGTAGTAGTTCCCGCCCATGATCAGGATATGGCCGACCACGATTTTCGCCTCCCGCTATGGTGTGCCTTCGGAGGTTGTCACGGGTCAGGTCAAAGAGTTGACGATGGCCAGCAGGTCGCCCGCTTTCCCGTACTCGCTGTGCAGGAGGTGGGTTGTGGGCAGGCGCAGGGCGTGGAGCTGTCCGCCGACGCGGGGCGGTGTGGGTACGAGCAGGATCGGTATCCGGCGGTCCACGGCGGCGTAGACCTGCTCGAAACGATCGACCGTGCGCTCGACCGGCACCAGTTCGTCCAGCTCATCGGGGTCGAAGGGGACTACCGCAACCCACCGGACATCTCCGTCCGAGAGATTGAAGAAGTACCGCCAGATCAGCGTTCGCCTGCCATCGGTCACGCGCATGCCGTCGAAACCGTCGATGTGCATCTCGTTCAGCGCGAACTTGTCAACACGGCGGGAAGACACCTTGTTGTGGTTGGCCGGCGGCTTCGTCAAACCGGGCACCTGGTCCTCGAGCGTGAGCAGCAATTTCGTCACCTCTCCCCAGGGATCAGGGAAGTGGCAACCTCGGTTCACGGGGTGGTCCGCGTGGAAGACCTCGTACCAGTCATGTGGCAGGCCACGCAGGCGTTCGCGTACTGCGGCGAGCTGCCCTTCCTCGATAGCTGTTCGCACACTTAGCCGGGAGACCACTGTATGCCCCCTGACCCCGAGGATCTCGTGCCCATCGTGTGCCTCGTCGACTTGGTACATGTCAGCTTGGACGGGCCTGCGGCTCCCCCAGATATTGATCTCCCGGCGTTCGACAAGGGAATTGGACGCGATCACGGCACCCTCGGCAGCCGCCACCAGCGACCCTCCCACATCGATGAACGGCATCAGTGCGGACATGAGTATCCCTTCCTTAATGCCAGATTTTCTGGTAGCCGCAGCTTCGGCACCCTCACTTGCGATCAGCGCGTCTCGTTCGTCGCGGCGCACAGGAATTCGGTGCACACGTACAACGGCCTGACTAACCAGTTATCCCAATATAGCTCGATCTGCGACGAGTTCTAGATCCCTGGCACACTTCTTACCGAAGGTCGGCGGGAACGCCCACCGAGCTGAAGCTGCGTTCGGGATCCACTGCAATCACAGGGTTCCGGGCGCGCTTCACTGCGCCACTGTGTCCCAGTCCTGCGCGCGCCGCTCCAGCCGGTCGACAAACCGCTGCCAGTCCGCTACGCACCCGACGACGAGCTCGACAATCAGGCCGATGCAATGCTGCGGAACACTATCCGCGAGGCTGTCCCATTTCTCCCGGTCGCCGTTGTGCGCGTCCAATGACCTCAGCACCATCCGACCTGACTCTGTGAACCGCAGCGAGGGATCCGCCCGCAATTGCCGCAGCGCCGCCGTTCGATCCCACTCCTGGGCGAGCCCGACGGGTTGGCGACGGACAATCTGGATCGCGTCAGAGCGCTGCTTCTCCGGAACAGGATTCTCACCCTGTCGCAAGCGCTTACGCACGTCCTTCACTGTCGTGGTAGAAATACCGGCGGCACGAGCGATCTCCTGAGTCGAGGAGTCCGGATTCTTGGCGAGCAGGGCGCTGGCCCGTCGGCGACCCTCAACACTACTGATCGGGCGCACTCGGCCGTCCCGGCCGACCCTGGCCGTCGACTGGGGATTTTCCCCACTCGACCGCCGCCGGAGAGCTCCGACAGTCTTGTGCGCGAGCCCAGTGAGTGCGGCGATCGCCCGGTCCGACCACTCGCGGTGGGCGTGGAGGATGCGCCACGCAGCGGCCTTGCGATCGGCGAGCGCAAGGGGCAGCCCATGGACGATGTTCGACCTGACCGCGAGGATGAACGCATCGTCAGGGGTGCCGGCGAAGAACCGCGCCTCGATCGTCTGAGCGCCTCTCAGCTCGGCGGCGCGTACTCGATGCATCCCGTCAATGACCCGCATGGTTGGGCGATGCACGACAATCGGCGGCAAATCTACCTCCGACTCAGCAAGCGCTCGCACGTGCGCGGAGTCCTCGCCGGCCGCCCTCGGCGAATCAGCAGGCAGCAGCGACGCGATTGGTACCTCTGCCACCGCCTCGCCGATGCGTCCCAGAACCGCAGCGGAATAGTCATCTGCGGCGTCACCGTCTGTTGTCACGGAATCCATGTGTGCCCGACTGTTCATTCCCCAACCCCTACTCACACTCGCAGGTGTGCCCCCGGTCGGTCCCGCAAGGCATCCAGACCGGCACTCGGCTGCCCTCGCGGGCAAGAGCACCAGTCATCCATCGATGTTCGCGCCAGCACCCCCGAGTTCGTCGATGAGCGGTTGCCCGGTGTACCGTCGGCGGCTGCGCTCCCAGTGCCGTGCGCTGATCTGAGCATCGCACGGCACGGCAGATGTGTGAATACCTGATCACTCAACGCCACTGAATTCGCAGGTCAGGCGCGGCAACCGGGGTTCCGGTCCAGAGCTGGGCGAAGGACTGGCCGGCGACCCTGCCGAGATCGATCCGGAATCTGCGTGGAGCGCGGTGGTACGTCGTGAGACCCAATGATCGGCGGCCCGCAGACGGAGGTCGGGAGTAGCTGCTGTCCGCTCCGGGTTTGATGGAGACGTCGAACACCCGAAGGTTTCAGAGCCACGGCGGCACCGCGGAAGTACCCGGATGAGTCGCGGGAGCGGGCGACGCGTATTGCGGTCGAGGTGAAAGTGGCAAGCAGCCCCGACGAAGGCTGGTCGTGCCAGAACCGCAAGGCGGCGCGGGCTTGTCGAGCAAACTCAAAAGATCGAGTGTGAGCAAACCCGTGGTTGACGCTCCGTAACCACGAAGCCGGCTCCAACCGGGTGAATGGTCCGGTATGCCGTGCTCGAGGTTCTCTAGTGGCAGGGCTTCGTTTCCGCGGTCACCTATCGCTGGCAGCGATAGGTGACCGCACCGGATGGCTGTGGCGTAGGCATTGCGATGCTGCCGGAGTGGAGCTGGGCGCCTCCCTGACCGATCGATCACCTGGCGGATGTGGGACCGCCTCGTGTTCCGACCACCTGATCCGGGCATCCGGTCCGGCTGGCGGGTTGGAGCGGCTCGTGTCCGGCCGAGGAGCACGTGACCGCGCAAAGACCCGTACTGCGCGGGAGTGACATGTCCGCAGGGAAGTACTGGGATGTCAGGAGGGAATTTCGCCGGTGAACACCGACGAACTCGAGCATGCCTTGCATGGGGCTGGGCGTCGGGTGCTGAATATCCGGACCAAGCTGCACCGTTGGGCGCGCGATGCTCCTCATCGCCGGCCCCGTGAAAGGCGCACACCCGTTCCGTTGCGCCCTTTCAGGGCGCCGAGGAGCGGCAGGTCTTGTTGAAGGACCGCAGTTTCCGCCCGTTGCCGGTGCATGAGAGAATAATCCCGATGGCCAACGGCAAAGATGCGTCGCCTGGCGATCCCACATCGACGGATAAACCCAGGGCTTGACAGCTCGAACAACCTGTTCGCCTGCGCCGTCACACCGATGGAACGCCACCCTGAACACAGAGCTTCCCAGCGCAGCAACCGCGCCGGTGTCGTGCACACCGATCATCGAAACCTCAGTCGAGCTTCCGTTCGCCGCCAGAAGGAAAAATCCCCCAGGAGCCTCACACATTGACACTCGCTCGGATCACCCGCCATCGTGCTTCCATGACTGAAGCGGGGGTCGAAACTCAACTGGAGCCCATCTACGCCCGGTTCGTGGCCCTGGCCGAGGACATGCCTCACCGCATTGCGATCTCCTCACCTCAGGGTGCCATGAGCTACGGTTGCCTGCTGGGCCGGGCCCAGGCCGTAGCATACGCGTTGGCGAAGGCAGGCGTTACTCCAAACTCGCGCGTGCTGCTCCTGACCAAACGTGACCCGGAACTAGTCGTTGGAATGCTGGGAATACTCCTCGCTGGTGGATGTTTCGCGATCTTGGATCAGTCGTACCCCAGAAAACGACTGCATGAGATGGCTCGAGTCGCAAGGCCGACTGCTGCGGTGATCGCCGGGGGCCCCGACCTGTCTCTACAAGCTCCTCGAGTACACACCGCGTCCGTCGGGGCAGCCAGGAAGAGTGCAACCAGTATTCTCCCTACCGGAACCAGCGCATATATTGCTTTCACATCAGGAACTACTGGAACACCTAAAGGAATAGTGGGAGAGCACGCGCCGGTCGTGCACTACGTGCGCTGGAGCACACCGCATTTCGAGCTATCAAGCAACGACCGCTTCAGCATGTTGTCGGGACTCACGCATGACCCTCTCCTCAGGGATATCTTCGTGCCGCTCTCGATCGGCGCAAGCATACACATCCCAGACGCACTGACCTGGGCGCGAGCGAAAGACCTTGCTGCCTGGCTAGCCCATGAAGCCATCACTGTGACGAGTTTGACTCCGAGCATGGCACGCCGGGTCTTAGCCCACAATCGAGCGCACTTGCCTCGAATGCGGCGCGTGATCTTAGGTGGCGAGTCGGTGCGGTGGAACGACATACGGGTGTTCCGCAGCGCCGCTCCTTCGGCACGCTTCACCGGGGTGTACGGCATGACGGAGACACCGCAAGTAGCTATGCACAACACTCTCGAACAAACGGACATCGATTCAGCTGTCGGAACCGTACCCCTTGGGGTACCAGCACCCGGCTACCAGATAGAGTTGACTAAACCGGATGGTTCCGAAGCCGCCAACGGCGAACCTGGTGTCATTACCCTGTTTTCTCCACACTTGGCCCTCGGCTACATCGATGGCGTACAGATCAACCCCATCGGGACCAAAATCTCCAGTGGCGATCTTGCATGTCTTTCGGAATCCGGTCAGCTGCTGTACGTCGGCCGCAACGACAGACAGGTCAAGATCAGAGGCCTGCGCGTGGAGCTACAGGAGGTGGAGGAAGTTGTCCGCCGCTTCCCGGGAGTGCTGGACGCCGTGGTCGTGGCAACATCCCAAGAAAAGTCGCAGGACCACGGGGAACCGACTTTGGCGGCCACGGCAGTGGTGGCTGAGGGTACGCAGATCACCTCCCAGCAGTTGAGGGCACACCTTGCCGGCCTGTTGCCCATCGGCGCGATTCCACCCCGCATCAGGGTCGTCACCGACCTTCCGATAACCCCCAATGGTAAGATCGACCTGAGCCACTGGTGAGCGGGCGCGGTGCACGGGGTGCTGCGCCACCTTCGTGGGCAACTGCATCGACCTGCCGCTGCGTGCATCATTGGGGCCGGATAGGGGCGAGATGATCTGGCGCTGGCCCCGAGCGGGCCAGCTTGGCGTGGATGCCGCACAGCCCGATCTACTCGGACATCTCGCTTGCGGCCGGCGTCGGTCGACCCGCCCCGCAAGGTCGCGGACCGCCTGACCCGACTTGGCTCACTGATCCGGTTTCCTCGTGTCGTGAGCCGGTGGCCTGCGAAAACACGTCTGAGTTGGTGCGGTTTCACGCACCAAGCGGATTGTCTCGCAGGGTCGAGGGGTGGCGTTCATCCGGCGACTCCGCACAGCGTCGGGTGCAACGGCGTGCAGATCGCCGGGTACACCGGTGGGCTGAGGGTGCCGAGAACCTATGCGGCCTGCTTGTACCCGTGTCGGAGGCCCTCCTGCGCGGCCACATCCAGACTCGGCCTCGACGATGTTCAAGCCGCCGAGGTGCTTCCCGCGCTTCCGCGAAGGGCCGTCGGTGGTCAACGCCATGCCGGTCGGGCGGTTCAACCGCACCCTGCTCGACGAACGGGCCTACGCCCAGCCCTACCGGTCGGAAACCGAACGCCGCGAAGCCCTGCCCGGATGGCTGCACACCTACCATCACCACCGCGGCCACACCGCACTCGCCGGCAAACCACCCACCAGCCGCGTCCCCCACCTCACAGGGCAATACAGCTAGCCGACAGTACGCGCGCGCCGCAAGAGACGTCTCCCGTGAGCGGCAACATTGGATAGCAATCAGCCCGCGGCAAGGACACCACTGCCTTACCGCCGGGTCTGTGGCTTCTCACCTCGGCCGGCATCCCCGGCTATTCCCCTCTGGCCGAAGCGGTCCTCGTAGCCGGTCGCCAGCTGTGTCGGTGGTTAGCGCACGGATGCGCACGGTATCCGCCTGAGGACCGTGTCGGCCAGCCCGGGGACGAACGCGAGCGTGAACCCCGACGACTGCCGCTGGTCGAACTTCTCGTTGCAGCCGGTGGCGGTTGAGCGGCCTCGCCCGAATCGCGATCAACCGCCCGATCACCGACAGATCCGCTGCCGGTCCGCCAGCGGTGCACCTCCAGCGTCTACGCTGAGATCGGTCGCCGGTAACGCCGCCAGTGGTCCGCGTCCGCGCAAGGAGCCCGCTCTACGAGTCCATCGTCGAGACCAACCACTCGCCGAGGTACCGCGGGAGGGGCCGATTCGCGTCTTGCCCGGCGGACTGCGGCCGGATCCGGCGGCTGCGCGCTCACCCCAGCGAGGTGCCGAGCACTCGCTTGGCGGCCTCATCACCGCCACCTTCGATGACCGATAGGCCATCGTGCGAAGGTCCGAAACGATGCTCGGACGGATATCCGACCGAGCCGGACGCGGACTCGGCCGTCCGTGGGGCACGAGTGCGTTCGCCGCGTAGCCGCGGCCGGTCGGCTGCGGTGGAGCCGACATGCGGCCGTCCTGCCCCGGCGGCCGCGGAACGGGAACGAGATGCCGACCGGACCGATATGCCCGCCGGCCCAACAATGAAAGCGTTTTCAGCGCAGAAGACCCGCTTGGCCCACTCGCGTCCAGCGCGCCCGATGCTACCGTCGCTTAACCGAAGATCCCGTTCCCCGCCAACACTGGGAGCGCTCTCGGATTCGGGGTCGATTCTTGCTCGCAAGGAGGCGCTCATGAGTTCGTACGGAAGCATCAAGAAAGCGCTTACAGCCACTGCCGCACTGATCGCCGCGGCCGCGCTGGCGCCGCCGGCCACGGCCGCCGGGAACACCCTCTACGTGGCGCCCGGCGGCAAGGATTCCGCCGCCGGTACGCAAGCGGACCCCACCACCCTGCCCTCGGCCCTCAGCCGGATCACTGCCGGCGGCACCATTTCGCTGCGCGGCGGCACCTACTCCTACGCCCAGACAATCACCATCGCCCCCGCCAACAGCGGCACGGCCGACGCCCGCAAGACACTGTCGGCCTATCCCGGAGAGACGCCCGTGCTGAACTTCTCCGCCATGCCGGAGGACCCGGCCAACCGCGGGCTCGCCCTCAACGGGTCGTACTGGCGGGTCGCCGGCATCGTCGTCGAACGCGCCGGGGACAACGGGATCTTCGTCGGCGGCAGCAACAACGTCATCGAACGGGTCGTGACCCGCTTCAACCACGACTCCGGGCTGCAGATCTCGCGGATCGCGTCGAGCACGCCGAAGGACCAGTGGCCGTCGAACAACCTCGTCGTCAGCTCCGAATCGCACGACAACGCCGACTCCGACGGCGAAGACGCCGACGGCTTCGCCGCGAAACTCACCGCCGGCCCCGGCAACGTCTTCCGCTACGACGTCTCCCACAACAACATCGACGACGGCTGGGACCTCTACACCAAGACCGACACCGGCCCGATCGGCCCGGTGACCATCGAGGACTCCCTCTCCTACGCCAACGGCACGCTCACCAACGGCACCGTCAACAAGAACGGCGACCGCAACGGCTACAAGCTCGGCGGCGACAAGATCGCGGTCAACCACATCGTCCGGCGCGACATCGCCTACCGCAACGGCCACCACGGGTTCACCTACAACAGCAACCCCGGGACGATCACCGTTTCCGACAACGTCGGCATCGACAACGCCGAACGCAATTTCTCCTTCGACGCCGGGACCTCGGTGTTCCGCAACGACACGTCGTGCCGCTTCGCCAGTGGCGGGTCGAACGACAAGACCGTCGGCAGCGTCGACAGCTCCGACCAGTTCTGGACCGGCAAGAACGGCTCCCGCTGCTCGGCGTACGCCGGGACGATGAAGTGGTCCTTCGCCTCGGACGGCCGGCTCGTCGTCACCTTCGGCTGAGCCGCTGGACCACTGAGCCACGCCGCGCGCGGGCCGGCCGGCCGGGTGAACCGGCTCACGCGCGGCGTGGCGAACCTGTTGAAATGCTGTGAACCGGACAGAACTGGCACTCCCCGCGCCACCCGCGCGTTCTCCGGGTAGGGAGAACGGAGGGACCATGGGTGCTCTAGGGACGCTGCTGGGCTTCGCGCTCAGCCTGTACCTGCTCGTGTTGATCGCGCGGATGGTGCTGGACTGGGTCGGGATGGTGACCGCCACCCCGCCGTGGGCGCGGCGCGCCCGTGGCCTGGCCTACGCCGCGACCGAGCCGGTGATCGGGCCGGTCCGGCGGGTCGTGCGGCCGGTGCGGATCGGCGGGCTCTCGCTCGATCTGGCCTTCACGCTGGTCTTCGTCGGCGTGATCGTGCTGCGGAGCATCGTCTACGCCCTTTAGGGCAAACCGCGGAAGCCCGCGGACAGCCGGTCGACGCTGCGTTCCAGCTCGGCGCGCAGGCCACGCAGGTCGACGCCGTCGGGGTCGATCAGCGCCTCCATCGAGATGCCGCGCAGCTGGGCGAGCAACGCCGAGGCGTACGAGTCGGGGTCGTGGACGCCGGTGATGGACCCGTCCGCGACCCCGCTGGCCACGGTCTGCGCGATGGCGAACCGGAACCGGCGGTCGGCCTCGGTCAGCGCGCCGCGCAGGCCGGAGTACTCGGCCGCGGCGTCGCCCCAGAGGACCAGGAACGCCTGGTTGAGCGTCGGCATCGTGCGGATCAGCTCGAAGATGATGTCGAGCAGCGCGCGCAGCATGTCCATCGGCGTCGCGGTGGCCGCGCCGGTCCGGGCCGCGACGGCCTCGCTGTAAACGTTCGTGAACTCTTCGACGGCGTGCTCGACGAGCCGCCGCCCGAGCCCGTCCTTGTCGCCGAAGTGCTGGAAGACCACCGACCGCGCGTAGCCGGAGCGGGCGCAGACGCCGCCGATCTTCAGCCTGCCGAAGCCCTCTTCGGCGATGAGCTGCGCGGCGGCGGCCAGGATGCGCGCCTCGACGATCTCCTCGCCGTCCTCCTGGATCCGGCCTTCGGCGGAGCGGTCCACCGCGTCATGTTAGCGACTGCAACCGTCCCGCACCGGCCGAACCGTCAGCGGATGGTGCGGGGACCGTCAGCGGCCGTGCGCAGTCTCGGGGTCGTCACCACCGACCCGAGAGGAACTCCCGATGACCGCCAAGACCGTGCTCGTTTCCGGGGCCGGCATCGCCGGCCCGTCCGCGGCCCACTGGCTGCACCGCGGTGGCCACCGCGTGACCGTCGTCGAGTCCGCGCCCGCGCCGCGACCCGGCGGGCAGGCCGTCGACTTCCGCGGCGAGCAGGTGAAGCTGCTGGCCGCGATGGGCGTCCTCGACGAGGTGCGCCGGTACGAGACGGCGATGGGCGACCAGACCGTGCTCGGCCTCGACGGCCGTCCCGCGCTGACCGTGCCCGGCGCCGCCTGGAGCGGCGAGGTCGAAATCCTGCGCGGCGATCTCGCGCGGATCCTCTACGAGCACACCGTGGGCCACACCGAGTACGTCTTCGGCGACCGCGTCACGAGCCTCACCGAAACCGCCGACGGCGTCGAAGTCACCTTCGCCCGCGGGGAAGCGCGGAAGTTCGACCTGGTCGTCGGGGCCGACGGCGTGCACTCCGGGGTGCGGGCCGCCGCGTTCGGCCCGGAGCAGGACTTCCGGCACGACCTGGGCTTCGGCATCGCCGGCTACACCGCGCCCAACCACCTCGGGCTCGACCACACCAGCATCATGTACAACGAGCCCGGCCGCGGCCTCAGCGTGGGCAGCCACCGGCTGCCGGACCGCCTGCACGTCAACCTCGTCTTCGCCGCCGACGGCGTCGAGTTCCACCGCCGCACGCCCGGCGAGCAGCGCGCGCTGCTCGCGCAGCTGTTCGCCGGCACCGGGTGGGAGACGCCGAAGCTGCTCGACGCACTCCCGGCGGCCGACGACCTGTACGTCGACTCGATCAGCCAGATCCATCTCGATCACTGGTCGAGAGGGCGGGTCGTGCTGCTCGGGGACGCCGCCTGGTGCGCCGGGCCCGGCGGTTCCGGCACCGGGCTGGCGATGATGGGCGCGCAGGTGCTGGCCGGGGAACTCGCGGCGGCCGGCGGCGACCACGTGACGGCGTTCGCGAAGTACGAGCAGCGGCTGCGCAAGCCCGCGACGGTCGGGCAGCGGAACGGCAAGGGCTCCGGCAACTTCCTCGCGCCGCGCACGGCGGCGAAGATCCGCAGCCGCAACCGCGCCTACCGGATGCTGAACACGCGCGTGTTCGGCAGCATCTTCCTCAGGATGACCGACCGGGCGGCGAATGCGCTGGAATACCGCGAGTACCCCGCGCTCACCGCCGCGTGAGGCGGCCGATCTTCGTCTCATCGGGGGATCCGGCTGGCGGCCCGACGTAACCGGCGTCACTCTCGACGCCATGTCAACACGTCGGGCTGCCGCTGACGCCCCGGTCAGGACGGCGCTCGCCGGGCTGGCCGTGCTGACGCTCGGCGTTGTCACCGCATTGAACGCGCGGTCCCTACCAGTGATAGGGGACGGCACCACCTACTCGGCGGAGTTCACCGAGGCGGCCGGGCTCTCCGACGGCAACGACGTCCGCATCGCCGGCGTCGAAGTCGGGCACGTCTCGGACGTGCAGCTGCGCGGCGACCACGTGCTCGTGTCGTTCAAGGCCAAGGGGGCCTGGCTGGGTGATGCGACGAGCGCGTCGATCCGGTTGAAGACCGTGCTGGGCCAGCAGTACCTCGCCCTCGACCCGCAAGGCACGGACACTCTCGACCCGGGAACGCCGATCCCCCGGTCCCGCACCACGGTGCCCTACGACATCCTCGCGGCGTTCGGCAAGCTTTCGTCCACTGTGGACCACATCGACACGGCTCAGCTGGCGAAGAGCTTCGACACGCTGTCGGCGACGCTGGCGAACACACCGCGCAGTGTCCGCGCCGCGCTCACCGGGCTGTCCCGGCTGTCGGACACGCTCGCGTCACGCGACAGCCGGCTCGCCACACTGCTGGGCAACACCCGGGTCGTCTCGCAGACGCTCGTCGACCGCGACGCCACCGTGCGACGGCTGCTGAACGACGGGAACCAGCTGCTCGGCGAGGTGAGCAACCGCGAGACCGCGATCAGCACGCTGCTCGACGGCTCGCGGCAGCTCGCCACCGAGCTGTCCGGCCTGATCGGCGACAACGAGGCACAGATCGGGCCGGTCCTCACCCAGCTCGACCGGCTGACGTCGATGCTGCAGCGCAACCAGGACGCCCTCGCCGCCGGCATCCGCGGCCTAGCGCCGCTGGTCCGGCTGGGCACGAACATCGCCGGGAGCGGCCGGTTCATCGACGGCTACCTGTGCGGGCTGCTCCTGCCGTCGATCGGGCCGCTCAACGAAGAGGGCTGCCACGGCTAGCGTGAGTTTCGAGGAAGCCCTGCAGGTCGTCGCGGGCGATCGTCCGCAGCCCGGGACTGCACCCGGGCCGTTCAGGCGACGATGAGCCGGAACCCCGCGTCCCACTCCGGCAGGTCCAGCAGCTCGGCGTGCTCGGCGTGCCAGCGACCGGAGTCCAGGTCCGCCCGCAGGCGCGCGATGCCCCGATCCACCGCCGCCGGTGACGTCTGCGCGAGCGCCGAGCACGACCGGCGCACCGCCGGGTCGAGGTAGGCCTCCGGCCGCCGCCAGTACGCCGGGAAGACGCCGTCGGTGAAGTCCCACGGCACCGGCAGTGCGAGCACCGAAGACGCGCCGAGGTACTCCGCGATCTCGGGCGCGGAAGGACGGGACCGTTCCAGCTCGGCGACCTCCGGCACGTACTCCCGCACGAACCAGAAGTCGTTGTGCAGCGCAGTGTCGTAAGCCAGCACGACCTGACGGCGAGACACGCGGCGCAGCTCGTCGAGGCCGCGACGCCAGTCAGTCCAGTGGTGCACGGTCAGCACAGCGAGCGCAGCCTCGAACACTGATAGAGAGAACGGCAGCGCCTCCGCAGTCGCGCGCACGACCGGTGCAGCACCGCGCGGACGCTGCCGGATCATCTCCGCCGACGGCTCGACCGCGACAACGCGCCGGCCGGGCGGCTGGTACGAGCCCGTCCCGGAGCCGACGTCGAGCACCGGATCCGCGTCGCCCAGCGCGTCGAGCACCGCCGCGAGCCAGCGCGGATCAGTCCGCCGCCCGAGTGCGTAGCCGACGCCGATCTCGTCGTAGCGCTCTATCACCGATCGGGACCGTCTCCGCCGTTCTGCTCCGCGAGGAAACGCTCGAACTGCGAGCCGAGCTCCTCCGCCGTCGGCATGTGTTCGACGGACTCCGCGAGCAGGCTGCCCCGCTCGGACGCCTCGATGAACGTGTCGTACTGGCGCTCGAGGGCGCGCACCACGTCGGCGATCTCGTCGGACTCCGCGACCTGCCGGTTGATCTCGGCGTCGGCCAGCTCCGCGGCCGCGCGCAGCTCGCCCTCGGCCAGGCTCAGGCCGGTCGAACGGCTCAGCGCGTCGAGCACGATCAGCGACGCGGCCGGGTACGTCGACTGTGCCAGGTAGTGCGGCACGTGCGCGGCGAAGCCGATGGCGTCGTGGCCCCACTCGCCGAGCCGGTACTCCAGCAGCGCGGCGAGGCTGCCCGGCACCTGCAGCCGGTTCGGCAGCGGCTGGTTCTCGCCGATCAGGTCCTTGCGGGTCGCGTGCGCGGTGACGCCGAGCGGGCGCGTGTGCGGCGCCCCCATCGGGATGCCGTGGAACCCGGCGGTCAGCCGGACGCCCCAGCGCTCGACCAGGTTCCGGACCGCCGCGCAGAACCGCTCCCAGTCGTGGTCGGGCTCCGGGCCGGACAGCATCAGGAACGGCGTGCCGTCGGTGTCGTGCAGCAGGTGCACCACCAGCTCGGGCGCGTCGTAGTCCTCCCAGTGGTCGACCGCGTAGGTCATCGTCGGCCGCCGCGAGCGGTAGTCGATGAGCCGGTCGACGTCGAAGCGGGCGATCACCCGGTGCTCGCCGCCCAGCAGGTGCTCGGCCAGCAGACGGCCCGCCGAGCCGGCGTCCATGAACCCTTCGAAGTGGTGCAGCAGCACCGCCCCGGTCAGGTCGGGGACGTCCGAGTCCACCTCGTACAGGTCGTCGGGATCGAGTCCCACCGGATCCTCCTGGTCTCCCATGTGTTCTTTCGGGGGTCCGGGTGGCGGAGCCCCCGGCCCGGGGCGAAGCCCCGGTTGTCATGGCTGTCCGTCAAGCACAACACACCCCGGGAGGGATTCCATTCCGCCGACGGTGTCGCCGATCGTAACGCCACGCGTTCGAGGCCGGTTCGGATCGCCATCGTGACAAGTGTCGTGGGCGCGCAAGGCCCCGATCGGGCACGCTTGAGCGGTGAGCGAACACACCACGAACACGGCGCCCGAGCTGCGGCCGCCCGCGCACCGGGTCAGCCGCCGGGCCATCGGCTACTGGACGGTCACCGCCTCGATCGTCTGGATCATCCTGATCGGCGTGCAGACGCTCATCGTGGTGACCAGCGACGACGCGCCGTCGTTCCTGACCGTGACGCTGGTGCTCTCCTGCGTCCTCGGTCCGCTGCACCTCATCGTGATGCCGCAGTGGCGCTACCGCGTGCACCGCTGGGAGGTCACCGGCGAAGCCGTCTACACCCAGTCCGGCTGGCTGAAGCAGGAGTGGCGGATCGCGCCGGTGTCGCGGATCCAGACCGTCGACATCGAGCGCGACCCCTTCGAGCAGCTGTTCGGGCTGGCGAAGATCACCGTGACGACGGCATCCGCGGCGGGCCCGCTGCGCATCGCGGGCCTGGCGCACGACCGCGCGCTCGCGCTGGCCGACGAGCTGACGAAGACGACCCAGGCCGTTCGCGGGGACGCGACGTGAGCAGCACGGAAACGGTCGTGACCCCGCCGGCCGAGGGCACGCAGGACGCGCCGTGGCACCACCTCGACCGGCGCATGCTGCTCATCCGGCCGGTGCTGGACCTGGTGAAGTCGCTGCCGGTGCTGCTGGGCGCGCTGCTGTTCGGCCACGGCGAACCGTGGCAGTGGATCGGTCTCGTGTTCACCGCGATCGCCGTGTTCACCGGGGTCTCGCACGTGCTGACCTCGCGCTACCGGATCACCGAGTCGCAGGTCGAGTGGCGCACCGGGCTGCTGCAGCGCAAGCACCGGGCCATCCCGCGCGACCGGATCCGCACGGTCGATGTCACGTCCGAGCCGAAGCACCGGCTGTTTTCGCTGGCCGCGGCGCGGATCGGCACCGGGCGGCACTCGCACGGCAAGGGACCGGGCAAGGACGAGCTCGTCCTCGACGCCGTCACGATCGCCGAGGCCCAGCGGCTGCGGACGCTCCTGCTGCACCGCAAGGCCGAAGCCGTGACGACGGAGGCCGCCGACGCGCCGCCGGAGCAGCTGATCGCCGCGGTCGACAAGCGGTGGCTGCGGTACGCGCCGTTCACGCTGTCGGGGCTGGCCGTGGTCGGTGCGGCCGTCGGCACCGTCTACCACTTCGCGCACGAACTGCACTTCGACCCGATCCAGTTCTCGCTGGTCCAGGCGGTCGTCGGGCACTTCGCCGAGACGCCGGCGTGGGTGAGCGTGCTGCTCGCCGCCGTCGGGCTGCTGGTGCTCGTCTCGCTGCTGTCGATCGGCGGGTACGTGCTGTCGTTCTGGAACTTCCGGCTCACCCGCGAGCCCGCCGGCACGCTGCACATCCGGCGCGGGCTGATCACCACGCGGTCGGTGTCGATCGAGGAAGACCGCCTGCGCGGCGCCGAAATCCGGGAGCCGCTGCCGCTGCGGCTGGCCGGCGGCGCCCGTTGCGTCGCCATCGCCGGCGGGCTGCGGGAAGGCAAAGGCGCGGACAAGGGCGGCGGCCTGCTGCTGCCGCCGGCGCCGGTGGCGCGCGCGCACGAGGTCGTCGCCGAGGTGCTGCGTGAAGACCCGGTCGCGACGCCGCTGGTGCGGCACCCGCGCCGGGCGCTGTACCGCCGGCTCTCCCGGGCCGTCCTCGGCGTGCTGCTGCTCGCCGCGGCGCTCTACGGCCTGGCGTGGCTCGGCGCGCTGCCGGACTGGCCGTGGCAGGTGGCGCTCGTGCTGGTGCCGTTCGCCGCGCTCGTCGGCTGGGACCGCTACCGCGGCCTCGGCCACGCGTTCACCGGCCGTTACCTGGTGACGCGGTCGGGTTCGCTGGACCGCGGCACCGCGGCCGTCCGCTGCGACGGCCTGACCGGGATCGTCGTCGAACGCTCGTACTTCCAGCGCCGGGCCGGGCTGGTCACGCTGATCGCGCCGGTCGCCGCGGGCAAGGGCAAGTACCGGGTGCTCGACGTCGGCGAGGCCGACGGGCTGGCGCTCGCCGACCGGGCTCTCCCCGGTCTGCTGACGCCGTTCCTCACCGGTGACCGGGACCGCGGTTGACGCTTCACCGCTGCGGCTCGTAGCGTGCATTTCGCCGTCCGAAACCCTCGACCGCAGTTCGCGTTCACGAGAGGACGGCAGAATGTTTCGCAGGCTCTTCGGCATGGTGGCCGCGGGGATCGTCGTGGCGGCGGCCATGGCACCGGCCGCGGCCGCCGCGGACAACCCGTACGGCGACCCGAATCTGGTTTCGATGTTCGGCGGCACGGACCTGAGCGCGTGGACGTCGTCGAAAGCCGGCCTGTGGTCGGCGAAAAACGGCGTCATCCACGGCAACGGCACCGCGCGCGGCTGGTTGTACTACAACAAACAGCAGGTCGGCACGTTTCGGTGGATATTCAATGTCCGGCAGGTCAAGGGCAACCACAAACCGACCGTGCTGATCTGGGGTACCACCGACCCGATCCGCGACGCGCTGAGCGCCATCCAGTTCCAGCCGCCGAACGGCGGGCACTGGGACTACCGGCCGGGGCACAACGACGGCGGCGGGAAACTGTTCCAGCAGTTGCCGCACACGACCATCGACATCAAGAAGTGGGCGCAGTGCGAGCTGATCGGCGACGCGGTCACCGGCGTGGCGCGGATGGCGTGCTGCCCGCTCACCGGCTCGGCCATCACCTGCAAGGGCGTCGAAGTGCTGCGGTTCACCGACAAGACCGCCGGGCGCGTCGGCCCGCTGGCGCTGCAGGTGCACAACTCCGGCATTCAGGACGAGTACCGCGGGCTTTACGTCGAGTCACCGGTGGTGACGAAACCGGGCGAGTTCCTCACGATGTGACGCGGGTGGGCCGGCGGCGGTTCTTTTCCGGGGCCGCCGCCGGCAATACCTGGCTTTCGTTTCACACTACGTGCTAACTTATTCACCCCGTGTGATAGCGAAGTCGTTTTTGTCTCACCGAGAGGTCATGATGACGCCTGCCGTCAGTAGCGTCGACGGTTCCGCCACCACTTCCCCGCGCCGCACGCCCGGTGCCAGCAGTTCCCGCAAGGTCCTCCAGCTGCTGCTGGCCTTTTCGGAGCGCCGGTGGGAGGCCAGCGTCGCGGAGCTCGCGGCGACGATCGGCAGCCCGGTGGCGACGACCTACCGCTACGTGGCCCTGCTCAAGGAGCTGCAGCTGCTGGAGGAAGGCCGGGCCGGGCACTACCACCTGACCAGCCAGGTGATGCCGCTGGCGCGGGCCGCGCAGCTGGCGAACGACATGGTGCGGCTGGCGCGGCCGGCGATGGAGGAGGCGGCGCGGGAACTCGGCGAGACGGTGATGCTGTTCCAGCAGTTCGGCGACTCCGCCGTGTGCGCGGACCGCGTCGAGTGCGACCGCGCCATGCGGTTCACGTTCGAGCCGGGCCATTCGCTGCCGCTCGGCGTCGGCGCGTCCGGCAAGATGCTGCTCGCGCTGCTGCCCGAGATCGAGCGCGACCGGCGGCTGCCGTCGATCGTCGAGCAGCGTGGCACGGCGGTGCGCGACGAGCTGAAGCGCGCGCTGGAGAACCGGTATTCGGTCAGTTCCGGCGAACTCGACGAAGGCGTCTGGGCGTGTTCGGTGCCGGTGCAGACGATCGGCAGGCGGCCCACGGTGCTGAGCCTGGCCGGTCCGGCCGCCCGGATCACCGAGGAAGCCCGGCACACGGCGATCACCGCCCTGCAGGAGTACGCGATCCGCATCCAGCGGGCGATCTCGTCTTATTCCCTGTGAGAATCCCGCACGGGCGCGTACAACTGCCAGCATGATCCGGCTGGCGC
Organism: Amycolatopsis sp. NPDC051102; assembly: GCF_040682815.1. Taxonomy (NCBI): domain Bacteria; kingdom Bacillati; phylum Actinomycetota; class Actinomycetes; order Pseudonocardiales; family Pseudonocardiaceae; genus Amycolatopsis; species Amycolatopsis sp. NPDC051102. The sequence continues at coordinate 57,142 of NZ_JBFBBT010000006.1, forward strand.
GTCCCGGCGACCTGCCCGCGTTGATCGACGTCGAACGCGAGGCCGGCGCACTGTTCCGCGACGTCGGCATGGACGCGATCGCCGACGACGACCCCGGCTCGGTGGCGGAGCTGGCGGTGTACCAGTCTGCCGGTCGCGCGTGGGTGAGCGTGGACGCCGCCGACCGGCCGGTGGCCTACCTCGTCGCGGACGTCGTCGACGGGTGCGCGCACATCGAGCAGGTCTCGGTCCGGCCCGCGCACGCGCGGCGCGGGCTGGGCAGCGCGCTGATCGAGACGCTCGCCGAGTGGGCTGCCGCGCGCGGACTGCAGGCGTTGACGCTGACGACGTTCGCGGCGGTGCCGTGGAACGCGCCGTACTACGAGCGGCTGCGGTTCCGGGTCGTCCCGGAGGCGGAAATCGGCCCCGGGCTGCGCTCGATCCGCCGTGCGGAGGCGGCCCGCGGCCTGGACACCTGGCCGCGCGTCGCCATGATCCGACCGCTCTGACCTGCGATTTCTCCGGTTGCTCCCCTAGTTGGGGGAGAGAGTGGCGCGGGCGGTCGAACATGTGTTCTACTGTGCCTGCCGGTCCCGGAGGGGGAAGCTCCGCGGGCCGGCCCACAAACTTCGGGAGGTTGTTGTGGCGGTCAAGATCACCCACCTGACGAACGGCCAGCAGGTGCGTTTCGCCAACGCCGACGGCGCCCGCCGGTACGCCGAAATCATGGGCGGCGGCGTGGACAAGTGGCGCTTCACGGTGGTGCCCGAGGACCCGATGCTCCGGAAAATGTCGGACTCGGTCGTTAACGTGCCGGTATGGCGCATGACTTCCAGGTAGTGGTGGATTCGGCCGACCCGCACGTGCTCGCCGACTGGTGGGCCGAGACGCTCGGCTGGTCCGTGGAACCGACGGACGAGGACTTCGTCCGCGAGATGATCGCGAAGGGGTACGCGACGGAAGAGGAGACCAGGACCTACCGCGGGGCCCTGGTCTGGAAGTCGGGAGCGGGGATCCGTCACCCGGACTCGTCACCCGAGGGACCACCGCGCCGGATCCTCTTCCAGGAGGTTCCGGAGGCGAAGACGGTCAAGAACCGGGTCCACCTGGACGTGTGGGTCGGTGCGGAGAACGTCGAGGCGACGCTGGAGAAGCTGAAGTCGCGCGGGGCGACGTACCTCTGGCGGGGACGGCAGGGGCCGCACAGCTGGGTGACGATGGCCGACCCGGAGGGCAACGAGTTCTGCATCTCCTGACGCCGGAGTTGTGAACGGCTCTTCCCTGCCACCGAAAACCAGGAAAGAGCCGTCCACCAACGTCAAAGGTGCGCCGCCAGGCGGTCAAACGCCTTCGGCAGGGCCACCGCGAGCAGATCCAGCTCCGGCTCCGCCGCCACGAGCGGCGGAGACACCGCCACTCCCCGGCCTAGGTTGCGCACGATCACGCCCTCGTCCCGGCAGGCGCGCTGCAGCTTCACCGGTGCTCCCGGGTCCGCGTCCATGACCGCCGCCGTCAGCTCCACTGCCGCCAGGAAGCCCAGCCCGGCCCGGACCTCGGTCACCAGCTCGTGCCCGCTCACCCCCGACACCGCGTCGGCCAGCGGTTTCTCCAGCTCGCGGCCGCGGGGAATCAGCCCGTCGCGCTCGTAGATGTCCAGCGTCGCCAAGCCAGCCGCGCACGCAACCGGATGGCCCGCGTACGTTGCGCCGTGGCGGAAGATCGGCGCTCCCGGCGCGCCGGTGAAGAACGGCTCGGCCACCCGCGGCGCCACGACCAGCGCGCCCAGCGGGATCGTCCCGCCCGTGATGCCCTTCGCCGTCGTGATCATGTCCGGCTGCACCGGCCAGCGGTCGATGCCGAACCACGTGCCGAGCCGGCCCCACGCCGCGATCACGCAGTCCGCCACGAACAGCACCTCGTGGCGGCGGCAGATCGCCGCCACCTCCTCGATGTACCCCTCCGGCGGCAGCAGCACGCCGCCCGCGCCGATCACCGGCTCGCAGAAGAACGCCGCGACGCGCGCGGCGCCGACGCGCTGGATCTCCGCCTCCAGCGCGGCCGCGCTGTCGTACGGGACGTGCGAGAAGTCCGGCGGCTGCGGGCCGAAGTTCGCCGCGTTCGCCGGGATGCCGCCGACGGCCGTGCCGAAACCGTGCGTGCCGTGGTAACCCTGGGCGCGGCCGATTACGTGCACCTTCTCCGGCCGCCCGGTGTGCGCGAAGTACGCGCGCGCGAGCTTCACCGCCGTGTCGATCACGTCGCCGCCGCCCGAGCCGAAGAACACCTTCGACCCCGGTTCCGGCGCCAGCCCGGCGACGCGGTCTGCCAGTTCGAGCGCCGGCTGGTTCGCGTTGTAGCCGAACAGGTTGTACGAATCGAGCGTCTGCAGCTGCTTGGCGACGGCTTCGGTGATCTCCGGGCGGCCGTGACCGAAGTTCGCGTACCAGAGCGACGCGGTCGCGTCGAAGTACCGGCGGCCCGCGTCGTCCCAGACGTACGAGCCTTCGCCGCGGGTGATGACCATCCGGTCGCCGTCGACCGCGCCCATGTCGGCGAACGGGTGCCACAGGGCGTGCTGTGCTGACATCGGTCCTCCTCAGTCCTGCCCCCATCCCTACCAGGGCGGGACGCCGGATGCGAACACTCCGTCGTGCACAGTTCGCCGGGCAGGGCTGGCCGGTCAGTCCAGGAAGCCGGCGATCTCCTCGGGCGTGTACCCCAGCTCCGCGAGGACCTCCGCGGTGTGCTGGCCCAGCGTCGGGGGCGCCGACGTCGGCCGCGCCGGGGTGTCCGACGCCTTCACCGGGAAGCCCGTGCCCAGGTACGTCCCCACCGTCGGGTGCGGCAGCCGCACCACCTGGTCGCGCGCCGCCGCCCACGGGTCCGCGTAGACGTCGTCGATCTCGTTGACCGGGGCCGCCGGGATGCCCGCCGCGTCGAAGGCCTTCATCCACTCCGCCGCCGTGCGGGTCAGGAGCACCGGCTCGAGCAGGGCGTTCAGCTCGTCGCGGTGCGCGGCGCGAAGGGCGTTCGACGCGAACCGCGGGTCCGCGGCGATGTCCAGCCCGAGCACCCCGCAGAAGGCTTGCCACAGCTTTTCGCTGCCGACCGCGATGACCAGCCAGCCGTCGGCGACGTGGTAGCCCTGGTACGGGACGATGCTCGGGTGCGCCGAGCCCATCCGGCGCGGCCGCGGCGCGTCGTAGAAGTGCGCGCCCGCGGCGTAGACGTGCCAGGCCAGCTGACTGTCCAGAAGGGACACGTCGAGGTACTGGCCGCGGCCGGTGGTGTGCCGGGCCTGCAGCGCCATCAGGACGCCGATGATCGCCCACGTCCCGGCGTTCAGGTCCGCCACCGGCAGCCCGACCTTCGCCGGCGCGCCGCCGGGTTCGCCGGTCAGCGACATCACGCCGCCGAGGGCCTGGGCGACGAGGTCGTACCCCGCGCGGTCGCGGTACGGGCCGGTCTGCCCGAAGCCGGTGATCGACACGTGGATCAGCCGGGGGTTCAGCTCCGACAACTCGGCGTACCCGATTCCCCAGTTTTCGAGGGTCCCGGGCCGGAAGTTCTCGACGAGCACGTCGGCGTTCGCGACCAGCCGCCGCAGCGCGTCCCGCCCGCGGTCGCTCTTGAGGTCGAGCACGATCCCGCGCTTGTTCCGGTTCGCGGCCAGGTAGTAGACGGCCTCGTCGCCGACGAACGGCGGGCCCCAGCCGCGGGTGTCGTCGCCGTGGCCCGGTGGCTCCACCTTCACCACGTCCGCGCCCATCTCGCCGAGGTACTGCGTGCAGTACGGGCCGGCGAGGATGCGGGAGAGGTCGACGACCTTGATCCCGTCCAGCGGGCGGAATCCGTCGGGGGCAGGAGGCATCGTCGGCTCCTCGTCGGGTGTGGTCACGGTGGCGTTCCCTCGGAGCTGAGCTCGAGCAGCCGGGCTTCGGCGTCGCGCAGGTACCGGTCGAGGGCGGCCTCCGCGGCGTCGAACCGGCCGCGGCGCAGGTCGCGCAGGATCTTCTCGTGGCACCCGAGGAACGGTTCGTAGAACTCCCGCGTGTTCTCGTTCAGCACGAAGAACAGCCGCGTCTCGGCGAGCACCTGGCGCATCGTCGCGGAGAGACGTTCGCTCCCGGCCAGGTCCGCGAGGGCCTGGTGGAAGTGGATGCTGGCGGTGCCGACCGCCGGCCAGTCCTCGGCGTCCGCCGCCGCCCGGCCGTCGCGGAGCGCTTTCTCTATCACTGATAGATTCACGCTCGGCAGCTCTGCAGCGCGGCGCAGTGCACCGCATTCGGTCGCGCGGCGCACGACGTAGAGGTCCGCGATGTCCTCCGTCGTCAGCTCGCGCACGAACACACCGCGGTTCAGCTCGTGCACAGCCAGCCGTTCGTGGGCGAGCAGCTGGAACGACTCGCGCAACGTGTTGCGCGAGACGCCGAGCGCCGCGCTGATCACCGGCTCGGACAGCCGTTCGCCGGGCGCGAAGACCCCGTCGGTGATGTGCTGGCGCAGGATCGCCGCGACCCGCTCGGCCGTGCCGCTGCGCTCGAGCAGGTGCCGCGCGCTCTCCAGCCCCGAGGCATCGACGGTCACGGCGCTACCTGACGCCGAGCTCGAAATCGAGGCTGTAGCGGTTGCCCGGCATCGCGCCCGCGGCCTTCGCGCCGTCGATCGGTAGCACGACGCCGTTCACGAACCGCGACTCGTCGCTCGCCAGGAACACCACCGCTTTCGCGACCTCCCACGCCTCGCCGACGCGCGCCGCGGGCGTGCTCGCGACCAGCTGGTGCTGCTTGGTCTCGAACTCCTCCGGCGAGTTGAGGGTGCTGCGCAGCATGTCGGTGTCGATCGCGCCAGGGTTCACCGTGTTGGCCCGGATTCCTTGGTGCGCGTGCGCGACGGCGATGGACTTCGTCAGCCCGACCAGCGCGTGTTTGGTGGCGTTGTACACCGGGTCACCCGGACGGCCCATCACGCCGCCGTTCGACGACGTCGTGATGATGCTGCCCGCCTTCTGCTCGATCATGTGCGGCAGCACCGCGCGGGTGCCGAGGAAAGCGGCGCGGACGTTGAGCGCGAAGATGTGGTCGAACTCCGCCAGCGTGGTGTCGGCCAAGGGCTTGCCGAGGTGGATGCCGACGTTGTTGAACAGCACGTCGATGCGACCGGTCTCGGCGATGACCCCGTCGACGAACGCCGCCACGGCGTCCTCGTCCGTGGCGTCCACTATGGAATGCCGGTATCCCTCGATGGGTTCTGCGGGCTCGCGGATGTCGGAAGCGAAGACCGTCGCACCTTCGGCGAGGAACTCCTTCACCGTGGCGAGGCCGATGCCCCGCGCGCCGCCGAAGACGACCGCCACCTTGCCGGCCAACCGACCCATGTCACTTCCCCGCTCTCAATTGCGCTGTCCGCTTTTCGTCCACTGTGTAGTCCTCGGGTAGCCGGACGAGTGCGTCCGGCTGTCCCAGGTACACCACTTCGACGCCGTACGCCTCGCGCGCCGCTTCCGTCGAGATGTATCCCTCGACGACGTCGGCGAGCACCGCCGCCACAGGCCGCTCGAACGGCGGCCCGTAGCCACCGCCACCCGGCAACGTGACGTCCACAACGGACTCCGCGGCCAGCGTCACGCGGCTCTTCGCGGGCAGGTTCGCCCCGCCGTACAGGCCGAAGCGGCCGACCGCGCCGGCCCGTCCACCGTCCACTCCGGACGCCGCGGCGCGCACGCGGTCGACGTTCCCATTGACACTCCAGGGGAAATCACCGCGGACGGCCATCGTCGTCACCTGGCCGAGGCCACCGCGCCACCGTCCGGGCCCGCCGGAGTCGACGCGCAGTTCGCGGGAGTGCTGGACCAGCGGCGTCGTCGTTTCGATCACCTCGGTCGGCGTCGACCGCAGGCCGCTCGGGAACCCCGTCGTGCTCAAGCCGTCCCTGTCCCGGCGCGCACCCGTGCCGCCGGTCTGGAAGACGTTCAGCATGAACCCCGGGCCGCGCCAGATGGTCATCCACAGCGCGTCCGCGCCCGGCGCGATCGCCGTGCCGGGCAGCGCGCCGATCAGCAGCGACGGCAGGAAGTGCCCGATCAGGTGCCGGGACGCGACCGGCGCCGGCGGCAGGCAGTTCAACACCGAGCCCTCGGGCGCGGTGACGCGCACCGGCCGGAACGACCCGGCGTTGTGCGGCACCTCAGGCGAGATCGCCGCCTTGACCGCGAAGGACGCGTACGCCCGCGTGTAGTTCAGCACGACGTTGATCCCGCGACGGCTCTGCGGTGACGATCCCGCGAAGTCGAGGTGGATCCCGTCACCGTCCACAGTGGCCGCGACGCGCAGCACGACCTCTTCGTCGTCGAAGCCGTCGGTGGCGATCTCGTTGGTGTACGTGCCGTCGGGGAGGGCGCGCAGCGCGTCCCGCAGCGCCTGCTCCGAACGGTCCATGATCTCGGCGGCGACGTCGTCCAGCGTTTCGAGGCCGAGTTCGTCCAGCAGCCGCAGCAGGCTCGCGGCGCCGACCTCGTTGCCGGTGACCTGCGCGTACAGGTCGCCGATGGTCTCTTCCGGCGTCCGGACGTTCGCGCGGATCAGCCGTTCCAGGTCGGCGTTGACCTCGCCGGCGCGCAGGAACTTGAGGATCGGCAGCCGAAGTCCTTCTTCGAAGACTTCGTAAGCTTCGGCGGAGACGAGCCGGCCGCCGATGTCGGGCGCGTGGCAGCACGACGCGAACCACGCGACCAGCCGGCCGCGGCGGAACACCGGCGTCGCCACGGTGATGTCGTTGATCTGCCCGGCGGTCTGCCACGGGTCGTTGGTGAGCAGCACGTCCCCGGGTTCGAGCGTCTCGGGCGGGTAGGCCGCGACGAAGTGGTGCATGCCGGTGGCCATCGCGTTGATGTGCCCCGGCGTGCCGCCGACGGACTGGCCGATCATCTCGCCACGCGAGTCGAACACCGCACACGCCAGGTCGAGCGACTCCCGCACGACGGCGGAGAACGCCGTGTTGACCAGTGCGTTCTGCTGCTCGGCGAGGATGGAGTGCAGCCGGTTGCCGAACAGCCCGGCGAGGATGGGGTCGACGCTCACACCGTTACCTCCAGAGCCCCGTCGCGCCGGACGACGCAGTGCGCGCCGGGCGGGACGACCACGGTGGACTCGCGCTCTTCCACGATGGCCGGCCCATCGACTCGCGTGTCCGGCGCGAGCCGGTACCGATCGAAGACGACCGTGTCGACAAATCCACCAGTCGACGGGAAGTACGCCTTGCGGGTGCCCTTCTGCGCGGTCCCACCAGACGCTTCCGCAGTCAGCCGCAGGGGGACGTCCGGCGCAGGTCCGCTCGAGACGACCCGCCAGTTCAGCACCTCGACGCCGACCGCCGGCCCCGTGCGCCGATAGAGCGCGCGGTAGGTGCGGGTGAACTCCTCTATCAGTGATAGGGGCCAGTTGCCGCCGCGGACCGGAACGCGGATCTCGTAGCCCTGCCCGGTGTAGCGCATCTCGGCGACCCGCCGGTGCGTCACCTCTTCCACTCCGGACTCGGCCAGCAGCGCCGCGCCTTCGGCCTCCATTTCGGCGAACAGCGCGTCGACCTGCTCCCACTCCAGGTCGTGCACGGCCGCGCGCGCCGAGCGGACGAAGTCGAACGCAAGCGGCGCGGTGAGGAACCCGGCGGCGCTGAGCACGCCGGCGACCGGGGGCGCGACAACGGACGGCGCCCCGAGCGCCCGCGCGACGCCGGCGCCGTGCACCGGGCCCGCGCCGCCGAAGGTGTACATCGGCAGCTTCGCCGGATCGTGCCCGCGCTCGACGGCGTGCACCCGGGCGGCGTTGGCCATGTCCTCGTTGACGCTGGCGTGGATGCCCCAAGCGGCCTCTTCGACGCTCACCCCGAGCGGGCCGGCGATCTTCTTCTCTAACACTGATCGGGACGCTTCGGCATCCAGGCGCATGCCGCCACCGAGGAAGTAGCCCGGGTCGAGATAGCCGAGCACGAGGTCGGCGTCGGTGACCGTGGGTTCGGTGCCGCCGCGGCCGTAGCAGGCCGGACCGGGCTCGGACCCCGCCGAGTCGGGCCCGACGGTCAGCAACCCCAGTGCGTCGATGCGGGCGATGGAACCGCCCCCGACGCCGATCTCGATCATGTCGGTCACCGGCACCTGCACCGGCAGTCCCGAGCCGGGCAGCAGCCGGTACTTGCGGTCGACCTCGAACTGGTGCGTGACCAGCGGCGCGCCGCCCGCGATCAGGCACAGTTTCGCCGTCGTGCCGCCCATGTCGAAAGCCAGCAGGTCAGGCGGTCCCAGCACCGCGGCCGCCAGCGCACCACCCGCCGGACCGGACTCCAGGATGCGGATCGGATGCCGCGCCGCGGTCTCGACGGTGACCACACCGCCGTTGGACAGCATGATGTGCGGCGCCCGCGGGATCCCGAGCCGTCTCAATCGGTGTTCGAGATCGCGCAGGTAGCGCTCGGTGAGATCCTGGACGTAAACGTTCGCTACCGTGGTCGACGCACGCTCGTACTCGCGGATCTCCGGGACGACGTCGGAAGACAGCGCAACGCGCAGACCGGGCGCAACCTCGGCGAGCAGCTCCGCGACGCGCCGCTCGTGCGCCGGGTTGGTGAAGGAGTGCAGGAAGCAGACAGCGACCGCTTCGATCCCGCGGTCCGCCAGTTCGCGACCGAGCTTCCGCACGTACTCCTCGTCGAGCCCGGTGTGCACGGACCCGTCGGCGAGGATGCGCTCCGGGACGTCGAACCGCAGGTGCCGCGGCACCAGGGGCGCGGGCAGTTCCAGGTGCAGGTCGTACAGCTCGTACCGGTGCTCGCGGCGCATCTCCAGGACGTCGCGGAAGCCGGCGGTGGCGAGCAGCGCGGTCCGCGAGCCCTTGCGCTCGATCAGCGCGTTCGTCACCAGCGTCGTCCCGTGGACCACCTGCGTCACGTCGGAAGCAGCGATCCCCGCGTCCGCCAGCAGCGCGGTCAATCCCTCTATCACTGCTAGAGCCGGCGCGTCGTGCGTGGTCAGAACCTTGCCGACGGCGACGATCCCGGCCTCGTCCACCGCGCAGAGGTCGGTGAACGTGCCGCCGATGTCGACGCCGATCCTCATGTCCGGTACCACCGCGGCGAGGTGTTCAGCGGTGGCTTCAGCTTGGCCTTCACGACCAGCACGTTCGGCTCGTCCGACTCGACGAACTCGCCGAGCAACCGCCGGAACGCGCGCCCGAACCCGGAAACCCGATCGGCGTGCACCCCGAACGACCGGGCCAGGCCGACGAAGTCCGGGCTGTCCCAGTCGACCCCGCGGTGCGGCAGGCCCTCGCGATCCTGGTCGTAGCGGAGCATGCCGTAGCCACCGTCGTCGACCAGGACGACAGTAACCGGCAACTGTTCCTGCGCGAGCGTCGCCAGGTCGCCGCAGCCGTAGAGGAACCCGCCGTCGCCGGTGATGCAGATGGCGCGCCCGGTGCCGGCCGCGGCCGCGCCGAGCGACGCCGGGAAGCCGTAGCCGAGGGTCCCCCAGCCCATCGGGTAGGCGAGCTTGCGCGGCGCGCGCACCCTGTGGAAGCCGCCGACCCAGTACCCGGCGACGCACATGTCGGAGACCAGCACCGCGTCCGTCGGCAGCACCTCGTCCAAAGTGGACAAGAAGTCGTAGGCCTGCGGCTCCTCGTCCCGGATCCGCTGGCGCACCCGGCGGCCGATGCCGGCCAGCCGCAGCGTGATGTCGTCGAGCCCGGGCCGCTGCTTCGGCAGCAATCTATCGACGATAGAGCGCGCGTCCCCGACGAGCGTGAGGTCCGGTATGTAGTTCTTGGCGGCGTCGTCGGCGTCGACGTTGACCGCGATCAGCTGCGGCGGTTTCGGCATCCGCCAGTTCTGCGTCATCAGGCCGTCGAAGTCGGTGCCGATGGCGAGCACGACGTCGGCTTCGTCCCACAGTTCCCCGACCTCCGGCGTGTGCACCGGGTTCGGCGCCAGGCACGGGTGGTCGAGCGGCAGCAGCCCGCGGGCGGCGAACGTGGTGATCACCGGCGCGGCGAGCTTCTCCGCGAGCGCGCCGATCGCGTCGCCCGCACCCGAGCGCAGCGCGCCGCCGCCGGCCCAGATCAGCGGATGCCGTGCGTCGGACAGCATCGCCTCGGCCCGGGCGAGGTCCGGGACGTCGACGTCCGGCTTGCGGTGCGGCGCGGGCGGACGTCGATGCGGGACCGTCTCGCGCAGGTAGTCGGTCGGCACGCCGAGGTAGACGGGGCCGCTCTGCGGCTGCAGCGCAAGGCGCGCGGCGCGGTGCACGGTGGTGCCGACCTGGTCGGCGGCCCGCACGGTGAAGCCGCCCTTGGTCACCGGCGCGAACATCGCCTGCTGGTCGGAGGTCTCATGCAGCACGCCGCGCACGACGCCGGGCCGCCGCAGCGTCGACGGGATGTCGGTGGCGATGACCAGCACCGGTGCCGCGGACGCCATGGCCTCGCCGACCGCGCCGAGGGTGTTCGCCGCGCCCGGGCCGGTGGTGACCAGCGCGACGCCGAGCTTGCCGGTGGCGCGGGCGTAGCCGTCGGCGGCGTACCCGGCCGTCTGTTCGTGGCGGACGCCGACGAGTTTGATGCCGGTTTCGCCGAGCGCCTCCCACAACGGCAGGTTGTGCACCCCCGGAAGCCCGAAGACGATCTCCGTTCCGAGCGCTTCCAGCGCGTCCACCAGCTCCCGAGCACCACTCACAGCCACGGCCCGGATACTGCCAGATCGTTGAACGATCTGGCAATCGGCCCTAGACGATGTGGTGTTCGACCGGTGCGGTATCGGCGCCGTCGAACCGCCGGACGTCCAGCTCCGCGACGTCCACCGCCGGTTCGCGCCCCAGGTAGAGGTCCCGGATCAGCTCGCCGGCGGCGGGCCCCATCTGAAAGCCGTGGCCGGAGAAACCGGTCGCGTAGAAGAACCGCGACAGCAGGACGCTTTCCCCCATGATCTGGTTGCGGTCCGGCGTCATTTCGTACAGCCCGGCCCAGGCCGTGCGGACGCCGGCGTCGAGGACGGCGGGGATCCGGCGGCCGGCCAGCTCGGCCAGGCGCGGCAGCCACTCGCCCGGCTCGTACCGGGTGTCGAAGCCCGGGAAGCCGTCGTCCTCGCTGAACGACATCGCCAGGCCCGGTCCCCCGCGGTGGAAGTAGAACGCCGACGGCAGCTCGATGGTCAACGGAACCGAGTCCGGCAGCCCGGGCACCGGCCCGGTGAACACGACCTGCCGCCGGTAAGGGCGCACCGGAAGGGCGAGGCCGGCGAGCTCCCCGACGCGCCCCGACCACGCGCCCGCGGCGCACACCACTGCTCCGGTCCGCACGAAGCCCGCCGTCGTGACGACGCCGATCAGCGTGTCGCCGTCGCGTTCGATCCCGGTGACTTCGACGCCGGTGCGCAGCGTCGCGCCGCACGCTCGCGCCGCACGCGCGTAGCCCTGGACGACAGCGTCCGGTGTGGCCTTTGCGTCGTCCGGGGACCACAGCGCGGCGACGATCCCGTCCGTCTCTATCAGTGGTAGGGCATCCTTCGCTTCCGCGGGATCGAGCAGGTGGCTGCGGACGCCGTACTCGCGCTGCAGCTCCGCGCACTGTCCGATTGCGGGCACGTCCGCCGGGTCGGTGAGCAGGTACAGGTAGCCGTCGCGCCGGAAGTCGATCTCGACGCCGAAGTCGCGCGTGAAAGCGCTGTACGCGGCGAGCCCGCGCAGTCCCAGCTCGACGTTGACGCGGGTGGTGAACGACGACCGGATGCCGCCCGCGGCCTTCGCCGTCGAGCCGCCGCCCAGCTCGCCGCGTTCGAGCAGCAGCACGTCGACACCGGCCTCGGCGAGCCGGAACGCGCAGCTGACACCGATGACGCCGCCACCGATCACGACGCACTCGGCCATCGGTGGCAACGACGTTTCCCCGGTGCCGCGGGCGGTCATACTCGCCAGAGTAGAACGTGATCCACCCGCGGCCGCCGAGCGCGTAGAGTCGGCGTGCCGAGCGCGGAAGGTGATGTCCCATGGCGATGATGCCCGTGACCGACTCGATGTTCCTCCTCGTCGAAACGCGCGAGCATCCGATGCACGTGGGCGGCCTGCAGCTGTTCAAGAAGCCCGACGGCGCCGGCGAAGAGTACCTTCGCGACATCCGTACTTCCCTGCTGGAATCGGACAACATGCGCTCGGTGTTCCGGCGCCGCCCCGCCCGGCCGGTGAACACGATGGGTCACGTGGCTTGGGCGAACGACGCCGAGCTCGAGCTCGACTACCACTTCCGGCACTCGGCGCTGCCGCGGCCGGGCCGCGTCCGCGAGCTGCTGGAGCTGACCGGCCGCTGGCACAGCACCCTGCTCGACCGGCACCGGCCGCTCTGGGAGACCCACCTCATCGAGGGACTCGACGACGGCCGGTTCGCCGTCTACACCAAGGTCCACCACGCGCTGATGGACGGCGTTTCGGCGCTGCGCCAGCTGCAGGGCACGCTGTCGGACGATCCCTCAGACATGGACTGCCCGCCGTGGTGGGGCAGCCGGCGCAAGCCCGGAGAAGAACGCGCGAAGCGCCCGCGGTCGTTCCTGCAGACCGCGAACAAGGCGGCCAGCCAGCTCGCAAGCCTGGCTCCCGCCGCGTTGAAGGTGGCGCGCGAGGCGTTCGGCGAACACACTCTGACGCTGCCGGGGCAAGCGCCGAAGACGATGCTCAACGTGCCGATCGGCGGCGCGCGGCGGTTCGCGGCGCAGAAGTGGTCGCTGGACCGGGTCCGGCAAGTGGCGACGGCGGCCGGAGTCTCGCGCAACGACGTCGTGCTCGCGATGTGCTCGGGTGCGCTCCGGGACTACCTCATCGAACAGCGCGCGCTGCCGGATTCGCCGCTCATCGCGATGGTGCCGGTGTCGCTGCGCCGCCAGAACGATCCCGGCGAGGCGGCGGGCAACAACATCGGCGCGCTGCTGTGCAACCTGGCCACCGACCTGCCGGACGCGGGCAAGCGGCTCGTCACGATCCACCAGTCGATGCGCAACGGCAAGCGGCTGTTCTCGGAGCTGACACCCCTGCAGACGCTGCTGCTATCGGCGGTCAACGTGGCGCAGCTCGGCGCGTCGCCGATCCCGGGCATCGTCAAGAACACGCGGCCGCCGTTCAACCTGGTGATCTCGAACGTCCCCGGCCCGCGCAAGCAGATGTACTGGAACGGCGCCCAGCTCGACGGCATCTACCCGGCCTCGGTGCTGCTGGACGGCCAAGCCGTGAACATCACCCTGACGAGCAACGGCGACCACCTCGACTTCGGCGTCACCGGCTGCCGCCGCAGCGTCCCGCACCTGCAGCGGATCCTGACACACCTCGACACAGCCTTGGTGGAACTCGAAGCTGCGGTAAGGTAGCCCGCTCACCGACACCTCGGCTCCCCCATCGGAAGGAATCTTTCCGAACTGGCTGGTCAGTCCGCTCCGCGCGCTCCTAGGGTGGCGACGATCGCCCCCGGAGAGAGGAGCAGGACATGACCGAGGAGTGGACGACCCCCGAGTTCGTCGAATACGAAACTCCCATGGAGGTCACCGCGTACGCGGCCCGCATGGCGGACTGACCGATGCCGGTCGAGCCACTGCCGGAAAGCGCATTCATCGCCGAGCTGCGCGGTCTTTCCGGCCGGTACTGGGGAACGCACCCGTTCCACCGCCGGCTGCACGCGGGCGAACTCGACGAACGCGGGCTGCGGATCTGGGCCGCCAACCGCTGGTACTACCAGTGCGTGCTGCCGCAGAAGGACGCGGCGATCATCAGCAACTGCCCGCTGCCGGAGATCCGCCGTCAGTGGCTCGACCGGATCGTCTACCACGACGGCGTGAGCGCCGGCACCGGCGGGATCGAACGCTGGCTGCGGCTCTGCACCGCGGTCGGCCTGGACCGGGACGAAGTGCTCGACGAGCGGCACGTCGTCCCCGGCGTCCGGTTCGCTGTGGACGCTTACGTCACCTTCGCGCGGACCAAGCCGTGGTGGGAGGCCGTCGCATCGGGACTGACCGAGATGTTCGCCGGGCACCTGATGCAGCGGCGCGTCGCGGACATGCTCGCGCACTACTCCTGGATCGCGCCCGAAGACCTGGCCTACTTCACGAACCGGATCGACAAGGTCGCCGGCGAGGGCAAGGACACCCTGGACATCGTGGTGCGCCACTGCGTCACGCGCGAGCAGCAGGACCGCGCGATCGCGGCGTTGTCGTTCAAGTGCGACGTCCTGTGGTCGATGCTCGACGCGATCGAGCGGGCGGCCGCGTGATCACCGCCGACTCGGTCCCGCAACTGCGGCGCGGTGTCCGATTGTCCTTCGACCACGTCCGGGAGACACACGTACTGCTGTTCCCCGAAGGCGTCCTGGTGCCGAACGCCACCGCGGCCGCCGTGCTGAAGCTGTGCGACGGCGCCCGGTCCGTCTCCGAAATCACGACGGCTCTTGCACAGCGCTACTCCGGTGTGCTCGCGCAGGACGTCCTGTCCGTGCTGTCCCGGCTGGGTGAACGGCGGGTCGTCGCATGGACGTGACGCCGCCGCTCGGCCTGCTGGCCGAGCTGACCCACCGCTGTCCGCTGCACTGTCCTTATTGTTCCAACCCGGTCGAGCTGACCGCCCGGGACGCCGAACTGTCCACTGCGGACTGGCTGTCGGTGCTTTCGCAGGCGCGCGAACTGGGCGTGCTGCAGGTGCACATGTCCGGCGGCGAGCCCCTGCTGAGGCCGGACCTGCCCGAGCTGGTCGCGCACGCGAGCGCGCTCGGCTGTTACGTCAACCTCGTCACGTCCGGGCTCGGCCTGACGGCGGCGCGGCTGGACGACCTCGTCGAGCGCGGGCTGGCGCACGTCCAGCTGTCGGCCCAGGGCGCGACCCGGGAGCGAGCCGACCTGCTGGCCGGCGCAAAGGCACATGACCGAAAAATTACTGCCGCTGAACTGGTGAAGGCGTCGGGATTGCCGCTGTCGCTGAACGTGGTGCTGCACCGGCGCAACCACGACCAGCTGGCCGGGATCATCGAGCTGGCCGAGCGGATGGGCGCGGACCGGCTGGAGCTGGCGAACACCCAGTACTACGGCTGGGCGTTGCGCAACCGCGCGGCATTGATGCCGACCCGTGCACAGCTCGAGGCGGCCGAGCCGGTGGTGCGCGCGGCTGTGGCGCGGCTGCGGGGCACGATGGAGATCGTCTACGTCGTCGCCGACTACTACGAGCCGTACCCGAAGCCGTGCATGTACGGCTGGGGTGCGCGGCAGCTGACCGTGGCGCCGGACGGCACCGTGCTGCCGTGCCCGGCGGCGTCGGCGATCACGACGCTCTCGCTGTCCAACGTCCGCGAGACACCGCTCGCCGAGATCTGGTACCGCTCCTCGTCGTTCACCGCCTACCGCGGCGAGGAGTGGATGACCGAGCCGTGCCGCACGTGCGACCGCCGCGGGCTCGACTTCGGCGGCTGCCGCTGTCAGGCGTTCCTGCTGACCGGCGACGCCGCGGCGACCGACCCGGTGTGCTCGCGGTCGCCGCAACGCGGGGTCGTCGACCTGGTGCTCGCCGAGCCGCCCGTCGCCGACCTGGTCATGCGCCGGTGAAGGTGATTCTGCTCGGCACCGCGGCGGGCGGCGGGTGCCCACAGTGGAACTGCGCGTGCCGGCTCTGCACGTCCGGACTGGTGCCGCGCTCGCAGGACTGCGTCGCGATCAGCGCGGACGGTGCCGGCTGGTACCTGCTCAACTGCTCGCCGGACATCCGGTCCCAGATCCTCGGGACGCCGGCGTTGCGCGCCGGGCCCAGACCGCGCGAGATCCCGCTGCGCGGAGTGCTGCTGACCGACGCCGAACTCGATCACTGCTTGGGACTGCTGATGCTGCGCGAGGCAGGCGGGCTCCCGGTGTGGGCACCGGAGCCCGTGCTGTCCGCGCTGTCTCCGTTCCGCACCATCGTCGACGGCTACGGTGACTGGACGTGGTTATCCGCCGTTAACATCCCCGGGCTGCGCGTCGACATGCTGCCGGTCAGCAACAAGCGACCGAAGTACGTCCCGGCCGGCGCGGAGGGCCCGTGGGTGGTCGCCTACCGGATCGAAGACATGGCGACGGGCGGCGTGCTGGTGTACGCGCCGTGCCTGCGGAGCTGGCCTCCCGGGTTCGACGCGCTGGTCTCCGACGCGGACCTCGTGCTCCTGGACGGAACGTTCTATGCGCCGGATGAGATGGCCGGCGTCGGCGGCCCGGACCAGCTCGCGATGGGGCACCTGCCGATCACCGCGAGCCTGCCCCGGATCGCCGCGCGTCCGGGACCACGCTGGGCGTTAACGCACGTTAACAACACGAACCCGGTGCTCGACCCGGCATCGGCCGAGCACGCCGCAGTACTGGCCGCAGGCGCGCTGCTGCCCCCGGACGGCACGACGTACGTGCTTTAGGCAATGCCCTCCGGTGCAGCGCCGACAACCTGGACCGCGTCAACGGTGATGCGGTCGATCTCGGCCAAGTCATCCGATGTCAGTTCGATGTCGGCGGCGGCAATGCCGGCCTCGATGTGCGCGGACCGCCGCGCGCCGACGATGGCGGCGTGCACACCGGGCCGCGCGAGCGTCCATGCGATAGCCAACTGGCTGACGGTGATACCGCGACGCGCAGCGAACTCCTTGAGCCGGTCGACGACCTGGAGGTTGCGACGCAGGTTGTCGTCTTGGAAGGCACTCGACTTCGAACGCCAGTCGGTGGGTTCGAAGGTCGTGTCCGGACTAAGAGCGCCAGTGAGCAGGCCGCTGCCGAGCGGGCTGTAGACGAAAACGCCGATGTCGTGCTCGCGGGCGTAAGGCAGCGAGTCGGTCTCGATGCCGCGCCGGAACAGGTGGTACGGCGGCTGCAGCGTCTCGACCGGGCGTGTCGCGTCGAAAGCTTCGAGCTGCGCGGCGTCGTAGTTCGAGACGCCGACGTGCCGGACCTTGCCGGCATCGACGAACTCCTGCATGAGCCCGGCGACCTCGGCGGCAGGCGTGTCCGGATCGGGCCAGTGCACCTGGTAGAGGTCGATGTGGTCGACGTTCAGGTTGCGCAGGCTGGAGTCGAGCCCTTGGGTCAGCCACGCGCGCCGGGAGTCACGCGGCCGCGCGGCGCGCGGGTTGATGCCGCCCTTGGTGGCGATGACGACGCCGGACACGTTGCGCAGGGCGCGCCCGAGCAGCACCTCGGACCGTCCTCGGCCGTAGGCCTGCGCGGTGTCGAAGAAGTTCACGCCGAGATCGCGGGCGTGGTGGATGGCCGCAATGGCGGTGTCCTCGTCGAAGGCGCCCCAGTCGCCGCCGAGCTGCCAGGTCCCGAAGGCGATCTTCGACACTTCCAGGCCGCTGCGGCCCAAGATCGTCATACGCATGCGTTCAGCACAGCACAGACATCGGACCATTGCACCGATCTTCCCGGCCAACGACACCCCCAAATAACTCTTTGACAGTCGTGGCAGGCTCGGCGGTATGCCCCACGACCACCTCCGGGTCCTGGCCCACCCGCTCCGCATGCGCATCCTGTCCCTGCTGACGGGCACGGCGATGAGCGCAGCCGAAGCGGCGCGCGAACTCGGCGAAACGCAGGCGAACACGAGCTACCACATCCGCCGCCTGCACGACGCGGGCCTGCTGGAGGTGGCCGAGGAGGTCCACATCCGCGGCGGCCGCGCCAAGCGCTACCGCCACCACCCGGACTCCGGCCGGCGCTTGACGAGCCGCAAGCCGGGCGAGGAGCAGCTGCTGACGAAGGCCATCGCAACGGAGCTCCTCCGCCGGGCGGCGGAGCGGGCCGCGGACCGCCCGGCGTCTTTGACGGACGCGGAGCTGTGGGTAGACCCGCAGCTCTGGGCGCGAATGCTGAAGCGGGCAACGGCGCTGAGCGAGGAGCTGCACGCGGCAGCGCAGCCACCGAGAACGCCGGGGACAGTCCGGGTCAGCGCGAGCGTGGCGCTGTTCGAGCTCTCAGCCGGAGATCACCGATGAGTGTGCCGCTTCCCGTTCCCAGGGCGCTCCGAAGCTCGCCTTCGGGCGTGTACGCCACCACACCCCGGCCGCCCCTGGCCGATTCAGGCCGGGCACCTCATCCGACCGGCCGCACTTTTGCCATCGCGCTTCGCCCGAGCTCACCGGAGCCGCTCCGATGACCACTCCCCTCCTCGCGCCACTGCGGGAAGCACAGTTCCGTGCCCTGGTCACCGGCCGGACGTTGGCCTACTTCGGCAACGCCGTCGCGCCCTTCGCCCTCGCCTTCGCCGTCGTCGATCTCACGGGGTCGGCTGTGGACCTCGGCCTCGTCGTCGGTGCGCGGTCGCTCGCCAACGTGCTGCTCGTGCTGTTCGGCGGGATGCTGGCCGACCGGCTGCCGCGGTCGGTCATCCTGCAGGGCACCGAAACCGCCGCGGCGCTCACGCAGGCCACCATCGCCGCGAGTGTCCTCGGAGGATTCGCGTCCGTTCCGCTGCTGGCCGGACTCAGCCTGGTCAACGGTGCCGTCTCGGCCATTTCACTCCCGGCGGCCGCCTCGCTGACGTCGTTGACCGTGCCCGGACCGCTGCTCGCCCCGGCGAACGCGCTGGTCCGGCTGCTGTCGAACGTCGGCCGGATCGCCGGGGCCGGGCTCGCCGGCGTCCTCGTCGCCTTCGCCGGCTCCGGCTGGGCACTCGGCGGGAACGCCCTGCTGTTCCTCGCCGCCGAGCTGGCGTACCGCCGGATCCGGCTGCCACGCAGCGAACAGTTGCCGGACCGTCGCCGGCCGTTCGGCGAACTCGCCGAGGGCTGGCGGGAGTTCCGCGCGCGGTCGTGGGTCTGGATCGTGGTGCTGCAGTTCATGGTCGTCAACGCGGTGAACGCGGGTGCGCTGCTGGTGATCGGCCCGCTGGTCGCCGACGACACGTTCGGCCGCACCGGCTGGGGGCTGGCGCTGGCCGTGCAGACCGCCGGCGCGCTGCTCGGCGGGATCGTCGCCGCGCGCCGGCAACCGCGGCGGATGCTCGCGATCGGCGTCGCACTCGTCATGGTCGACGCCCTGCCGATGCTGGCCCTCGGCGAGACGCCGTACCTGCTGCCGCTGCTGTTCGCGATGTTCGCCTCGGGCGTCGCGATCGAGCAGTTCGCCGTCGCCTGGGACGTGTCGCTGCAGGAGAACATCCCGCCGGACAAGCTCGCCCGCGTCTACTCCTACGACATGCTCGGCTCGTTCGTCGCGATGCCGCTCGGGCAGCTCGCCGCGGGCCCGCTGGCCGAGCACGCCGGCCGGTCCGCGACGCTCCTCGGCGGCGCGGCGCTGATCGTCGGCGCGACGGTGATCGCGCTGATCAATCCGCAGATCCGTGGCCTGGTCCGGCAGGCTTCACCCGGATGAGGTTCAGCAGGCTCGCGCTGAACACGACGTCGCCGCCGCCGTCGGTGAACTCGACGCGCGTGCGCACCAGCCCCCGGTCGGGCTTGGAGCGGGAACGGCGCGCCTCGGTCACGGTGGCCCGCAGCCGCAGCACGGCGCCCGGCCGCACCGGGCGTGGCCAGCGCAGCTCGTCGACGCCCGGGCTGCCCAGGCTGGACACCGGGGACAGGTAGTGCTCCGCGTAGAGCCGCATCATCAGGCTCGCGGTGTGCCAGCCGCTGGCGATCAGGCCGCCGAACGGACCGTCCGCCGCCGCGGCCGCGTCGACGTGGAAGTCCTGCGGGTCGTAGCGCCGGGCGAATTCCAGGATCTCGGCCTCGGGCACCTCGACGCTCCCGCAGTCGTGGGTGACGCCCGGGACGTAGTCCTCGAAGTAGCGATCAGTCACGGCCGCAGAGTGCCACAGGAACCGTTCGATCCGGAGCGAACCGTTCCGCGGTTAGGCTCGCGCCATGCCCGGCGAGCCCGACATCGCGACGGTCGCCCAGGCCATCGGCGAGCCGGCGCGGGCGGCGATGTTGCTGCAGCTGATGGACGGCGACGCACACACTGCCCGGGCTTTGGCGACGGTCGCCGGGATCGCGCCGTCCACCGCGAGTTCCCACCTGCGCCGTCTGCGCGAGACGGGCCTCGTCGAGGTGACCGACGCGGGCCGGCGGCGTCTGCACCGACTCGCCGGCCCGGAGGTGGCCCAGCTCGTGGAGGCATTGGCGGCGCTCGCCCCACCGCGCCTGCCGGAACGGTTCCAGCCCGACCCACCGGCGGGGCCGCTGCTGCGCGCCCGTGCGTGTTACGGCCACGTGGCCGGGCAACTGGGCATCGACTTGGCCGTGATGCTGCGCAAGGACGGCGTCGTCGACGACCTGGCACCGGGTGAGACGGGCGCGATCCGCACCTTCGACCACCCGCTGCTGGCCGCGCTGGACATCGTCGATTCAACGGGTGCGGGACCGGCGGTGCGCGCGTGCCTGGACTGGTCGCACGGAACCGTCCACCTCGCGGGGGCGCTGGGAGCCACGCTCATGACGGCGCTTCTCGACGCCGGCTGGGTGCGCCGCCGGCCGCACGGCCGGGCGCTGCGGATCACCGAGACCGGCCGGCGTCAGCTCGGCGAACTCGGCCTCGGCTGACTGCGTCACCGGCCCGCGTGGGGCTCCGGCAGATGACCGTCGAGGCGCCACCAGCTCTCCAGCGTCTCGCGCAGCGCCTTCAGCAGCTCACCGCCGGTCTCCAGCGGGACCAGCGCCGCTTTTCCGTCGTCCACCCGCAGCGCGGCGGCCAGCCGGTCGCCCTGTTCGATCAGGCCGACGATCACCCGCGTCGGCTCACCGGTCACGTCGACCGTCGGGATGGCTCTTTCGTATTGCCAGCCTGGAGCGTTCACCCGGCCGACAGTGGCACAGCCCGCCGCGCTCCGGTCCGGGTTTCACCCTCAAGTGTGGTCAGGCGGGCGCCCAGGGCCGCACTTCCTCCAGCAGCTTCGCCACGGCCAGCACGAGGTCGTCCGAATGCCGCGGTCCGACGATCTGCAGGCCCACCGGCAGCCCGGCCGACGTGCGCCCGGCCGGCACGCTGATCGCCGGCTGCTGCGTCATGTTGAAGGGATAGGTGAACGGCGTCCACTCCGGCCACTCGCTCAGGCCGCTGCCCGGCGGCACGTCGTGCCCGGCCTCGAACGCCGCGATCGGCACGGTCGGCGTGATCAGCACGTCGTAGCGCGTGTGGAACTCGCCCATTCGGATGCCGAGGGCGGCGCGCTCGGCGGTCGCGTCGAGGTAGTCGCTCGCCGTCCACTTCCGGCCCAGCTCCCAGACCCTGCGGAGGCCGGGGTCGGTGCGCTCTTCGGAACCCGGCGGGAACGAGTCCAGCAGCTTCGCCGCACCCGAGGACCACAGGATGTCGAACGCCGGCTTCGGGTCGGCGAACCCGGGATCGGTCTCCTCGATGTGCAGCCCGGCGTCGCCCAGCGCGCGGACCGCACTCGCGACGATCGAGGCCACCTCCGGATCGACGTCGACGTAGCCGAGAGTCGGCGAGAACGCGGCGATCAGGCCGCGCACGTCCCGCCGGACCGCCTCGCGGAACGACGCCACCGGCGGCGCCAGCGCGGCCGGGTCACGGTGGTCGGGCAGCGACAGCACGTCCAGCAGCAGCGCGGTGTCGTCCACCGACCGCGCCATCGGGCCGGCGTGCGAGAGCGGCCCGAACGGGCTCGCGGGGTAGAGGGGGATCCGGCCGTGCGTCGGCTTCAGCCCGACGATGCCGCAGAACGACGCCGGGATCCGCACCGAGCCGCCGCCGTCGGTGCCGACCGACAGCTCTCCCATCCCGGCCGCGACGGCCGCGGCGCTGCCGCCGCTCGACCCGCCTGCCGTCTTCGACGGATCGGCCGGGTTGCGCGTGATGCCCTGCAGCGGGCTGTCGGTGACGCCCTTCCACGCGATCTCCGGTGTGGTCGTCTTGCCCAGCAGCACCAGTCCCGCCTCGCGCATCCGCGCGGCGACCGGGCTGTCGACGTCCCACGGCTGGTCGGGGTCGATGCTCTTCGAGCCGCGGACGGTCGGCCAGCCCTGGGTGAGGAACATGTCCTTGATCGAGGACGGCACGCCGTCGAGCCAGCCGATCGGGTTCCCGTCCCGCCAGCGGGCCTCTGACGCTTTGGCTTGCTCCAGCGCACGCTCGGCATCGACGAGGCAGTACGCGTTGCACTCGCCGTCGCGGGTTTCGATGGCCTGCAGTGCGTTCTGCGTCGCCTCTATCGGTGATAGTTCACCGGTGGCGTAGGCGGCGACGAGCTCGCTGGCGGTCAGCATCCTGTCGTTCATCCGGCTCCCTGGTTCCCCGACGGCACGTACCCCAGCGTCTTGTCGATGACGTTGCGCAGCGGCTCCCCAGCGCGCCAGCGGCGGAAGTTTTCGGTGAACACCTCGACCAGCGTGTTCCGCCAGCCGACGAAGTCACCGGACATGTGCGGCGAGATCAGCACGTCCGGCATGGCCCACAGCGGGCTGTCCGGCGGCAGGGGCTCGGTGTCGAACACGTCGAGCGCGGCGCCGGCGATGGTCCGGTTCTCGAGGGCCGCGACCAGGTCGGGCGTCACCACCAGCTCCCCCCGGCCGACGTTGACGAACCGCGCCGACGGCTTCATCGCGGCGAACGCGCGCGCGTCGAACATGCCCTTGGTGTGCTCGGTCAGCGGCGCAACCGCGACGACGTAGTCGGCGTGCGGCAGGACCTCGGTGAGCCGGGCGGACTCGTGCACGACACCGAAGTCGGGATCCCCGGTACGCGCCCGGCGCCCGGCACCGGTCACCCGCATCCCGGCCGCGCGCAGCAGCCGCGCGATGGCCCGGCCGATCGGCCCGGTGCCGACGACCACCACCTCGCGACCGGCGATCCGCTCACTTTCGCGGTGCAGCCAGCGGCCCTCGCACTGCAGGTCGTACGAACGCGCGAAGTCCTTCGCGAAGGCGAGCACGACGCCCAGGACGTACTCCGCGATGGCGTCGTCGAAAACCCCCCGCGAGTTGGTGAGGACCACGTCGCTCTCGCGCAGCCCGGGGAACAGCACGGGGTCGACACCCGCGCTGGCGATGTGCAGCCACTGCAGCCGGTCGGCCGCGTGCCACGCCCCCGGTACCGCCGTGGAGAGGAAGTCGTAGACGAAGAGGGCGTCTGCTCCGGACAGCGCTTCGGCGAGACCTGCCGCGTCCGTGTAACGCACGACCGCCCCGGATTCGACTGCACGCATGTCCGGTGGGCGGGACTCGCCGCAGAGCACTGCCAGGACGGGAGTTTCCCGGTGTTCCGAGGCGATCACGTTGACACGGTAAAAGTCACTCGTATGATTGTCAACAATCCGAGGAACGACCCCGGAGCACCGGACTGTCAAGTACAGACGTATTCCGGAGGCTGAGCCTTGGATTTCGATTTCCTGGCGTTCGACGGCCCGCTGGCGCAACGCGGCATCGGCGTCATCGCCCCCTTCGACCTCGCGCTGGAGCGCGAACTCTGGCGCTGGGTGCCGATGGAGGTGTCCCTCCACCTCGCCCGCACGCCGTACGAACCGGTGCCGGTCAGCATGGAGATGGCCCGCCTCGTCAGCGACAGCCACCACCTGGCCGGCGCCACTCGTGACGTGTTGCACGTCGAGCCCGAGGTCGTCGCTTACCTCTGCACGTCGGGCAGCTTCGTGAACGGCGTGGACTACGAGCGTTCGCTGACCAAGGCGATCTGCGACGCCGGCGCGCCGGACGCCGTCACCACGTCGGGCGCGCTGGCCGAGGTGCTGCACCAGCTCGACCTCCACCGCGTCTCGGTGCTCACGCCGTACGACGCCGATCTCACCCAGGCCCTGCACGGCTTCCTCGCCGAACTGGACGTCGAGACCGTGGCCAGCGACCACCTCGGCCTGGGCGGCGGCATCTGGAAGGTCAGCTACCGGACCATCGCCGAGCGCATCCTCGCCGCCGACCACGGCGACGCCGAAGCGATCTTCGTCAGCTGCACGAATCTCCCGACCTATGACGTGATCGAGCCCCTGGAAGCCGCGCTCGGCAAGCCGGTGCTCACGGCCAACCAGCTGACCATGTGGGCGTGCCTGCGCCGGATGAACCTCCCCATCGTCGGACCCGGAAGGTGGCTTCGTGACGTGTCGTGAGTGTTTTCCTTGACCGGCCCTCTAGGATTGTCGACAATTTGCGTCCCCTCCGGAGGTTCCGTGACCACCATCGGCTTCATCTACCCCGACCACGCGGCCGAAGACGACTACCCGCTGGCCGAGCAGCTGCTCGGCGGCGCGGCCGTCGACGAGGGCGACATCCGGCTGGCGGTCGAGCACATCTACGGCACCGACAAGCACGCTGTCGCCGAACTGCTGGACCTCGGCAGCGAGGCCCGGCTCGCCGACGGCGCCGCCCTCCTCGGCAAGCACGAGCCCGCCGCGGTCATCTGGGCGTGCACCAGCGGCAGCTTCGTCTACGGCTGGGACGGCGCCCGCGACCAGGCCGACCGCCTCGCCGCCGTCGCCGGGGTCCCGGCCTCCAGCACCTCCTTCGCGTTCGTGCACGCCGCGCGTGCTCTGGACGTCAAGCGCGTCGCGGTGGCCGCCAGCTACCCGGACGACATCGCGCGGCTGTTCGTGGAGTTCCTCAAGGCCGGCGGCATCGAAGTCGTCTCGATGGCCAGCGCCGACATCATCACCGCCGCGGAAGTGGGCGCGATGAGCTCGGAAGCCGTCGTCGAGCTCGCCGTGAGCCACGACCACCCGGACGCCGAAGCGGTGCTCGTGCCGGACACCGCGATGCGCACCCTCGGCGAGATCAACGCCGTCGAGGCCGCGCTCCGGAAGCCCGTGCTGACCGCCAACCAGGTCACGGTCTGGGAGGGACTGCGCCTGACGGGGCAGCACCGGCTCGTCCGCTCGCTCGGCGCGCTCTTCCGGCACCTGCCGGACGGAGCTGCCTGACATGGCCCTGCCACCGGGCATGCTGCCCGAAATCGAACCGGTCAGCCGCGAGTCGACGGCCGCGGTCATCGCGCGCCAGCTGCGCGACGCGATCATGACCGGCGCCCTCCCGCCCGGGACCCAGCTCGGCGAAACCGAGCTGGCCGCGCGGTTCCAGGTGTCACGGGGGCCACTCCGGGAAGCAATGCAGCACCTGGTCTCGGAAGGGCTCCTCCGCAGCGAACGGCACCGCGGGCTGTTCGTGATCGACCTCGAGCCCGGGGACGTCTACGACATCTACGCAGCTCGCTCGGCGATCGAACGCGCCGCCATGCTCCGCGCCCTGCGTGGCGGAGACCGTGATCGGATCGCCGACCTCCTCGAGCAGACAGTCGTCGAGATGGCGACCGCCGCGAGCGAGGACGACCCCAGCGCCCTCTCCACCGCGGATCTCAGGTTCCACGAGGCCCTCATCAACGCGTCCGGCAGCAAGCGGCTCGTCCGGATGGCCCGGACGCTCCTCATCGAGACGCGGATGTGCCTCACCGCGCTGCAGAGCACCTACCAGCGGGTCGAAGAACGCGTGGAAGAGCACACGAAGCTCATCCAGGCGCTGCGGGACGGCGACGAAGAGACGGCGCTGGCGCTTCTCGATGCGCACATGGAGGACGCCGTTCAGCGGCTCGCGCCGGGTACCAGCCTCACGGACGGGCACGCGCCACCGGTGCCGGGCAACGCTTGACCGGAACGCCGCCACGCGCGCTCTCAGGCGCGGCACCCGCATCCGGACGACAGGCTCGCGTACCGGCACGGGCGTCACGCGCACGTGAACGGCCCGCGAGGGTTCCGGGAAACAGTTGACCGGTCGGGTGCACCGGCATTCAGCCTTCATGGCGCACTCCCAGGACCGGCTGGCCACCGCGGCCGTCGCGGTAGTCCGGGGACCACGGGAAGCGCCCCTGGGTGTCCGCGTGAACCAGTTGCAGCGCACGGATTTCCGGGCCGTACAGCGCCGCCGCGAACACCAGGTGCGCCGACGGCTCCGTGAGCGGGACGACCTCGACCAGCGGGCCGTCCTGCAGCGGGATGCGCTCGCCCGGCGACGGTGGCGACGCGTGCAGTACGTGCGCTGCCACGCCGTTCAGCAGACCGGCGGCCGGGCGCACCGGCAATCCGGTCACGACCAGTTCGGGCAGGTCGTACCCGCTCAGGCCGATCGTGTAGGCCCATGGCGGGTACGGCCCCGCGCCTTCCACGCCCTGCACGAGCCATCCACGGTCGGCCACGCCTTCGCGAAGCCGTTCCAGGTACCCGGGTCTGTCCGGGTTGTCACACAGCCGGCACATCGGTGCCTCCTCCCCCTCGGTGGGTTCACGACCACCGTGCCGGAGGGCACCGACAAAAACTCAGCCCAGCGCTTCGGCCACTGCCGCGCCGAGCCGTTCTGTGGTATCCGTGCCGCCGAGGTCGGGCGTGCGCACCCGGCCATCGTCGAGCACCCGGTCCACCGCAGCCCGGATTGCTTGTGCGGCAACGGTTTCACCCAGGTGCTCGACCAGCATCGCGGCCGCCAGGATCTGCGCCACGGGGTTGGCGATGCCCTGCCCGGCGATGTCCGGAGCACTCCCGTGGACCGCCTCGAACATCGACGGGAATTCACCCGATGGATTGATGTTGCCGGACGGCGCCATGCCGAGACCACCGGTGATCGCGGCGGCGAGGTCGCTGAGGATGTCGCCGAAGAGGTTCGACGCCACGATGATGTCGAGCCGGTCCGGCGCCTGAACCATGCACGCAGCCAAGGCATCCACGTGCATCTGTTCACTGTGGACGTCCGGGAACTCGGCCGCGACCTCGGCGAAGATCTCGTCCCAGAAGGGCATCGAGTGGATCAGGCCGTTGGATTTCGTCGCCGAGCAAACGCGGGCAGACCGCGTCCGCGCCAGTTCGAACGCGTACCGGATGATGCGCGTGACGCCGACGCGCGTGAAAACCGACTCCTGCAGGACGAATTCGTCCGGCCTCCCGGCGTTGTGCCGGCCGCCGATCGCGGAGTACTCGCCTTCGGAGTTCTCCCGGACGATGACCAGCTCCAGCTCCTCGGCCTTCCGCCCGGCCAGCACGGAAGCCGTGCCGGGCAGCAGCCGCACCGGGCGCAGATTGACGTACTGCTGGAACGCGCGTCGCAGCGGAATCAGCAAGCCCCACAGCGAAACGTGGTCCGGGACGCCGGGGAAGCCGACGGCGCCGAGCAGGATGCCGTCGAATGCCGACAGCTGCGCGACGCCGTCGTCCGGCATCATCGCACCGTCACGGGCGTACCGTTCGCAGCTCCAGTCGAACTCCGTCCACTCCAGCGAAAAACCGAAGAGAGCGGAGGCCCGGTCGAGGACCTTGCGGGCCTCGACCGTGACGTCCACGCCGATCCCGTCGCCGGGAATGCTCGCCAACCGGTAGGCCGTCACAAGGCCACCGCGATGTACTTGGTCTCGAGGAATTCGTCGATGCCGACCGAGCCGCCCTCGCGGCCCAGCCCGGACTGCTTGATCCCGCCGAAGGGGGCCGCCGGGTTCGAAACAATGCCTTGGTTGAGCCCGATCATGCCGGCTTCGAGAGCTTCGGAGACGCGCAGCGCGCGCTTGAGGTCGCTGGTGAAGACATAGGAAACGAGCCCGAACTCCGTGTCGTTCGCCTTCGCGATCGCCTCTTCCTCGGTGTCGAACGGGGTGATCGGGGCGACCGGCCCGAAGATCTCCTCGTGCGTCAGCCGCGCCTCCTGCGGGACGTCGGTGAGCACGGTGGCCTGGTAGAAGTGGCCCGGCCCGTCGACGTCGGAGCCGCCGGTGAGGACCTTCGCGCCGCGGTCGGTGGCGTCCTTGACCAGCTCGGTCACCTTGTCCACGGCGTTCTGGTCGATCAGCGGGCCGACCACGACGTCCTTCTCCGTGCCGCGGCCCATCGGCAGCGCCTGCATGCGCTCGGTCAGGCGCCGCGCGAACTCCTCGACGACGCCGCGCTGCACGTAGAACCGGTTCGCCGCGGTGCACGCCTCGCCGATGTTGCGCATCTTCGCCTGCATCGCGCCGTCGATGGCCGCGTCCATGTCCGCGTCGTCGAAGACGAGGAACGGCGCGTTGCCGCCCAGCTCCATCGACGTGCGCAGGATCTTGTCGGCGCACTGCTCCAGGAGCTTGCGGCCGACGCCGGTCGAGCCGGTGAAGGAGAGCTTGCGGGCGCGGCCGTCGCGGATCAGCGGTTCCATCACGCCACCGGAGTCGCTGGTCGTGACGACGTTGAGCACGCCTTCGGGCAGGCCCGCTTCGGCGAGGATGCCGGCTAGCGCGAGCATCGACAGCGGCGTCTGCGCGGCGGGCTTGATCACCGACGTGCAGCCCGCGGCGATCGCCGGGCCGATCTTGCGGGTGCCCATCGCCATCGGGAAGTTCCACGGCGTGATCAGCAGCGTCGGCCCGACCGGCTGCTTCGTGATGAGGAACCGGCCGGCGCCGTTCGGGGCGGTCGCGTAGCCGCCGTCGATACGGACCGCCTCCTCGGCGAACCAGCGGAAGAACTCAGCGGCGTAAGCGATCTCGCCCTTCGACTCGGCGAGCGGCTTGCCCATCTCGAGCGTCATCAGCAGCGCCAGTTCCTCCTGGCGCTTCATCAGCAGTTCGTAGGCCCGGCGCAGGATCTCACCGCGCTCACGCGGCGCCATCTTCGCGAAGTCGGCCTGCGCTGCGACGGCGGCGTCCAGCGCGGCGACGCCGTCCACCGGCGAGGCGTCGGCGACCTGGCACAGCTCCCGGCCGGTAGCCGGGTCGACCACCGGGAACGTCTTCCCGGACTCGGCGGCCACCCACTTGCCGCCGATGAACAGTTCCTTGCCGACCGCCTCGACGACGCCGGACTCGGTGCTCGCACTCATCCCGACTGCTCCTCACGTGTTGTCCCGAGGGCCATGCTATGGATATTGTCAACAATCGACAACCCGCTCAGACCGACCTAGGAGCACGCTGCCATGGCCCAGCTATCTCCGCTGCTCAAGCAGGCAACGCCCGTAGTGGTCGACCACGGTGAAGGGGTTTACCTCTACGACGTGGAGGGCAAACGCCACCTCGACTTCACCGCCGGTATCGGCGTGACGAGCACCGGGCACTGCCATCCCCACGTCGTGCGGGCCGCGCAGGAGCAGATCGGCAAGCTCGTCCACGGGCAGTACACGACGGTGATGCACAAGCCGCTGCTCGAACTGACCGAACGGCTCGGTGCCGTCCTGCCCAGCGGGCTCGACTCCCTCTTCTACGCCAACTCGGGCAGCGAAGCCGTCGAAGCGGCGTTGCGGCTTTCGCGGCAGGCGACGAAGCGCCCGAACGTCATCGTCTTCCAGGGCGGCTTCCACGGCCGGACCGTCGCCGCCGCGTCCATGACGACGTCCGGGACGCGGTTCAGCGCCGGCATCGGCCCGCTGATGGCCGGCGTGCACGTCGCGCCGTTCCCCTACGCTTACCACTACGGCTGGGACGAGCAGACGGCGACGAAGTTCGCGCTGCGGGAGCTGGATTACCTCTTCCAGACCGTCTGCGCACCGAACGAGACCGCCGCGTTCTTCGTCGAGCCCGTGCTCGGCGAGGGCGGGTACGTGCCGGCGAACACCGAGTTCCTCGCGGGCCTGCGCGAGCGCGCCGACCGGCACGGCATCCTCCTGGTCGTCGACGAAATCCAGACCGGCTTCGGCCGCACCGGGAAGTTTTGGGGACACGACCACTTCGACGTCTCGCCCGACATCGTCCTCATCGCGAAGGGCCTGGCGAGCGGCTTCCCGCTGTCCGGCATCGCCGCTTCGCAAGAGCTGATGGCGAAGGCGTTCCCGGGCTCGCAGGGCGGTACGTACGGCGGCAACGCCGTCTCGTGCGCCGCGGCGATCGCTACGCTCGAGGTCATCCAGCAGGAGAACCTGGTGGAGAACGCCGCCGAGCGTGGCCGTCAGCTGCTCGAAGGCGCGCGCGTGATCGCGGACAAGACGCCGTCGATCGGCGAGGTGCGCGGGCTCGGGTTGCTGGTGGGTTCGGAGTTCACCACCGCCGACGGCGAGCCCGACACAGCGACCGCCCAGGCTGCGCAGCAGGCAGCGTCGAAGAGTGGCCTGCTGCTGCTCACCTGCGGGCCGTACATGAACGTCGTCCGCATGGTGCCGCCGCTGGTCGTGACCGCCGAGCAGGTCGACGACGCGCTGCGCATCTGGGGTGACGTCGTCGCGTCGGTCACCGGGAGCTGAGGAATGGCGCGGTACATCACGATCACCCTCGACAAGCGCGGCGTCTCCTGCCGCGCACGGCTGCTCGACGACGAGGCGCCGCGCACCTGCAAAGCGGTGTGGGACGCGCTGCCGCAGAGCGGTTCGGCCTACCACGCGAAGTACGCGCGCAATGAGGTCTACACGCTCGTGCCGCCGTTCGCGGAGCCCAAGCCGGGACGGGAGAACCCGACGATCACCCCGATCCCCGGCGACGTCGTGTACTTCGGCTTCGAACCCTGGGAAATCGGCAACCCGGCGTACGGCTACGACGAAGGCAGCGAGGCGCACAGCGACCAAGGTGCGACCGACCTGGCGATCTTCTACGGGCGCAACAACCTGCTGATCAACGGCGACGCCGGCTGGGTCCCCGGCAACGTGTTCGCCACGATTGAGGAAGGCCTGGCGGAGATGGCCGAGGCGGCGCAGGACCTGTGGTTGCGGGGCGTCGAGGGCGAGACGCTCTCGTTCGCGCGAGCCTGAACGGCGGCCGGGCCGCGGGCGACACCGCGGCCCGGCCCGCGGTCAGCCCAGCTCGTCCAGCTGCGCACAATCGGCGTCAGAAAGCGTGACTTCCGCGGCAGCGCAGTTCTCCTCGAGATGCGCGATCGACGACGTCCCGGGAATGGGGATCACCGCCGGCGAGCGACGCAGCAGCCAGGCGAGTGACACCTGCGCGGGTGTTGCGCCGACGTCGGCAGCGATCTTGGCGAGCACTCCGCCCGCCGTCGCGTGGTTGCCCCGGGCGATCGGCAGCCACGGCACGAACGCGATACCTTCGCGCTCGCAGTAGTCCAGCACGCCGTCGGACGCGCGGTCGGTCAAGTTGTAGCGGTTCTGCACGCTCGCGATCGGCGCGATGGCCCGCGCTTCCGTCAACTGCGCGACGGTGACCTCCGAAAGCCCGATCCGGGCGACCTTGCCCTCGTCCCGCAGCCGGGCGAGCGCGCCGATCTGGTCGGCCAGCGGCACCTGCGGGTCGATCCGGTGCAGCTGCAGCAGGTCGAGACGGTCGAGACGGAGTCGTCTCAACGAGAGTTCCGCCTGCTGCCGGAGGTACTCGGGCCGGCCGAGCGGGACCCACTCGCCGCGGCTCGGGCGCGCGTGCCCGCACTTCGTCGCCATGAGCAGTCCCGGGTACGGGTGCAGCGCGTCGGCGAGCAGCTCTTCGTTCAGGCCCAGGTCGTAGGCATCGGCAGTGTCGAAGAACGTCACGCCCAGGTCGGCCGCGCGCCGCGCGACCGCCTTCGCGCCGTCCTTCACGTGGTCCCACTCAGTGAGGCGCATGGCACCGAAACCCAGGCGGTGCACGGTGAAGCCGTCTTCGAAGGAGTACGTCGAGGTCATGCCGGGAGCTTCGTCGCCGATGCCGTCACCCACCAGGGATTTAGTCTGAGCTAAATCGAGGCGTGCGTAACTGGGTGATCACACTGCGCAGCAAAAACGTGAAAAACCTTCATGGCGGCGTACCGGCGGTACGTACTACGCTGCGGTAACCACAGCGACGGCGCGGAGGAGAAACTGCCGATGGGCGACGTGGCAGCACAGCTGGCCGAGATCGTCGGGGACAAAAACCTGCTCACGGGCGACGCGATCTCTGAGGACTACGCGCACGACGAAGCTCTGACGGCGGAGCCGCAGAAGCCGGCGTACGTCGCGAAGCCGGCTACGGCCGAAGAAGTCGCGGAGCTGCTGAAAGCCGCTTCGGAGCACAACGTCCCCGTGACCGCGCGCGGGTCCGGCAGCGGGCTCTCCGGGGCAGCCCGGCCTCAGGCGGACGGCCTCCTCATCTCCTTCGAGCGGATGAACGCCGTTCTCGAGGTCGACACCGGGAACCACGTTGCCGTCGTCCAGCCCGGCGTGACCCTCGCCGAGCTCGACGCCAAGACCGCCGAGGCCGGGCTCGGGTACACCGTCTATCCCGGTGAGCTGAGCGCGAGCGTCGGCGGGAACGTCGGGACCAACGCCGGCGGGATGCGCGCCGTCAAGTACGGCGTCACGCGCAACAACGTCCTCGGCTTGCAGGCCGTGCTGCCGACCGGCGAGATCATCCGGACCGGCGGCAAGACGTCGAAGATCTCCACCGGCTACGACCTCACGCAGCTGATCATCGGCTCCGAAGGCACCCTCGCGCTGGCCACGGAAATCACCGTCAAGCTGTACCCGCGGCTGGCCCACGGCGCCACGGTGCTGGCGCCCTTCGGCGACTTCGGCCAGGTGATGGCCGCCGTGCCCGAAATCCTTTCCAGCGGGCTCGCGCCGCACATCCTCGAGTACATCGACAACCTGACGATGGCAGCGATCGTTTACAACGAGAAGCTCGAGCTGGGCGTCCCGGACAAGATCCGCGAGACCAGCGAGGCGTACCTCGTGGTCGCGCTGGAGAACCGCGACAGCGGACGCCTCGAGGAGGACGTCGAAACCGTCGGCGAGCTGCTCGGCGAACTGGGCGCCACCGACGTCTACGTCCTCGAAGGCAACGCCGCGCGCAAGCTCATCGAAGCCCGCGAGAAGGCGTTCTGGACCGCGAAGGCAGCCGACGCCGACGATGTGATCGACGTCGTCGTGCCGCGGACCGCGATGCCGCAGTTCATCGCGAAGGCGCGTGAGCTGGCGATGGCCGCGGGCGGTGGCGCGCTCGGCTGCGGGCACGCCGGCGACGGCAACGTCCACCTCGGCATCTTCTGCAAGGACGACGCCAAGCGGAAGCAGCTGCTCACCGACATCTTCGCGTACGCCATGGAACTCGGCGGCGCGATCTCCGGCGAGCACGGCCTCGGCCGCACCAAGGCGCACTACCACCAAGACCTCGAAGACCCGGCGAAGATCGAGCTGATGCGCCGGATCAAGCAGAGCTTCGACCCCGCCGGGATCCTCAACCCCGGCGTTCTCTTCCCCGAAGGAACCGCATGAGCGAGATGAACGGCGCCCAGTCCCTGATCCGCACGCTGGTCGACGCCGGCGTTGAGGTCTGCTTCGCGAACCCCGGCACGTCGGAGATGCACTTCGTCGCCGCGCTCGACACCGTCCCGGAGATGCGGGGTGTGCTCGCGCTGTTCGAAGGTGTCGTGACCGGCGCTGCCGACGGGTACGCGCGGATCGCGGACAAGCCCGCCGCGACGCTGCTGCACCTCGGCCCCGGCCTGGGCAACGGCCTGGCGAACCTGCACAACGCGCGACGCGCACACACGCCGATCGTGAACGTCGTCGGCGACCACGCGACCTACCACAAGCAGTACGACGCGCCGCTGGAATCGGACATCGAAGCCGTCGCGGGCTCGTTGGAAGGCTGGGTGCGCCGCTCGGAGCACACCAAGGACGTCGGCGCGGACGCTGCCGCCGCCGTTGCCGCCGCGCAGGACGCGCCCGGCCGCATCGCGACACTGATCCTGCCCGCGGACGCGTCCTGGGGCGAGCGGGGCGAGACGTGCGCGCCCGTTCCGCCGCGGGTACCGCAGGCGGTGGACGCGACGACCGTCAAGGACGTCGCCGCGGTTTTCGGTACCGGGGAGCCGGTTGCGCTGCTCATCGGCGGGAGCGCGTGCCGCGAGGAGGGCCTGCGCGCGGCCAGCCGGATCGCGGCCGCGACCGGGGCGAAGGTGTTCGTCGAGACGTTCCCGTCCCGCCTCGAGCGCGGTGCGGGTCTACCAGCGATAGAGCGGCTCGGATACCTCGCCGAGCAGGTCACCTACCAGCTCGACGGGGTCAAGCATCTCGTCGTCGCGGGTACGAAGGCGCCGGTGTCGTTCTTCGCCTACCCGGGCAAGCCGAGCGATCTCGTGCCCGAAGGCGCGCAGGTGCACACGCTCGCGTCCGTCGGGCAGGACGTCACGCGCGCACTGAACGATGTCGCGGAACTCGTCGCCGCGGACACCGAACCGGTGCTGCAGCAGCCGTCCCGGCCCGCGCTGCCGACCGGGCCGCTAACTCCGCAGAACTGGGTCGACGTCATCGGTGCGCTGCTGCCGGAGAACGCGATCATCGCCGACGAAGCCAACACCTCCGGCCTGATGCTGCCGGCAGCGACGGCAGGCGCACCGCGCCACGACGTCCTCACGCTCACGGGCGGCGCGATCGGCTACGGCATGCCGGTCGCGACCGGCGCGGCCGTGGCGGGACGGGACCGTCCCGTCCTGAACCTGCAATCGGACGGCAGCGCGTTGTACACCATCTCTGCGCTGTGGACGCAGGCGCGGGAGAACCTGAACGTCACGACGGTGCTGCTCAACAACCGCGCGTACGCGATCCTGCGGCTGGAGCTGCAGCGCGTCGGAGCGGCGTCGGGGGGCCCAAAGGCGAACGACCTGCTCGACCTCTCGCGCCCGGACATGGACTTCGTGAAGATCGCGGAGGGCATGGGTGTGCCCGCGACGCGGGCGACTACCGCAGAGGAACTCGCGGAACAGCTGCAGCGCGCCTTCGCCGAACCCGGCCCGCACCTGATCGACGCCGCGGTGCCGCCGCTGCTGTAAACCGGACTATCCTCCCGTCACACCTTCAGCCCGGGAGCGGCGGATGCACGACGACGAACACGTGAAGCGCGGGATCGACCTCGAACGGCCGAACGCGGCGCGCGTGTACGACTACATGATCGGCGGCAAGCTGAACTACGCCGTCGACCGGATGTTCGCCGACCAGATCCTCGGGGTGCTGCCGAACGCGCGGCACATGGCGCTGGTCAACCGGGCGTGGCTGCGCCGCGCCGTGCGGTTCGGCGCGGAGCAGGGCATCCGGCAGTTCCTCGACATCGGCTCCGGCATGCCGACGGTCGGGCACGTGCACGAGGTCGTCCAGGCGATCGACCCCACGGCGCGGGTGGTGTACGTCGACAACGAGCCGATCGCCGTCGCGCACAGCGAGATCGTCCTCGAAGGCAACGACAACGCGACGATGGTCCAGGCCGACGCCGAGTACCCGGACGAGGTGCTGGAGCACCCGACCACCGAGGCGATGCTCGACTTCGGCGAGCCGGTGATGGTGATCATGGCGGCGTTCGTGCACTTCATCCCCGACTCCCGCGACCCGGCGGGCCTGATCGGCCGCTACCGGGACGTGCTGGCGCCGGGGAGCCACCTCGCGTTGTCGTCCGGGACGTGGGAGGGGCAGGGCGAGGAGACGCAACGATCGGTGGCGCTGTACGAGAAGAGCGGGACGCCGTTGACGTTGCGCTCGCCGGACGAGCTGGCCGCGCTGGTCAAGGGCTTCGAGATCCTGCCGCCGGGGGTGGTGTTCACGCCGGAGTGGCGGCCGGACGAGCCGCCCGAGGACCCGCCGGCACGCTCGGGCGGGCTGGCCCTGGTCGCGCGCAAGGTCTAGCGCGTCGAGCCACCACCGAGAGAGCGGCAGAAGAAGGACGGCTCCTTCCCCACCACACACGAGTCACCTCGTGGACTGACCGGCGTCTCCGGCTATTCTCGCGTCACACCTGACTCCGGGGAGCCGCGATGAGCGAAGACGAGTACGCCAGACGGGGCATCGACCTCGACAAGCCCAACGCCGCGCGCGTGTACGACTACATCCTCGGCGGGCAGCTCAACTACGCCGTCGACCGGATGTTCGCCGAGCAGGTGCTGGCCGCGCAGCCGAACGCGCGCGAGCGGGCGCGGCTCAACCGGCAGTGGCTGCGCCGGGTCATCCGCTTCGGCATGGCGCAGGGCATCCGGCAGTTCCTCGACATCGGCTCCGGCATGCCGACCGTGGGGCACGTGCACGAGGTGGCGCAGGCCGTCGATCCCACCGCACGGGTCGTCTACGTCGACAACGAGCCGGTCGCCGTCGCGCACAGCGAGATCGTGCTGGACGACAACGAGAACGCGGCGATGGTGCACGCCGACGCCGAGTTCCCCGACGACGTCCTCGAACACGACATCACCGAGATGATGCTGGACCTGGACCAGCCGGTGATGGTCGTGATGGCGCTGTTCGTGCACTTCATCCCGGACGAGCGCAACCCGGCCCGGCTCATCGCCGCCTACCGCGACGCGCTCGCGCCCGGCAGTTACCTCGCCATGTCGTCGGCCACCTACGAGCAGCAGAGTGACGGGACGGCCCGGGCCGTCGCGATGTACGAGAAGAGCGCGAACCCCGTCACGCCGCGCTCGGCCGACGAGCTGCGCGCACTGGTCGACGGCTTCGAGATCGTCGATCCGGGCGTCGTGTTCATCCCTGAGTGGCGGCCGGACGACCCCACGGAGATGCCCCCCAATCCCGCGGACTGCGGCGGGCTGGCGCTGGTGGCGCGCAAGAACTAGACGGCGATCAGCTCCGGCGCCGGCCGCTTCTTCGGGACCAGCGCCGCGAGCAGCACGCCCGCCAGCGCGGCCAGCGCCGCCACCGCGAACGTGGCGCGGAAGCCGAACAGCGACGGCACCGGCAGTCCGCCGACACTGATCGTCAGCTGAGCCAGCATCGCCGCCATCACCGCGCTGGAGATCGCGGTGCCGACCGAGCGCATCAGGGAGTTCAGGCCGTTCGCCGACGCCGTCTCGGTGACCGGCACCGACCCCATGATCAGCGCGGGCATCGCCGCGTACGCGATGCCGACGCCGGCCCCGATGATCACCGACGCCGTGATCAGCTCGAATGCGTTGTCCATCAGCACGATCGCGAACGCGTACCCGGCGGCGATCACCAGTGCGCCGCTCATCAGCGTCGGGCGCGGGCCGAACCGGGCGATGAGCCGTGCCGAAACCGGCGAGAGCAGCATCATCACCAGGCCGTTCGGGGCCAGTGTGAGGCCGGATTCGACCATCGTCTGACCCAGCCCGTAGCCGGTCGACGCCGGGGCCTGCAGCAGCTGCGGGAACGACAACGCCATCGCGTACAGCGCGAAGCCGACCATGATCGACGCCAGGTTCGTGAACAGCACCGGACGGCGGGCCGACACCCGGAGGTCGACCAGCGGGTCCCGGCGGCGTAGCTGGTAGGCACCCCAGCCGAGCAGGACGACGACGGCGAGCGCCGCCAGCCCGAGCGTCGGCGCGCTGGTCCAGCCCCACGTGCCGCCCTTGACCACCGGCAGCAGCAGGCAGAGCAGCCCGGCGGCCAGGCCGAACGCGCCGAAGTAGTCGAACGGCGCCGGCGTGCGCAGCGGCGACTCCGGCACGACGGTGAGGATCAGCAGCGCGCAGGCCAGCCCGAGCCCGGCGGCGGTCCAGAACAGCACGTGCCAGTCGGCGTTCTCGGCGACCACGGCGGCGACCGGCAGCCCGATGGCACCGCCGACGCCGAGCGTCGCGCTCATCAGGGAGATCGCGCCGCCGACGCGTTCGGGCGGGAGTTCGTCGCGCATGATGCTGATGCCGAGCGGGATGACGCCCATCGCGCAGCCCTGCAGCCCGCGGCCGAGGATCTGGAACGCGAGCGCGCTCGTCGTCGCGGACACCACCGAACCGGCGACGAGCACCGCGAGGCTGACGAGGATCATCCGCCGCTTGCCGTAGAGGTCGCCGAGCCGGCCGCTGACCGGGGTGATCACGGACGCGGCCAGCAGCGTCACGGTGACCACCCAGGACGCGTCGGCCGCCGAGGCGTGGAGCAGCCGCGGGAAGACCGGGATCAGCGGCACGACCAGTGTCTGCATGAACGACGCGACGAGCCCGCACGAAGCGAGCACGACGACGATCGCCCGGCCGGACGGCGCGGAACGGGACACCACCACACCCCCAGTGTGTATTTAGTACGCGTCATGCAACTTCATGCACTGTACCTACGGGGTGACGGGTTTCCGCATGACTGGCGGTTTCGTCACAGCCAGCTGCGCACGCCTCCGTGGCCGGAGCAGGTTCCGGAGCGGTGCTGGCTGTAGCTGTAAGTGCCGTCCTTGCAGAGGGCCGTTGCGCCGGACGGGTTGTCGCTGGGCCGGTGGACGCAGTTGCCGTCCGAGTTCCGGTAGTAGTCCGCGCCGCAGCCGGTGGGCGCCGGCGCGGCCACGACCGTGGTCTTCGGCGCCTTGGTTTCCGCCGCGGCCGTCTTCGGCGCTGCCGGGGTGGTGGCGACCACCGGCGCTTCCGAGGTCGCCGGGACCGAAGACGGAGCCGGCGTCTCGCTCGGCGCCGAAGACGACGTCGGGACCGAAGACGTCGAAGTAGTGGGAGCGAGGACACCGAGGCCGCCGGAGTCCTTGGGCGGCACGGAACCGACCCCGCACCCCGCGACCAGGACACCCGCGGCCAGTACCGCACCGAGCTTCATCCGCACGCCGACTCCCTTAGCACCACGAAGTAATGCCGCAGGAGTCGGCGGAACGCGCCCGGCTGTTACGCCTGTTCTCCTACACTTTCCGGATGTCCTGGTTACGGCGGTACGCGGCGGAGCTCGCGGTCGTCGCCGCGGTGCTTGCCGGGTCGCTCTTCGCCGTCCTCAACGACGGCGCCAAGCCCGCTCACCACGCCGAAGCCGGATGGGCGCTCACCGTCCTCTGCTGCGCCGCTCTCTTCCTGCGGCGCCGGTACCCGCTGAGCGTCGCCGCGTTCGCGCTCGTATGCTGCGCGCTCTACTACCCCCTGACCGACCCCGACGGCCTGGTCCTGCTCGCCTTCGCGTACGCGCTCTACAACGCAGCCGCGGCCGGGCGGATCCGCGGCGCCGCGCTGCTCGCCGTGGCCGCGATGGCCGGCGTCGCGGCCGGCGAGATCGGCTCGCGAACCGGCCGGCACGTCGACAACTTCGCGTTCTTCCTGATGACCGGCTGGTTCGTTGCGCTGGTCGCGGGCGGCGCCGTCGCGCACTACCGCGCCGAGGCCGAGCGCACCAAAGAAGCCGAGGCGCGGGCGCGCGCCACCGACGAACGCCTGCGCATCGCGCGAGAGTTGCACGACGTCCTCGGCCACCATCTATCACTGATCAATGTGCAGGCCGGTGCAGCGCTGCACCGCCGCGACCCGGAGCAGGCGGAAGAGGCGCTCGGGGCGATCAAGGACGCCAGCAAGACCGCACTCCAGGAGTTGCGCGCGACGCTCGGCATGCTCCGCCAGACCGGCGGGCCGAGCCTCCAGCGGATCGCGGAGCTGGCCGAGTCGGTCGGCGCGTCCGGGCTGACTGTGCGCACCGAGATCCACGGCGTCGCCCGGGATCTGCCTCCGGACGTCGAGCACGCGGCGTTCCGGGTGGTGCAAGAAGCGTTAACGAACGTTAGCAAGCACGCCGACGCGAAGACCGTCGTCGTCCGGCTCGGTTACGCCGCCGACGAGCTGTCGGTCCAGGTCGACGACGACGGCCGCGGCGGCGCGGCGCCGGCGGGCAACGGGATCCGCGGGATGGCCGAACGCGCGCGAGCCCTCGGCGGCGAGGTGACCGCGGCGCCGCGCGAGGGCGGCGGCTACCGCGTGCGCGCCCGGCTGCCGGTGCGATGATGGGCCGATGATCCGGGTCCTGCTCGTCGACGACCAGCGGCTCGTCCGCGCCGGCTTCCGGTCCATTTTGGACGGTGAGGCCGACATCGACGTCGTGGCCGAGGCCGCGAACGGGCGCGAGGCGCTGCAAGCCGCGCACGACCACCACCCGGACGTCGTGCTGATGGACATCCGCATGCCCGTGCTCGACGGCCTCGCCGCCACCCGGCACCTCCTCGGGGACCCGGGCGTGCACACAAAGGTCGTCATCCTCACGACGTTCGACCTCGACGAAGACGTCTACGGTGCGCTGCGCGCGGGCGCGAGCGGGTTCCTGGTCAAGGACACCGAGCCCGAGGAGCTGATCCACGCCGTCCGCGTGGTCGCCCGCGGCGACGCGCTGCTGGCGCCGTCGATCACCCGGCGGCTGATCGCGGAGTTCGCCGCGCGCGTCACCCGCCCGGCGCCGTCGCCGGCGCTCGACCGGCTCACCGACCGCGAACGCGAGGTGCTGTCCCTGGTCGCGGCCGGGCTGTCGAACGACGAAATCGCCCGCGAGCTGACGCTCAGCCCGGCGACCGCGAAGACGCACGTCAGCCGCATCATGACCAAGACCGGCACGCGGGACCGCGCCCAGCTCGTCGTCCTCGCCTATGAGTCGGGCGCGGTGACGCCCCGCTGGCTGACGCCCTGAGCCGTACTCCCGCGGGGGTACGGGAAACGCCTTAGGGGACACCGCCGGGAGCACGGCAAGTGTCTTCCCGTGCGCGACGCGGAGCAGGGCGGGATTCGCGAATCCTTGTCCGCCATGGACACCATCACTCGCCCCACCGGGGGAAGCCTGGCCCGCGTGGCCGGCTGGGCGCAGCGCCACCGGTGGCTCGCCGTCGCACTCTGGGCGCTGGTCCTCATCGGCGTCACGGTCACCTCCCGCCTCACCGGCAGCGCGTTCCACGACGACAACTCGCTGCCCGGCACCGAGTCCCAGCAGGTCGTCGACCTGCTCAAGACGACAGCGCAGTCCGGCGCGAGCGCGCAGATCGTGCTGAAAGCCGACGACGGCCTCGCCGCGAATCGATCAGTGATAGAGAACATGCTGGGCGATGTCCGATTGCAGCCGCACGTGCGATCGGTGACCGACCCGTTCGAGACGCTGTCGCCCGACGGGCGGATCGGCTACGCCACGGTCACCTTCGACGCGGCTTCGACCGACCTCCCCTACGACGACATCGTGAAGTTCGCCGACGCCGCGAAGCGGGTCGGGCCCGTCGAAGTCGGGCTCGCCGGCGATCCGATCGAGCGGATCTCCGGAGGCGGCGGCCCCGCGGAAGGTGTCGGGCTGCTCGCCGCGCTGGTCATCCTCGTGTTCCTGTTCCGCTCGCTGCTCGCGGCCGGGCTGCCGGTGCTGACCGCGGTGTTCGCCGTCGGCAGCACGCTCGGGGTGATCACGGTCGTCTCGCACTTCGTCGACATCGCCGGCTACACCTCGCCGCTGATGATGCTGGTCGGGTTCGGCGTCGGCGTGGACTACGCACTGCTGATCTTCTCCCGCTACCGCACGGAGATCCTCGCCGGCCACGACCGCGACGCGGCCACCCGGCGGGCACTCGACACCGCCGGCCGTTCGGTGCTGTTCGCCGGGACGACGGTGATCATCGCGCTGCTCGGCCTGCTCGCGCTCGGGCTCGGCGGGCTGCGCGGAGTGGCGCTGTCCGTCGCGCTCACCGTCCTGATGACGATGCTCGCGTCGGTGACGCTCCTGCCCGCGCTGCTGTCGCTGTTCGGCAAGCGGCTCGAGCGCGGCATCCGCCGGCACGCCGCGAAACGCGACCACGGCAAGGTCTGGCGCCGGCTCGCGGACGCTGTCCAAAAGCGTCCGCTGACCCCGCTCGCGCTGGGTCTGCTCGTCCTCGTCGGGCTGTCGATCCCGGCCGCCGGGATGCGGCTCGGGTTCGCCGACGCGAGCACCGACCCCGCCGGATCGACCACGCGGAAGGCATACGACCTGCTGGCCGAGGGCTTCGGTCCGGGCTTCACCGGCCCTCTAGCAGTGATCGGGGTGGACGGCGATCCCGTCGCACTGCAGCAGACGCTCGCGTCGACGCCGGGTATCGCCCGCGCGCTGCCGCCGATGGGGCGGACGGTCCTCGCGTTCCCGGCGACGTCACCGCAGGACGAAGCGACCGCCGAGCTGGTGACGCACCTGCGGACCGACGTTCTCCCGACACTGCCGGGGCACTACCTCGTCGGCGGCTCGGTCGCGGCCGCGACGGACTTCGCGGGCGCCGTCGCCGACCGGTTGCCGCTGTTCGTGCTGGTCGTCGTCGGGCTGTCCGCGCTGCTGCTGATGGTCGTGTTCCGGTCGGTCCTCATCCCGCTCAAGGCGGCGCTGCTGAACCTGCTGAGCATCGGCGCCTCGCTCGGCGTCATGACGCTGGTGTTCGGCGACGGCTGGCTCGGCGCGCAGCCCGGCCCGATCGAGGCGTTCGTGCCGGTGATGATCTTCGCGATCGTCTTCGGGCTGTCGATGGACTACGAGGTGTTCCTCGTGTCGCGGATGCACGAGGAGTGGCAGCGCACTGGCGACGCGCGGTTGGCGGTGCGCGAAGGGCTCGCCGCGACCGGCGGCGTGATCACCGCGGCCGGCGCGATCATGGTGCTGGTGTTCGGCGCGTTCCTGCTCGACCCGTCGCGGATGCTGGCGCAGTTCGGCCTCGGGCTCGCGGTCGCGGTGCTGCTCGACGCGCTGGTGATCCGCTGCCTGGTCGTCCCGGCGGTGATGCGCCTGCTCGGCGCCCGGGCGTGGTGGCTGCCGCGGTGGCTGGACCGCCGGCTGCCGCACCTCGCGCTGGAGCCGTGATGCAGGGATGGCCACCACGGTGTGGCGGCCATCCCCCTCCTCGGCGCGCACCGCCCCGGGGTTCCGCGAGAATTGCCGGTCAGCTCCCCCACGCCGCCGGTGTCTCGGACAGACGGAACGCCAGCGTTCCGCCGGTTCGCAGGAAGAACGCGTCGAGCTTCCAGTCCTGCTGCGGCCGTCCCGACCGCCGGACATCGGCGATGTACTTCCCACTGCCGGATGTCGTGATCCGGATCGGCGCACCGCCCGCCGGCCGGACCACGGCGCTGGGGAACAGCGGGCTCGAGAGCAGCAGTTCCGCCGAACCCGGCGTCCGCGGGTAGAGGCCGAGCGCGGCGAAGACGTACCAGGCGGACATCGTGCCGAGGTCGTCGTTGCCGGGCAGGCCCGACGGGCCGGTCGTGTAGACGGTGTTCACCAGTTGCCGGACGGTTTCCTGCGTCTTCGCCGGCTGCCCGAGCTCGTTGTACATCCACGGCGCGTGGATGTCGGGCTCGTTCGTCGGGTCGTACTTGAGCGGGCCGCCGCCCTTGAGCTGCCAGTTCCCGCTCGAGTCGTGGAAGAAGCCGTCGAGGCGAGCGACCGCGGCGGCCTTGCCGCCCATGGCGTCGGCGAGACCGGAGACGTCCTGCGGGACCATCCAGGTGTAGGCCGCCGCGCTGCCCTGCGCGAAGCCGCGGTCGCTCGCCGGGTCGAACGGCGTCACCCAGCTGCCGTCGACGTTGCGCGCCTGCGTATATCCGGTGGCGGGGTTGAAGACGTTGCGCCAGTACGCGCCGCGGGCGTGCATCTCCGCAGCTTCGCGGCTGCGGCCCAGCAGCTCTGCGAAATGTCCGATTGCCGAGTCGGCGACCGCGTCTTCGAGCGTCTCGGCGGCGCCGCCCCAGCAGTGGCAGACGTCGTTAGGCGCGTAGTGCGACGTCAGGTACTGCGCGAGATTCGGCCGCTGGCCGACGCACTGGCCGGGACAGCCGCCGTCCTGCAGTCCCTCCGGCCGGGGGACGGTCGCCTGCTTGTACAGCGAGTCGAACGCGCCGCGGTAGTCGAAGTTCCGCACGCCCATGGCGTAGAAAGTCGCGACCGTCGCCGCGGACGGGTCGCCGGTCATGACGTGCGTTGCGCCGTTGACGTGCACCCAGCGGTCCCAGACGCCGTCGTTCTGGCGGGCGTAATTGTATAGCGACTGTACGAAATTCCCGGCCACGCGCGGCTGCAGCAGAGCCAGCAGCTGCACCTGGGCGCGGTACTGGTCCCAGCCGGAGAAGTTCGAGTACTGCGCGTCCTGCCCGCGTTCGACGTGGTGGGGTTTCCGGTCCATCCCCAGGTACTGGCCGTCGACGTCGCTGACGAGATTGGGCTGCTGAAGGCTGTGGTAGAGCGCGGTGGTGAAGACGATCCGCTGGTTCGCCGTGCCACCGCCGACGTCCACGCGGCCCAGCTCGGTGTTCCATGCCTTCTTGGTCTTCCCGGCGATGGAGTCCACGGTGGATTTCGGCGGCTGCTCGGCCCGCAGGTTGCGTTCGGCGCCTTCGAGGGAGACGTAGGAGATCGCGATCCGCATCGTGACGTCGGAGCCGGGGGCGAAGGTGACGTAGCCGCCCGAGCCGCGTCCGGCGCGGTCCTTGCCGGTCGCGTAGCCTTCGCCGCCGGTCTGGTCGAGACCGCCGGGCTGGAGCGTCGCGTCCTTCCACGTTCCGGTTCCGGCGAAGGGCTGGTCGAACCGCGCGGTGAAGTACAGCCGGTAGTAGGACTTGCGGTTGTTGACGCCGCCGTTCGCGCGGCGGCCGCAGAAGGCGCCGGTGAGCACGGACCCGGTCACCGCGCGGTTCGCCGGATCGAGGTGGGTCTCGGCGTCTTCGCTGCCGTTGAGCGAGTTCGACGTGCGGAAGAGCAGGGACGCGGGCTTGTCCTTCGGGTAGTGCAGGGCGGCGATCGCGGTACGTTCGGTCGCTGCCGCGTCCGTCGTGACGCCGTTCTGCAGGCCGAGACGGTACCGTCCCGGCGTCGCGGCTTCGTCGGCGTGGCTGAAGTTGCTGGCGTAGACAGCGTCGGTGGTGTCGGCGGTCGGTGAAGAGGTGACTTCGCCGGTGAAGGGCAGAATCGGCACATCGCCGGCGGCGCCGGGGTTGCAGCCCG
This sequence comes from Amycolatopsis sp. NPDC051102, assembly GCF_040682815.1. Taxonomy (NCBI): domain Bacteria; kingdom Bacillati; phylum Actinomycetota; class Actinomycetes; order Pseudonocardiales; family Pseudonocardiaceae; genus Amycolatopsis; species Amycolatopsis sp. NPDC051102. The sequence goes on from NZ_JBFBBT010000006.1 coordinate 101,616, forward strand.
CGCCGTTGACGTGGGTGAGGCTGAAGCCGCGGATGCGGGTGGTGTCGTACTGGTAGCCGTTGGCGGCACCGGTCGAGGTCTGGTCGCCGCGGGTGCTGGTCGGGCTCCAGGCGAGCATCCCGAAGGGCGCTGTCGCTCCGGGGTAGGTGTTGCCGTCCCCGGCCGAGCCGATGAGCGGATCGACGAAGTCGGCAGGGCTGAGGTCGGCGGCGGCCGACATCGTTGTCAGACCGGAGGTGAGGAGGACGGCGGCCAGTGCCACCGTGACGGGACGGCGCATGGGCGGAGGTTAACGTGCGTTCAGTGGCGATCAGGCGAACACGAGCGGACAAGCTGCCGGACACTTCGGCCCGCGGCGAACGCTCCGGCGCCTACGTTCCCGATCATGGAGATCAAGCCCCGGATCCTGTACTTCGGCACTCCGGTCGTCCTGCTCAGCACCGAGAACGACGACGGCAGTCCCAACCTCGCCCCGATGTCGTCGGCGTGGGCACTCGGCTGGACGGTCGTGCTCGGGATCGCCGCCGACGGCCAGACCGCGCACAACCTCCGCGCGCGCCCGGACGTCGTGGTCAACCTTCCCGCCCCCGCTCAGTGGGAGGCAGTGGAGCGCCTGGCGCCCCTGACCGGCCGCGACCCGGTGCCGGCGACCAAGCCGATGTTCCGCCACGAGCGGGAGAAGTTCGAAGCCGCGGGCCTGACGCCGGAGCCGTCGCGGCTGGTGCGGCCGCCGCGGGTCGCGGAGTGCCCGTTGCAGCTGGAGGCTCGATCAGTGATAGAGCAATCGGACACCGCCCAGGACTTCCACATCGTGCAAGCGCGGGTGCTGGCGGTGCACGCCTCGCCGGAACTGGTCGTGCCGGGCACCGACCACGTCGACCCGGGAGCGTGGAGTCCCCTGATCTACAACTTCCGTCACTACTTCGGGCTCGGCACCGAACTCGGACACAGCTTTCGCTCCGAGACCGCGGGTACCGTCGAGCCCCTCGACGGATTGGGGAACCGAGGATGATCGCACGCACCTGGCGCGGCTGGGCGCCCGCCGCGACAGCCGACGACTACGAGCGGCACTACGCGACCGCAGTCGCAGAGCACCTTCGTGACGTGCCTGGCTTTCGCGGTGCCCGATTGCTGCGCCGTCCGGAGCACGACGAGGTCGAGTTCACCTCGATCACGTTCTTCACCGGCCTCGACGCCGTACGCGGCTTCGCCGGCGAGAGCTACGAAGACGCCGTCCTGGAGGCGGACGCGCGCCGGGCGCTGAGCCGATGGGACGGCCACGTAAGCCACGCCGAGGTGGTGGTCGCGCTCTGAAAGCCGTGAAGGCCACCTCGGAGAACCCGAGGTGGCCTTCACGGAACTACTGCCTATTCGTAGATCTCGCCCTTGGCGGCCTTCTCCACCAAAGACTGCGGCGGCTCGAAATGGTCGCCGTAGCGGGCGGCCAGCTCACGGGCCCGGTCGACGAAGCCCTGCAGGCCACCCTCGTACTGGTTGATGTACTGGATGACACCGCCCGTCCACGCCGGGAAGCCGATGCCGAAGATCGAGCCGATGTTGGCGTCGGCGACCGACGTCAGCACGCCCTCGTCGAAGCACTTGACCGTCTCCAGGGCCTCCGCGAAGAGCATCCGCTCCTTGAGGTCCTCGAACGGCACCTCCGCCGAGCCCGACTTGAACGCGTCGCGCAGACCCGGCCACAGGCCGACGCGCTTGCCCTCCGAGTCGTACTCGTAGAAGCCGGCGCCCGTCGAGCGGCCCTTGCGGTCGAACTCCTCGACCATCCGGTCGATCACGGTCTCCGACGCGTGCGCCTTCCACGTGCCGCCCGCGGCCTCGATCGCCTCGCGGGTCTCCTTGCGGATCTTGCGAGGCAGGGTCAGCGTCAGCTCGTCCATCAGCTGCAGCGGCGGCGCCGGGTAGCCGGCCTGCGAACCCGCCTGCTCGATCGACGCCGGCTCGACGCCCTCGCCCAGCGCGGCGACGGCTTCGTTGATGAACGTGCCGATCACGCGGGAGGTGAAGAAGCCGCGGCTGTCGTTGACGACGATCGGGGTCTTCTTGATCTGCAGCGTGTAGTCGAAGACCTTCGCCAGAGTCGCCGGGGACGTCTTCTCGCCGCAGATGATCTCGACCAGCGGCATCTTGTCCACCGGTGAGAAGAAGTGGATCCCGATGAAGTCCTCGGTGCGCTGCACGCCCTCGGCGAGGGTGGTGATCGGCAGCGTCGAGGTGTTGGAGCCCAGGACCGCGTCGGCGTTGACGATGCTCTCGATCTCGCCGAACACCTTGTGCTTCAGCTCGACGCTCTCGAACACGGCCTCGATGACGAAGTCGACGCCCGCGAAGTCGGCCGGGTCCGCGGTCGGCTTGATCTTCGCCAGCAGCGCGTCCGACTTCTCCTGCGTGGTCTTGCCGCGCGAAAGCGCCTTCTGCTCGAGCTTCTCCGCGTAGCCCTTGCCCTTCTCGGCCGCCTCCTGCGAGACGTCCTTGAGGACGACGTCGATGCCGGCCTTCGCCGAGACGTACGCGATCGCGGCGCCCATCATCCCGGCGCCGAGCACACCCACCTTCTTCGCGGTGTACTTCTCGAAGCCGTCCGGGCGCGAGCCGCCGGAGTTGATGGTCTGCAGGTCGAAGAAGAACGCCTTCGTCATGTTCTTCGAGACCTGGCCGGTGGCGAGGTGAATGAAGTAGCGCGTCTCGATCTGGATCGCGGTGTCGAAGTCGACCTGCGCGCCTTCGATCGCGGCGGCCAGGATCGCCCGCGGCGCCGGCATGTTCGCGCCCTTGATCTGCTTGCGCAGGTTCGCCGGGAACGCCGGCAGGTTGGCCGCGAAGCTCGGGTTCGACGGCGTGCCGCCCGGGATCTTGTAGCCCTTGACGTCCCACGGCTGGACGCCGCCTTCGGGGTTCGCCTTGATCCACGCCTTCGCGGCGGGGACGAGCTCCTCGACCGTGCCGACGAGCTCGTGCACGAGGCCGAGCTCGAGCGCCTTCGCCGGGCGGTGCCGCTGGCCCTGCAGGAGGACGTTCAGCAGCGCGCTCTGGATACCCAGCAACCGGACAGTGCGCACGACGCCACCGCCGCCGGGCAGCAGGCCCAGCGTCACCTCGGGCAGGCCGATCTGGCTGCCCTTGACGTCGGCGGCGATGCGGTGGTGCGTCGCCAACGCGATTTCGAGGCCACCGCCGAGCGCGGCGCCGTTGATCGCCGCGACGACCGGCTTGCCGAGCTGCTCGATGCGGCGCATCTGCCCCTTCATCAGGGAGCTGCCCTCGGTCAGCTCGGCCGCGTGCTCGGGCTTGGCCTGGATGAGGTCGTTCAGGTCGCCGCCGGCGAAGAACGTCTTCTTGGCGGACGTGATGACGACACCGGTGATGTTGTCCTTCTCCGCCTCGAGACGGTCGACCGTGACGCCGAGCGACTCGCGGAAGTCGGCGTTCATCGTGTTCGCCGACTGGTTCGGGTCGTCGAGGGTCAGGGTGACGATGCCGTCGGAGTCCTGCTCCCAGCGGATGGTCTTGCTTTCAGCCACGTTTTGGTTAGACACAGTGGTCCTCACACCCGCTCGATGATGGTCGCGACGCCCATGCCGCCGCCGATGCACAGGGTTACCAGGGCGCGGCGCGCCTGGCGGCGTTCGAGCTCGTCGACCACGGTGCCGACCAGCATCGCGCCGGTGGCGCCGAGCGGGTGGCCCATGGCGATCGCGCCGCCGTTGACGTTGACCTTCTCCTCGTCGAGGTGCAGGTCCTTGATCCACTTGAGCACGACGGAGGCGAACGCCTCGTTGAGCTCCCACAGGTCGATGTCCTCGGGCTTGAGGCCCGCGGTCTTCAGTACCTTTTCCGTTGCCGGCGTCGGGCCGGTGAGCATGATCGTCGGCTCGGAGCCGATCGACGCGGTCGCCACGATCCGGGCGCGCGGGGTCAGCCCGAAGGTCTTGCCGATCTGCTCGGAGCCGACGAGCACCAGCGCGGCGCCGTCGACGATGCCGGAGGAGTTGCCGCCGGTGTGGACGTGGTTGATCTTCTCGACCGAGTGGTACTTCTGCAGCGCGACGGCGTCGAAGCCGCCCAGCTCGCCGATGCCGGCGAAGGCGGGCTTGAGCTTGCCGAGGCCTTCGATCGTGGAGCCGGGACGGCGGTGCTCGTCGTGGTCCAGGACCGTGACGCCGTTGATGTCCTTGACCGGCACGACGGACTTGGCGAAGTAGCCGCCGGACCAGGCCGCCTCGGCGCGGTCCTGCGAGCGGACGGCCCAGCGGTCGACGTCCTCGCGGGAGAAGCCCTCGATGGTCGCGATCAGGTCGGCGCCGGTGCCCTGCGGGACGATGTAGTTGTCGTAGGCGGTGGCCGGGTCCATGAACAACGCGCCGCCGTCGGAGCCCATCGGCACGCGCGACATCGACTCGACGCCACCGGCAATGACCAGGTTGTCCCAGCCGGAGCGGACCTTCTGCGCGGCGGTGTTAGTGGCCTCCAGGCCGGAGGCGCAGAAGCGGTTGAGCTGCACACCGGCGACGGTGTCCGGCAGGCCCGCGTTCAGCGCGGCGGTGCGCGCGATGACGGCGCCCTGCTCGCCGACCGGGGAGACGACGCCCAGCACGATGTCGTCGATCACCGCGGGGTCGAGGTTCGGGTGGCGGACCTTCAGTTCGTTGATCAGGCCGACCACCAGGTCGACCGGCTTGGTGCCGTGCAGGGCACCGCCCTTGTTCTTGCCGCGAGGCGTGCGGATCGCCTCGTAGATGTAGGCCTCGCTACTCACAGAACAACTCCTCGCGAGCGGGTGGGACGTCTTCGTACCGTGACCGACTATACCGGCCAGTAGGGCTAATGCCCATTAACATATCTCCGGAGAACCCCATGGTGTCAATGGGTTGCCTGTGTGCCATGAGCCGCTATCGTTCACTCACCATGACCGACGTCGAACGCAGCTCGCGCCCCCGCGACCGCAAGGCCCAGCTGGCCGCGGTGGCGGCGGAGCTGTTCCGCGCACGCGGCTTCCCCGGCGTCGGCATCAAGGACATCGCGGACGCGGCGGGCGTCACCGGGCCGGCCCTGTACCGCCACTTCGCGGACAAGCAGGCGATCCTGGCGTACGTCGTGCTGAACGGTTTCGAGGACCTGGAAGCGGCGACGGCGGATGCGCTGTCGGACTCGGTTCCCCCCGCCGACCAGCTGAAAGACCTCCTCGGCCGGCTCGCGACGCAGGCTGTCGAACGCCGCGAGATCGCGGCGCTGTGGCGCTGGGAGGGACGGCATCTCCCGAAGGAGGACCAGCGCGAGATCGCCCGCCGGTCGATGCTGGCGCTGACGACGTGGTCGAAAGCTCTGCAGGTCCAGCGCCCGGAGTTGCCGGCGGAGGACGCGGAGCTGCTCTGCTGGGCCGCTCTATCAGTGTTCGGGAGCGTGTCGGTCCACCACACGTCGGTGGCACGCCGCCGGTTCGCCGCGCTGCTGGTGGAGCTGGCCTGGGATGTGCTGAACGCCACACTCCCGGCACCCTCCGCGGAGCCGTCGACTCCGGCGCTGAGCCTGGGCACGCCATCGCGCCGCGAGCAGGTCCTGGCGGAGGCGACGGCGTTGTTCGCCCGGCGCGGCTACCACGACGTGAGCATGGAGGACATCGGCGCGGCAGCGGGCATAGCGGGCCCGAGCGTCTACCGCCACTTCCCGAGCAAGGCGGCGCTGATGGTGGCGATCGGCCACCGGGCGGCGGACAGGCTGGCCTTGGGAGCCGAGCGCGCGCTTCAGACATCCGATGAGCACTCGGCGCTGCGCCGGTTGGCGGCGTCGTACGTGCACACGATTCTGCACACGCCGGAACTGCTGGTGTCGTTCTCGGCGGACCGCGTGACGATGCCGGACCGCGACAAGGCAGACCTGCTGCGGGTGCAACGCGATTACGTGGCCCAGTGGGTGACGTTGCTGTCGGCGGTGCACCCGGAGCTACCCCCGCGCGAAGCGAAAATTACAGTCCATGCAGCGTTAACGATCGCTAACGACCTGGCCCGCACGCGCCGCGTGGCGTCGAGGCCGAACTTCGAGGCCGAGCTGACGACGTTGCTCCGAACCGTCCTCGGCGTCGCCTGAACCGCGGCGGCAGATCACTTCCCGACCTTCCGCCCTTCCTGCCGGGGCCGCCGGTCGGGCATCATGGAGTCGGCGACCCGGCCGGATTCCGTTCGTGGATGGGGATGGGCATGAACACGGTTCTCGAACACGCGAACCCGGACGCACCCTTGGTGGACCTGAGCGACGTGCCTCTCAGCGCTCTGCGCACGATGGACACCCCGGAGCTGCAACGCGCATTGCAGCAAGTGGTCGAACAATCGGCCGTTCCGCGGCTCTACGAAAACAAGCGCGACAGCAGCGGACAGCCCTAGCGGCGGCGCCATGCCGGCCAACCAGGAACGAGTGACGCCGAACGAACTGCCGGTCCACCGGATCGGCACGGCGGATTTCGACGCGATCGCCGACGGGACCGGTGACGTCGGCGCCGTCCGCCTGCTGCGGGAGGCCGAACGCAGCAGGCGATTGCTCCTCCTGCGCGCCATAACGGATTTCGTGGTCAAGGATCCGGCGTTGCGCGGCCCGCTCACCCATCCCGAGGAGGCATGGGATCTGCTGGCGCGGGCCCAGGCATCCGCTCCCGAGGCATTGGACCTGTTGCTCGGACACCCGTACACCGGAACCTGGGCGGGCTACACGATCCGGTTGCTGCACCGGCAGATCACCGGGGTCTGCCCGCTGTGGATGCACCTCGGTCATCTGCACGCCCTCGCCGCCGCGGCTGCCATCCGCGCCGGCCTCAGCTTCTCCGTGGCCATTCCCCTCTGGTCCGGCACCGCGTCGCTGCCCGGGCTCGGGATGGCCCGCTTCGGACCCGACCCCGATCGCATGGTGGCCGAAGTACGCCGGACCGACGGCCGGCTGGAAGTGGACAACGGGCGGCACATCATCCGGCCTCCCGTCGACCTGGCGACGGACGGCCCGGGCTGGTGGGCGGTCCGCCGGGTCGAGGCCACTTCGGGCGCGCGCGTGCTGTCCGTTCACATCGACGACGTCGACCCGTACCGGAGTTCGTTCGAACCGGTTCTCCCCCAACGTCTTCCGGTGGACGAACTGGCGAACTGGACGCAGCTCCTCGGCGACGCCTGGCGGCTGATCGTCCGCTGCCTGCCCGACACGGCGGACGCGTTCCCGGCCGGGTTCAGTTCACTCGTGCCGCGGCCGATGCAGCCGTTCGGCACCACGAGTGCTTCGAGCGGAGAAGCGTTCGGCAGCGCCGTCATCTCCCGGCCGGCCGATCCCGCATCACTCGCCGCGGCGCTCGTGCACGAGTTCCAGCACAATCGCCTCAGCGGTTTGCTGCACCTCCGGCACCTGCACGGAGACGATCCGGCCGAGCGATTCTACACCGCCTGGCGCGACGACCCCCGGCCCATCGCCGGGGTTTTCCACGGCGTGTACGCCTTTTACGGCGTCGCCGCGTTCTGGCGTGCGTTGGCACGGCTGGAAGACGAACCCTTCCAAGAGATCGCCGAGTTCGAGTTCGCCTACTGGCGGCAGGCGGTGTGGCAGGTCCTGGGGGTGCTGAGGTCCGATCCCGGGCTGACCATCGACGGCCGGCGGTTCCTCCGCCGGATCGCGGAACGGCTCAGCCCGTGGCTGCGTGAACCCGTACCGATGGCCACGGCGTCCGCGGCCTCCGCGGCTCTGCTCGACCACTACGCCGGCTGGCGGCTGCGCCACCTGCGTCCCGATGCGCTGGTGGTTCGAACGCTGGCCGAAGCTTGGTCGGCCGGGCAACCCCGGCCCGCGCTCGGATTCCTGCCCGACGCCGAGCCGACACCGGTCCCCGATGGACTCTGGCGCCGCTCCCGCCTCGATCTGACCCGGCTGGCCCGCGGCGACTCAGCCGGCTTCACGCGGAACTGGCGTACCGTGCCCGAAGCGACCACGGCCGACTTCGCCTACGTGTCCGGCAGATTCGCCGAAGCGGCCGAAGGGTACCGGACGGAACTGCTCGCCGATCCGGACAGCCCGGCGGCCTGGACGGGCCTCGGACTCGCCCTTTCCCGGTCCGGCACCGGACCGGCCGGATCCGTTCTGCTGCACCAGCCCGAGCTGGTCCGCGCGGTGTACCGCCGGCTGGCCGCCGACGGCACCACGCCGGGAACGCCGGACCAGCTCGCGGACTGGCTCGGCTGGTTGCGGACCGGCACACCACCGGCCCGCAGCTGATCGACGTACAGCCCGCAAGCTGCGGACCGGCGCACGACCGGTCCGCAGCTGTTCCGGCTACAGCGGCAGCGGGTCGATGTCGCAATCCGCGCGGACACCCTTGGAGGCCGCGATGGTTCCCGGGTGCGACTCGCGCAGCACCATCCGGTACCGCGACAGGACATCGGCGTAAAGCGTCTCCGCTTCCTGGGTCTGCTCGGACGCGCGTAGATCGAGCGCCCGGTTCAGACCGGCCGCGAGCGTGGTGGGGTGGTCCTTGCCGAGTACGCGCTCGGCGCGCGCCAGCATGTCGGTTTCCAGCTCCAGTGCGGCCGCGGTCTCGCCGAGCGCGGAGAGGTCGCTCGCCAGGTTGATCCCGCACAACACCGAACTCGGGTGGTCGTACCCGAGCGTCGCCCGCAGCTGCACCAGCGCACGCTCGTCCAACTCCCGTGCCGCGGCGGCGTTTCCGAAAAGCCGCAAGGTCACCGCCAGGTCGACGGCCGCGGCCATGGTGTGCGGGTGATTTTCACCCAGCTTGAGCCGGTACCGTTCGAAGATCTGCTCGCCCAATTCCTTGGCAGCGCGCAGTTCTTGAGCGTGACGCAGGTCGATCGAGTACCCGACCGCGCACGCCATCACGTTGAAGTTGTCTTCGCTGTACCGGATGCGGAACCGTTCCAGCACCTCGGCCGCCAGTTCTTTCGCCCCATCGTGGTCACCGGCCTTCCGCCGGGAGACCGCGAGGTAAGCCATCCGCCGCAGGGTTTCCGCATTGTCCTCGCCGAACAGCCCGCGGACGCGTTGGGCCAGCTTTTCGTTCTCGTCGCGGGCCCACACGTAATCGCCGGCTTCGCGACGGTCGATGATGAGCCCCATGCGGGAGCCGAGGGTCTCGGCGTGGTTGTAGCCGAGGATCTCGACCTGTCGCTCGTAATTCGCCTCGTCGAGTTCCGCGGCTTCGCGGTATTCGCCGGTCAGGCGCAGGTTCGTGCAGTGGATCCGCGCCGCGCGCAGCGTGACCGGATCGTCGTCGCCGAACAACGCCCGGGCCTTCACGTGGACTTCTTCGGTCAGGTTGCGGGACCCGAAGAAGTCGCCCTGGGCGGCCAGGTCGCCGGACACCGCGATCTGCGCCGCGAGCGTCTCCTCGCTGTTTTCGCCGGAAAGCCGCCGGCGCGTTTCAAGGACCTTCGCATTGACTGCCGCGGCTTCGGCGTACCGGCCGGTGATCCAGTAGTAGTAACCCCGTCGCTCGGCGGCCAGCAGAGTCTGCTCGTCTTCGGCGCCCACCCGTTCGGACCAGTTCTCGTGGGCCAGCTCCGCCAGGCGAAGCGCCTCGTCGTGGTCACCGAACTGGAAGAGGTACCGCATCAGGTTGATCACGAGCTGGCGGACCCAGGCGTCGTCGCATTCGACGATCTCCGCCGGGTAGATGTGGGGGAAGATCTCCTGGTAACGCTGCCACTGGTCCGACGACGTCGGGTCGTCCGGGTCGCGGTTCGCGAGCAGCAGGTGGGCTCCGTGCCGCATTTCCGCCTGGTGCTGGGGCGTCATGCGGTTGCGCAGCACGATCTGCACCAACCGGTGCAGGACGATCGAATTGGTCCGGTGGTCGATCTTCGCCAGGCTGTAGCGGTTGATGTCCCGGATGGCCCGCGCCAGCTTCATCGGGTCGCGCAGCGCCGTGTCGATCTCCGGAAGGATCGAAATGCTGCCGACACCCGAGAAAAACGACCGCGCAATGGGCTCGGGCGCAAAGAAAGCGCAGATCTGGAGCAACTGGTGCGCCACCGGGTTCCGGGTGCGCAATTCGTCGAAAGCGACGTTCCAAGCCGCGGCGACCGACACCTCGTAGTCGGACGTCGTGGACGTGTCGAGGATTTCGGCGACCTTTTCGTCGAACAAGCGCAGGTATTCCTGCACCGGCATGCCGGTTTCGGCGCGCCAGGCGGCGGCCTGCTCGATCGCCAGCGGAAGGTCCCCCAGTCGTTCCGCCAGCTGCTCGGCCTCGGCCAAGTCGATTTCCGGACCGCGCCGGCGCAGCAGTTCGACGCTTTCGGACCGCTCGAAGACCGCGACCTCCAGCGGCCTGGCGACGCTGCTCCACTCCGCGTTCCGCGAAGTGATCAGGATTTCCCCCGGCCCGTTGGTCGGGAAGAAGTCGCGGACCATTTTGACGTCCTCGGCGGAGTCGAAGACCAGGAGCCACCGGCGGAACGGCCGGCCAACCCGCAGCGCCTCCCGGACCGCCGGGATCGCGGTGTTCGCTTCACCGGCGCCAGGCAGGTTGAGCGCCTGGGCGAGCTCGGTGAGCGCGATCCGGATCTGGCCTTGGTGCGTGGCCGGAATCCACCACACGACGTCGTATTCCCGCAGGTGGCTGTAGATGTACTCCACTGCCATCTGGGTCTTCCCGATGCCGCCCATCCCGTGCAGGGCCGACGGCAGGACGGCGGTGGTGCCGGAGGTGACCCGCTCGGCGAGCTGCCGGAGCAGCTCACGCCGTCCGGTGAAGTTGGGATTGCGGGGTGGAACGCTGCCCCAGACGAGCGGGACGTCCTCCGCCGGGCTCTCCCGGTGTCCCGCGCCGAAAACCGTTCGCTGCCCCAACCGGGGGCTGCCGTCCTCGGCAGGCAAAGGCTCGTGCGGCTCCGGGGTCCGGCGGACCAGGTCATCCTCCGCTGCGGCGGTGGTGACTGCGGACGGGGAAGCCTCAGGGGGCACGGGCGCTTTCGCCATAGTGTCTCTCACCGGTTCACCATAATCGTTGGGCGGCATTCTCTTTTGGGCGATGTGTTCAGCTGATCCGGAAACAGTCGACGACGCTGTCGCTGAATCGGGTGCAATGGAGGACAGTTCACCGGAATGGTCTCGCTCTTTCGAGCGAATTCGGCTGGCACGAGAAGAATAAGGGCCACTCAGGGCCTGCATTACCACCCGTTCGAGTGCGACGTCATGCGGCGGATCCGCCCGGGAATCGGGATCACGGGTCGCGTCCGGCGCGTCAATGGCGTCCCGCAGCCGGGTGATGGTGCCGAACCGGGCTTCGGTGGCGCGGACGACCTCCGCTGTGTCGGCACGCCGGGCCCCGCTCAGCAGCACCTGCCGGACCGAGGCCGGGAAGTCGAACACCGTGGTCTCGTCCCCGACGGCCGCGGCCGGGCGCAGCAACCCGCTCGTCAGCACCTCCGTCAGATGCTCCGGCCGCGCTTCGGGCAACAGTTCGTCCTGGACGAACCGGGCCACCGAAAGGTTCGCCGGCACCGCGGCGAGCATCGTGGCCAGCCGGTAAGCCGGCGGGGAAGCGACGCTCAAGAACCGGCGCACCCGTTCGCGGGCGCTGTCCGGATCGACGATGGCGTCGTCGCCGTCGATCGGTGTGGTCTTCGGCCCGCTCAGCAGCACTCTCGCGGGCACCGGGCCCTTGTGTTCGGCCGCCACCAGCCGGGCCCACCACCGAAGCCAGCGTGGGCCGAGCTCCATCACGGGCACCGGGACAGCGCCGCCGGCCTTGGCCGCCGTCAGCTCCGGATCCGCCCACGACTCCGGAAGTTCCCAGTTCCACTGGCTGTTCGGCGCGATCGGCACCCGGACGTTCAAGCGGGCCCGGTGCAGGTCCATGCCCCGGGACCACAGCCGTTGCGGCAGAACCTGCAGGACGGCCGTGGGCATCACCGAAGCCCATTCACCCAGCACCGCGGAAACGCCGCCCGACCGCCAGAGATCGCCGACACCGTCGGTGATCACCAGGACGAGACGACGGCCGGTGGGGTCGATCAGCTCGGACGGATCCCTCGGCGCCGACGAGGACGTCTCACCGTAGAGCCGGGGCCGGCCGCGACGGTGGCCGCTGCTCTGGGTGTCGAGCCGCCGGTACTGGATCGTCCGGAAGGCACCGAGTTGTTCAAGGCCGGCGCGAAACGACTTCACCGTGCTCCGCCACAGTGTCATCGACCGGGCGGTGTCGACGACGACGGTGAGATCCAGCCAGCGTTCCAGTTCGGGCTCGGTCACCGGCCACCAGAATCCGCTCTCGGCGACCCGCTCGGCCGTGGCGGCCTCGTCGACGATGACAACGCGCTCATGCCAGGCCGGCACCCTTCGCTTCAGCGTGCGGAGGGCCCGAACAATAACGGACGGCCGAACCGATCCAGAAGAGGGCTGCGGCGGCGAACCCGGATCAGCCGCCGAGGGGACTTCGACGACTCCGGTGGCCACCACCCGACGTGGGCTTTCGTACGACGGCACCGGCTCCGCCCGTACCGGAGGGGCCGGCAGTTCCAACGGGCCCGGCGGGGTATCGCCGGCTTGCGAAATGTCCGGCCGCCGGTAGGGCGCCGCCGGACGCCGCCGCGCCTCGTCGGTCCGCGTCGCGGCGATCAACCACAGAGCGTCGGCGACGTCGCGTACGTCCGGCAGCCCGGGTTCCGCGGACGCACGCGCGCCCCCCGCACCGCCGAACCGCGATCCCGCGCCGGCGGGACCGGGAACCGGCGACATGGGCGGGCCGCCCACGTCATTGCACCGCCGACAGACGCTGCCACAGAGCGTCCACGAGCCGCTCCCAGGTCACGTCGCCGCGATAGGCGCCGGACGTGGCCAGGTACATGGCATCCAGCAGCTTTCCGGAAGGCAGCCCGTCATCACCGGACGCGCTGCGCCGCACGAACTGCTCGATCAGCTCGTTCTGCAAGCCGTCACCCAGCCTGCGGCGGTTCTCCTCGGAATCGTGCAGGTGGGCCACGACCATCGCGGCCAGCTGCTCCGGATCCGGGTCCGGCATTTCCAGCTGCAGGCACCGACGCAGGAAAGCGGGCGGAAATTCTCGTTCCCCATTGCTGGTGATGATGACAATCGGAAACGCGTGACACCGGATCCGCCCGCCGACGACCAGCGCCGTCTCCCCCGGGTCGTCCGTGAACACCGTCGTTTCGGGGGTCTGGTTGCGGATCCGCTCCAGTTCGGGAACGCGGAACTCGCCGTCTTCGAAAATGCTGAGCAAGTCGTTCGGAAGATCGGCTTCGCTCTTGTCGAGTTCGTCGATCAGCAGGACCCTCGGCACCCGGCGTGGCAGGAATGCGGTTCCCAGCACGCCCAAGCGGAGGAACTCGCCGATCGGGGGCTCGGGTGCGGGACTGGCCCGTTCGCCCAGCGTGGCGAAGCGGGCGCTCGCCGCCTGGATCCGGCCGATCGCGTCGTAGTGGTAGAGCCCGGAAGTCAGCGAAGTCCGGCTGGTGATCGGCCATCGCAGGACGCGCCCCAGCTGCAGTTCGGCGGCCAGCCGGTAGGCGAGCGTGGACTTCCCCGTTCCCGGGCGGCCCGTCACCAGCAGCGGCCGCCGGAGGTAAAGGGCCGCATTGATCATGTCGAGTTCGGCGGGTCCGGTGCGCTGGGCCGATTGCGAGTGCTCACTCCCGAGCCGCCGGGCGACGTCGTGATCGTCCCGCGGAGGATCGTCGGACTCCGGCAGCGGGCCACCGTCGAAGTCCCGCCACGGCGGCGGAGGCGGCAGGATGTCCGTCAGTTCCAGGTCGTGGATCGGCCGGCCGGTGCCGCGGTAGACCCACCAGTCCGACGACGCGAGACGGGACGCGTCACGGACCTGCGTCGTCTCTCCCCCGTCAAGACGCTCGCTCTCGGTCATCCCGGATATCCCCTCGCTGCCACGGGAAAGCTGGCGGCTGGTCAAGAACGAGACGGCTCGGATCGTCCCACATTACCACCAGATCCCGCACTGGATTATCCCGATGGAACGTGGTTTCGGGAAGACTGGCGTGGCGGGATTTCTTCGCCTGCATGGGCAAATCGCCTAGACCGGATTGCCCCTTCGCGAACTCGGTGATCAACTCGCGAAGTACGTCCAGTGGCGCGTCGGGGTGCCATAGTACAGCGGGGATACCCGACCGCAAAGCCGCTGTCAGGCTGTCCTTCTCCCCGCCTGCTTCGAGCGGCGGAGCCGAGCCGAGGACCACGAGCCCCCACTTCAGGTCCGAAAGAACCACATCGAGCGCCGCCGCCTGGGTGCCGTTTTCGTAGTACACGCACTCGGCCGACGGGTTGGCCATGAACGCTTCCCAGTGCTGGTTCCACACGCGGTGCCAGTGCTTCGAACGCATGCGCTCCAGCGAACGGACGGAAATGAGGTAGTCGATCGAAAGCGGCCTCGGCATACCGGATTCGTGCTCGCGGTGCCAGAGGTGCACGGGCAGGTTCAGCAGGGCCCGGGGCAGCACGAACTCGAGGGCGACCGAACCGCGGTGGTCGGCCCAGATCCGCTCCGCGGCCACCACCAGGCTGTCGACGTACCGTTCGAGGTCGGCGCTCCGCACCTCCGACGTCCCGCCGTGGGGCGGCGGCCATTCCCCGGGGAGGCGTTGACACCAATGGGAAACCTGGTACAAGTCCGGGTCGATCCCGTCGTGGTCCACCAGGACCATCAGGTGCAGCCGCCCTTCCCGCTCGGGCATGGCGATCGAGGCTCGACGCGCTTTCAGCTGGGCCTCGAGCCGGAGTCTTCTGGCCTCGTAGTCGTTCCACTCGGTCAGCTGCCGCGCGAGTTCGCCGCCACAGCGGCGGGCGACCAGTTCGAGAAGCGCGAACGCCGGGGGAATGCCGTCGACGTCCGCGTTGAAATCGGCCAAGTGGGTGAAGGCTTCCCACACGGTGCGCACTTGGGGCGGCAGCGGCGAGCCGAGCCCGCTCGCGCGGTGGACCAGCTCGCCGAGCCGGGGCACCTCGAGCCCCGCCAGCCACTGGTGCAACCGGTCGCGGTCGGCGCGTGGCAGCAGGTCCAGCACCCGCGGTCGCTCGACCAGCTCCCGGACCCGCTCGGACTCGGGCGACCCCGGCCGCATGAACGCGACGGCACCGGCCAGCGCCTGCATCCCGTCCTGGTACCGCTCGCAGGCGGACACGACTTCGATCAGCGAGCTGCGCGGTGTCGGGTGCCGGGGCACCGCCAGCTCGACGCCCAGCGTCTTCCCCACGAGGCTGACCACCACGGCCAGCTCATCGGCCAGGCCGGCTTCGGCCAGTACGTCGACGACTGCCTCTCCGATCACGTGTCCCGGCACCTGGCGCAACACCCCCTACCCACTCACACGGGACGGAACCGGCGTCGTCGCCTGTGCGCATCGGCCGCAGTCGCGCCGATCTTACCCGGCAAAAGGCCTTCCGCCGGTTGCCAAAAAGATGTCACGACCCGCGCTCTTCCGGGCGGTCATCCACGTGGTCGAGCAATCGCTGCACCGGCTCGGATCCGGGTTCCAGCATTTGCACCGCCGCGACGAGTTCGGCGAGCCCGCCACGATAGCGAAGGCAGGTACTGACGATCTCCAGGACGTGCAGCCGGGTTTGCGGGTGATATGCCACGACCGTCGCGATCTCCGGCCGGAGCCGCTTCAGCAGTATTCTCCGGCTGCTTTCCTCGGCGACCGACGGAATGTCCAGCAGCAGTTCCGTCAGCTCCTTCGCGCGGTCGGCCTCGGACGGCGTCCCCGTGCGTACGACAGCATCCCGCGCCGGCCACCGGCCACCGGCGGACCCACCGAGGAGCCGCAGCCACGCAATCGTGGAAGTTTCTTTGGTCTCGACCGGAATCCGCCGGTAGTCGGCGGGCGCCGCCGCCGGATCCTGGAGCACGACGTCCTGATAGAACACATCCGAAGCCAGGAGCGCCAGTTCGGCGCCCGTCGTCCTCTGAGCTGCCTTCGCCTCGGCTGCTTCGAGCACGCGGAACGTGAAGCTGACCGCCTTGCCGACCGAACCGTGGCTGGCGCTCTGCACCTCGCCCGCGTGCAGCGCGAGGCGAAGCTGGATCCGGGCGCCTTCGGAGTGGACGGCGTTGTGGCGGCGGAGGTCCGCGTGCATGCGCTCGGGCAGCTGCGCCACCAGGTCGGCCTTGGCGATTTCGGGCGGCAGCAGGATCATCGCGCCGTCGCCGGTGTTCTCCACGAAGCAGGCGTCCCAGGGAATGCCCGTCTCGGCGAAGCCGCCCTTGAGGACCGCCCAGAAGCCCTCGTGCACTTCGCGCAGGTGAGTCATCGTGCGGCTCGGGTTGTTGTAGCCGGCGATGTCGACGGCCATGATCGTCTTGTGGTGCGCAGCCGGATGCACGGCCCACCTCCCCACGTCCCGTGGCTCATTGTCCCAGACCCATACAGGCTCGGCCATGTTCGCGGAGGGCGTTACGCCGAAACCGGACCTTCTTGACCTTGTTTCGTCCATAATTCGTCGTGCCCACGAGACGCCTGCACCTGGTGAGCGCGGATGAGGACCACCGCGTCTCGACCATCGAGCTGTTCTTCGACCTGGTCTTCGTCTACGCCATCACCCAGACCACCCAGCTGATGGCCGACCACCTGAGCCCCGCCGGGGTCGGGCAGGGGCTGGCCATGCTCGCCGTCCTGTGGTGGTGCTGGTGCTCCTATGCCTGGCTCGGGACCACCATCCACGTCGACCACGGGATCGCGCGGCTGGCGATGTTCGGCGCCATGGCCGTGATGTTCCTGGTGTCGCTGACCATCCCGGAAGCCTTCGTCGACCACCCCGGCGGGTTGTTCGCGCCCGCTCTGTTCGTTGCCTGCTACGCGCTCGTGCGGCTGTTGCACCTCGTCGCCTACCTGGGCGCGGCGAAGAACGACCCGGGACTGCGGCGGGTTCTGCTCAAGATGTTCGTCGGGTTGCTGCCGAGTGTCGTGCTGCTCGGCGTCGCCGCCTTCCTGAGCGGGCCTTGGCAGCTGGGGTTGTGGGTCGTGGCGTTGGGAATCGATTACCTCAACGTCTACCTCTCCGGACCGGAGGGGTGGCGGCTCAACTCGCCCGCGCACTTCGCCGAGCGGTTCGGGCTCATCGTGATCATCGCGCTCGGCGAGTCGATCGTGGCGATCGGCATCGGGATCGGGGCGCTGCCGATGTCGTGGCTGGTCGCCGGCGGCGCGGTGTGCGGGCTGGCGCTGGCCGCCGGCATGTGGTGGACCTACTTCGACGTCGTCGCCCGGGTGTCCGAGCACCGGCTGACCACAGCGACCGGGGTGGACCGCGCGAAGCTCGCCACCGACTCCTACACCTTCCTGCACCTGCCGCTGATCGCCGGGATCGTGCTGGTCGCCCTCGGCCTCAAGAAGGCCTTCCTCTACATCGCCGACACCGAGCAGCACAGCCCCGGCGAAGCCCTGCACGGCGTGCCGATCTGGGCGCTGACCGGCGGCCTTTCGCTGTACCTGATCACGCTGAGCGCCCTGCGCAAGCGCAACCTCGGCAGCTGGAACGTCCAGCGGCTGGTCGTCGGGGTGCTGCTGGTCGCGGCGACGCCGTTGCTGGAGCACGTGCCCGCCGCCGTGCTGCTGCTCGTCGTGGCCGGTCTGGTGCTCGGGCTCATCACTTTCGAGCGCATCCGGTTCGCCGAGTGGCGCAGGAAAGTGCACACCGCGCACACGTGACCGACCCCGCACTGGCGTCAACCCGGCTCACGGGTTAACCTACTCGCGAGTAGGTAACGGATGGAGGGCCACATGGCTGCGCCAAGGAAACGGGACGCGATGGGCTGGGGCCTGTCCGCGCTGACCCGGCTGGCCGGGAGCAAGGTCGTCGATCGGGCCGGGCTGCGCAAGCCCCTCGAGGACCTGGTCACCGCGGGGACCCGCAACGGCTTCCGCGTCGCCGGCGCGGCGACCCGGTCGTTCAAGTCGGTGCAGAAGCTGGGCAAGCCCGCCCGGCTCGCGCCGGCCGGCGACACCGGGCTGTTCGACCTCACGCCGACCGAGGACCAGCAGCTCATCGTGGAGACGGTGACGGAGTTCGCCGCCGAGCAGCTGCGCCCGGCCGCCGCGGACGCCGACGCCAAGCTCGAGGCGCCCGAGGGGCTGCTGGCCCGGGCCGCCGAGCTGGGTATCAGCCTCGTCGGCATCCCCGAGGAACTCGGCGGCGTCGGCACGGAACGCTCGGTGGTGACCAACGCGCTCGTCGCGGAAGCGCTTGCTCACGGCGACCTCGGCCTGGCCGTCGCCGTGCTCGCCCCCTCCGCGGTCAGCACCGCGCTGGTCAGCTGGGGCGACGAGCAGCAGCAGGCCGACTACCTGCCGGCGTTCGTCGGCGAGCACGTGCCGGCCGCGGCGCTGGCCCTGCAGGAACAGAAGGCGCTGTACGACCCCTTCAAGCCCGCCGCGAAGGCACGCCGCACGCCGAAGGGCTACCAGCTCGACGGCGTCAAGACGCTGGTCCCGCGCGCGACGCAGGCGGAGCTGTTCATCGTCTCGGCCGACCTGGAAGGCCGTGGGCCGGCCCTGTTCCTCGTCGAGTCGTCGAACGCCGGCGTGTCGATCGAAACCGAGCCGGCGATGGGCCTGCGCGGCGCCGCGACGGGCCGGCTGCACCTGGAGAAGGTGGCGTTGCCGGCCGGCGCGCTGCTCGGCGGCGGGAAGGCGGACGTCTTCACCGAGGTCGTCCGGCTGTCGCGGCTCGGCTGGGCCGCGCTGGCCGCCGGGACCGCGAAGGCCGTCCTCGACTACGTCGTCCCCTACGTCAACGAGCGGACGGCGTTCGGCGAGCCGATCAGCCACCGGCAGGCGGTCGCGTTCTCCGTCGCCGACATCGCGATCGAGCTGGAGGGCCTGCGGCTGGTGACGTTGCGCGCCGCGGCGCGGGCCGAGCAGGGCAAGTCCTACGCCCGCGAGGTCGCGCTGGCCCGGAAGCTGGCCGTGGACAAGGGCATGCAGATCGGCAGCGCGGGTGTGCAGCTGCTCGGCGGGCACGGCTTCGTCAAGGAGCACCCCGTTGAGCGCTGGTACCGGGACCTGCGCGCCATCGGCGTCATGGAAGGCGCCGTCCTTCTTTAGGCTTCGGAAAGGCGTTAACGATGATCAACCTGGAAGTTCCCAAGAAGGCCGGCGCGCTGATCAATCAGGCGTACCAGGCCGCGGCCGAGGTGTTCCGGCCGATCTCGCGCAAGTACGACCGCGCGGAACACACCTACCCGGCCGAGCTCGACATGTTCGCGGCCCTGCTGGACGGCCTCAACTCCTCCGGCGAGGGTGGCGCGGGCGCGGCGGGCGTGCGCCGGTCCGGTTCCGACAAGGAGGCCAAGGGAAATCGCAACGGCGCCAACCTGAACGTCGTCCTCGGCACGATCGAGATGTGCTGGGGTGACGTCGGCCTGCTGCTGTCGATGCCGCGGCAGGGCCTGGGCAACGCGGCGATCAGTTCGGTGGCCACGGACGAGCAGCTGGAGCGCTTTTCCGGCATGTGGGCGGCGATGGCGATCACCGAGCCGGGCTTCGGCTCGGACTCGGCGGCGGTCAGCACGACGGCCCGCCTCGACGGCGACCACTACGTGTTGAACGGCGAGAAGATCTTCGTAACGTCGGGCGAGCGCGCGGACGCGGTGGTGGTCTGGGCGACGCTGGACAAGTCCAAGGGCCGCGCGGCGATCAAGTCGTTCGTGGTCGAGAAGGGCACACCGGGCTTCGAGGTGGTGCGCACCGAGCACAAGCTCGGCATCCGCGCGTCCGACACGGCGGTGCTGCGCTTCGAGAACTGCCGCGTCCCTCGCGAGAACTTGCTGGGCACACCGGAGATCGACACGAAGAAGGGTTTTGCGGGCGTCATGCAGACGTTCGACAACACCCGTCCCCTGGTGGCGGCCATGGCGATCGGCGTGGCCCGCGCGGCGCTGGACGAGACGCGCGAGATCTTGGCGTCCGCCGGCGTCCCGATCGACTACGACCGCCCGGCAAACGCCCAGCACGCGGCGGCGGCGGAGTTCCTGCGGCTGGAGGCGGACTACGAGTCGGCGTACCTGCTGACGCTGGAATCGGCGTGGATGGCGGACAACCGCCAGCCGAACTCGCTGCAGGCGTCGATGGCCAAGGCCAAGGCGGGGCGTTCGGTGGTGGAGATCGCGCTCAAGTGCGTCGAGCTGACCGGGGCGTACAGCGAAGAGTCGCTGCTCGAGAAGTGGGCGCGGGACGCGAAGATCCTCGACATTTTCGAGGGGACGCAGCAGATCCAGCAGCTGATCGTCGCGAGGCGGATCCTCGGGAAGACGAGCGCAGAACTGAAGTGACACTGTTGAAGGCCACCCCCGCGGGGGTGGCCTTCAACGCGTTCAAGAAATCTGGTCGTCCAGGAACTCGTCCAGGTAGCGCCACGTCGTGCCGCGGGCCTTGCGGCCGGTCAGTACGCCCAGGTGGCCGCCCGGGGCCGTCTTGAAGCGGACCTCGGGGGCCTTGTCCAGCAGCTCCACCACGCGCTCCACCGACGGCCTCGGGGCGATCGTGTCGTTCTCGCCCGCCACCACCAGTGTCGGTACGCGGACCGAGGACAGGGAAATGATGCGGCCGTTCAGGTCCACCTTGCCCTCCGCCAGGTCGTTCGTGCGGAACAGCCGGTGGTACAGCTGGCCGAACGTGCGCCCCGGGTAGGCGTACATGTTGCTCATGAAGTGGTCGACCGCCTCGATCTGGGCCAGGTAGTCGCGGTCGTCGAGGTTCTTCAGGATCGCCAGGGGTTTCGTGATCTCCCGGCTGATGCCCGTCGCGCGGAAGACGCGGCTGACCAAATAGGACGGTGCGCCGCCGAACGCGCGGTAGATCGGGGTCAGCAGGTGGCCGTTCGTCAGGTCGACCAGCGGGCGGAACGGTGCCACGATCGGGATCGCCGTGAAGTCCACCGGCGAGCCGATCGCGGTGATCGACGCGATCGGCAGGTCCGGCTGGTCGGCGTTCACCAGCAGCGAAAAGATCCCGCCCAGCGACCACGACACCAAGTGCACGGCTTGGCCGCCGGCGTCCGCGCTCACGCGCCGGATCGCCCGCGGCAGCACCTCGTCGATCCAGTGCTCGATGCCCAGGCGCCGGTCGGAGAACGCGACCATGCCGTAGTCGACGAGGTAGGCGTTGCGGCCGCCCTCGACCAGGTGCTCGATCAGGCTGCAGCCGCGACGCAGGTCGAAGCAGATCGCCGGAGCGGCCAGCGGCGGCACCAGCAGGATCGGCGGCCCGGACACCGGGCGGCTGCTGTGCGTCATCCGGTACAGCGAGCGGTTGGGGCCCTGGTCGACCAGCACCCGCGGCATCGGGCGCAGGTCGGCGACGCCGCCGTGCAGCACCTTGCCGACCACGTTCGACGCCGCGGCGGCCAGCCGTGCGGGTGGTGAAGCCATTTTCTCGCGCCTCCTGGAAACGGACTCGGAGGCAATCTTGCCGGGCGAAGCGGGCGGACTCAACAGCGCCACGTCCGCAAGCACCCGGCAAGCACGTCCAATTCGGACAGTCGCTAGGCCGTCCGAGTTACTCCGCGGCCGTTCCCGGGGCGCTGTCCGCAGCCCGCGCTTCGTACGCCGCGCGGGCCGGGGAATGGGCCGCTGAAGCCAAAAGCCGGTCCGCCTTCAGCGCCCGCGAGAGTGCTTCGCCGAACCGACGCGGAAGCAACCGGGTGAGCTTGCCCATAGTGCCCACCGAGCGGGGCACGTAGACGTCGAAACGAGGCTTGCGCAGCGTGGATACGATGGCGTCGGCCACATCTTCCGGCCGCGAAGACTTGAACAGCTTCGCTTCGCCGAGGCCGCTCGCCAGCTCCGTCCGCACGATCGCCGGCATCACGCACGAGACGTGCACGCCGCTGCCGTGCAGTTCCAGGTGCACCGCCTCGGACAGCCCGACGACGGCGTGCTTGGTGGCGCAGTAGGTCGCCGCGCCGGGGAAGCCGGCCTTGCCCGCGAACGACGCGATGTTGACGATGTGGCCGCTGCGCCGCGGCCGCATCCGTTTCACCGCCTCGCGCGTGCCGTGGATGACGGCGTGCAGGTTGATCTCCAGCTGCCGCCGGGTCATCGCGTCGGTTTCCGCCTCGAGCTCGCCCAGCGGCATGATGCCGGCGTTGTTGATCAGCACGTCGATCCGGCCGTGGCGGCGTTCGACCTCGTCGAGGAACTCGGTGAAGCCGCGGATGTCGGTGACGTCCAGCGGCAGCGCGTCGGCACCCAGCTCGCCCGCGGTCTTTTCGGCCCGGACGACGTCGAGGTCGCCGATCACCACCTTCGCGCCCAGCCGGGACAGCGCCGACGCGGTCGCCGCGCCGATCCCCTGCCCGCCGCCGGTGATGACGACGACCTTGCCCGCGAGTTCGGCCATGGCGACTCCTTCGTCTGTTGGCACCGCGTCAACAGTGTCGCCCTTCCCGCCGCGGCGCGCTACCCCACGCGCTGCTCCAGCACCTGACCGACCCAGTCGTCGACGGTGAACTGCACGGTGGGCGTGAACCCCTGGCTCTCGTAGTACCGCTGCAGCGCACCGTCGCCGCCGGCCCAGCAGTCGACGCGCACGAGGTCGATGCCGCGCCGACGCGCCTCGTCGAGCGCGTACTCGACGAGGCGCCCGCCGACGCTCCGCCCGGCGAACCGCCGGGACGTGATCAGCAATCGGACATACAGTTCACGCTCGTTAACCGCCGGTACGTGCGGGTCGCGCTCCTCCGAGACGATCAGGGCGCCGGCGGCCTCGCCGTCGACGACCGCGATGCGCAGGCCGGGGTCCGCGGCCATGCCCTTCACGCGCTCTACGCGCTGCGGGACGCGGCTCCACGGTTCGGTCCCCCACTGCTTCGAGCTGCCGCGTGTCACGAGCCATTCCACGGCTTCGTCGAAGAAGCGAAGCAGCGTGTCGGCGTCCCCAGAATCACCCGACCGGATGACGATGTGCTCCATCCCCTCTGTCTACCGCACGGTGAGCACCTGCGGGCCGTCTTCGGTGATGGCGATGGTGTGCTCGACGTGCGCGGCGCGGCTGCCGTCGACGGTGAGCAAGGACCAACCGTCCTCGGCGTGCCGGTATGCGTCGCCGCCGCGGGTGAGCATCGGCTCGATCGCGAGCGCGAGCCCCGGCTTGAGCCGCATCCCGCGGCCGGCGCGGCCCTCGTTCGGCAGGTGCGGGTCCTCGTGCATCGCGCGGCCGATGCCGTGGCCGCCGTGGTCGTCGAGCATGCCGTAACCCGACGCGCGGCCGGCGGTGCCGATCGCGTACGAGATGTCGCCGAGCTTCGCGCCCGGCTGCGCGGCGGCGATGCCGGCGGCAAGTGCGCGCTCGGTCGCCTCTATCAGTGATAGATCGGCGGGGTCGGCAGTACCGACGACGAAGCTGATCGCGGCGTCGCCGTTCCAGCCGTCGACGATCGCGCCGCAGTCGATGCTGACGAGGTCGCCGTCCTGGATGCGGTACGCCGTCGGGATGCCGTGCACGACGACGTCGTTGACGCTGGTGCAGATGACGCCCGGGTAGGGCGTCGGCGCGGACCTCGGCTGGTAGTGCAGGAACGACGGCTTGGCGCCGGCTTCGCTGATCACCTGCGCGGCGATCTCGTCCAGTTCGCGCAGGGAGACGCCGATCGCGGCGGCCTCCTTGACCGTGTCCAGCGTCTTCGCCACGACTCGTCCGGCTTCGCGCATGACCGCCAGTTCGGCTTCGGTTTTGATCTCGACCATGACGATAACTATACCGGTATAGATATTGGTGTCCAGGGGGAGGTGGCGACCTCGTTCAGCCGGTGGCTCGGTCCGTGTCATCCGGAGTTCAGGCAACGCTGATTGACTTCTTCCGTTCACCACCTCTCTCGCGACGAGGACAAATTGACACAGCCAGGACCCGCCGGTGATCCGCTGGCCGCGTTCACCGTCGAACTCGAGGAAATCCAGGCGAAAGCCGCAGCCGCGCAGGAAAAACTGCGTTCCGCCGTCGCCACCGTGCAGTCACCGGACGGGGCGATCACGGTGACCGTCGGCCCGAGCGGCGTGCTGCAGGACCTCCGGTTCGGCCCCCGCGCCTACGAACGGCCCCCGCAAGCCCTTTCCGCCATGGTGCTGCAGCTGATCGGCCGGGCGCAGCAGAAGGTCTCGGCCGAGGTCGCCGACGCCTTCAGCGGCATGGTCGGCGAGAACTCGGCGGCCCGCGAGCTGCTCGACGAGTTCCTGCCGGCCCCCGAGCCGGACGCGGGAGCGCCGCCGCCGGGCAAGAGCGAAGTCTTCATGCCGGAGCAGGAAGCCGAAGACCGGCCGCCGGCGCACCGGCCGCCACCCCCGCAACACGGTCAGCCACGTCGTCGTCCCCGGCCCGCGCCGGACGAGGACGACGGCGAAAGCAACCCCTGGTAGGACGGAGGAGGACCAGTGGTTTCCGGAGCAGGTTTCTCGGTCGACCCGGCCGAGCTGCAGAAGTTCAGCCAGTTCCTGTCGGGCACGACGCAGCCGGCGGTGCAGGACGCCGCGAACCGGATGCAGGCCGCCAACGGGTTCGACAACGCCGCGTTCGGCATCCTGCTCGCGCAGGTGCTCGCCGTGCCCTCGCGGGTCACGATGGCGGTGATCACCGGCGAGATCAACAACCTCGTCGGGGACATCGGCAAGTCCGCCGCCGACTTGAACAAGGCGGCCGAAACGTATGCCACCCACGACTCGAACACGGCACAGGGTTTGAGCACCTTCGAGACGGAGCTGGGCAAGTGACCGTTCCCATCACGGCGTCGAACTCCACGACCGGCGCCGGCGTCTTCGACAGCTGGAAGCAGGTCGGCGACTCGATCGGCAAGGTCCAGACCGAGCACGGCGGCGACCTCGCGGCCGTCAGCGTCGAGCTGGGCATCAACGTCATCAGCGCCGTCCTCGACACCGTCGCGTTCGCGATGGACCCGCTGGCGAAGCTCATCGCCGCGGGGCTGGGCTGGCTGATCGAGCACGTCTCGTTCCTGAAGTGGCCGCTCGACCAGGTCGCGGGCAACCCGTCCGAGGTCACGAAGGTCGCCAACGAGCTGCACAAGATCGGCGAAAGCCTGCGCAACACCGGCGACGAGCTCGACAAGACGCTCCAGGCGACGATCACCCACTGGCAGGGCAAGGGCTACGACAGCTTCCTCAAGTCGATCAACGACCGGAAGGGCTGGATCGACGCCAACGCCAAGGCGGCCGACGTCGCCGGCTACATGGTCGAGACCACCGGGGCCCTGATCGGCGCGGTCCGCTCGCTGCTGCGCGACATCATCACGACGATCCTCGGCGACATCATCTCCACGATGCTGATCGCGCTCGCGCTGGCCATTCCCACCTTCGGCGCGTCGATCGCCGTCGGGGTGACCAAGTGCGTCGCGACCGTCTCGGTGCAGGTCGCGGCGATGATGGCGAAGCTCGCCAAGGTCGTCGCCTACGCCGGCCGCACGCTGGCCCGGCTCACCGGGCTGTCGAAGCTGGTCAAGGGCAAGCCGGGCTCCTCCGGCGCGGGCCACGAGCTGTCGAACCTGCCCCCGCACGGTGGCGGCGTCCCGAACTTCTCGCGGCCGCTGCCGAAGCCGCCGGGCACCGCAATCACGCACGACGGCCCGCCCACCACCGGCGGCGCCACCCCCAGCACCCGGCCTCCGGGCGACGGCACGACCCCGAACTTCTCGCGGCCGCTGCCCCCACCGGGCACCGCGGTCACGCACGACGGTCCCGGTGGTGGCGCCACACCGAGCACGCGGCCTCCCGGCGACGGCACCACACCCAACTTCTCGCGGCCGCTGCCGAAGCCACCGGAGCCGCCGAAGCCGACGCCGCCGAAGTCGCACCTGAGCGACCACGACATCTCGACGATCAAGAAGCACGAGGACTGGCTGAAGACCAAGTTCGGCGACAGCTACAAGAAGATGAAGTTCGTCGACGACTGGCTGAAGGCCAAGCACCCGGACTACTACCCGATGCTGAAGGCGCTTTCCGACGCGAAGAGCTCGAAGAACTTCGTCGGCTGGGCGGGCAAGGACATCGTGCAGGTCGACCGCGGTCTCACCGACATCCAGATGCAGGCCGAAGCCGCGTGGGCCGAAGAGGACAAGAAACAGCAGCAGCCGCAGTGACCGCCGAGGGGCACCTCCGGCGGAGGTGCCCCTCGTGGCGGGTCAGGCGACGCCGAGGTGGCGCGAGATCAGCATCTTCTGGACCTCGCTCGTCCCCTCGCCGATCTCCAGAATCTTCGCGTCCCGGTAGAAGCGGCCCACCGGGAACTCGTTCATGAACCCGTAGCCGCCGAAGATCTGCGTGGCGTCGCGCGCGTTGTCCATGGCCGCGTTGGACGCCACCAGCTTCGCGATCGACGCCTCCTTCTTGAACGGCTCGCCGCGCAGCATCTTCGACGCCGCCTGGTAGTAGGCCAGGCGCGCCGTGTGCGTGCGGACCTCCATGTCGGCGATCTTGAACTGGATCGCCTGGTATTCGCCGATCCGCCTGCCGAACGCGACGCGGTCCTTCACGTACTTGAGGCACTCGTCCACGCAGCCCTGCGCCAGACCCACCGACACAGCGGCGATCGCGACCCGGCCTTCGTCCAGAATGGACAGGAACTGCGCGTACCCGCGGCCGCGCACACCGACCAGGTTCTCCGCCGGGACGCGGACGTCCGAAAAGGACAGCTCGTGGGTGTCGGAGCAGTTCCAGCCGACCTTGGAGTACTTCGGCGCCACCTCGAAGCCCGGCGTGCCCGACGGGATGAGGATCGCCGAGATCTCCTTGCGGCCGTTCTCCATCACGTCCGTCACCGCCGTCACGGTGACCAGCTTGGTGATGTCCGTGCCCGAATTCGTGATGAACGCCTTGCTGCCGTTGACGATCCACTCGTCACCGTCCAAAGAGGCCCGGGTGCGCGTCGCCCCCGCGTCCGAGCCGCCGCCCGGCTCGGTCAGGCCGAAGCCGCCCAGCGCGGTCCCCTCGCACAGCGAAGGCAGCCACTTCTCCTTCTGGTCCTGCGTCCCGAAGCGGAAGATCGGCATCGCGCCGAGGGAAACGCCCGCCTCCAGCGTGATCGCGACCGACGAGTCGACCCGGGCCAGCTCCTCCAGCGCCAGGCACAGCGCGAAGTAGTCGCCGCCCATGCCGCCGAACTCCTCGGGGAACGGCAGGCCGAACAGGCCCATCTCGCCCATCTTCGCGACGATCGCGTACGGGAACTCTTCCTTCTCGTACAGCTCGCCGATCACCGGCGCGACCTCGGCGTGCGCGAAGTCCTCGACGGTCTTGCGGAGGGACTCGTATTCCTCGTCCAGGCGGAAGTCGATCACTGCTGCTCCTCTTGGGGCGCGACTACGGCAAGGGTTTCGTCCAGCGCGACCTGCTGGCCGGCCCGGACGGGGAGTTCGCTGACGACGCCGTCGATCGGCGCGGTGACCGTGTGCTCCATCTTCATCGCCTCGACGACCAGCAACGGCGTCCCGGCCTTCACGACGTCGCCCGCCGCGACCTTCACCACGAGCACCGTGCCCGGCATCGGGCTGGTGACCGGGCCGGCGCCAGCGGCCTCGCCGCGTGACGCCAGCTCGAACTCCTGCTCGCCGAAGGGAAAGCTCAGCCCGTCGCGGGACAGCCAGACCGTCCCGCCGGGCGCGCAGGCCTGGCGGTAGCGGTGGAACCCCTCGGCGTGCCGGATCTCGAGCACGTCGCCGTCGCGCCGGGCCGACACCCGCACCGGCGCGTCTTCGCCGACGAACACCGTCGCGTCGGACGGCGTGCCCTGCACCCGGACCACTGCCCGGGCGGGGCCCGACTTCAGGCGGAACGTCACCCCGCCGGAACCGCCCATCCGCCAGCCGTCCGGCACGTCCCACGGGTCCACGACCGGCCCGGACGGCTGCAGCTCCAGGAACCGGTCCAGCGCGGCCGCGACGAAGAACTCCGCGGGCACGTCCGGGGAAACGAGCTCGGCCAGCCGCCGGTCGACCAGCTCGGTGTCGAGCCGGCCGGCGCGGACGTCGGCGTCGGCCAGCAGCGCGCGCAGGAACGCGGTGTTCGTGCCGACGCCCAGCAACGCCGTGTCGGCCAGCGCCAGGTCGAGCCGGTGCAGCGCCGACGCGCGGTCCGGGCCCCAGGCGATGACCTTGGCGAGCATGGGGTCGTAGTTCGAGCCGATGACCGCGCCGGGGGTCATCCACGAGTCGACGCGGACGCCGTCGCCGGCCGGCTCGTGCACCGCCAGCACCGTCCCGCCGGTCGGGATGAATCCCCGCGCCGGATCTTCGGCATACACGCGCGCTTCCACGGCGTGTCCATTGAGGACGACGTCTTCCTGCGCGAGGGAAAGGTGTTCGCCCGCCGCGACCCGGACCTGCCACTCGACCAGGTCGAGGCCGGTGACCAGCTCGGTGACCGGGTGCTCGACCTGCAGCCGGGTGTTCATCTCCATGAAGAAGAACTCGTCCGGGTTCTTCGCCGACATGATGAACTCGACGGTGCCCGCACCGACGTACCCGACCGAGCGCGCGGCCTCGGCCGCCGCCGAGCCCATCTTTTCGCGGGTGGCCTCGTCGAGCAGCACCGACGGCGCTTCCTCGATGATCTTCTGGTGCCGCCGCTGCAGGCTGCACTCCCGCTCGCCGAGGTGCAGGACGCGCCCGTGCGTGTCGGCGAGCACCTGGATCTCGATGTGCCGCGGTGTGGTGACGAACCGTTCCATCAGGAGTGTGTCGTCGCCGAAGGAGCTCTTGGCTTCGCGCCGCGCGGACTCGATCGCCGCGTCCAGCTCCTCGGGCGCGTGCACCAGCCGCATGCCCTTGCCGCCACCGCCGGCCGACGGCTTGAGCAGCAGCGGGTAGCCGACTTTTGCGGCGGCTTCCGCGAAGCCGCCATCGGGGATGTCCACATCGGACGCACCGGGCACGACCGGGACGCCGGCCTTCGACACGGTCGCCTTCGCCCGGATCTTGTCGCCCATGGCGTCGATCGCGGCGACCGGCGGGCCGATGAACACGAGCCCGGCGGCCTCGCAGGCCCGCGCGAACTCGGCGTTCTCCGCGAGGAAGCCGTAGCCCGGGTGCACGGCCTGGGCGCCGGACGATTCCGCGGCCTTGACGATGGCGGGAATGTTCAGGTAGCTCTTCGCGGCCTCCGCCGGGCCGATGCGCACCGCGGTGTGCGCCTCGCGGACGTGCCGGGCGTCGGCGTCCGCGTCGCTGTACACCGCGACCGCGCGGATGCCGAGGGCCCGCAGCGTGCGGATGACCCGGACCGCGATCTCGCCCCGGTTCGCGACCAAAACTGAGTCGAACATGCCCCTCACATCCGGAAGACGCCGTAGTTGACCTCGGCCAGCGGGGCGTTCGCCGCGGCCGAGAGGGCGAGGCCGAGCACCGTGCGGGTGTCCGCGGGATCGATCACGCCGTCGTCCCACAGCCGCGCGGTCGAGTAGTACGGGCTGCCCTGCGCCTCGTACTGCTCGCGGATCGGGTCCTTGAACGCCTCTTCGTCCTCGGCGGACCATTCGCCGCCGCGGGCCTCGATGGCGTCGCGGCGGACGGTCGACAGCACGGACGCGGCCTGCTCGCCGCCCATCACCGAGATCCGCGCGTTCGGCCACATCCAGAGGAACCGCGGCGAGTAGGCCCGGCCGCACATCGAGTAGTTGCCGGCGCCGAACGAGCCGCCGATAACGACCGTTAACTTCGGCACCCGCGCGCAGGCCACGGCGGTGACCATCTTCGCGCCGTGCTTGGCGATGCCGCCGGCCTCGTACGCGCGCCCGACCATGAAGCCGGTGATGTTCTGCAGGAACAGCAGCGGGATCGATCGCTTGTCGCACAGCTCGATGAAGTGCGCGCCCTTCATCGCCGACTCGGCGAACAGCACGCCGTTGTTCGCGACGATGCCGACCGGGTGGCCGTGGATCCGGGCGAAGCCGGTGACCAGCGTGGCGCCGTACTCCTTCTTGAACTCGCCGAACCGGCTGCCGTCGACGATCCGGGCGATCACCTCGCGGACGTCGTAGGGCACGCGCGGGTCCGTCGGCACGACGCCGTACAGCTCGGCCGGGTCGGCGGCGGGGGCTTCGGTCGCCACGACGTCCCAGGGCCGCGGCGCGCGCGGGCCCAGCGTCGAGACGATCGAGCGGACGATCCGCAGCGCGTGCGCGTCGTCGTCGGCCAGGTGGTCGGTGACGCCGGACTGGCGCGCGTGGACGTCCCCGCCGCCGAGCTCCTCGGCCGTGACGACCTCGCCGGTCGCGGCCTTCACCAGCGGCGGGCCGCCGAGGAAGATCGTGCCCTGGTTCCGGACGATGACGGCCTCGTCGCTCATCGCCGGGACGTACGCGCCGCCCGCGGTGCACGAGCCGAGCACGGCCGCGATCTGCGGGATGCCGCGTGCGGACATCGTCGCCTGGTTGTAGAAGATCCGGCCGAAGTGTTCACGATCCGGGAAGACCTCGTCCTGCCTGGGCAGGAACGCACCGCCGGAGTCCACCAGGTAGATGCACGGCAGGTTGTTGTGCAGCGCGACCTCCTGGGCGCGCAGGTGCTTCTTCACCGTCATGGGGTAGTAGGTGCCGCCCTTGACGGTGGCGTCGTTGGCGACGACCACGCATTCCCGGCCCGAGACGCGCCCGACGCCGGTGATGATGCCGGCGGACGGCGCTTCGTCGTCGTACAGGCCGTTGGCCGCGAGCGGCGAGAGCTCGAGGAACGGCGAGCCCGGGTCGAGCAGCGTGTCGACGCGGTCACGCGGGAGCAGCTTGCCGCGCTCGACGTGCCGCGTGCGCGCCTTCTCCGGGCCGCCGAGCCGGGCGCTCGCCAACCGTTTGCGGAGGTCCTCGACCAGCTCCGCGTGCGACGTCGCATTGCGGGCGTAAGCCTCGCTGTCCGGGGACGCCGCAGTCCCCAGTGCCGGCGTGTCCATGGGCTCCCTCGACGTTAGCGGTCGTTAACCTCCGGCTCGATGTTAGCGACCGCTAACGTGGGTGTCCAGTCGCTGGAATGCGCAAGAGGCCACCCCGGCGGACCGGGGTGGCCTCTTGCGGAACCGCTCAGCCGATCGCCGCCTGCAGCGGGGCGTAGTAGCCGCCGGACTGGCCGGCCACGGTCGGGTGATAGGACTCGATCACCGGCCAGGTCAGGCTGTGCAGGTAGTCGTCGGCCGACGAGCAGATGTTGTGGCCGACGAACGACGGCCGGACGTCGACGAACGTCGCCCCGGCCGACGCCGCACGCTGCTGGATGACCGACGCGAGCGCGTCGGCGCCCGAGTTGATCGCCGTGCGCTTGGTGTCGCTCAGCCCGACCCAGCAGGAGCCGGGCACGGTGTAGAAGCGCGGGTAGGACAGGACCACGAGCCGGGCACCCGGCGCCTTGGCCTTGATCGCGTTGTAGGTGTTGGTCAGCAGCGGCGGCAGCGTGTTGGCGACGTAGGTCTTCGCCGTGTTGACGCGGTTCACGCAGTCGGAGTCACTGCCCAGCGTGCAGGTCTGGATCACGTCGCTGAACCCGGCGTCGTTCCCGCCGACGGTCACCGTGACGAGCGTGGCCGAGGCGGGGATCGAGTTCGCCTGGTTGATGACATCCCCGGTGCGGGCACCGGAGCAGGCCAGGAACGTGAACGAGGTTCCACTGTGGGCGTTGGCCCACAGCTGCGGATAGGCCTTCGAGCTGCGGTAGCAGCTCCCGGAACTGCCGTAGCTGCCGGCTCCGACCCCCGAGGAGTAGGAGTCGCCGACCGCGGCGTAGACGGTCCCGGCGGCCTGGGCGAGGCCCGTGACGCCGAGAGAAGCAAGGACAACGGCCCCCAGGGCCGTACTCAACCGTAGGAGGGATCGCCGGAACTTACGGGTGGGAACAGCCATGGGTCACTCCTTTGTGACAGGGCCGACGCAAATAGCACAGCAGGTGGAAGCCCCACGAGGAACCCCTAGTTACTGGTAGATACCCACTCGGCCCACACCGGAAGGATGAAACCGCGGTAAGCACGGGTTAACGGTCCTTTCGACGGAGTGACGCGCACGCCCCGGCCCGCGCAGCGTCGGCTCCCCGCCGCCGGGCGCCGGCAGTTCCGCACACCGGCGTGGTCGCTCCGGAGCGACCACGGCACCGCGGGCTGTTAGCGCTCGCTAACCTGCCGCTCTAATATGGCTGGATGCCGGCCAACTTCACCCCGCTCGTGAACGGCGAGAAGGCGAACAGGCGCGAACAGATCCTGTCCGCGGCCGCCGAGCTGTTCGCACACCACGGCTTCCACGGCGTCGGCATCGACGACATCGGGGCTGCCGTCGGCATCTCCGGGCCCGCGCTCTACCGGCACTTCCGCAGCAAGGACGCGATCCTCGGGGAGATGCTGAACTCGATCAGCCGGTACCTGCTCGACGGCGGCACGGCGTGGGCGAGCCGGCCCGTCGATCCGGACGACACGCTGGCCGGGCTCGTGGCGTTCCACGTCGGCTTCGCGCTCGCGCACCCGGCCCTGATCACCGTTCAGGAGCGCAACCTCGCGAACCTCACCGACACCGACCGCAAGCAGGTGCGCGCACTGCAGCGGCAGTACGTCGAGGTATGGGTGCGCGTGATCCGCGAAGCGCTTCCGGAGCTGGGAGAACTGCAGGCGCGGTCGGCGGCACACGCCGTGTTCGGATTGATCAACTCGACCCCGTACAACCGCCATCTCGGTGATGGGGAACTCGCCGAACTGCTGTGCCGGCTCGCGCTGGGTGCCCTCCGCGCGGCGGGATGACCACCGGCGGATCAAGGTATCCCCACGAGGGCCGTCGCTGGTGTTTGATGGGGCACGTGGACCCGGATTGGAGCGAGCAGGAGCGCCGGCTCGTCGAGAAGGCTCAGCGTGCGTTGACCGCGCTGAGCCTCGGCGACGACGCCGAAGCGCTGGGCGAGGTCGCCCCGTCGGCCGCCGAGCCGCAGGCCCGCGCGGACGAGACGAAGGCCCTGATGCTGCTGCTCTTCGGCGAGTGCAGCGCGATGGTGTCCACCCTCGGCGACGGCGGCAGCGCCCCGGTGAAGGTCCAGGTCTTCGACGAAGACGGCGAAGAGGTCTCGATCGACCAGGCCGACCCGCCGGTGCGGACCGCGGTCCGGACGCTGCTCGCGGAGGTGCACGGCAACACCGAAGCCGCCCAGGAGCAGGTCGAGATCGCCCTGGCCAACGCGGCGCCGGACGAGGTCGACAGCCTCGTCCTGCAGGCGCTGCGCTGGACGATCCGCCTCTCGGTCGAGTGCCTGGACCGCGACCTGCCGGTGGCGCCCTGGATCTCCGAGGCCGTCTCCGACTAGGGGCCCCTGAACCGCCCGATTTCCGGCGATCAGCCCAGCAGCTGTTTCACCAGTGCCGTGATCTGCCCGGTTTCGATCAAGAACGAATCGTGGCCGTACGGCGACGACACCACCGACGGCTCCGGCGCCCCGGCGATGCCGGCCGCGATCTCCGCCGACTGGTACAGCGGGTAGAGCCGGTCGCTGTCGACGCCCCCTATCACCGATCGGGCCGTCACCCGGCCCAGTGCCGCCGCCACGCCGCCGCGGCCGCGGCCGACGTCGTGGGTGTTCATCGACTCCGTCAGCACCAGGTAGCTGTTCGCGTCGAAGCGGCGCGCCAGCTTGTCCGCGTGGTGGTCCAAATAGGACTCCACGGCGAACCGGCCGCCGCGCAGCGGGTCCTCCGCGCCCTGGTAGGCCCGGCCGAACCGCTGGGCCAGCTCGGGCTCGCTGCGGTAGGTGACGTGCGCGATCCGCCGCGCGATGCCGAGTCCCCGGAACGGCCCTTCCGAAGCGGCGTAGTAGTCGCCGCCGTGGAAGAACGGGTCGCTGCGGATCGCGTGCAGCTGCGGCGACGCCCACGCGATCTGCTCGGCCGACGCCCGCGCGGTCGTCGCCAGCACCAGCAGCGACGCCACGCGCGAGGGCAGCGACACCGCCCACTCCAGCGCGCGCATCCCGCCCATCGACCCGCCGACGACGGCCGCCCAGCAAGAGACGCCCAGCGCGTCGGCCAGCAACGCCTCGGCCGCGACCTGGTCCCGCACCGTCACCACCGGGAACCGGCTGCCCCACGGCGTGCCGGCCGGATCCGGTGATGACGGCCCGGTCGAGCCCTGGCAGCCGCCCAGCACGTTCGGGACCACGACGAAGACCTCGTTCGTGTCCAGCGCCTTGCCCGGGCCGATCAGCCCGTCCCACCAGCCCGCGCCGGGATGTCCCGGCCCGGCGGGGCCGGCCGCGTGGCTGTCGCCGGTCAGCGCGTGCTCGACGAGAACCGCGTTCGACGCGTCCGAGTTCAGTGACCCCCAAGTTTCGTAAGCGATCGTCAACTCCGGCAGCACGCCACCGGCCTCCAGCGCGAACGCGCCGGAGGCGGTGACGAACTTCCGGCGGCCCGGCGGATCCCCGACCCGCCAGGCGCCGGTGACGGGGCCAGCCGTCACAGTTCCGCCTTGGCCGCCCGGAATCCGGCTTCCAGGTCGGCCTTGAGGTCCTCGATCCCTTCCAGCCCGACGGCGAGCCGCACCAGCCCGGGCGTGACGCCGCTGGCCAGCTGCTCCTCCGGGGTGAGCTGGCTGTGCGTGGTCGAGGCCGGGTGCACGATCAGGCTGCGGACGTCGCCGAGGTTCACCAGCTGGCTGTGCAGCTCGGTGCCGTCGACGAACTTCCGGCCCGCTTCGACGCCGCCGCGCAGGTCGAACGACAGGACCGCGCCCGCGCCGCGCGGCAGGTACTTCTGCGCCGCGGCGTGGAACGGGCTCGACGGCAGGCCGGCGTAGTAGACCTTCTCGACCTCGTCGCGCCGCTCGAGCCACTCGGCCAGCGCCTGCGCGTTCTGCACGTGCCGCTCGATGCGCAGCGACAGCGTCTCGATGCCCTGCAGGATCAGGAAGCTGTTCAACGGCGCGATCGCCGCGCCGGTGTCGCGCAGCAGCTGCACGCGCGCCTTCGCCGCGAACGCGCCCGGCCCGAGCGCCTCCCAGTACTTGAGACCGTGGTAGCTCGGGTCCGGCTCGTTGAAGCCCGGGAACTTCGCCGGGTCCTGGCCGAAGTCGAACGTGCCGCCGTCGACCAGCACGCCGGCGATCGTCGTGCCGTGGCCGCCGAGGTACTTCGTGGCCGAGTGGATGACGACGTCGGCGCCGTGCTCGATCGGGCGCACCAGGTACGGCGTCGGGATGGTGTTGTCGACGAGCAGCGGGACGCCGGCTTCGTGCGCGACGTCGGCGACCGCGCGGATGTCCAGGACGTTGCTGCCCGGGTTGGCGAGCGTCTCGCCGAAGAAGAACTTCGTGTTCGGCCGGACGGCGGCGCGCCACTGGTCGAGGTCGTCCTGGTCGTCGATGAACGTGACCTCGATGCCGAGCTTCGGCAGCGTGTAGTGGAACAGGTTGTAGGTGCCGCCGTAGAGCGACGGGCTCGAGACGAAGTGGTCGCCCGCGCCGGCGAGGTTCAGGATCGCCGCCGTGGTCGCGGCCGAGCCGGACGCGAACGCCAGCGCGGCGACGCCGCCTTCCAGCGCGGCGACCCGCTGCTCCAGAACGTCCTGGGTCGGGTTCATGATCCGCGTGTAGATGTTGCCGGGCTCGGCGAGGCTGAACAGGTCGGCGCCGTGCTGGCTGTCGCGGAAGACGTACGACGTCGTCTGGTAGATCGGCGTCGCGCGGGCACCCGTGGCCGGGTCCGGCGCGGCGCCCGCGTGGATCTGCCTGGTCTCGAAGGACCACGCCGAAGTGTCGTCCGCGCTCATCGGTTCTCCTTGCGGCTCAAGGGATTTCAGGAAGGGCTGCCCGGACGAAGCTACTTGCGCCGAACGGCCCACCCAACTGCTCCCACGTCCTGGGAAAGCTATCGCCTTGTCAACGAGATCTCTCTGTGTCTAAGATATTTGGACAGAGAGATTCACAGGCAGGGAGGTAGTCATGACCGAGCGGGTTCAAGTGCTGGTCGTCGGGGCCGGGCTGGGCGGGTTGTCCGCGTCGCTGTTCTTGGCGCAGGCGGGGGTGGACGTGCTGACCGTCGAGCGGCGCGCCGGGACGTCGGTCCACTCGCGCGCCGCCGGGCAGAACTGGCGCACGATGGAGCTGTTCCACTGGGCGGGAATCGACCGCGAGGTGCGGGCGGCGAGCCCGCGCGCTTCGCAGGGCCTGCGGATCACCGTCGCGACCAGCCTGGCCGGCCGGGTGCTGCACCGGGTCGTCGACGACGGCAGCGAGTTCGACGTCTCCGCCGCGACGACGCTGCCCACGGGGATGGCCGGGCAGGACGTCGTCGAGCCGATCCTGCTGGCGCACGCGGAAAAGGCGGGCGCGAGCGTGCGGTTCCGGACCGAACTGACGGACCTGGTCCAGGACGGCGACGGCGTCACCGCGACGCTGCGCCACCGCGACTCCGGCGAGGAGACGGTGGTGCGCGCGGACTACGTCGTCGCCGCCGACGGCGGCCGCAGCGGGATCCGGCAGCGGCTCGGCATCGGGACCACCGGGCCGGACGCGCTGAGCCACTGCCTCGGCGTCGTGTTCGACGCCGACCTCGGCGACCGCGTCCTGCCCGACGTGAGCGACCTGTTCTACCTGCAGCACCCGGACTTCACCGCCGCGCTGGTCAACACCGACGTGCCCCACCGGTACGTCTTCGCGCCGGACTACCACCCGGAACGCGGCGAAAGCCCGGCCGGCTTCCCGCCGGCGCGGCTGGTCGCGATGATCCGCGCCGCGACCGACCTGCCCGAGCTGTCACCGGAGATCGTCTGGACCGGCTCGTGGGAGATCGCCGCGCGGCTCGCCGACCGGTTCCGGTCGGGGCGGGTCTTCCTGATCGGCGACGCGGCCAAGGTGACGCCGCCGACCGGCGGGATGGGCGGCAACACGGCCATCGGCGACGCCGCGGACATCGCGTGGAAGCTCGCCGCGGTGCTTCGCGGCGAAGCGGGCGAAGGGCTGCTCGACACCTACGAAGCCGAGCGACGGCCGATCGCGCGGATGGTCATCGACACCTCACTGCACAACATGAAGGCGCGGATGCACCCGGAGCTCGACGTCTCGGGACTGTCGAAGCCCGAAGACCCGCTGGGCATCGTGCTCGGGTTCCGCTACCGCTCGACGGCGGTGCTCGCGGAGGGCCCGGACGACGGCGAGCGCGTCGAGGACGTGCACGCCCCGACCGGACGGCCGGGATTCCGCGCGCCCGGCCTGGAGTCCACTGTGGACCTTCTCGGGCACTCGTGGGTGCTGCTCTGCGCCGCCGACGGCACGCGGTGGCAGCCGGCCGCGGATGACGTCGCGGCGGAGCTGGGCGTCCGGCTCGGCTGCCACGTGCTCGACGACGCCGTGTTCGCCGCGCGATACGGCCTTTCGGCGGGCGGGACGACACTGGTCCGTCCCGACGGGATCGTCGCGTGGCGGGCGCCGGAACCGGTCGAGGATCCCGCGAGCGCACTGTGGCGGGTCCTGACGGCGGTGCTGTCCCGCTAGCCCGGGCGGCGGCCCGCCCCGGCGAGCCGCCCGGGCGGGGAACCGCTTCCTCGGCGACAATGAGCGAGTGGTTTCGGTGCGCACCGTGGTCGACCGGGTGGGGCCCACGCTGCTGCACGCGCTGCAGGTGCCCGACGACTCGCCCGCGGTCGCCGACGTCGTCATCGCCGAGCCGGGCGGGGCCGTCACCCTGGCGGCCGGGGACCTCGTGCTGGGGGTCGCCACCACCAGTCCCGAAGACGCCGCCGAGCTGGTGAAACAGAGCGCCGGGCAGGGCGCCGCCGCCGTGCTGCTCAAGCCGCCGCTGGCCGCGAAGCCGGCGGTGAAACGAGCCGCGAAGGCCAGCGGGATCGCGCTGATCCAGGTGCACGCGGCGACGTCGTGGGCGCAGCTGGTCTGGCTGCTGCGGACCGTCCTCGACGCTCTCGCCGACGAGTCGGAGGACCTCGACCCCGGCTCCGGCGACCTGTTCCGGCTGGCCGACGCCGTCGCGAGCGTCGTCGACGCGCCGGTGACCATCGAGGACACCAACTCGCGCGTGCTCGCCTACTCCGCGCGCCAGGACCTCACCGACCCCGCGCGCGTCGCCACGATCATGGGCCGCCGCATCCCCGACGACGTGCTCGCGCGGTTCCGGTCGCGCGGGGTGTTCCGCGAGCTGTCCCGCGGCCGGCAGACGATCTTCGTCCCGGCCCAGCGCGACGGCACGCTGCCGCGGCTGATCGTGCCGATCCGGATGGGCGGGGAGCTGCTCGGGTCGATGTGGGCGGTGGTCGCCGGCCCGGTGTCCGACGAGCGCGCGGCCGCGTTCGCCGACGCCGCCCCGGTCGTCGCGCTGCACCTGCTGCGGCGCCGCGCGCACACCGACGCGCAGCGGCGTGCGTCGGCCGAGCTGCTGCGCGCCGTGCTCGAAGGCCGCGCCAACCCGCGCAAGGCGATGGCCGAGCTCGACCTGACCGACGAGCCGCACCGCGTGGTCGTCATCGAGGTCACCGGCGGCGACGGGCGCGACGCCGAGGGGCTGCGGCTGGCCATGCTCGAGCGGATCTCCCAGGGCATCGGCAGCCGCCCGGTGGCGACCGAGCTCGCCGGGCTGCTCTACGCCGTGGTGCCTGACCGCGCCGGCCCGGGCGGCTGGGCGGAACTGCGCGAGGCTCTCGTCGCGACGGGACCGTCTCGTCGCACAGGTGCCGCGCGCGCGGCAGCGGGCGCTCCCGGCGAGATCGGCGACCTCTCGGTGTCGCGCGCCCAGGCCGACGAGGCCCTCGGCCTGCTGCGCGCCGAACTGCTCGCCGAGCGCGTGATCGCGTTCGACGAGGCATGGACGGCGTTGACGCTGCATCGCGGCGCGACGGCGGCGGCCGCGGCGCGGGTCACCGACCTCGGCCCGCTGAGCGCCCTGCGCGCGCACGACGAGACGGGCCGGGCCGGCTACGTCGAGACGCTGTACGCATGGCTCCGGCACCCCGGTGACCCGAGGGCGGCGGCGCAGGAGCTACGGATCCACCCGAACACCCTGCGGTACCGGATGCGAAAGCTCCTCGAACTCGTGCCGCTGGACCTCGACGACCCCGACGTCCGGCTGGCCCTGCTCACCCAGCTCGTCGCCGTGCGCTGGAGCTGATGGGCCATTCGGCCCAGCTGGCGATCCATGCGTTACTCCGCATGGATCGCGCCGAACGTCCGGAGTGTCTTTTCCCTCCGAAAGATGGTGGATTCCGAAGATCGCGTGCCGCATTTTCTCTTCACCACCCCGGGTAGCCGGGTCGTTGCAAGAGGAGTTCACCCATGAGCAGTTCGGAGCGGTTCGCACACGCCCTCAAGCTGGGTGCGGTCTCCGCGCTCTCCCTGGTCGCCCTGGCCGTGCCGGCCGCCGGAACCGGGAGCGCCGTCGCGGCGCCGAGCGGCGACTGCTTCACCCCCGCCCACGCCGCGGACCGCGGCAAGGACGGCCACGCCGACACGGTGTCCCCGGCGGAGGCGGCCCGCATCGAGGCGGACATGCAGAGCAAGCTCGCCGGCAAGCGCACGGCCCGCTCCGCCGAGGCCGCCGCGGTCTCGATCCCGGTGTACTTCCACGTGATCACCAGCGGCTCGACCGGCAACCTGCCGGCGTCGACGATCAGCAAGCAGATCTCGGTCCTCAACAACGCCTACGCGTCGAGCGGCTTCAGCTTCTCGCTCGTGAGCACCGACTACACGAACAACTCGACCTGGTACACCGGCATCACCGACGGCACGTCGGCCGAGCGCAACATGAAGAACGCGCTGCGCAAGGGCGGCAAGAACGCGCTCAACATCTACACCGCCAACCTCGGCGACGACCTGCTCGGCTGGGCGACGTTCCCGTCGAACTACAGCTCGCAGCCGAAGATGGACGGCGTCGTCATCCTCGACGAGTCGCTGCCGGGCCGCTCGGCGACGAACTTCAACGAGGGCGACACGGCCACCCACGAGGTCGGCCACTGGATGGGGCTCTACCACACGTTCCAGGGCGGCTGCTCCGGTTCGGGTGACTACGTGTCGGACACCCCGGCCGAGGCGACCGCGACGTCGGGCTGCCCGGCGAACAAGGACACCTGCACGTCGACGGGCAAGGACCCGGTCCACAACTTCATGGACTACAGCTACGACAGCTGCATGTACGAGTTCACCGCCGGCCAGGCCACGCGGATGAAGAACTCCTGGACGGCGTACCGCGCCTGAAAACCGCTCCCGCGGCGAAGTCCGTGAAGGCCACCTCCCCGAGGTGGCCTTCACGGCTTTTCAGACGACCAGCAGCGTCTTCCCCACCGTGGCTCGCGACTCGATCGCCGCGTGGGCGTCCGCGGCCTTCTCCAGCGGGAACCGCTGGCCGATCACCGGCACCAGCCGGCCCGCCGCCGCTTCCGCCAGGGCCGACTCCGTGAACGCCCGCATCCGTTCCGGGCTTCCGATCGACCGCACCAGCGTCACGTCCCGCGCCGCGGCGTCCTCTTCGGACACTTCGGCCCACGAGCCGCCGGCCAGGCCGTAGACCGCCATCCGGCCGCCCGGGCGCAGCAGCCCGAACGCCGCCGTGCCGATCGCCCCGCCGACGCCGTCGAACACGACGTCCACTTCGCCGATCGACGACGTCCAGTCCGGCCGCAGGTAGTCCACGACCACGTCGGCACCCAGCACGCGGGTCACCTTCGCCGGCCCGCCCGCCGCGCCGATCACCGTCGCGCCGGCCGCCTTCGCCAGCTGCACCAGGAGGCCGCCGACGCCGCCCGCCGCCGCTTCGACCAGGACTCGATCGCCCGGGCGCACGCTGGTGGCATGCACCAAGCCGGTCGCGGTCCGGCCGTCCGCGAGCACCGCCACCGCCGCGTCGAGGTCCAGCGCGGGCGGCACCGCGAACACCGCCGCCGCGTCCACCGCGACGCGCTCGGCGTACCCGCCGGACCCGCCCGTCGCCGTGACCACGCGCTGCCCCGCCAGCCCCGGGTCCACCCCGGCGCCGACCGCGCTGATCACCCCGCCGACGCCGTTGCCCGGGATGACCGGCAACCACGCCCGGAACGGCCCCGGCGCGCCCGCCCGGAACTGCGTCTCCACGAACGTGGTGTTCGCGAACGCCACCTCCACCACCACCTGGCCCGCCCCGGCGACCGGGTCCGGCGCCTCCCCCGGGACGAGCGCTTCCGGACCACCGAACTCCCGCAACCACACTGCACGCATGCACCGAGCGTGCGACTTCAAGTGAAGTTGAAGTCAAGGGCCTTGTCCGGCCAGCACCACAATTTGTCGAAAGAATTGTCCGGTCAGCACGATGACACCGCCGTCCGGGTGGCTCACCGTGAGTGGCAACACCGCACCATCCGGACGCAGACCGACCCAGGAGGCCGACCGTGCGTATCGCCGTTCCCCGTGAGATCAAGAAGCACGAATACCGGGTCGCGCTGACGCCGGCGGGGGTGCACGAGCTGGTGGGCCGCGGGCACGACGTCTTCGTCGAGACCGGCGCCGGGGTGGGCTCGTCCATCACCGATGACGAGTACGTCGCGGCCGGCGCGAAGATCCTCGCCACCGCCGAGGAGACGTGGGCCGAGGGCGAGCTCGTCCTGAAGGTCAAGGAGCCGATCGCCGAGGAGTACGGGCGTCTCCGGCGCGATCAGGTGCTGTTCACCTACCTGCACATCGCCGCGGACCGCCCGCTGACCGACGCGCTGCTGGCCGCGGGCACCACGGCGATCGCGTACGAGACGGTGCAGACGGCGTCCGGCGCGCTCCCGCTGCTGGCCCCGATGTCCGAGGTGGCGGGCCGCTTGGCTCCCCAGGTGGGCGCGTTTTCGCTGATGAAGCCGAGCGGCGGCCGCGGCGTGCTGCCGGGCGGCATCCCGGGCGTGCACCCCGCACGCGTGGTGGTGATCGGCGGCGGCGTGGCGGGCCTCAACGCGGCCCGTGTCGCGCTGGGCCTGGGCTCGGACGTGGAAATCCTGGACACGAACGTGGACCGTCTCCGCCAGATCGACAACGACTTCGGCGGCCGCATCCGCACGGTGACGTCGACCCGCCTGTCGGTGGAGGAGTCGGTGCTGCAGGCGGACATGGTGATCGGCGCGGTCCTGGTCCCCGGAGCAAAGGCCCCGAAACTGGTCTCGAACGACCTGGTGGCCCGGATGAAGCCGGGAAGCGTCCTGGTGGACATCGCAATCGACCAGGGCGGCTGCTTCGCGGACTCGCGCCCCACAACACACGACGACCCGACATACAAGGTCCACGAATCAGTGTTCTACTGCGTGGCCAACATGCCGGGAGCGGTCCCCCGAACCTCAACATACGGCCTCACAAACGTAACGCTCCCATACGCGGTCCAGCTGGCAGAAAACGGCTGGAAATCAGCCCTCAAGGCAGACGCAGCCTTGGCAAAGGGCCTCAACACCCACGCAGGAGCCTTGACAAACGCCCCGGTAGCACTGGCCCACAACCTCCCCCACACCCCCCTCCAAGAGGTCCTGTCCTAACAAAAGAACAAAAACCAAAGACCAC
Organism: Amycolatopsis sp. NPDC051102; assembly: GCF_040682815.1. NCBI lineage: Bacteria > Bacillati > Actinomycetota > Actinomycetes > Pseudonocardiales > Pseudonocardiaceae > Amycolatopsis > Amycolatopsis sp. NPDC051102. The sequence continues at coordinate 144,089 of NZ_JBFBBT010000006.1, forward strand.
CCCACAAAGCGAGCCCCTGCCGCAAAGCGGCAGGGGCTCGCTGCCGCAACCCCAAAAACCAAGCACCCCACCCACCCCACCACACCAAATGAGCGCGCGAAGCCGCGAAAGACACACACAGAAAAGCGTGGAAACCAAGCCATCAAAGGATGGCTGCACAGAAACACTTCCAGCGAACCCCCGGCAGCCCCTACCGCACAACGCTGGGACCGCAGCAGAAGGCACCGTGGGGGTCCGGGGGGCTCGGCCCCCCGGGCAACAGGACGAAGTCGAAGCGAAGCGAAGACGAAGGGGCGACCCGCTCAACCAGCCTGGGGGTCACTGGGAGCGGGCCGCCGGGTCCTAGCTTAGAGGGGTTGGGCTGAGTTTGCTCCACCGGGTGGGCAAGTCGCGCGAATTCTTTACCTTGTTGATCTGGGTGCGCTCACGAACCTCTGGTCAGGGCGTCGGGCCGGTACTGGCCGGTAGCGGAACGTGACGAAGGTCGCTCCGGGTGGGTTGGGGCGTTCCGTGCGCGCGGGCGCGGCGGGTAGGGCAGGATGACGCCGCATCAGCGGGGAACGTTAGGGGACGGTATGCACGACGGCAGTGGCCGGATTGTGGTGCAGAACCTGAGCAAGCGGTTCGGTGCAGTGAACGCCGTGCAGGATCTGAGCTTCACGGTCGAACCGGGTTCGGTGACGGGGTTCCTGGGTCCGAACGGGGCCGGTAAGACGACGACGTTGCGGATGTTGCTCGGGTTGGTGACGCCGACGTCGGGGGTGGCGACGATCAACGGGCGGCCGCACTCGCAGCTGGGGAATCCGGCGCGGGTGGTGGGCTCGGTGCTGGAGAACGAGGGGTTCCACCCGGGGCGGTCGGCGCGGAACCACTTGCGGGTGTACGCGGCGGCCATCGGTGTGCCGGATCGGCGGGCGGACGAGGTGCTGGGCCTGGTGGGGCTGGGCAGTGCCGCGGACCGGAAGGCGGGTGGGTTCTCGCTCGGGATGCGGCAGCGGCTGGCGCTGGCGACGGCGTTGCTGGGTGATCCGCAGGTGCTGGTGCTGGACGAGCCGACGAACGGGCTGGACCCGGAGGGCATTCTGTGGCTGCGGAACTTCCTGCGGTCTTATGCGCGGGAGCAGCGGCGGACGGTGCTGGTGTCGAGTCACCTGCTGAACGAGGTGGAGCAGCTGATCGATCAGGTGGTGATCATCAGCCAGGGTGTCACGCGGTACTACGGTCCGCTGGAGCAGCTGCGCAAGGGACAGCAGTCGCGGGTGCTGGTGCAGCCGGCGGATCCGTCGGCGCTGGTCAAGGCGTTGCAGGAGAACGGGATCCAGCAGGTGTCGCCGACGCCGGACGGCCGGGTGGCGGTCGCCGGGTCGAGTGTCCAGCAGATCGGTGACCTGGCGGCGAAGGCCGGGATCGCGGTGTACGGGATGCAGGAGGAGCACGCCGATCTGGAGCGGATGTTCTTCCAGCTGACGCAGGGTCAGTACGCCGGCGGGCCGGCCGGGTACCCGCCGCCGCAGCAGTACCAGGGTCCGCCGCCCGGGTATCCGCCGCAGCAGTACCCGCCGTCGGGTCCGCAGCAGCAACAGCAGTACTGGGGAGGGCCGCAGCGGTGATGGGCAATCTGGTCAAGGCGGAGTTCCGCAAGACGCTCTCGCTGAACACGTGGTGGGTGCTGCTGATCCCGCTGGCGCTGGTGGCGTTCTGGCTGACGTTCGTGTGGGGCAAGATCACGAACGACTTCGCGGACTTCATCGGTTCCAGTGACGCCCGGGAGGTGGCGGGCGCGGTCGGCCTGGACGCGAGCAAGCTGCCGGTGGGGCTGCTGGCGTTCGCGCACGGGGTGAACATCGCTCAGCTCATCCCCGGTTTGTTCGGGGTGTTCGCGCTGGCGGGTGAGTACCGCAGCAAGACGATCACCACGACGTTCCTGACCGCGCCGAACCGGATCGCGGCGCTGACCGCGAAGATGCTCACCTATGTGGCCTGGGGCGCGATCTACGGTCTGGTGAGCTTCGGCGTCTCGGCGATCGCGGTGATGGCGTCGGTCGACGCGGGCCGGTGGCCGTCCGCCGGTCAGTGGCTGGCCGCGCTCGGCGGGACGGTGCTGGCGTCGGTGCTGGTGACGTTGTTCGGCATCGGGTTCGGCGCGGTGCTGCGCAACGTGCCGCTGGCGGTGGTGCTGTTCCTGGTGTGGTTCCTGATCGTGGAGAACGTGCTGGTCATCGCACTGTGGGGGCCGGCCGACATCCTGGGCGGGATCCTGCCGAACGGGACCGCCAACGGGATCGTGGGCGGGATCGCCGCGGACGCGTTCGGGATCAACTCGCTCAACCTGCCGGGCGGGGTCGACCACTGGTCGGCGCTGGGCCTGCAGCTCGCGGCGGGCGCGCCGGGCGTGATCTCGTGGTGGGCGTCGGCGCTGATCTTCTTCGCGTGGACGATGCTCTTCTTCGGCCTCGGCTGGGCGGGCAACCAGAAGCGCGACATCACATAGTCCTGCTGTCCGTGAAGGCCACCTCGAGCTGCTCGAGGTGGCCTTCACGGCGTTCAGGGAAATATTTTGTCGGTGGTGGCGCTTAGTGTGACAACGTGACCATCGCTCCGCCCCGCTCCCGTCAAGAGCTCCCACCTGCCGAGACCGCCGGCTGGATCCGCCGGCTGTCGGCGGCGGCGTGGGAGCACCGCGCCCTCGTCGTGCTGTCGCTGCTGGCCGCCGCGCTCGGCGTCGGCGTGCAGGCGGCGAGCCCGCTGCTGGTCCGCACGGCGGTGGACGACGCGGTGGCGGGGCGCACGGGCGGGCTGCCCGGGATCGCCGTCTTCCTGGTGACGCTGCAGGTGGTCGCGTTCGGCACCGCGTTCGCGCGCCGCTACCTGGGCGGGAAGCTCGCCCTCGACGTCCAGCACGACCTGCGTCAACGCGTCTTCAACGCGGTTTCGCGGCTGGACGGAGGCAAGCAGGACGCCCTGCGCACCGGTCAGGTCGCCTCGCGCGCGATCTCCGACCTGCAGCTGGTGACCGGCATCCTGATGCAGGTCCCGTTGTCGTTCGGCTCGGTGGTCTTCGCGCTGCTGTCGTTCGGCGCGATGCTGTGGCTGTCGCCGGTGCTGACGCTGATCGCGCTGGTCGTCACGCCCGCGGTCGGCGTCATCGTGACGCGCAGCCGCAAGCGCCTGTTCCCGGCGACGTGGTCGGCGCAGCAGCGCGCGGCGGACGTCGCGCAACAGGTGGAGGAGACCGTCACCGGCGTCCGCGTGGTCAAGGGCTTCGGCCAGGAGACGCGGGAAGTGTCGAAGCTGGAACGGACCGCGCGCAAGCTGTTCGGCGAGCGGCTTCGCGCGGCGAAGCTCTCCGCGGTCCCGGCGGCGACCACCGCGGCCCTGCCGGCCGCCGGCCAGGTCGCCGTGCTCGGCATCGGCGGCGTCCTCGCGCTGAACGGTTCGATCACCCTCGGCACCTTCCTCGCCTTCGCGACCTACCTCGCGACCCTGATCGGCCCGGCGCGGATGCTGTCGGGCCTGGTCGTGCAGGCCCAGCTGACCCGCGCCGGCGCCGAGCGCGTGTACGAGCTGATCGACGCGCAGCCGGAGGTCGCCGACGCGCCGGACGCGCGGCCGCTGCCGGCCGGGCCGCTCGGTGTCGAGCTCGACGGCGTCCGCTTCGGTTACACCCGCAGCGAACCGGTGCTGGACGGCCTTTCGGTCATCGCGAACCCGGGCGAGACCCTCGCGCTGGTCGGCACCGCCGGCTCCGGGAAGTCGACGATCTCGCTGCTGCTGCCCCGCTTCTACGACGTGCACGCGGGCGCGGTGCGGGTCGGCGGCCTCGACGTCCGTGACGTCCCGCTGCGGCAGCTGCGGCAGGCGATCGGGGTCGTGTTCGAAGAGGCGTTCCTGTTCTCCTCGTCGATCCGGGACAACATCGCCTACGGCCGCCCGGACGCGAACGAGGAGGAGATCGTCGCCGCGGCCAGGGCCGCGGAGGCGGACGGCTTCATCCGGGCGCTGCCGGACGGCTACGACACGCTCGTCGGCGAGCGCGGGCTGACGCTCTCGGGCGGGCAGCGGCAGCGGCTCGGGCTGGCCAGGGCCCTGATCACCGACCCGCGGATCCTCGTCCTCGACGACGCGACGTCGGCCATCGACACCGTCACCGAGGCGGCGATCCACGACACTCTGCGGTCGGTCACGGCGAGCCGGACCACCCTGCTCATCGCGCACCGGCGCTCCACACTGGCGCTCGCCGACCGGATCGCGGTGCTGGACGAAGGCCGTGTCGTGGACGTCGGCACCGAGGCCGAGCTGATGGCGCGCTGCCCGCTGTTCCGCGAGCTGGTGGCGGGCCCGGGTGACGACGTCGAGGAGAAGCACCGCTGCGAGGGCCTGGACTGCGGCCAGGACGGCGTCACGCCGTCGCTGTGGCCGCGGGACGAGGGCCGCGACGAGGTCGACGCACTGGCCGAAGCCGCGCGCATGCGCAGCGGGGACACCAACAGCAGCGGGTTCGTCGGCGGGGGCGGCGGCCTGGACGTGCCGCCGACGCCGGAGCTGATCGAGGGCGTGCGCAAGCTCCCGGCCGCCACCGACGAGCCGCGGCTGCCCGACGTGGACGTCACCGCACCCGATCCGAAGTTCCGGCTCGGCGGGCTGCTGCGGCCGGTCCGCGGGCCGCTGTCCGTGGTGATCGCGCTGGTGGCGGCGGACGCGCTGGCGTCGATCGCGCTGCCGGGGCTGTACCAGTTCGGCGTCGACCACGGCGTCCGCGCCGGCGTCGAGTGGGTGATCTGGCTGGCCGCCGGGATCGGCGCCGCGGTCATCGCGGCCGACTGGCTGGTGGTGTTCGCGCAGACCCGGCTGACGTCGCGGGTGGGCGAAACGGTGCTGTACGCGCTGCGCGTCCGCAGCTACGCGCACCTGCAGCGGCTCGGGCTCGACTACTACGAGCGGGAGCTGTCCGGGAAGATCATGACCCGGATGACGACCGACGTCGACGCGCTCTCGACGTTCCTGCAGACCGGGCTGGCCACCGCGGTGGTCAGCGCGCTGACGCTGGCCGGGATCACCGGCGCGCTGCTGCTCACCGACGCCGGGCTGGCGCTGTACGCGCTGGCGATGGTGCCGGTGCTGGCGGTGGCCACGGTGATCTTCCGGCGGTCGGCGTCGAAGGCGTACAACGAGGCCCGCGAGCGGGTCAGCGTCGTGAATGCGGACATGCAGGAGAACGTCAGCGGGCTGCGCGTCGCGCAGGCGTACACGCGCGAAGACCGTTCCGCGCAGGCGTTCGCTTCGCGCAGCGACGACTACCGGCGCTCGCGGCTGCGGGCCCAGCGGTACGTGGCGACGTACTTCCCGCTGGTGGCGCTGCTGTCGGACCTGGCGACGACGACGGTGCTGGTGGCGGGCGCGAGCCGCGTCTCGGCGGGCACGCTGTCGGCCGGTGTGCTGCTCGCGTTCCTGCTGTACCTGCAGCAGTTCTTCTCGCCGATCCAGCAGCTGTCGGCGGTGTTCGACGGCTACCAGCAGGCGAGCGTCGGCCTGAACCGGATCGGCGACCTGCTGCGGACGCCGACGTCGGTGCCGGCGGCGGAGAACCCGGTCGCGGTGCCGGAGCGGCTGCGCGGCGAGGTCTCGTTCAAGGAGGTCGAGTTCTCCTACGCCGGCGCCGAGACCCCGGCGCTGGCGGAGTTCTCGCTGGACGTCGCCGCGGGCGAGACGATCGCGCTGGTCGGCGCGACCGGCGCCGGGAAGTCGACGGCGGTGAAGCTGGTGGCGCGCTACTACGACGTCACCGGCGGCGAGGTCCGGATCGACGGCACGGACGTGCGCGAATACGAGCTGGCCGGGATGCGGCGCCGGATGGGCGTGGTGCCGCAGGAGGCGCACCTGTTCTCGGGCACGGTGGCCGACAACGTCCGCTACGGCCGCCCGTCGGCGACCGACGCGGAGGTCGAGGCCGCGGTCCGGGCGGTGGGCGCGCTCGACGGCGTCGCGGCCCTGCCGTCGGGGTTCCTGCAGCCGGTGGGCGAACGCGGCCGGTCCCTGTCGGCGGGCCAGCGCCAGCTGGTGGCCTTGGCCAGGGCGGAGCTGGTGGACCCGGACGTCCTCCTGCTCGACGAGGCCACGGCGGCCCTGGACCCGTCGACGGAGGCGGCGGTCCTGCGCGCGACGGAGACCGTGGCCCGCCGCCGCACGACGTTCGTGGTCGCCCACCGCCTCGCGACGGCGGCCCGCGCGGACCGCATCGTGGTCCTGGACCACGGCCGCATCGTGGAGACCGGCACGCACGAGGAGCTGCTGGCCGCGGAAGGCCACTACGCGAGGCTGTGGGCCCTGGGCTGACCGCCGAAAGTCCGTGGCCGCGAGCAGGCCGCGCTGGGAGCATGGCGGGCATGTTCGAGGAGAAGCGGGTTCCCGACCGGCAGGTCCGGGCGGCGCAGACCGAGACGACCGTCCGGGTCTACCTGGCCTGCTCGCCCGCCGTCGCCGACGCCGCGCTGAAGAATCAGACCTTCGAGCCGGGCGGGACCACGTGGCTCGTGCCGTCGTTCCGGCTGGCGGCTTGTCTCAGCGGCAACGGGAGCAAGCCGGGGCACGAGCGCGTCCTGGCCGTCGACCTCACCCGCGAAGGCTTCGAGCAGGCCCTCACCGGGCACGTCGAGTGGGTGCCGGAGCGAGATCTCGACCACACCGCGCTGAACTTCCAGGCGATCCGGATCAGCGGCGAACCCGCCGGCGAGTGGATCACCGGGATCACCGACGTCACGCCGGTCATCCGGGACATCGCCGGGCTCTTGGCCACCGACCAGCTCCACCTGGCCGTCAAGCTCGTCCCCCACGAACCGCCGTACCCGCTCGGTGCGACGGGCTAAGGCAGCGCCCGCCACTTCAGCGAGCCCATCCCGGCCGCCTCGACGTCCGGCCGGGACGCCCAGCGGACCGTGCCCGGCCGCACGTGGATCCCGGCCCCGACCAGCCAGTCCGGCTCGCCGGGCTCGACCCACTCCATCTCCTCGAAGGCGGCCGGCGTGGGCACCGCCGAGCAGGAATCACACCGGAGCACGACCGCGCCGGACTCCGTGACCAGCGGCCGCACCAGGCCCTGGTCCCAGAACGATGGACATTCGACCAGCCACATCGGCCCAGTGGAACCCGCCGCCGTGAACGGCCACCGGCCGGCGGGCGAACCGGGGCGGAAGAGCCCGGGAACCCTGTACCCGGTCCAGTGCTTAAGGTTCCCTTAGCACATCTTGATCGAGTCAGTGATTGTTACCCTAGTGCGCCACGCCTCACACAGGCCGGTTCCATCACATCGCGGTCACCGAGGGGGTTAGCCTGGTAGGCGCATCAGCGGATTCAAGATCGAGATCGAGACGGATAGAGGCGAGCCCAAGCCGTGTCCAGCAGCAGCCCTGCGTCGCAGTTCGGCCCCAATGAGTGGCTGGTCGAAGAGATGTACGACCAGTTCCTCGCCGACCCTTCCTCAGTCGATGCCGCCTGGCACGACTTCTTCGCGGACTTCAAGCCGACGCAGAGCGCCCAGGCCAAGGCGGACACCGCCCGGCAGCAGGCCGACGCCAAGCCGGCCACCAACGGCCAGGCGGCGCAGCCGTCGGCCAAGGCCGTGCAGAACGCGGAGTCGGCGGCCCGGCAGGCGGCGCCGACCAAGGCGGCTCCCGAGAAGGCAGCCCCGGCCAAGGCGGCCCCGAAGCAGGCGGCGCCCAAGCCGGCCGCCAAGGCCGAGCCGAAGGCCGACGCCAAGCCGCAGGCGAAGGAAGAGCCGGAGTCGAAGCAGCTCCGCGGGGCCGCGGCGGCCATCGCCAAGAACATGGACGCCTCGCTGAGCGTCCCCACCGCGACCAGCGTGCGCGCGGTCCCAGCGAAGCTGATGGCGGACAACCGCATCGTCATCAACAACCACCTCAAGCGCACCCGCGGCGGCAAGATCTCCTTCACGCACCTCATCGGCTACGCCATGGTGCGGGCGCTGAAGGACTACCCGAACATGAACCGGCACTACCAGCAGATCGACGGTAAGCCGTTCGCGATCACGCCGGAGCACGTCAACTTCGGGCTCGCCATCGACATGAAGGGCAAGGACGGGTCGCGCAACCTCGTCGTGGCCTCGGTCAAGAACGTCGGGGACATGTCGTTCCTGCAGTTCTGGCAGGCGTACGAGGAGATCGTCAAGAAGGCCCGCAACAACAAGCTCACCGCCGACGACTTCTCCGGCACCACGATCTCGCTGACCAACCCGGGCGGCATCGGCACCAACCACTCGGTGCCGCGGCTGCAGGCCGGCCAGGGCGCCATCATCGGCGTCGGCGCCATGCAGTACCCGGCCGCCTTCGAGGGCACCAGCGAGAAGACCCTGGTCGACCTCGGCATCAGCAAGATCATGACGCTGACCTCGACGTATGACCACCGCATCATCCAGGGTGCGGAGTCCGGCGAGTTCCTCAAGCGCATCCACCAGCTGCTGCTCGGTGAAGACGGCTTCTACGACGACGTCTTCACCAGCCTGCGCCTGCCGTACGAGCCGATCCGCTGGGTCGCCGACATCCCCGACGGCCCGGTCGACAAGACCGCCCGCGTGATCGAGCTGATCGACGCGTTCCGGATGCGCGGTCACCTGATGGCCGACACCGACCCGCTGAACTACCGCCAGCGCAGCCACGCCGACCTGGACGTCCTGTCCCACGGCCTGACGCTCTGGGACCTCGACCGCGAGTTCCCGGTCGGCGGCTTCGCCGGCCAGGAGCGGATGAAGCTGCGCGACATCCTGGGCGTGCTGCGCAACTCCTACTGCCGGACGGTCGGCATCGAGTACACCCACATCCTCGACCCCGAGGAGCGCCGCTGGATCCAGGAGCGCGTCGAGATCCCGCACGAGAAGCCGGACCCCGCGGTCCAGAAGTACGTGCTCTCGAAGCTGAACGCCGCCGAGGCGTTCGAGACGTTCCTGCAGACCAAGTACGTCGGCCAGAAGCGGTTCTCGCTGGAGGGCGGCGAGACGGCGATCCCGCTGCTCGACACGCTGCTGGACAAGGCCGCCGAGCACGAGCTCGACGAGGTCGTCATCGGCATGCCGCACCGCGGCCGGCTGAACGTGCTGGCCAACATCGTCGGCAAGCCGATCAGCCAGATCTTCCAGGAGTTCGAGGGCAACCTCGACCCGGGCCAGGCGCACGGCTCCGGTGACGTGAAGTACCACCTCGGCGCCGAGGGCAAGTACTTCCGCATGTTCGGCGACGGCGAGACGAAGGTGTCGCTGACGGCGAACCCGTCGCACCTCGAGACGGTCGACCCGGTCCTCGAGGGCATCGTCCGCGCCAAGCAGGACATCCTCGACAAGGGCGGCGAGGGCTACACCGTGCTGCCCGTCCTGATGCACGGCGACGCGGCCTTCGCGGGCCAGGGCGTCGTCGCCGAGACGCTGAACCTGTCGCTGCTGCGCGGGTACCGCACCGGCGGCACCGTGCACGTCATCGTCAACAACCAGGTCGGCTTCACCACCGCGCCGGAGCACTCGCGCTCCAGCCAGTACGCCACCGACGTCGCGAAGATGATCGGCTCGCCGATCTTCCACGTGAACGGCGACGACCCGGAGGCCGCGCACTGGGTGGCCAAGCTGGCCGTCGAGTACCGGCAGGCGTTCCACAAGGACGTCGTGATCGACCTGATCTGCTACCGCCGCCGCGGCCACAACGAGGGCGACGACCCCTCGATGACCCAGCCGGCGATGTACGACATCATCGACACCAAGCGCTCGGTCCGGAAGACCTACACCGAGTCGCTGATCGGCCGCGGCGACATCTCCGTCGAGGAGGCCGAGGCCGCGCTGCGCGACTTCTCGAGCCAGCTGGAGCACGTCTTCAACGAGGTCCGCGAGCTGGAGAAGCACCCGGCCAAGGCGAGCCCCTCCGTCGAGGAGGAGCAGCAAGTGCCGGCCAAGGTGGCGACGTCGGTCGGCCGCGAGGTCATCGAGCGCATCGGCGACGCGTTCGTCCAGGTGCCCGACGGCTTCACACCGCACCCGCGCGTCAAGCCGGTGATGGAGCGTCGCCACAAGATGTCCCGCGAAGGCGACATCGACTGGGCCTTTGGCGAGCTGCTGGCGTTCGGGTCGCTGGCGATGGAGGGCCGCCTGGTCCGGCTGTCCGGCCAGGACTCCCGCCGCGGCACGTTCACCCAGCGGCACTCGGTGTTCATCGACCGCAAGACCGGCCAGGAGTACTCGCCGCTGCAGAACCTGGCCGACGGCCAGGGCCGCGTGATGATCTACGACTCCGCGCTGTCGGAGTACGCGGCCGTCGGCTTCGAGTACGGCTACTCGGTCGCCAACCCCGAGTCGCTCGTGTTGTGGGAAGCGCAGTTCGGTGACTTCGTCAACGGCGCGCAGACCGTCATCGACGAGTACATCTCCTCCGGCGAGGCCAAGTGGGGCCAGCGCTCGGACGTCGTGCTGCTGCTGCCGCACGGCCACGAAGGCCAGGGCCCGGACCACACGTCCGGCCGCATCGAGCGGTTCCTCTCGCTGTGCGCGGAGGGCTCGATGACGGTGGCGGTCCCGTCCACCCCGGCGAACTACTTCCACCTGCTGCGCCGCCACGCCCTCGACGGCATCCAGCGCCCGCTGGTCGTCTTCACGCCGAAGTCGATGCTGCGCAACAAGGCGGCGACATCGGCGGTCGCGGACTTCACCGGCGAAAGCCGCTTCATGTCCGTCATCGACGACGTCACGCCGGACCCGGCGAAGATCCGCAAGGTGCTGCTGACCTCCGGGAAGCTGTACTGGGAGCTCGTCGCGGAGCGGACGAAGCGCGAAGCCGACGACGTCGCCATCGTCCGGATCGAGCAGTACTACCCGCTGCCGAAGAAGAAGCTGCTGGCGGCCCTGGAGCGCTACACGAACGCGACGCAGGTCGCGTGGGTCCAGGAGGAGCCGGAGAACCAGGGTGCGTGGCCGTTCTTCGGCCTGAACCTGCCCCGGAAGTTCCCGGAGGTCCTCTCGGGCCTGCAGGTCGTCTCGCGCCGCCCGATGGCGGCCCCGTCGGCCGGCTCGTCGAAGGTGCACGAGGTGGAGCAGAAGGCGCTGATCGCGAAGGCGTTCGACTGACCGCTTGACCACAGCGAAGGCCTCCTCCCGGTTCGCCGGCGAGGAGGCCTTCGCCGTTCCGCCCCCGGAAGCGTCGTGCACCCCGAAACTGTCGGACCCCTCCGGTAGCGTGGCAGCTGGGGGGCGCAGCCCAAACCCGATTGCCCCCGCCCGCCGGTTCAGGGCAAGGTGGCGATCATGCTGATCCGCCGTGAGACGCCGGCCGGCCGCGCCGCGATCCACGCGGTCCACCGCGAAGCCTTCCGGCGCGAACCCGGCGTCACCCCGGTCGAGGCGCCGCTGGTGGACGAACTCCGCGCGGACGGCGACCTGATCGACACGCTCTCCTTCGTGGCCGTCCACGACGGCGAGGTCGCCGGGCACGTCTGCTGCAGCCGGGCCCGCGTCGGCGACGACACCACGGCCGCCGTCGGGCTGGGGTCGCTCGGCGTGCTGCCCGCGCACCAGGCCCGCGGCGTCGGCTCCGCGCTGATGCACGCCGTCCTCGGCGCGGCGGACGCCCTCGGCCACGGCCTGGTCGTCCTGCTCGGCAACCCCGCCTACTACTCACGATTCGGTTTCGTCCTCGCGGACACGCTGGCGATCACGGCACCGGACCCGGCGTGGGGTCCGCACTTCCAGGCGCGGACGCTCACCCGCCACCACCCGGCACAGGCGGGCGCGTTCGAGTACGCGCCGGCGTTCTCCCGCATCTGAACAGGAGCCTGGCATGTACGCACCGAGCTCGTCCGTCGGCGTCCGGATCAACCGCGAGCAGCCGCCCGCCAAGCTGCGAGACCTCGCGCGGCAGGCCGAAGACGCCGGCCTCGACGAAGTCTGGCTGGTCGAAGACTGCTTCTGGGCGGCGGGCATCGCCACGGTCGCGCCGGCGCTCGCCGTGACCTCGACGATCAAGGTCGGCATCGGCGTGCTGCCGGCCGTGGCGCGCAACCCGGCGATCGCGGCGATGGAGCTGGCGGCGCTCGCGGAGCTGCACCCGGGCCGGCTGATCGGCGGCCTCGGGCACGGCGTGACGTCGTGGATGTGCCAGATCGGCGCCTACCCGCAGTCCCCGCTGGCGGCCCTGGACGAAACGCTGGTGGCGGTCCGCCGGCTCCTGGCGGGCGACCGGGTCTCGATGAGCGGCCGGCACGTCGAGCTCGACGAGGTCGAGCTGGTGTTCCCGCCGAAGACGGTGCCACCGGTGCTGGCGGGTGTCCGCCGCCCGAAGTCCCTGGCGGTGGCGGACTTCGGCGGACGGGACGATCCTGGCCGAGCCGTCCCCGCCCGAGTTCGTCCGGACGGCGCTGGCCGGCATCGCGGCGACGGGCCCGCACGCGGTGGTGACGTACAACTGGCTGGCCCTCGGCGACCGCGAGCGGGCGCGCACGACCGTCGCGGAGTCCCTGAACCCGGGCTCGCGCGTGCAGGTGGAGGGCCTGCCGTTCGCCGCGGACCTGCTGGTCCTGATGGATTCGACGTCCACAGTGGACGAGCTGGCGGCCGGCCTGCGCCCGGAGTGGATCGACCGCCTGGCCATCTGTGGCGACTTGGACACCTGCGCGGCCGCGGTCCGCTCCCTCCACGAAGCCGGCAGCGGCTCGGTGGTGCTGCTGCCGCTGCCGGAGGAGCCCCCGGAGCGCGGCATCGAGGACGCGGCCCGCGTCGCGGCGGCCCTGCGCGGCTGAGGGCCGGAAAAGGAGTTCGTGCGGCGCGGCCGGCGTGTCAGGATCGGGCCATGCCGGTCGACCAGCACCTCCTCCTGGCCTTCCTCGTGACCACCGCCGTCGCGATGGTCACGCCGGGGCCGGACATGCTCTTCATCCTCGGCTGCGGCATGCGCGGCGGCCCGAAGGCCGGGCTGCTCGCCACCGCCGGGGTGGCCACCAGCGAGGCGATCCACGTCGCGGTCGCCGCGGCCGGGCTCGCCGCGCTCTTCGCCGCCGTGCCGGTCGCCTTCACCGTCGTGCGGGTCGTCGGCGCCGCTTACCTCATCTACCTGGGCGTGCAGGCCATCCGGAAGCGCGGCGGCCTCCCGGACGACGACGTGACGGCCGGTGTCTCCGACCGCCGGGCGTACCTGAGCGGCCTGCTGACCAACCTGCTCAACCCCAAGATGGTCACCTTCACCATCGCGTTCCTCCCGCAGTTCGTCGACCCCGCGCGCGGGAACGTCTGGCTGCAGTTCGCCGTCCTCGGCGCGATCATGATCGCGTTCGAGTTCCTGGTCGACGGCGCGGTCGGCGTCTTCGCCGGCCGCATCGGCGGCTGGCTGCGCCGCAAGCGCACCGCGCGCCGCCGCATCGAGGTCACCACCGGCGGCATCTTCATCGGCCTCGGCATCCGCCTGGCCGTGGAGCGTTGACCGGTTGCGGTCGCGTCGACGGCTACCCGACCCTAGGACTTGAGGTGGTTGCGGGCGAGGAAGTCCTCGGCGATGTCGAGAGGGTTCCGCTTTTCCTCGGTGAACTCGACGTTGAGCTGCGTGAGCTGTTCGGTGGTCAGCGCCGCCGACACGCGGTTCAGCGCCGTGACCTCGCCGGGCGAGAGCGTCCCGCGGGCCACCAGCGGCACGATGTTCTGCGCCGGGAACATGTTCTTGTCGTCGACCAGCGGCACGAACCCGTTCGCCGCGATCGTCGACGACGTGCTGAACAGGTCCGCCACCTGCACGTCCCCGGACTTCAGCGCCGCCACCGTCACCGGCCCGCCGGTGTCGGTCGTGCGGATCTCCTTGAACTCGCAGCCGTACAGCGCCTTGATCTTGTCCTTCCAGCGGCTGCTCCACTGGCCCGGGCCGCCGAACACGAGATCGCGGCAGCGCGGGCCCAGGTCGGAGAACGTCTTCACGCCCGAAGACGCCAGCTGCGGGCCGACGACGAGCAGGTCCTTGTCCTCGGCCGGCGCCTGGTCCAGCACCTCGAACCCGGCGGGGATCTTCTGCTTCAGCTGCGCGTAGACGTCCTGCGGTTTCGTCGCCGTGGTGTCCTTGTCGAAGTACCGCAACAGGTTCCCGCTGTAGTCCGGCACCACCGACAGCGACTTGTCCTGCAGCGCCTTGACGACGACCTCGCGGCTGCCGACCGGCGGCCGCACGGTCACGTTCACCGCACCGGCGTTCTTCAACGCCCCGGCGTAGATCTGGGCCAGCAGCAGGCTTTCCCCGACGTCGGACGCGCCGATGATGATGTCGCCCGACGCGCCGCCCTCGCCACCGCCGGACAGCGGGTTCCCGCAGCCGGCGGCCAGCACCAGAACCGCCAGCAAGACCAGCCGCTTCACGCCGTCACCTTCTTCACGGCCGCGGCGAGCCGGACGCCCCGGGGTACCAGGGCGCGGTTCAGCAGCGCGAACAGCAGGTCCAGGACGATGGCCAGCAACGTCGTCAGCAGCGCGCCCGCAATCACTTCGGAATAGTCCAAAATGGCCAGTCCGTCGAGCAGGAACCGGCCCAGGCCACCGAGTCCGACGTACGCGGCGACCGCGGCGGTCGCCACCAGCTGGAGCACGGCGTTGCGGATGCCGCCGAGCACGAGCGGCAGCGAGATCGGCACCTCGACCTTCCACAGCCGCTGCCAGCCGGTCATCCCGACACCTTCGGCGGCGTCGACGACGCCGTGGTCGGTCGCCTGCAGCCCGGCGTACGTGCCGGCCAGGATCGGCGGCACGGCCAGCACGACGAGCCCGATGATCGTCGAGGTGACGCTTTCGGTGAAGAGCAGGAACAGGAACGTGACGAGCCCCAGCGTCGGCAGGGCGCGGATGGCGTTGCCCGCGCTCACCAGCGCGACGCCGCCGCGTCCGGTGTGGCCGACGAACAGTCCCAAGGGGACGGCGATGACCAGCGCGATCGCCAGCGACAACGCCGTGTAGCCCAGGTGTTCCAGCAGGCGCTGCGGGATGCCGTCGGGCCCGGACCAGTGCGCCGGGTCGCCGAACCAGCGGAAGAGATCGGTGATCACGGCGCCCCCACCCGGGTCCACGGCGTCAGCAGGTTCCGCGCGCCCACCAGCACCAGGTCGACGACCAGCGCCAGCAGCAGCGTCAGCACGATGCCGACCACGATCGGCGAGAAGTACTCGCGCTGGAAGCCGTCGGTGAACAGCACGCCGAGGCCGCCGGTGCCGATCAGCGCGCCGACGCTGACCAGGCTGATGTTGCTGACCGACGCCACCCGCACGCCGGCCGCCAGCACCGGCACCGACAGCGGCAGTTCGACGGCGAAGAACAGCCGCACCGGCTTGTACCCGACGGCGGTCGCGGCGGCGACCACCGGCGGCGGGACCGCGTCGAGGGCGTCGAGCACCGGGCGGACCAGCAGCGCCGTGGTGTAGATGGTCAGTGCGACGACGACGTTGACGCTGTCGAGGATCTTCGACCCGATGAGGCCGGGGATGACGACGAACAGCGCGAGCGACGGGATCGTGTAGAGCAGGTTCGCCACCACCATCAGCACCTGCCGCGCGGGCTGCCAGCGGTGGCCGAGCCAGCCCGCCGCGATCGCCAGCACGATGCCGAGCACCAGCGGGAGCAGCGCCAGGTAGACGTGGTCGCCCAGGTCACCGAGGACCTCGACGCGCGTGTTCCCGCTGCTCAGGTACCGCCCGAGCTCGTCGAAGAAGCTCATGACGCCTGGGGGGTCGCCTCGATCACGTCCAGTACCTGCCGCGCGACCACGGCGCCGAGCACCCGGTGATCCTCGTCGACGACGACGCCGAGGCTGGCGGGCGACGACAGCGCCGCGTCGAGCGCGCCCCGGATCGGCGTCCCGCGGATCCAGAGCGAACCACCGGCCACGAGGTCGTCTTCGGACAGCGGGCCGTCCACTGTGGAGTTCGGGGGCAGCCAGCCGCGAGGGTGCTTGTCGGCGTTGACCGCGAGCCGCCAGCCGTCGCTGGCGGGCACCGCGGCGCCGATCTCGACCAGCTTCAGCTCCTTGACCTCGACGCCTTCGGCGGAGAGGAAGGACAGGCCGCGGTAGCCGCGGTCCCGGCCGACGAACGAGGCGACGAAGTCGTCCACCGGGTGGCGCAGGACGTCGGCGGGCGTGCCGTACTGGGCGAGCTTGCCGCCGACGCGCATCACCGCCACCTTGTCTCCGAGCCGGACGGCCTCGTCGATGTCGTGCGTGACGAACACGATCGTCTTGCCCAGCTGCGACTGCAGCCGCAGCAGCTCGTCCTGCAGGCCTTCGCGCACCACCGGGTCGACCGCGGAGAACGGCTCGTCCATCAGCAGCACCGGCGAGTCCGCGGCGAGCGCGCGGGCGACGCCGACACGCTGCTGCTGGCCGCCCGAAAGCTGCGCCGGGTACCGCTTGCCGAGCTCGACGGGCAGGCCGATGATCTCCAGCAGTTCCGCGGCCCGCTTGCGCGCCTTCGCCTTGTCCCAGCCCGACAGCAGCGGCACGGTGGCGATGTTGTCCAGCACCGTCCTGTGTGGAAAGAGCCCGGCGTGCTGGATGACGTAGCCGATGCCGCGGCGCAGCAGCGCCGGGTCGCCCTCGGCGACGTCCTTGCCGTCGAGCAGCACCTGCCCGGCGGTCGGCTCGACCATCCGGTTGATCATCCGCAGCGACGTCGTCTTGCCGCAGCCGGACGGGCCGACGAACACGGTGATCGTGCCGTCTTCGACCGTCAGGTTCAGCTTGTCGACGGCGACCGTCCCGTCCGGGTACTGCTTGGTCACGTCGCGGAATTCGATGGTCACTGCCACTCCCCATGTCCCGGTCCGTCCGACCGTAGCCGAGACGGCGGTGGTTGGCACGCTGTTCCGGTACGTGGTGACTACGCTTTGAGTCCGTGAACGCCCTCGACGACGTCCTCGCCGCGCACGGCGTCGGCGTCCGCCCGCTGTACCGCGTCCTCGACCTGCTGCGCACCGGCGACCACGACCTCGGCGAGCTGGTCCGGCTGTCGACGGCTCCGCGGCGCAGCGTCGAGGCCGTCCTCGCCGCCCTCGGTGACGACCTGGACCGCAGCGGCGACCGCCTGCGGATCTCCCCGGGCGTCGCGGCGTCGTACCTGCAGTACCACGCGCCCCGCTTCGCCGACCCGCTCGACGAAGCCGTCGCGACGCACGAGCTGCTGCCGAAGATCGCCGAGTGGGTGGCCGAGGTGCCGTCGCCGCTGGCCGCGCTCGACCACGTGCAGGCCACGCCGGAGACCGTGCTGCGCCGCGCGCTCTGGCTCGACGCGCAGTACGACCTGGCCTCGACGCGGCTGCTGTTCCTCGGCGACCACGACCTGACGTCACTGGCCGTGCGGGCGGTCTGCCCGTCGGCGTCGCTCACGGTCCTCGACCTGGACGAGCGCGTGCTCGCCTACCTCGACGACCGGGGCGGCCGCGAGATCCGGACGGTGCACGCGGACCTGCGCGTCGGGCTGCCGCCGGCGTTGAGCGGCGGTTTCGACCTCGTCTTCAGCGACCCGCCGTACACGCCCGAAGGCATGGGGTTGTTCGCCGCGCGCGGTGTCCAGGCGCTGCGGGAGCCGAGCGAAGGACGGCTGCTGCTGGCCTACGGCTACAGCCCGCGCCACCCGGCGCTGGGCGCGCAGGTGCAGCGGTCGCTGGCCACGCTGGGGCTGACGTTCGAGGCGATCCTGCCGGGATTCAACCGGTACTTCGGGGCGCAGGCGATCGGCAGCGCGGCGGACCTGTACGTCTGCCAGCCGACGGCGAAGGCCAAGAAGATGCGCAGCGGCAAGGCGATCTACACGCACGGGCCGCAGTCGGTGGAGGCAGCCGGGACGAAACCGGCGTTGCTGGAGAAGCTCAAGGAGATCGCGACGGCCGGCGGGCTCGCGCTGGAGTCGCGGCCGGTGGACTGGTCGATCTCCGGCCCCGAGAGCGACGCGGTCGCGATGGACCTCTCGGCCGACCCGGGCCCGTGGCTGCTGCGGACGCTGCTGGGCACGAACGCCCGGCGGCTGGCGCTGCTGGTCCCCAACGCGCACCCGGACCTGGCGGACCAGGCGTCCCAGGAGGCGCTCGCGTCACTCGTCCGGGGGAAGTACGCGCTGCGGTACCTGCGGAGCACGCCGGACAATCGCCACGCGGTGGTGGTCGCGGACGCGGTGGAGCACCAGGACGAGGTCCTGACCCGCGCCCACGCCCGGCTGGCGAACGTCTCGCTGGACGTCCCGGAAGACCTCACCGACCTGCGCCTGGTCGACGTCCCCCGCCACCGCCTCACCGAACTGCTCGGCTTCTGAGTCTGCCGCGGCCCTCGTGAGTGTTTAGACGAGTTAGAACTCGTCTAAACACTCACGACAAGCTGCGGCAGGGCAGTCAGTCCGTGACGCCGTCCGCTTCCGCGGCCTTCGCCACCGCCGCCGCGACCTCCGGGGCCACGCGCGGGTCGAGCGGCGACGGGACGATCCGGTCCGGGCCCAGGTCGTCCATCGCCACCGAGACGATCGCCTCGGCCGCCGCCAGCTTCATGTTCTCCGTGATCGCCCGGGCGCCCGAGTCGAGCGCGCCGCGGAAGACGCCCGGGAACGCCAGCACGTTGTTGATCTGGTTCGGGAAGTCACTCCGCCCGGTCGCCACGATCGACGCGTACCGCGCGGCCGCGGCCGGGTGGACTTCCGGGTCCGGGTTGGACAGTGCGAACACGATGCCGCCGCCCGCCATCCGGCCCAGCAGCGACTCGTCGATCGTCGCGCCGGACAGGCCGAGGAACACGTCGGCGCCCTCCAGCGCCTCCGCCAGGCCGCCGCGCAGGCCCGCCTTGTTCGTCGTCGCGGCCAGCCGCTCCTTGACCGGGTTCAGGCCGTCGCGGCCGGCGTGGATGATGCCGCGGGAGTCGAGCACCGTGACGTCGCCGATGCCGGCTTCCTGGAGGATCTTCGCGCAGGCCACCCCGGCCGCGCCGGCGCCCGAGACGACCACGCGCTGGTCGGCGATCGCCCGGTCGAGGACCAGGTTGGCGCCGCGCAGGGCGGCCAGCGTCACGATCGCCGTGCCGTGCTGGTCGTCGTGCATGACCGGGCAGTCCAGCGCCTCCTTGAGCTTGTCCTCCAGCTCGAAGCACCGCGGCGCGGAGACGTCCTCCAGGTTGACCGCCCCGAACGACGGCCGCAGCCGCACCAGCGTCTCGACGATCTCGTCGACGTCGGTGGTGTCCAGCACCAGCGGGATCGAGTCGAGCCCGCCGAAGGTCTTGAAGAGCACCGACTTGCCCTCCATGACCGGCAGCGACGCGCTCGCGCCGATGTCACCGAGGCCGAGCACCGCGGTCCCGTCGCTGACCACGACGACCAGCCGGTCCGCCCACGTGTAGCGCTTGGCCTTGGCCGCGTCCTCGGCGATCGCGCGGCTCACCTTCGCCACACCCGGGGTGTACGCGATCGAAAGGTCACGCGGGCTGGAAATGGGGCGGGTGGCCGCCACCGAGAGCTTGCCGCCCTCGTGCCCGGTGAAGATCTCTTCGTCGGTGACCGGCGCGACAGTGCCGGTGGGGTCGGTCATGGGGTTTCCTGTCGTCGTTTCCGTCATTCGTCCAGTGGGAATGACGGAACTCGCGGTTCGGACGTGTGTCACTGGAATTTCTCCTGGGCATGCGGGCTGGGACCACGGTCCACAGGGGGAAACCGTGGTGAAGTGAGGCTCATTCAGACGTCGCCCGGCGCAAGCCGGCGGCTTGGCCATGATCGTCACGACCGTGGCGCCGAGCTGATCCGAATGAGCCTCATCCCGGCACGGCAGCCCAGCGCGGTAGCGCCGGCCTGTCGGCGAGGCGTCACGTCGGCCATCGGTGCCGTGGGTCTGGCGATGGCCGCGGACGCGGCGGTCCCGTCATTGTGACAGGTCCCGTGCCGCGGGTGACCCCTCGGTGCGGTTGATGTCACACCGGCGCCCTTTTCCCGGCAATTCCCAAGACGTCCGTCCGGTTTTGTAAGGCGCCCGATAAGGTGACGCCATGCAATTCCGCCGGCTGCGCGTCCCGGACGCCTACGAGTTCTCCCCCCGGGCGTTCCCCGACGACCGGGGCCTGTTCGTCGCCCCGTTCCAGGACGACGTCTTCCGTGCGGCGGCCGGTCACCCGCTGCGGCTCGGCCAGGCGAACCACAGCGTGTCCCGGCGCGGCACGATCCGCGGCATCCACTTCGCCGACACCCCGCCCGGGCAGGCCAAGTACATCTACTGCCCGCGGGGTTCGCTGCTCGACGTCGTCGTCGACCTCCGCGTCGGATCGCCGACCTTCGGCCGGTGGGACGCGGTCGTGCTCGACTCGCGCGAGTTCCGCGCCATGTACCTCGCGGAAGGCCTCGGCCACGGCTTCGTCGCCCTCGAGGACGACACCGTGATGTCGTACTTCTGCTCGGAGCCGTACAACCCGGCCGGCGAGCACGGCATCACGCCGCTCGACCCGGCGCTGGGCCTGCCCTGGCCCACGGACATCGAGCCGGTCCTGTCCGAGAAGGACCGCACGGCGCCCACCCTCGCCGAAGCCGTCGACCAGGGCCTGCTCCCGGTGTACGCGGACTGCGTCGCCTACTACGACAAGCTGCGCTCGGCGAACTGACCACCGCCACGGCCACCAGGCCGCTTGCGCTTTTAGTAAGCGCGCATATAGTCTGCTCGCATGGCACTTTACGAGTACGAGCACAGCGAGACGTCCACCGCCCCCGCCGCCGCGATCTGGCCGCTCTGGGCCGACACCGGCCGCTGGCCGGAGTGGGACGCGGGCGTCCGGTCCGTGGTCATCGACGGTCCCTTCGCCGTCGGAACCAGCGGCACGATGACGATGGACGGCATGCCGCCGATCCCGTTCACCCTCACCGAGGTCACCGAGGGCCGGAGCTTCACCGACGAGACCGTCCTGCCGGACGCGCACCTGCGGTTCGAGCACCTGCTGACCGACGTCGAGGGCGGCACGCGGATCACCTACCGCGTCACCATCGACGGCCCGGAGGGATTCGGCCCGCAGGTCACGGAAGACACCCCGGACGCCATGCGCGCGCTGGCCAGGCTCGCTGAGGCATCCTCACGGGTATGAGCGTGCCCGAGTCCCGCCTGCCCGGCCCGGAGCGCAGCCCCGGCTTCCTGCTGTGGCGCGTGACGCTGGCCTGGCAGCGGGCGATGCGGGCCGCGCTGGGCCCGCACGACCTCACGCACGTCCAGTTCGTGCTGCTGACGACGACGTGGTGGCTCACCCGCTCGGGCGAGCCACCCACCCAACGCCAGCTCGCCGACCAGGCCGGCACCGACGCGATGATGACCAGCCAGGTCGTCCGCAAGCTCGCCGATCGCGGCCTGCTGGCCCGCGCCGACGACCCGGCCGACGCCCGCGCGAAGCGCCTCGAAGTCACCCCGGCCGGTCTGGAGCTGGTCGCGAAGGCGCTGAAGGACGTCGAAGCCGCGGACGCCGAGTTCTTCGCCGACGCCGGCGACGGGTTCGTCGACGCGCTGGCCCGGCTCGGCCCCTGACGAAACTCGGGTCTCCCCTGGGGACGATCCCGGATGTCCCGGCGCCGCAACGTGGGCAGGCTCACCGCCATGAAACTTCTCGCACTGGGGGCGGCCGCGATCGCCGCATCGGCACTGACAGCCGGGACCGCGTCGGCCGACGAGCTGCCGGCGTTCGACTTCACCGACTGCCCGGCGCCGCCCGCGAACGCCGACCCGGGCACCTGGCGCTGCGAAGCCTTCGTCTCGCAGGGAAAGCTGACCATCGACGGCCGGGAAATCCCCCTCGGGGAGATGCGGCTGACGTTCAGCGAAGGGCGGGTGAACGGCCAGTACGCGCAGGCGTTCGGCGCGCTGCGGCACGAACCGGTCCGGGTGCCCGGCCTGGCCGGCACCACGCTGCAGCTGCGCTACGGCGGCTATTCGGACTTCCGGAGCAACGACGCGCGCCGCGGCGAGCTCGACGTCTACGCCGTGCTGCGGCACCCGTTGCTGCGCGGGGAATGCAGCATCGGCACGGCGGCCGCGCCGCTGCACACCGTCGTCCACGACGACCCGGCGGTGCCGCCGACGGTGCTCTCCCGGAACCCGCCGACCTTCCACTTCGGTGTCGTGGACCCCGGTCTCGCGCTCCCGGCGACGCAGGGCTGCGGCCCGCTCGGCAAGCTCGTCGACCGGCAGCTGGGCCTGCCGTCGCCTGCCGAGTTCCACCAGACGACGTACGTGCAGTACAAGCAGCTCTAGCGCTTCTTCGGCGTCACCCAGATGGTGATCGTCCCGGTGACCACCGGCTTGCCGTTCGCGTCCGAAATGGTCACCGGGACTTCGAGGTCGAAGCCGTCGGCGCCGAACTCCGGCAGCTCGGGCAGGGCCGCCACCGCGCGCAGGCCCGTCTCCGCCTTCGCGACGTACTGGACGTTCATCCCCTTCGGCAGCCAGCGGTGCGTCGTGGGGACGGTGGCTTCGGCGAGCATGCCCATCGCGATTTCGGCGAGGTTGCAGGCGGCGATCGCGTGGAAGGTACGGATGTGGTTGTAAACACCCCACCACTTCGGGGCGGTCACCTCGCAGCGCCCCGGACGCAGCTCGCGCACCGAGGGCAGCACCGTGCGGAAGTACGGCACCCGTACGCACATCGCGGCGCTGAACAGCTGTTTCCCGCCCGGCTTCCCGGCCAGCTTGTGCCACAGCGCGAACGTCGGCGTCTCGGACATGGGGGTCTCCTCGAACTAAGCTACCGTTCAGTAGCTAAGCAGACGGCCAGCCGCCGCGCAAACCGCCGGATATATTCGGGCCCGTGACCAACCGTCTCTTCCTCCTCCGGCACGGGCAGACCGAATGGTCGCTGAACGGGCGGCACACCGGCCGCACGGACATCCCGCTGACGCCGGCGGGCGAAGGCCAGGCGCGTGCCGCCGGCGGCACCCTCCGCAGCCTGGTGGGCGGTCCCTCACTGGTGCTCTCGAGCCCGCGCGCCCGGGCGCTGCGCACGGCGGCGCTGGCCGGGCTGCGCGTCGACGACGTCACCGAAGACCTGGCCGAGTGGGACTACGGCGACTACGAAGGCATCACCACGCCGAAGATCCGCGAAACCGTGCCGGGGTGGACGGTCTGGACGCACCCGAGCCCCGGCGGCGAAAGCGCTTCGGACGTTTCGGCCCGCGCGGACCGCGTGCTGGAGCGCGCCCGGAGCGCCTGCGAAACCGGCGACGTGATCCTGGTGGGCCACGGGCACTTCAGCCGGGTCCTGGTCGCGCGCTGGATCGGCCTGCCCGCGACCGCCGGTGTCCACTTCGGACTGGACGCGGCCGGCATCGCGGTCCTCGGCGACGAGCGCGGCGAACCCCAGATCGAACACCTCAACCTGCTGCCCGCGGAGGACTGACGTGCCCGACGACCGCATCCGCCGCATCCGGCCCGACGACGTCGAGGCGGCCGTCCGCCTGGCGCACGACCTGGCGGAGTACGAGCGCGCGCCGGACGAGTGCCACCTGACGCCGTCGCAGCTGCACGAGGCGCTGTTCGGGGAGTCGCCGAAGCTGTTCGGGCACGTGGCCGAAGTGGACGGCGAGGTCGTCGGCTTCGCGGTCTGGTTCCTCAACTTCTCGACCTGGCGCGGCGTGCACGGCATCTACCTGGAGGACCTGTACGTCCGGTCGTCCCACCGCGGTTCCGGGCTGGGCAAGGCGCTGCTGGCGGCGCTGGCCGCCGAGTGCGTCGCGAACGGCTACGCGCGGCTCGAGTGGTCGGTGCTGGACTGGAACCCGGCCACGGAGTTCTACAAGGCCCTCGGCGCGGTCCCGATGGACGAGTGGACGGTCAACCGCCTCACCGACGCACCTCTGAAGGCCCTGGCCGCCCAGGCTTAGTCCCCTTCGTGGCCCTCGCGCTCGGCGCGACGGCCGGCGAGCCCGCCGCGCTCGGCGGCCTCCGTCTCGGTCTCGCCTTCGCGCAGATCCAGGGCCCAGGCGCGCGACGGGCGCCGGAAGAGCAGGGCCAGCGCCGCGATGCCCAGCACCGCGACCGGCACGCCCCACAGCGGCTCGCCGGACGGGCCCAGCAGGTACCAGCCGAGCCCGATCACGATCAGCGCGATCACCACCCCGGGCGAGCGCGCCCACGTCTGCCCCAGGACCAGCCCGGCCGACGCGGCCAGGAACGCCAGCGCGACGACGATGAACGTGCCCGACTCGACGAAGACGTTGTTGCCCGGCTGGGCCGGCGACCGCAGGCCGTTCACCAGCACGACCACCCCGAACACCAGCAGGGCGAGCGACGGCACCGCGATGACGGCACCGGCCAGCCGGACCTCGCGGGGTGCGGGCGAAAGCTTCACTGCGGCGGCCTTCCGAGGTCCTTTGCGGGCGCACAGCGGACGCCACCAGGGCGGGTCACCGTGCGTGAGCTGATTTGATCGTATGCCACCCGGTCGGCCGTTTTCGCGGGACCGCCCGGGCGCTGAGAATTCAGGAGTCGTCGATGAGCGGGCGGTCGGCCCGGGTGCACTTGTCACGACGAGCGGACACTCGCCCGTGAAGGAGGACCGCCCGGCACAGGGTCACGAAGGTGCTGTTCCCCGGGGTTGCGCCCGTCACCATGCGGCGCCGGAAGGTTCTCGGACCGCCGGAAGTCACTTACCCTGCGGTGGTGCGCGCAATCCTCGTGGTGAATCCCCAGGCCACCTCGACCACCGCCGGTGGCCGGGACGTGCTGGCGCACGCGTTGGCCAGCCAGGTGAAGCTCGACGTGGTCGAGACGGACTACCGCGGCCACGCGAGGGCCGTCGCGCGCTCGGCCGCGCGGGACGGGATCGACCTGGTCGTGGCCCACGGCGGCGACGGCACGGTGAACGAGGTCGTCAACGGCCTGCTGGCCGACGCCGTGACATCCGGGGCGTCGCCCCGGGCCGGGGGCTCCGCCGCCCGTGCGGGCGGCAACCCCGCCGAACTCGGGCCGATCCCCGCACTGGGCGTCGTGCCCGGCGGCTCGGCCAACGTGTTCGCCCGCGCCCTCGGCATCTCCGCGGACTCCTTCGAGGCCACCCACCAGCTGCTCAACGCGCTGGAGAACGACCGCTCGCGCCGGGTCGGGCTCGGCCTGGCCGACGGGCACTGGTTCACCTTCAACGCCGGCCTCGGCTGGGACGCCGACGTCGTCGGCCGGGTCGCCAAGCGCCGCGGCAAGCAGACGACCGCCGGCCTGTACATGCGGGCCGCCGTCCGCTCGTACTTCCGGCCGCCGCTGGGCCGGCCGGCCCTGACGATCCGCATCCCGGGCGAGGAACCCGCCGAAGCGTTGACCGCTTTCGTGTCGAACACCGATCCGTGGAGCTATTTGGGCGAGCGCGCGGTGCACCTCAATCCGGGTTGCTCGTTCGAGACGGGATTGGGTTTGTTCGCGCTGAACGGTCTGGGATTGCCCACCGTGTTCAAGCATGTACGCCAAGCTTTGGCTACGAAGAGCAACCAGCGCGGCCGGCGTCTCGTGCGTCACGACGACGTGCCGATGATCCGCATCGACGCAGCTGAACCGGTAAACTTCCAGGTGGACGGCGACCTCGTCGGCCAGCGGACCAGAGTGGAATTCTTCAGCGTCCCGGATGCACTGTCGGTAATCGTGTGACGACGGGACCGCTGATCGCCTGCGGCAAAGTGACATCTGCCGTTCGTCGACGCAGAAGCTCCACTCAGCGCATCAGCCTTCCCTTCGGTCGGCTGTTTCGGAGAGAAACCGCAGGTCAGAGGGGTCGCTCGGCCGGGTGACCTGACTCACCGATCTCCAAGAAACCCTTGTCGAAAGCGGTGCTTCGTGAAAGCATTCACAAGCACCCAAAAACGACCGCCATGACGACTGTGGCGCGGTCCTTCCGCGCCATATGAAGGAGCTCACGAACATGGACTGGCGCCACGACGCGGCCTGCCGAGACGAGGACCCCGAGCTGTTCTTCCCGGTGGGAACCAGCGGTCCGGCTCTGTCGCAGGTTACGCAGGCGAAGGCCGTGTGCCACCGCTGCACCGTCGCTTCCGACTGCCTGGCCTGGGCTCTGGCCAGCGGCCAGGACGCGGGCGTGTGGGGCGGCATGAGCGAGGACGAGCGACGCGCGCTCAAGCGCCGCCGTACGCACATCGGCACGCGCACCAACGCCTAAGTTTCTCCGGATTCACCCAGGCCGAGCAGGAAATTCACCCGGCGGGCATTTGTCGTGCCCACGCCGTCTGGGGTGGTACCTACCCGGTCTGAGCTTAACAACCGAGGCGAAACCACCTGGCAACGGGTGCGGCGAAACCTCACAGGGACTTCAAGTCCTCACGAAACGTCGAACGGCCCGGCACCACGCACCTGGTGCCGGGCCTTCAACGTGTCGACCTTCCAATCACGCGAGTCGACCTCTCAATCACATGAGTCGACCTTCGGATCACACCGCCGACCGGCACACGCGTGATTGAGCAGTCAACTCGCGTGATCAGGAAGACGACACGCGTGATTGGGGAGACGACACGAGTCAGAGCCGGCGCGACAGCGGGATGCGCAACGCGGCTTCCGTCCCCGTCGCCCGGGTCGACGACGTCTCCGCGCGCACCTTCCGCAGCGAAAGCGACCCCCGCAGCTCCGACTCCACCAGCGTCCGCACGATCTGCAACCCCAGGCCGTCCGACCGCTCCAGCGAGAACCCTGCCGGCAGGCCACGCCCGTTGTCGCGGATCACGACGTCCAGCCAGCGGGCCGAGCGCTCCACGATCAGCTCGACCTTGCCCGAGCGGCCCGCCGGGAACGCGTGCTCGATGGCGTTCTGCACCAGCTCGGCCAGCACCATCACCAGCGGTGTCGCGATCTCCGCGACCACCACCCCGAACGAGCCCTTCCGCGACAGCCCGACCTGCGACTCCGCCGTCGCCACCTCGCCGACCATCGGCAGCACGTTGTCGAGCAGCTTGTCGAGGTCGACGCGCTCGTCCACGGAAATCGACAGCGCCTCGTGCACCAGCGCGATCGACGTCACGCGACGCACCGACTCCGCCAGCGCCAGCCGCGCCTCCTCCGACGTCGTCCGCCGGGACTGCAGCCGCAGCAGCGCCGCCACCGTCTGCAGGTTGTTCTTCACCCGGTGGTGGATCTCCCGGATCGTCGCGTCCTTCGACAGCAGCGCCCGGTCGCGGCGCTTCACCTCGGTGACGTCGCGGACCAGCACCAGCGCACCCGCCGCCTGGCCGGCCGGCCGCAGCGGCAGCGCGCGGAACAGCACGACGGCGCCGCGTCGCGAATCGGCCTCCGTGCGGCTCGACGGCTTCCCGTCGAGCGCCTCGATGATCCGGTGCGACACCTCGGTCGCGTCGAACGGGTCGCGGATCAGCGACCGCGTCAACGGCGCCAAGCGCGTCCCGACCAGGTCGGACTCGTGCCCCATCCGGTGGTACGCGGACAACCCGTTCGGGCTGGCGAACACGACCGTGCCGCTGGAGTCGAGGCGGATCAGGCCGTCGCCGACCCGCGGCGAGGTGTGGGTGTCGGTCGCGTTGGTGCCGTTCGGCGGGAACGTGCCGTCGACGATCATCTGGCACAGGTCGCCGGCGCTGCCCAGGTACGCGATCTCCAACGGCGAGGGCACGCGCGGCGCGGCCAGGTTCGTCTCGCGGCTCATCACGGCGATCACCTGGTCGTGGAACCGGACCGGGATCGCCTCGCGCCGCATCGGCAGGTCGCGGTACCAGTGCGGGTCCTCTTCGCGGCAGATCCGCACCTCACGCATGGCCTTCGCCAGCTGCGGGTGCTCGTCGACGGTGAACCGCGTGCCGACGACGTCCTCGGGGTGCGCGGTCGGCGCCGTCGTCGGGCGCGCGTGCGCGACGCAGACGAAGTCACCGCCGTCCGGCTGCAGTTCCTCGGTGACCGGGACCCAGAGCAGGAAGTCCGCGAAGGAGAGGTCGGCCAGCAGCTGCCATTCGGCGACGACGGTCTGGAGGTGGTCCGCCGCCTCACCGGGGAGGCCGGTGTTGTCGGCGAGCAGTTCGGCGAGCGTGGACACGCACCCCATCCAACCAGAGCGGAGCGTCATGACACACTTGACCAGGAACCTTTGACGACGAGGAGTGAGCATGTCGAAGCGCGCCCGCAAGCGTCGCGACCGGAAGAAGAACGGCGCGAACCACGGCAAGAAGCCCAACGCCTGATTCCCGGCGTCGGCATGACGAAGGCCCCCACACCGAGGTGCGGGGGCCTTCGTCGTGCTCAGGCGCGCTACTCGGAGCGCTGCTCGAGGGTGATCTCGGTGCGTTCCACGGTGACGCCGCCGCGGGTGGCGACGGTCTGGCGGATCGACGCGCGCAGCCGGCTCTTCAGCTCGGCCGGGGCGTGGTCGCCGCCGCACTTGCGGGCCAGCAGCTGCTTGATGTGCTCGTCGATGCCGTACTCCTCGAGGCACGGCGGGCAGTCCTCGATGTGGGCGCGCAGCGCGGCGTCGCGCTCCGGGCTGCACTCCCGGTCGAGGAGCAGGTAGATGTCGGCGAGCGCCTCTTCGCAGCGGACCTTGTCGGACGCGCCTTCGCACATGTCGTTCATCGCCCCGCCACCTCCTCCTGGGCACCCCGGATGAAGCCGCGCTCGCGCGCGACGTCGGCGAGCAGGTCGCGCAGCTGGGCGCGGCCGCGGTGCAGGCGGGACATCACGGTGCCGATGGGCGTGTCCATGATCTCGGCGATCTCCTTGTACGCGAAGCCCTCGACGTCGGCCAGGTAGACGGCCAGCCGGAACTCCTCGGGCAGCTTCTGCAGGGCGGCCTTGACGTCGGTGTCGGGCAGGTTGTCCATCGCCTCGACCTCGGCCGACCGCAGCCCGCTGGAGGTGTGGCTCTCCGCCTTGGCGATCTGCCAGTCGGTGATCTCCTCGGTGGGCGCCTGCACGGGCTGCCGCTGCCGCTTGCGGTAGCCGTTGATGTAGGTGTTGGTCAGGATCCGGTACATCCACGCCTTGAGGTTCGTCCCCGCCTTGAAGGAAGCGAACGCGGCGTAGGCCTTCAGGTAGGTCTCCTGGACCAGGTCCTCGGCATCGGCGGGGTTGCGGGTCATCCGCATCGCGGCCGAGTACAGCTGGTCGAGCAGCGGCATCGCGTCCCGCTCGAAGCGCTCGGCGCGCTCGGCCTCGGTCGCTTCTTCCGGCGCTGAGTTCTGCGTGCTCGGCAAACCGTTCCCTTCCCGCTCGGCGTCGATGCGCGTGCGCGCATACGGCGGACCCGAGTTTACGCGGGGACCGGGCACGCCGCGGGTCGCCGGTGCCTCGGGACGGCGGCGGCTGCTGCGTGAGCGTGTGGTGGCGAGCGTTGTGGTCACGCCCCGTACAACCGATCGGGGGGATCGGGCATTCCCTAGAATCCCGCCATGGCTGGCAAGGGCACCCCGGCGACCGCTCTGCTCTCGAAGCAGAAAGTGGCGCACGACCTGCACGCGTACGACCACGACCCGCGAGCGGAATCGTACGGCCTGGAGGCGGTGGAAGCACTGGGCCTGGACCGCGCACGGGTGTTCAAGACGCTGGTGGCGGAGGTGGACGGCCGCCTGGTGGTCGGGGTGGTGCCGGTCACGGGCCAGCTGGACCTGAAGGCACTGGCGGCCGCGGCGGGCGGTAAGAAGGCGAAGATGGCGGACCCGGCGGCGGCCCAGCGGGCGACGGGGTACGTGCTGGGCGGCATCTCACCGCTGGGCCACCGGAGCCGGCTGCCGGTGGTGATCGACGCGTCGGCGGAGGGGTTCGAGACGGTGTTCTGCTCGGCCGGCCGCCGGGGGCTGGAGGTGGAGCTGGCCCCGGCTGACCTGATCCGGCTGACCGGGGCCGTGGTGGCGGCGATCGCCCCCTGACCTGCGGGTTCAGGGCAGGAGCAACCCGAGCGCGCCGACCAGCATCGCCCCGGCCAGAAGCCGGATCGCCCCGGTCACGCAGCGGTACTTGCGGTCGGCCACCCGCGAGAGGGTCCAGATGTGCCGGGTGAGGTTGTCGGCCAGGCTGTCGGGCGTAGCAAGGATCTCCATGACGTTCGCCCGGTATTCGGCAGCCGACCGGAAGGCGGCGATGGTCCCGTAGTGACAGATCGAATCGATACCCAGCCGTTTCGCCCGCGGGATCACCGTCCAGATGGCCAAGAGCACACTGACGGAACCCAGTACGACGGCCCCGGACAACGCGACCAGAGCGAGCACGCCGGGTGCCGGTGACCCGCGCAGCCGGGAGGCCGCAACGGCCAGCACCGCGCCGTCGATGGCCAAGGTCGCCCCGGCCTTCGTGTCGGCGACGCGGATCCACTCGCTCACGATTTGCAGGGTCCGCCAGAGGTCATCGTGCGCGGTCCGCTCCGCATCGCTGTCCATAACGGGAACGTCGTTCGGCCGTCTCCGGAAATTCCGGCCGGACACCGGTAGCACCTGGCCGGACCAACGAGTTCAGGCCAACGGCCGCAGCACCCGCGACAGCCACTCCGTCGCCGCGCGCGACACCGACTCCAGGTCCGCCGACAGGTTGTGGTCCCCGTCCACCACGACCACCTCGTGGTGCGGTCCCGCGGCCGGCCGGCCGAACGGGTCCCGCGCGCCCTGGACCACCAGCACCGGCACCTCGACCGCGTCCAGCTCCGGCTGGCGCGTCTTCTCCGGCTTGCCCGGTGGGTGCTCCGGGAACGCCAGGCACAGCACCGCGACCGCCTGCCCGGCGGCAGCGGTCCGGCACGCCACCCGAGCCCCCGACGAGCGGCCGCCGAACACGAAGGGGAGGCCGTCGAAGCGCTCCGACAGGTCGTCCGCCACCGTCAGCCAGGCCGTGTCCAGCTGGTTCGCCGGGGCCGGTGCCCGGCGGCCCGCCACCCGGTACGGCTGCTCCACCAGTGCCACGTGCACGCCCGCCGCCTGGGCCGCGCGCGTCACCTCCACCAGGTCCTTCGCGCCGAGGCCGCCGCCCGCGCCGTGGCCGAGCATCAGCACCGCCTCGCCCTCCTCGGCGCAGTGCAGGTAGACCCGCGCCGGGCCGTAGGCGGTGTCGATCGGGATCGCCGTCATGACTTCGGCGCGTCGAACAGGGCGCCCTCGTGCGCCGGGTCGACCCGCTCCAGCAGCTCGGGCCCGTTGTTGCGGACGTTGTTCACTCGCGTCGAGATCGGCCGCAGCTCCAGCGACGCCACGATGTCGTCCGGCGTCGGGACCAGCAGGTCGGTGACGTCTTCGCGGTCCGGGTCCAGCCAGCCGTCCCAGTGCGAGCGGGGCACGATCAGCGGCATCCGGTGGTGGACGTCGGTGAGCTGCCCGGTCGCGTCCGTCGTGATGATCGAGAACGTGATCAGCGGCGACGCGTTGTCGTCGTCCTTCGGCCGCCAGCTCTCCCAGATCCCGCCGAACGCGATCGACGACCCGTCCGGCTCCGTCATGTAGAACGGCTCCTTCTCCTTACCGGTGCGGCGCCACTCGAACCAGCCGTCGGCCGGCACCAGGCAGCGGCGCGACACCAGCGCCCGGCGGAAGGCCGGCTTCTCGGCCGCCGTCTCCGCCCGGGTGTTGATCATCCGCGAGCCGACCGACGGGTCCTTGGCCCAGAACGGCACCAGGCCCCATTTCATCATCCGCAGCGAGCGCTCGGCGGGCTCGTCCTCGAGGACCTGGCCGTCTTCGTCACGCGGGTGCCGCTGCACGACCGTCACGACGTTCTTCGTCGGCGCCACGTTGTGGTCGGCGCGTGCGTGCCCCTCGGTGAGGTCGATCGCGTCGAACTCCTCGATCAGCTTCGCCGGGTCCTTCGTGGCGGCGTAGCGGCCGCACATGGCGCCTCCTCTTGCCGGGATGAGTCATCGTTACACGCTGGCCAGGGCCGTGGCGAGCGGCGTGGGATCATTCGGGTGGGCACCGGTGCACGAGAGGACGGCGGGTTTGGCGCGCAACGACTGGAGCAAGCTGGACGAGTCCGATGTCCGCGTGCGTCCGGGCAAGGGCAGCCGCCCCCGCAGCAAACGCCGTCCCGAGCACGCCGACGCCGTCACGGCGATGGTCATCGGCAAGGACCGCGGCCGCTGGACCTGCGCGATCGACGCCGATCCGGGCCGGGTGATCACGGCGATGCGGGCCCGCGAGATGGGCCGGACCCCGGTGGTCGTCGGCGACCGGGTCGGCATCGTCGGGGACGTCTCCGGCAAGCCCGACACCCTCGCGCGGATCGTCCGCGTCGACGACCGCACCAGCTCCCTGCTGCGCACGGCCGACGACACCGACCCGTTCGAACGCCTGGTCGTGGCCAACGCCGAGCGGCTGCTGATCGTCACCGCGCTGGCCGATCCACCGCCGCGCACCGGCTTCATCGACCGCTGCATCGTCGCCTGCTACGCGGGCGGCGTCGAGCCGGTCCTGTGCCTGACGAAGGCCGACCTGGCCAGCCCGGACGAGCTCCTGGCCGGCTACGCGGGCCTCGACATCCCGGCGATCGTGACCCGGTTCGACGAAGCACCCGAGGGCCTCGCCGAGATGCTGAAGGACCGCGTGACGGCGCTGGTCGGGCACTCCGGCGTCGGCAAGTCCACGCTGGTCAACCGCCTGGTGCCGGACGCCGAACTGGCCACCGGCGTGGTGAGCGCGGTCGGCAAGGGACGGCACACGTCCGTCGCGGCGGTCGCGCTGCCGCTGCCGGACGGCGGCTGGGTCATCGACACGCCCGGGGTGCGCTCGTTCGGGCTCGCCCACGTCACCGCGGACGACATCGTGGACGCCTTCGAGGAGTTCGCCGCCGCCGCCGAGGAGTGCCCGTCGGGCTGCGGGCACCTGGGCGCACCCGAGGACCCGGACTGCGCGCTCGACGACGTCGTCACCGAAGGCACGGCGAGCGCCGAGCGGCTCGCGTCGCTGCGGCGCCTGCTGGCCTCGCGCGGCGGCCACGATGTGACTCGCGCCACAGACGCCTGAGGCAACGGGGAACCGATCGGCGATCGTCACCGTCACATCGGTAACCAATCACCCGATCAGGCGATATGCCGAGCGGAAGATCCGACTCCGAGGGGAACTCAATGCGCAAGACCACCCTGGTCGCCGCGGGCGCTGCACTGGTGCTCACGCTGACCGCGTGCAGCGGCAACTCCGCCAACGGCACCGCCCAGCCGGCCGCCGCGGGCGGCCAGTCCCAGTCCGACGGCGGCAGCAAGGGCCTCGCGTCCCCGTTCACCGACGCGATCCAGCTGGCGTCGGCGTCGAAGCAGGGCACCGAGAAGTCCAAGTCGGCGAAGTTCTCCATGGAGGGCTCGGCCGCCGGCCAGTCGATCACCGCGACCGGCGCGATGGCGTTCGACGGCGCGGACACCAAGTTCTCCATGACGAGCACCGCGGCCGGGCAGACCACCGAGATGCGGATGGTCGACAAGGTCATGTACATCAAGCTGCCCGCCGAAGAGCGCAAGCAGATGGGCACCGACAAGGCGTGGGCCAAGATCTCGGCCGACGGCACGGACCCCGTCTCGCAGGCCCTCGGCGGCGCGCTGTCGCAGTCGGCGGAGCAGAGCGACCCGGGCAAGATGCTCGACCAGGTCTCCAAGACCGGCCGGATCATCTCGTCCGACCAGACCGAGCTGAACGGCGAGCAGGTCAACCACTACAAGGTGGAGCTCGACATCGCCAAGGCCGTCGATCAGTTCACCGGCCAGGTGCCGGCCGCGGCCCGCGAGAAGCTCACCGAGATGCTCAAGGGCAAGGACATCAAGATCCCGGCCGAGCTGTGGCTGAACAAGGACAACCTGCCGGTGCAGGTGACCATGGACCAGGCCCCGCTGATGCAGGCGCTGGGCGCGCCGGCGGGCGACGCGAAGTTCGCGATGAAGTACAGCGACTGGGGCACCCAGGTCGACGTGGCGGCCCCGCCGGCCGACCAGGTCGTCGACCTCGGCGAGCTGATGAAGAAGGCCGGTCGCTGACCGGACGACGTTGAGTAGCGGCGGCTCCCCCGAACGGGTTCGGGGGAGCCGCTGTGTTTTCGTTGTCGCCATGCGCAAAGCCGCCGTGGTGCTGCTGTTCGCCCTGCTCGCCGGCGCGTGTTCCGATCCGCCGCGCCCACCGGCGTTCGAGGACGCGCGGACACTGGCCGACGCCGCCACGGCGGCGACGAAAAGCGGCGGCTCGGCGAAGTTCGCCACGGACGTCGCCGTCGGCTCGGTCCGGTCGAAGGGCCACGGTCAGGCGCGCTTCGGCGCCGGCGACACGGCCCAGGTGATGACGACCGACTTCATCGGCGAGCCGATGGAGCTGCGGGCGGTGGCCGGGAAGCTGTACGCGAAGGTGCCGGAGGGCTCGCGCGACGAGGTCGGCGCGGGAAAGCCGTGGATCGTGGTGGCGGCGGACGGAACGGACCCGTTCTCCCAGGTTCTCGGCGGCAACCTCACCCAGCTGACCGCGCAGAACGACCCGGCCCACACGCTGGGCGAGATCCGGACGGCGGGCACGATCGTCGCCGCCGAGCACGGCCGGCTGGGCAACGTGCCGGCGGAGCACTACCGCGTCGACCTCGACCTGGCCCGCCTGGGCACCGACTTGCCCGCTGGCCTCCCTGCGGACGCGGCGGCCCGGGTGGGCGGCAAGTTCCCGGTGGAGCTGTGGCTCGACGACGCACACCGGCCGCTGCAGATCGTCCTCGACCTCTCACCGATCCTGCCGGGCTCCGAAGCGCGCATCACCACGCGTTATTCGGACTGGGGCACCCCGGTCGACGTCCAGCCGCCGCCCCCGGGCGAAGTGGGGTAGTCACGTTTCCGCCCGCTGTCTCGTCCGGTGGTCAACCGGAAGGAGACGAACATGCGGGTGCTGGTGATCGGGGCGACGGGTGTGCTGGGCGCGCCGGCGGTGGCGAAGCTGCTGGCCGCGGGACACGAGGTGAGCGGCCTGGCAAGGTCAGCCGAACGGGTACCGGCGGTGCAGGCAACGGGCGCGAAGCCGGTGACCGGCGACCTGTTCTCGGTCGATTCGCTGGTCACGGCGTTGCGCGGCCACGACGCGGTGGTGAACCTGGCGACGCGCATCCCCCGGAAGATGACGAGCAAGGCGGCGTGGGCGTTGAACGACCAGGTCCGCATCTCGGGGAGCGCGGCGCTGGCGGCGGCGGTCCGCCAGGTCGAAGAGGTCCGGACAGTGGTCCAGGAGGGCATCTCGTTCGTGTACGCCGACGGCGGCGCGGCCCTGCTGACGGAGGACGCTCCCCTGCGCCCGGGCGTGGTGACGGCCTCTTCGGTAACGGCGCACGAGAACGTGGCGGCCCTGACGGACCGGACGGTGATCCGCCTCCGGATCGGCATGCTGGTGGGCCCGGACCCGATGACGGCGGCCCTCCTGGCAGCAGCCCGCCGCGGAGCCCCGATGATCATGGGCGCCCGGAAGGACTGGACAACGGCCATCCACCCATCCGACGCGGCGGCAGCAGCAGCGGCGGCATTGAACGCACCGACGGGGGTCTACAACGTGGGGGCGCCGCCGGTGCGCAAGGGCGAACTGGGCGCGGCGATGGCGGCAGCGGCGGGGGTGCGCCGAGCGCGAGCGCTGCCGAAGTGGCTGGTCTCACGGATCCCGCTGGCGGAGCCGATGGGACGGTCACAGCGCGTCGATTCGACGAAGCTGACGGAGGCGACCGGGTGGCGGTGTGAACGGCCGGTGCCGGGACCGGAGTGGTTCACGGCCTGACGAGCCCCCCGGTCTTTGGCGGCGGCCCGGCCCCAGCCCAACAAAACAGAGTCCCCCGGCAGCACTGTTCACCGGCTTGGTGACTTGTGGCAGGGGCATCAGAGATTCGCTGAGCACGGTGGTCGCTGCGGACTGGCCGCACAGGTTGGCTCGATAGGCACGCTGCCGCTCGTCGAGCACTCGGGCGAACTCACCCGCCAAGTCCGGCTCCCGAGCTCTCGAAACGACTCGCCGGGACCGGAGTGGTTCACGGCCTGACGAGCCCCACGGTCTTTGGGGCGGCGGCCCAGCCCCCAGCCCAACCAGACAGTCCCCCGCCCATCCCGGGGGGCGTCCCCAAGTCCAGTCTACCGCCCACCCCCGACGGAAACCGCAGCTCAACCCCCGTTGTCCACAGGCAACCACCCCTGTGGACAACTCAGAGCAGCTCCAGCAAGAACGGCAGTTCCTGCGGCGCATACCAAGCCAGCTCGTGGTCCTCGGCGTCGCCCAACGTGAACTCCGCGTCCGGGTCGCCCAGGTCGGCCGCGTCGATCACCGCTGCTGCCGCCGCCACCGCGTCCGCCGCTTCCGGGGCGTCCACGTGGATCGCCGCCACCGCCGAGAGCGGGATCGGGCCGCCGATGCGGACCACCGGGGCGTCCAGGTCCGGGCGCAGCGTCACGCCTTCGACATCCGCCGAGATCACCACCCGGCGCGGCTCGCCCTTCTCCTCCGCCGCGATCAGGCGCAGCGATGCCCGGGCCGCGTCCAGCAGGGCCGCGTACTCCAGTTCCTCGTCCGAACCGCTCACGTACGCCTCGCGCAACGCCGGCGTCAGCGCGAACGCCGTGCCGCTGCGGGCGCGGAACTCCCCCGACGACTCGAGGTCGCGAAGCATCGCGATGGTCGCAGGCAGATAGACCCTCACCAGTGCGCACCCTTCAGCTCTTCCAGGGACTCTTCGATCATCCCGGCCACCAGATCCACGTCGAACGCGGCCTTGCGGTCGCCGTTGAGTCCGAAGTAGACGCCGCCGTGGTAGGACGTCACCCCGATCGCCAGCGCCTGCGTGCGCATCAACGGCATCACCGGGAACATCTCGACCAGTCTGGCCTCTCCCGCGTACATCGGCACCTGGGGGCCCGGTGAGTTGGTCACCATGACGTTGAAGATGCGCCCGGACAGCGACCCCGCCGCGCGTGCGCCGAGGGAGTGCAGGGTAGCCGGGGCGAACCCGCCGACCTTGAGCAGCCCGCGCGCGGCCACCGAGCGGCCCGAGTCCAGGTGCTCGGCCATCGCGTGGCCGATGTGCTGCAGCCGCAGGACCGGGTTCGGCTCGCCGACCGGCAGGTCCACCAGGTACGCCGCCACCTGGTTGCCGACCAGGGCCGGCGTCGAGAACTCCGCCGTCTCGGCGTCGCGCACCGCCAGCGGGACCAGCGCGCGGATCGTCGTGTTCGGCGTCAGCGGCTCCTCGCGGGACAGCAGCCATTCGCGCAGCGCGCCGGTGATGGCCGCGAGGACGACATCGTTGACCGTGCCGCCGTGCGCCGCGCGGATCTTGCGGAAGTCCTCCAGCCGGGTGCGCACCACCGCGAATACGCGGCCGCCCGACACCCGGACGTTCAGCGGCCCGGGCGGCGCCGGGCTCACCAGCGTCCGCAGCGTCGACGCCACGCCGCCGACCGTCTCGGCGAACTTGCCCGCCGCCGCGAACGCGTCGTTCGCTGCCGACCGGACGTTCTCCACCACCTCGCCCGGCCGCTGGACACCCTCGCTGATCGCGTCCATGACCAGCTGGGCGCGGCTCGGCTCGCGGCGCGGGGTCCAGATGTCCTCGAACGGCTCGGGCTCGGCCGGCGTCGCGTCGAGGATGAGCTGGCCGAGGTCGATCGTGCCGATACCGTCCACAACGGACTGGTGGGTCTTGGTCACCAGCGCCACCCGGTCGCCGGCCAGGCCCTCGATGAAGTACGCCTCCCAGAGCGGCCGCTCGGGCGCCAGCCGCCGCGACATCAGCCGCGCGACCAGGTCGAACAGCTGCTCGTCGCTGCCCGGCTGGGGCAGCGCCGAACGCCGGACGTGGTAGTTGAGGTCGAAGTCGACGTCGTCCACCCACACCGGGCGCGCCAGGTGGCCGGGCACCTCCAGCACCCGCTGCCGGTAGCGCGGCAGGTACGCCAGGCGCCCGCCGATGAGGTCGACCAGCTGCGCGTAGCCGAACCCCGACCGCGGCCGCTCGAAGATCGCCACCCCGCCGACGTGCATCGGCGTCGCGTGGTCCTCGACGTAGAGGAACGAGGCGTCCAGCGCGGAAAGGCGGTCGGGCATAAGCCGATCCTTTCATGATGCGAGACTGCGGGGTGTGGGTGATGAGTCGACAATCTCGCCGAAGGACCGCTTCTTGACCGTGTACGGCCGGAAGCCGGTGCTCGAGGCGCTGGCGGACGACGGCCTGCGGGTCGACAAGGTGATCCTCGCCGACACCGCCCGCGGCCCCGGCGCCACCGAAATCCAGCGCGCGGCGAAGGCCGCCGGCGTGCCGGTGCAGCGCGCCAGCGCCCACCGGGTCAAGGTGCTCGCCGGCAACGGCAAGCAGGACCAGGGCGTGCTCGCCGACGTCGTCGCGCCGCGAATGCGCGCGCTTTCCGCCGCGCTGGCCGACCGGCGGCCGCCGTCGCGGGTGCTGCTGCTGGACGGCATCACCACCCCGGCCAACGTCGGCATGATCCTGCGCACGGCGACCGCGGCCGGGCTGGAGGGCGTGGTCGTGCCCCGGCGCGGCGTCGCGGCGCTGGACCCGCTGGTCGTCAAGGCGTCGGCCGGGGTGGCGTTCCGCGCGCCGGTGCTGCGCTGCGGGTCGGCGCGGGAGGCCGCGGAACTCCTCACCGAAGCCGGTTACGGCGTCTACGCCCTGGGCGCGTCGGCGAAGACGACGGTGTTCGACGTCGACCTGCCGCAGCGCGCCGCGTTCGTCCTCGGCGGCGAGACGGCCGGAGTCGGGCCGGAGGTCGGCGAGCTCGTCACGGAGTGGCTGTCGATCCCGATGCCAGGCGACGCCGAGTCGCTGAACGTCTCGGCCGCCGCCGCGGTGCTGTCGTTCGAGCTGGTTCGCCGCGCGCGCTGACCCTCACCCGTCCGGGAACAGCATTGCAAGTTCCGCCAGTGTCTCGCCGACCGACCGGTGCTGCACCCCGACCATGCCCGCCTGGACGGCGCCGCGGATGTTCGTCGCGGAGTCGTCGACGAACGCGCAGCGCGCCGCGGGCAGGCCGAGCCGGTCGGCCGCGATCAGGTAGACCGCCGGGTCCGGTTTGGCCACGCCGACCTCGCCGGAAAACACCAGCGCGTCGAAATAGTCGAACATCGTGTTCTTGACCTCGTCCGACGCCCCGGGGGCGTTGGACAGCAGCGCGGTGCGGACGCCTCGCTCGCGCGCGGCCGCCAGGTAGTCGTAGAACCGGCCTGCGTCGGGATCGGTGAGAACTCCGGCGAAATCGACCAATAGCCCTTTCAGCACCCGGCACACCATAGCCGTGGCGGCAACGCGGTGTCTCGCAGTGCGCAACAAACGCCGGTCGACGTACCGCATCGGCCGCCCGCAATCCACAGCTTCGGCGGTTCTGGCCCGGATCGTGCGATTTCGGTGTCCTTTTCGGCCGGTCGCGCCTCTAAGCGGTGCAGACGACGAAATGCCGAGTCAGGGAGGGGAGGAAATGATCGAGGAACATCGGTTGCGGACACTGGCCGACTACGAGGTACCTCGTCGGACGGACGATCCGGGAGTCCCGCGGGAGCACCGCCGCGGCGGCCGGTGGCCGGCGCCGAGGCAGCTCGACGCGGGCGAGGTGGGCCACCTGCTGAACATGCTGCTGGAGACCTACGACGGCCGCCGCCCGGCGGCGCAGGTCCGGGCGCTGGTGGCGCCGGAGGTCTACGCCGGCCTCAGCGGGCCACGCCTGCCACGGCCACATCACCGGACGCAGACGGTCCACACGTGCACTCCGGCACCGGACGTGGTCGAGGCGTGCGCACGCGTGGAAGCGGACGGCCGGTCGTTCGCACTGGCGGCCCGCTTCACCCGCACGCCGACGGGCTGGCGATGCGAACGCTTCGCGCTGCTGAGGCCCCAGCAGCCGGGCAACCCGAGCCGGCGGGCGGCGTGAGGCAGGCCCGCAGTGCCCGCTCACCGCCGCGAGAAGAAACCGCGTCGCATCGTCCACATCGGTGCGACGCGGTTCCCGCCCGCGCCACCGTCCACATCGGCGCGGCTGCCACCTGCGGTCCAATCGGCAGAAGCGGCGGGTACGCGCCCGAACAGCATTTGACGCGAAATTTTTTCGATTTCGCCGTGGCAATCATGTCTCGCACACGAAAACGGGGCGCGCGGACCAGCCGCGCGCCCCATTTCGTACCCGTGTCAGCGACGCGGGCCTTTCTTGCCCTTCTTCGCGGCGTCACGCTGCGCGGCGCGACGGTCCCGGCGGGTACCGCCGGCGCCACCGCCCGCGGCCTGCGAGCCGCCCTCGGCGTGGGATTCGACTTCGCCGTCCTCGCCCGGGCCGGACAGCGTCACGCCCGACGGCTGACCGCCGCCGCCGAGACCCTTGCCGCGCAGCGCGGCAGGGACGGACTCGGTGTCGGTCGTCGGCGGCTGCGGCGGTGCCGGACGCGCGTGGCGGCCCTCCGCCGCCTGACCGTTGCCGGACGGGACGCCCGTGGGCAGCGCCGACGCGGCCTCGGCCGGCGGTGCTTCGGCGCGCTCGACCTGCAGGTTGAACAGGAAGCCGACGGCCTCCTCCTTCAGCGAGTCCAGCATCGCGCGGAACATGTCGAAGCCCTCGCGCTGGTACTCGATCAGCGGGTCGCGCTGCGCCAGCGCCCGCATGCCGATGCCCTGCTTGAGGTAGTCCATCTCGTACAGGTGCTCGCGCCACTTGCGGTCGAGGACCGTCAGCATCACCTGGTGCTCCAGGGTCCGCATGCCCTCCGGGCCGACCAGCGCGTTGATCTCCGCTTCGCGCTTGTCGTAGGCGTTGCGGGCGTCCTGCAGCAGCGCTTCGCGCAGGCCCTGGGCGTCGAGGTCGCCGTCCTCCACCAGGTCGTCCCACTCGATGCTGACCGGGTAGAGCTGCTTCAGCGCCGACCACAGCTTCTCGTGGTCCCAGTCCTCGGCGTAGCCGTTGGCCGTCGCGCCGTCCACATAGGCGTTGACGACGTCCTCGAGCATGCCCTCGATCTGGTCGCGCAGGTTCTCACCGGCGAGGACGCGGTGGCGCTCGGCGTAGATCACCTTGCGCTGCTCGTTCATGACCTCGTCGTACTTGAGGACGTCCTTGCGCTGCTCCATGTTGATCTGCTCGACCTGGGTCTGCGCGCTCTTGATGGCCTTGGAGACCATCTTGTGCTCGATCGGCACGTCGTCGGGCAGCCGCATGGTCGTCATCACGCGCTCGACCATCGTCGCGTTGAAGCGGCGCATGAGCTCGTCACCGAGCGAGAGGTAGAACCGGGACTCGCCCGGGTCGCCCTGGCGGCCGGAACGACCGCGGAGCTGGTTGTCGATGCGGCGCGACTCGTGCCGCTCGGTGCCCAGCACGTACAGGCCGCCCGCCTCGCGGACCTCCTCGGCCTCGGCCTTGGACTCCGCCTTGACCTGCTCCAGGACCTCGGGCCACGCGGCCTCGTACTCCTCGGAGTGCTCGACCGGGTCCAGGCCGCGCTCGCGCAACACCTGGTCGGCGATCAGGTCGGGGTTGCCGCCCAGCACGATGTCGGTACCGCGGCCGGCCATGTTCGTGGCGACCGTGACGGCGCCCTTCTGACCCGCGCGGGCGACGATCAGCGCCTCGCGGTCGTGGTGCTTCGCGTTCAGCACCTCGTGCGGGACGCTCAGCTTCACCAGCAGCTTCGACAGGTGCTCGGACTTCTCGACGCTCGTCGTGCCGACCAGGACCGGCTGGCCCTTCTCGTGCCGCTCGGCGATGTCCTCGGCGACGGCCTCGAACTTGGCCTGCTCGGTCTTGTAGATCAGGTCCGCCTGGTCCACGCGGACCATCGGCCGGTTCGTCGGGATCGGCACCACACCCAGCTTGTAGGTCTGGTGGAACTCCGCGGCCTCGGTCTCGGCCGTACCGGTCATGCCGGACAGCTTTTCGTAGAGGCGGAAGTAGTTCTGCAGCGTGATCGTCGCCAGCGTCTGGTTCTCGGCCTTGATCTCGACCTTTTCCTTGGCCTCGATCGCCTGGTGCATGCCCTCGTTGTAGCGGCGGCCGTGCAGGATGCGCCCGGTGAACTCGTCGACGATCATGACTTCGCCGTTGCGGACGATGTAGTCCTTGTCGCGGTGGAAGAGCTCCTGGACCTTCAGCGCGTTGTTCAGGTACCCGACCAGCGGGGTGTTCGCGGCCTCGTACAGGTTGTCGATGCCGAGCTGGTCCTCGACGAACCGGACACCCTTCTCGGTGACGGCGACGGTCCGCTTCCGCTGGTCGACCTCGTAGTGGTACTTCGAGTTGATCAGGTTCGTCTTCTCGACCCGTTCGCGCGACCCCATCGTGGTCGTGTCGATGCCCTGCATCAGCGGCGCGAGCCGGGCGAACTCGACGTACCAGCGCGACGACTGGTCGGCCGGGCCGGAGATGATCAGCGGCGTCCGGGCCTCGTCGATGAGGATCGAGTCCACCTCGTCGACGATGGCGTAGTTGTGCCCGCGCTGCACGCAGTCGTCGAGGCTCCACGCCATGTTGTCGCGCAGGTAGTCGAAGCCGAACTCGTTGTTCGTGCCGTAGGTGATGTCGGCGTTGTACTGCGAGCGCCGCACGTCCGGCTGCTGCTCCGAAAGGATGACGCCGACCTCGAGACCGAGGAAGCGGTGGATGCGGCCCATCCACTCCGAGTCACGCTTGGCCAGGTAGTCGTTCGTCGTGACGACGTGGACGCCCTTGCCGGGGATGGCGTTGAGGTAGGCGGGGAGGACGCAGGTGAGCGTCTTGCCCTCGCCGGTCTTCATCTCGGCGACCTGGCCGAGGTGCAGGGCCGCACCGCCCATCAGCTGGACGTCGAAGTGCCGCTGGCCCAGCACCCGCTTGGCGGCCTCCCGGGCGACCGCGAAGGCCTCCGGGAGCAGGTCGTCGAGGGATTCGCCGTCGCCGTTCCGCTTGCGGAACTCCTCGGTCTTGGCCCGCAGCTCGGCGTCGGTCAGGTCCTTGACGTCGTCTTCGAGGGTGTTGATGTGATCGGCGATGTTGCGCAGCCGCTTCACCATCTTGCCCTCACCCGCGCGGAGCAGGCGGTTCAGCACCATCCGGTCGACCTCACTAGCTGAATATGAGCGCGCCCAGGCCGGTCCCGGGCAGGTTCTCCCGCGGTGGCGGCCGTGTTCGGCGCCACCTTCCCACCCCCATCGTAGGGAACGGTGGCCGCCGTGTGCACACGCCGTACGTCCTGAGAACCTTATTCAGCCGTCGGCCGGCGCGAATGTCACGTAGGTGGACGGCCTGCGGTCCGTAGCGCCGGCCTGACCAGAATAAGGTTCTGACATGCGGAGGGCCCGCACGCGAGCGCGTGCGGACCCTCCGTCAGGACCTCCCTCGGGCTCGGCTCAGCCGAGCCGGATCACGCCGTAGTCGAAGCCTTTCCGCCGGTAGACCACGCTGGGCCGGCCCGCTTCGGAGTCGTTGAAGAGGTAGAAGTCGTGGCCGACCAGCTCCATCTCGTAGAGAGCCTGGTCCACCGTCATGGGTTCGGCGGTGTGCTGCTTCTCGCGAACGACGCGGCCGGGCTGGTGACCCAGGTCGTCGTCGGCCCAGCTCTGCTGCTGGGGCAGGTGGAATTCTTCGGCACTCGCGAAGCCGTTCGTCTGCG
Source organism: Amycolatopsis sp. NPDC051102 (assembly GCF_040682815.1). Taxonomy (NCBI): domain Bacteria; kingdom Bacillati; phylum Actinomycetota; class Actinomycetes; order Pseudonocardiales; family Pseudonocardiaceae; genus Amycolatopsis; species Amycolatopsis sp. NPDC051102. The sequence goes on from NZ_JBFBBT010000006.1 coordinate 187,610, forward strand.
GCTCGGCTTCGGGTGCGTCCAACACCGCGGTACGCGCGGCGGGACTGGCTGCGGCCGGGGATCCACCACCCGGCAGTACCGAGGTCGCCTCGGCGACCGATTCCGGGCGGCTGCGCCCGTAGTGAACGCGCCTCCGGTCGTGTGTCCTCCGCAGCCGGTTTTCGAGCTTCGTGACTGCGGAATCGAGCGCCGCGTAGAAGTCGGCGGCACACGCTTCAGCGCGTACGGCCGGGCCTCGCCCCTTTCCGGTGATTTCGACGCGCTGGCAGCTCTTGGCCTGGCGCCGGTTGGGTTCGTGGAACAGTTCCACGTCGTACCGGATGACTTTCCTGTCGTAGCGCTCGAGGCGGGCCAGCTTTTCGCTGACAAGCGCCCGGTAGTGGTCGGGCACCTCCACGTTGCGGCCCTTAACGACGATGTCCATACACGACCTCCCTCGCTGAGATGACTGCGAGCTGTTGTGTTCACACACGGCGCCGGTATTGCGGGGACGTAAGCCCGGATCGCGGGCTGAGAAGGAACTCGGAACGGTTCACGACGTCTCGTGCCGGTGACCGAGCGCGGACTCAGCGCACCTCCGGCGCCAGGGACATGGGCTCGTCACCTCCCTGCCTGCGGGGATTGCTGATTGCGGAGCACGTTAGCTTCCTCACGCCCGTTACAACAGCCCCCGAGCCGGGGGATGTCAGGGGATGAGACTCCGTCACCCCGCGCAGTGATCGCGGGGCAGGCACCAGAAAACACCCGCTGGTCGGACGCGGCGCGGCAGCCGTGCTTTCACACGGACGGCGCACTGCTGTCTCCTCGTGGACGCCGAGGGTGACAGCCCCGTCTCCCGCAGCCGCCACTCCGGTGGAGTGGTGTGGCGGCCGAGTGATCGTGATCGGCACCCTCATGCCCGGACAACGGGCACCGGTCCGTTCGCGTTCCCGGCGGATGTCACTCGTCCAGGTGACGTGAGGTCACCCGGGCGCGCCGGGTGGCGGTGGATTGTGGGGTGGAGCTGGGCGGGGATGGGGTTTGGTGGGGTGGGGGCGGAACCGGTACCACGGTTTTCGGGTGGGTTTGTGGGGCGTGATTGGGCTGGGTGACCGGGCTTTGCACGCGCCGAGGCGGACGGCTGGGTGGGCTGGTTCGGCGGGCCTGGCGGAGGGCGCGCCGAGGCGAGCGGGGTAGCTCGAACGGGCCACGGCGAGGCAGCCGCAGCAGCTCACCTCCACCGGGCGGGCGCTTGTCCTGGCAGGACAGACCAGCCGCCGCGGACTGCGCTCGGCCGGACCGGATCCAGCCGGAGCACGGCTGCCCGAGCAGGGTCGGACCGCGCTCGGTCGGGCCGCGCGATGCGCGAGCCGGAACGAGCCAACCAGCCAAGGCAGGCCGCACCGCGGCTCGCCAAGGTGGTCGCCGCAGACTGCGCGGAGAAGGCCGCCCAGACCAAGCCGCCACCGACCCCATGATCAGCCGGCGTGCGCTTCTGGCGCCCAAGGGCCACAGTGGTGGGTATGCGTCCCTCCTCCCCCCGTCTCGGGAAGCTCGTCCGGTTCAGCCGGCTGCGAGCAGGGTCAGGACGGCGGAGACCGTAAAGCCCGCCGCCTCCAGGGCTCGGGTGCAGGCCGCCGCCGTGGCTCCTGTTGTCACCACGTCGTCCAGCACCACGATCGGCATCTCCGGTGGTGGGCGGCCCGCCTCGCGGAACCTCAGGCGGCCCGCGAGGTTCGCCATGCGCTGCTCGCGGCTCAGGCCGACCGCGTCGCGAACCCCTCCGGCCAGCTCCAACGCCGGGGCCACCGCCACCTCGATGCCCCGGGCCGCCAGGACGCGAGCCGCGGCCTTCGCCAGGCGCTCGACGTGGGGACCTCCTCGCACCCGCGCCGCCGACGCGCGGCTCGGCGCCGGGACCAGGCAGAATGCGGGAGCACGAGCCGAGGCAGCCACCGCACCCAGCGGCAGCTCGGCCAGCGCCGCCGCCAGCGCCCTGCCCAGTGACGGCGCCAGATCGCGGCGGCCTCGCTCCTTGTACGCGATCAGCAGCTTCCGGCCCACGCCGCGGTACCGGGCCAGTGCGAACACCCGCACCAGGCCCGCCGTCGGCGCGCGCACCACTTCCCTCGCCGCGCCCCAGACACCTTCGCACCGCGCACAACACGGCTCCCCGCGCGCTCCGCACGCAGCGCAGCGGCCGGGGATCAGGAGGTCGAGCAGTTTCTTCAGCACACGGACAGTGTCACGACCGGCACCGACAGTTTCGGTCGTCCTGACGTCACCCACACGAGCGAAAGATCAGCCCGGATAGAAGGGATCCGCGTCCTTCATCGTGTGGCTTTGCGGACGCCACACCTCGCCGAGCACCGAGGCCATCCACAGGCCGTTCGCGTCCGCCACCACGATCGGACGGCTGGGGGCCGCCGTCACGCCGTGGACCGTCGGGGTCAGGTTGCTGCTGTTGAACGCGTCCATGCGCTGGCCGTCCACCGTCACCCGGACCACCGGCTGGGACGGCGACTTCGTCACCGCCACCAGGCCGTCCTGGGCGACCCAGTCCACGTCGACGACGTCCTCGAGCTCGTGCCGCTGGAGCAGACGCGGCTCGCGCAGGGACACCGAGTCGCCGTTGACGACCACCGAAGCCACCCACAGCTGGCCCTTGATCACCGCCGCCACGCGGGCGCCGTCGCGGGAAAAGCGCAGCTCCGAGACGCCGCCCTGCTGGATCAGGTCCGCCGCGTTGACCTGCAGCGCCGTCCAGTGGCCGTTCGGGTCGAGCACCATCCGGCACACCGTCAGCTCGTCGACCACCGTCCACACCTCGCCGGTGGCCGGCCGCCACGTCGGGCGGGTCAGGGAACTGCCGCCGAGGGTGGTGAGGGCCAGGTCGTGGCCGAGGTCGCCGATCCGCAGCCGCACCCCGCCGTCCGCGCGCTCCACCACCGCCAGGCGCTTGCCGTCGATCGACTGGGCGGCGCTCACGACGTCGTACCCGCCGTTGCCCGCCGGGCCCGGCACCGGGGCGCCGTCGCCGAGGGACCGGACGCGGCCGCCCACCGTCATCAGGCCCAGCAGCTCCTGGCCGATCGACAGCGACGCGCCGTACGCGGGCAGCTCGTTCAGCCGCCAGTCCGGGTGGTTCGGCACGAGCGGGGCGCCGTCGGCGAGGATGCGGATCCGCGCCGACGTGACGTACTGCAGCGACAGCACGATCTGCGCGGCGATCAGGTTCCGGATGTCGTCCGGCACCCCGGTGAGCCCGGTCAGCGGCACCACCAGCGTCCCGTCGTCGAGGCTCTTGACGTTCGTGTCGATCTCGATGGGCTCGCCGAGGAGATTTTTCACCGCGCCGGCCAGGCTCGTCGACGGCCCGCTGACCAGCAGGTCCATCACGCGGCTCGGCAGCCCGGACTGCGGTTTCGCGACGACGTACCGCCGGTCGGGGACGAACGTGTTCGACGACTCCGAGTAGAAGCTCACCGGCACCGGCGTGTAGTTCTCGCTGAAGTCGGACTCGGTCGCGTACAGGTCCGGCGGCGGGTCGACGATCCGCCACTGGCCGTTCGCCTGCTTGCGGACCTTCACCTGGAGCAGTGCCGAGCTGTAGTCCGGCACGAACGCGCTGTTCTGGTCCAGCGTGCCGATGTCGACCCCGCGCACGGTGACGACCTGGGTGTTCGGGTCGGGCGGCGGGTTCGTGTCGTAGACCGTGCCGAAGGTGTCCTGGATGATCGTCAGGCTGCGGCTCGGCCGCCAGCTCGCCCGGCCCTGCTCGTCCAGGTAGGCGCGGGCGGCAGCGTTGTTCTGCCCCGGCTTGAGCGTCGCCCCGACGAACGCGCGGACGAGCGACAGCGGGTCGATGCCCGGCGGCGGCTCCGGCACCACGTCACCGGAGCTCTGCCCCTGACGCTCGCCCGGCACCACCTGGGGCTGCGATTCGAGCGGAACGTTCGCGCAGCCCGCGAGCAACATCAGACACAGAGCCAAGAGAAGAACGCGTTTCACTGACCGATTCCTTCACGTTCCGCGAAGATCGCTTCGGGCGCCGGCGTGACGTCGATGATCCCGAGCGGCACCTCGGCCGCGAAGCGGTCCGGCGGCGGCAGGGCCAGCGGCGAGTCGCCGACAGGCACGTCTTGGCTGCGCGGCAGCAGCAGCCGGAAGCAGGCGCCGTGGCCGGGCTCGCCCCACGCGTCGAGCTCGCCGCCGTGCAGGCGCGCGTCCTCCTGGCTGATCGCCAGGCCGAGCCCGGTGCCGCCGGTGCGGCGGTTGCGCGACGGGTCGGCGCGCCAGAACCGGTTGAACACCAGGTCCGCCTCGCCCGGCCGCAGGCCGACACCGTGGTCCCGGACCGTGATCGCGACGGCCGTTTCGTCCGCCCCGACGGTCAGCACCACCGGCTTGCCCTCACTGTGGTCGACGGCGTTGGCCAGCAGGTTGCGCAGGATCCGCTCGACGCGCCGGGCGTCGACCTCGGCGATCACCTCGTCCTCGGGCAGCACCAGCTCGACCGAGCTGCCTGCGTTGCCGGCGATCACCCGGACCTGCTCGACCGCGCGGGTGGCGATCGGGCGGACGTCGATGAACTCCGCGGACAGCTCCTCGACGCCGGCGTCGAGCCTGCTGATCTCCAGCAGGTCGCCGAGCAGCGCTTCGAACCGGTCGAGCTCGTCGACCAGCAGCTCGGTCGAGCGCGCGAGGCCGGCCGGGAACTGCTCGCGGGACGCGTGCAGCACGTCCGCGGCCATCCGGACGGTGGTCAGCGGGGTGCGCAGCTCGTGCGAGACGTCGGAGGTGAACCGGCGCTGCAGCCCGCCGAACTCCTCGAGCTGGCGGATCTGGCGCTGGATGCTGGCGGCCATCTCGTTGTAGGACACCGCGAGCTTCGCCAGGTCGTCCTCGCCGAGCACGGCGAGCCGCTGGTCGAGGTCTCCCCCGGCGAACTGCTCGGCCGCCGCCGCGGCCTGGCGGACCGGCCGCACCACCTGCCGCGTCACCAGGTTCGTGATGCCGGCCAGCAGGAGCAGCAGCACCAGGCCGCCGACCAGCAGCGTGTTCTGCACGGTCGAGACGGTGTTCTGCTCGGTCGTCAGCGGGAACAGCAGGTACAGCTGCAGCGGGCTGGCCACGGTGTTCAGCGGCGTACCGACGATCAGGTACGTCGTGCGGGCGCCGCCGGGGTCGGTGACCGTGTGCTCGAGCCAGCTCGTCTGGTCGGCTTCGACGAACTGGCGCAGCCGCGGCGGCACGTTCTGGAACGGGCCGGCCGACGACGGATCGCCGGACTGGTTGCGGCCACCGCTGGCGAGCACCGGGACGAACGTGCCCGCCGCCGAACCGGCCGCGTCGTGGCTGGCCGGGGTGATCGCGATCTTCTTCAGCGCGTTCTCGAGCCGGTTCGTCAGCGCCTCGTCGTTCTCCGAGCCGAGGCCGACCAGCTCACCGGCCGCGGTGTCCGCGGCCGCGCGGGTCTGCGCGATCGCGGCGTCGCGCTTGGTGTCGAGCAGCCGTTCGGTGATCTGGTTCTGCAGCACCATGCCCAGCACGAAGACCACGGCCGAGGACAGCGCCAGCGTCGACACCGTCACGCGGAACTGCAGCGAGTGCTTCCACAGCTCGTTGAAGGCGACGGCCCGGCGGCGCGCGAAAACGACGACACGCCGCACCAGGCGTGCCGTCGAACGCGCGATCGCGGGGAGCCGTCTTCCGGTCGCGGAAGTCATCGACTCATCACGGCGGGCCGGCCTTGTACCCGACACCGCGAACGGTCAACACCACCTCGGGGTGTTCCGGGTCCTTCTCCACCTTGGACCGCAGCCGCTGGACGTGCACGTTCACCAGCCGCGTGTCGGCCGCGTGGCGGTAGCCCCACACCTGCTCGAGCAGCACCTCGCGAGTGAACACCTGGCGCGGCTTGCGCGCCAGCGCCACCAGCAGGTCGAACTCCAGCGGGGTCAGCGGAATGGCCTTGCCCTCGCGGGTGACCTCGTGGCCCGGCACGTCGATCGCCAGGTCGCCGATGGTGAGCGACTCCGCCGGCTCGGCCTCGGTGCGGCGCATCCGGGCCCGGACCCGCGCGACCAGCTCCTTCGGCTTGAACGGCTTGACGACGTAGTCGTCCGCGCCGGACTCCAGGCCGAGGACGATGTCCACGGTGTCGCTCTTGGCGGTGAGCATGACGATCGGCACCCCGGACTCGCCGCGGATCGCCTTGCAGACGTCGATCCCGTTCATCCCGGGCAGCATCAGGTCGAGCAGGACGAGGTCGGGCTTCAGCTCACGCAGCGCGGGCAGCGCGCGCGAGCCGTCGGCGACCACCGCCGTGTCGAACCCCTCCCCACGGAGCACGATGGTGAGCATCTCCGCGAGGGCGGGGTCGTCGTCGACCACGAGAACACGTGCCTTCATGTCCACATATTCGCACTAGTTCCGGCGCCCGCACGCACGACCCGCGTGTTTGACCACCAGAAAGATCAAGATCGCGAACCCGTCCTGCTCCATCCGGGTGCCGGTGGACGGTCCGTGAAGGCCGCGCCGAGGGGCTTCGGAGTCCCTCGGCGCAGCCCTCACGGACCTGTGAGGAGAGTTCAGGGAACGGCCGGGACGGGCGCGTCGACGTAGACGACGCCGTCGGTCACGACCACGCGGTGGGTCCGCAGCGGCTTCTTCGCCGGCAGGCAGGTGGGCACGCCGGTGCGCAGGTCGAACTGCGAGGCGTGCAGCGGGCATTCGACGAAGCAGCCTTCGAGCCAGCCGTCGGCGAGGGAAGCGTCCTGGTGGGTGCAGGTGTCGTCGACGGCGAAGAAGCCGTCTTCGGTGTGGAACACCGCGATCGGGGCGGGGCCGTCGAGGCGGAGGGCCTCTCCCGCGGGCAGGTCGGCGACGGCGCAGGCTCGGATCATCAGGGCCTCCGGAGAACGACTGACGGGATGCCGGGACGGTGCGTGAATGTTGCGCACTGCGAGACGCTCTGCCTCTTGCGCAACAATCCGGGTTGGCCGGTGTCCCCGTCAAGAGATTCCCCCACTCAGCCGATAGGAAGACCGCGAAACGGATAGTGTTGCGCTATGCGGAACCAGGACCCGGGCAACGCAACTCAGAGCCAGGTGCAGTCGGTCGACCGGGCCATCAGCGTGCTGGAGCTGCTCGCGCGCAACGGCGAAACCGGCATCACGGAGATCGCGGGTGAGCTGGGCGTCCACAAGTCGACGGCGTCGCGGCTGCTGAGCGTCCTGGAGACGAGAGGCCTGGTCGAGCAGCTCGGCGAACGCGGGAAGTACGCCATCGGGTTCGGCGTCGTCCGGCTGGCCGGTGCCGCGACCGGCCGGATGGACCTGGCGAAACTGGGCCGCGCCAGCTGCCTGGCGCTGGCCGAGGAACTGGGCGAGACGGTGAACATCGCCATCGCCGACGACGGCGTGGCCATCAACATCAGCCAGGCCCGCGGCTCGGCCGCGATCACCACGCAGAACTGGACGGGCCAGCGGACGCCGCTGCACGCGACCTCCAGCGGCAAGGTCCTGCTGGCCCACATGGGCGAGACCGAGCGCAAGCGGATCCTGAAGCGGAAGCTGGAGCGGTACACCCCGCGCACGACGGTCGAGCCGGACGAGCTGCTGACCGAATTGGACCGGATCCTCGAAGACGGGTACGCGGCCTGCTACGAAGAACTCGAACTCGGCATGCACGCCGTCGCCGTGCCGATCCACGGCCCAGGCGGGGAAGTCGTCGCCGCGATGAGCGCTTCCGGGCCGTCGTACCGGCTTTCGAAGCAGCGCGTGAAGCAGATCGTGAAACCGATGACCGAGGCCGCGGACGAGCTTTCCGCGCAGCTGGGGTACTTCCGGGACTAGGGGTACAAACGCACCATCGCGCGGATCGTGGATCCCATGTGCGCCACCAGTTCCGCGGGCGCGAGCACCTGCGCGTCCGCGCCGAGCCGCAGCAGCCCGGCCGCCGCGTGGGGCACGCTTTCCAGCGGGATTTCCGCGCGCTGCCAGCCTTCCGCGTCCGCGGGTTCGAGCGTGCGTGCCGCGAGCCGCGCCGCCCGCGGGCCGAGGATGTCGGGCAGCGCGGCGATTCCGGCCGGGGAAAGCCGCACGAGAGCCGTCTCGCCGGCTTCGCTTTCCTCGTACCGTTCGACGTGTTCGCGCCAGAACTCCGCCAGTTCGAAGCCGGCCGGCCGGGTGAAGTGCTCGTCGAGCGCGCGGAGGTCCTCGATGTTGCCGACGCGGTAGGTCCGCGGCTGCGGCCCGGCGGCCACGAGGTACCAGACGCCGGCCTTGAGGACCAGGCCGAGCGGGTGCAGCCGCCGCGTCACGACGCCGGGCGACGGCGACCAGCGGCGGTACCGGATTTCGACGACCCGGTCCTGCCACAGCGCTTCCGCGGCCGCGAGCAGCTGCGGCACGGGCTCCGCCTCGCGGTACCAGCCGGGCGCGTCGAGGTGGAACCGCTGCCGGATCCGCACCGACGCGTCGCGGTACGGCGTCGGAAGCGCCGCCATCAGCTTGAGCTCGGCCGCGGCCACCTGGGCGCCCAAGCCGAGCTCGGCGGCCGGCTGCGGCAGCCCGGTGAGGAACAGCGACCCGGCCTCGCCCTCGGTCAGCCCGGTCAGCCGGGTCCGGTAGCCGTCCATCAGCTGGTAGCCGCCGTTCGGGCCGCCTTCGGCGTAGATCGGCACACCGGCGGCGGCGAGCGCTTCGACGTCCCGGTAAACGGTCCGCGAGGTCACGCCGAGCTCCGCCGCCAGCCGCGCGGCGCTCATCCGCCCGCGGTTCTGCAGCAGCAACAGCAGGGACACCAGCCGGCTCGCGCGCATTCTGCGAAGTCTGCCCCAAGCCACCGACAGAAGGTGTCAGCGGTAGTGGCCCAGGATCGCCGTCATGAACGACTTCGACTTCCTCACCGGCTCCTGGACCGTGACGAACCGGCGGCTCGGCAAGCCGCTGACCGGCAGCGACGACTGGACCGTCTTCCCCGGCACGTCGACCTGCCGGCCGCTGTTCGGGGGCGGCGGCAACCTGGACGAGATCGCCTTCCCCACCCTCGGTTTCCGCGGCTGCACCCTCCGGCTCTTCGACGTCGAGCGCGAGGAGTGGTCGCTGTACTGGGCCAACAGCCGGACCGGGGTCCTCCAGCCGCCGGTGACCGGCCGCTTCGACGGTGGCCGCGGCGACTTCTACGGCGACGACCTGCACGAAGGGGCGCCGATCAAGGTCCACTACGCCTGGACGGGCATCGAAACGGCCACCCCGCGGTGGGAGCAGGAGTTTTCCGCCGACGGCGGGCGGACCTGGGAGGCCAACTGGGTCATGGAGTTCGCCCGCGCTTGACAACTGCGTCGCGCATCACGCACGTTGTTGCCGAAGACGCAACCGCGGAAGGGTGCTATGACGCACTACGACGTGATCGTCGTCGGGCTCGGCGGGATGGGCAGCGCCGCGGCGTACCGGCTGGCGCAGCGCGGGCAGCGGGTGCTCGGCATCGACCAGTTCGCGCCGGTGCACAACCGCGGGTCGAGCCACGGCGGTTCGCGGATCACCCGCCAGGCATACGAAGGCCCGGAGTACGTGCCGCTGCTGCTGCGGGCCCACGAACTGTGGGCGGGCCTCGAGCGCGACAGCGGACGGCGGCTGTTCACCCGCTGCGGCGGGCTGATGGTCGGTGCGGAGGATTCGCAGACCGTCGCCGGCAGCGCGGCGTCGGCCCGCGCGTTCGGCATTCCGCACGAGCTCCTCGACGCGGACGAGATCCGCCGCCGGTTCCCGACCATGACGCCGTCGCCGGACGAAGTCGCGTTGTACGAGCCCGGCGCCGGGCTCGTGTCCCCCGAAGGCACCGTCGCCGCGCACCTGCAGCTCGCCGCGCGGTGTGGTGCCGAACTGCACCACGAAGAGAAGGTGTTCACCTGGAGCACGATGGCCGGCGGGGTGCGCGTCGGGACGTCGCAGAGCTACTACACGGCCGGCCGCCTGGTGCTGTGCCCCGGCGCGTGGGCCGCCGAGCTGCTGCTCGGCTTCGGCGTCGCCTTCACGGTCCGGCGGCAGGTGCAGTACTGGTTCGCGCCGTCCGGCGGGATCGCGCCGTTCCGCGAACATCCCGTCTACATCTGGGAAGGCGACGGCTATACGTTTTACGGCTTCCCGGCGCACAACGCGCCCGCGGACGGCGTGAAGGTCGCCTTCCACGGCGGCGGCCGGACGTGCACCCCCGACGGCATCGACCGGACCGTGTCCGGCGACGAGGTCCACGAGATCGCGTCCGTGCTGAAGCGGCACCTCCCGACGCTGCCCGGCGCGTTCCTCCGGGCCGCGACGTGCATGTACACCGACACGGCCGACGAAAGCTTCGTGCTCGCCCCGCACCCGGCCGAGGAGCGGGTGGTGCTCGCGTGCGGCTTTTCCGGCCACGGCTTCAAGTTCGCCCCGGTGATCGGCGAAATCGTCGCCGACCTGGTGGTCGACGGCGCGACGGCGCACCCGATCGCGCAGTTCGACCCGGCCCGGTTACTGGCCTAGCAGCGACGTCGCCAGCGCTTCGAGGTCCACACCCGCGACGCCGTCCAGGACGTGCCACGGCGCCAGCCAGCCGGACGCGGCGAGCTCGTCGTAGACGCCCGCGCACCGCCGCTGCAGGCCGTCGTCGGTCTCGAAGGCGTCGCGCTCCCGGCCGCTTTCGGTTTCCGCGCGGCGTTCGGCGCGCTCGGCCGCGACCGCCGGGGCGACGCGCAGGAGCAGCTGCGCGTCCGGGCGGGGCAGGCCGAAACGGTCGATCTCCAGCTCCCACACCCACTTCACGACTTCGCCGGTGGCGTCCTGCCGCAGCCGCGCGGCCGCGTACGCGGCGTTGGAGGCGACGTACCGGTCGAGCAGGACGACGTCGTGCGCGTCCCGCAGCGCCCGGATCTCGTCCGCCGCGCCGCTGCGGTCCAGCGCGTAGAGCATGGCCATGCCGTACACCGAGTCGGCGAGGTCACCGTGCCCGCGGTGCAGCGCCTCGCGGACGAGGTCCGCGTGCACGCTCTTGCCGTAACGCGGGAACGCCAGCGACGCCACGCTCGCGTCCTTCGCGCTCAGCTGCGTCGTCAGCCCGTCGGCCAGCGTGCGCTTGCCCGCGCCGTCGAGCCCTTCGATCACCACCAGTCGACCCACGGGGGAAACAGTAGCGGTGGTGGACCGGCGGGCTCGGTGGAAGGGGATCGACGCCGAGCCCGCCGGTTCGTCTAGGCGGGATTCCGCCGCAGGTGGAGCACGTAGCCGGCACCGCTGACCGCGAGCACGCCGACGAGGATCAGCAGCGGCACCCAGCCGGTGTCGTGGCCGGCCGGCGCCGGGCCGCCGTCGCCGCGGGGCATCACCTGCGACGTGGCGTCGAAGCCGCCGGCCTCGCCGTTGCGGGCGTAGGGCGAACCGGGGAGCTTGTCGGCGTAGCGGGCTCCGACGGTCCGCTGGTAGTCGGCGACGGTGACAGCCTGGTTTTCCGACAGCGATGTGACGCGGCCGTCACGGACCGCGTACCAGGCGTCGACCTGCGGTTCGTGCAGCAGCTGGGCGCCCGCGGGCAGCTTCCGGGCGTACTCGCTCTCGACGTCACCCGAGGCGATGTTGCCGATCTGCCAGGCACCGTCCGCGCCGCGGACCGACCAGAGCGTCGCGGTGCGGCCGTCGGAAGCCCGCGCGGGAATCGCGAAGTACGCGAAGTCGCCTGGGACCGCGTCGGGCTTGCCCGCGACGAAGTCCGGCGAAAGCTCGTACACGGCGAAGGCGTCCGGCGCGATCTGCACCGAGACCGCGTCCCGGGCACCCGGCGCCTGCGCGAAGAAGCGGACCAGGACGTCCTGGAACCCCGCGGCCGCGTTGTGGGCCGCCACGGCGTCGGCGCTGCTGATGCCGGCGGCCTGGGCCGCGCCTGACACCGGAGCCGTCATCAGCAGCGCCGCGCCGGTCAGCACGGCGAGCACGAGCGCCCGCCTGCTCATCGGGAGATCCCGGTGAGCGTGTGCGTCCAGGTGAACGACGAGTTGTGCGTGTAGTACCCGTAGGTCGACCAGTTGTAGCGCTTGGCCGGCCCGGGGTCGCCCCAGAACACCCAGTCGCCACGGGTGTCGTAGCCGTAGAGGACGTGGGCGTGGCCGCCGCCCGAGCGGTAGCCGACACGGGTCTCGACCGGCCGGTTCGCCGCGGTCTGCGTCCGGACGTCGGCGTAGGAGATCCGCCGGTCGAGGTAGCGGCCGGGCGAGGTGAACCCGAGCTTCGCGAAGGCGCGCTGCGGGTCGGCGAGGGTGCCGGGGAGGTTCGCGCAGTCCGCGCCGGTTTCGCTGTGAGCGAGCTGACAGAACTGCGTCTGGCTGACCGAGAGGCCGTGGTAGGCGGCGATGGTGGCGCCCGAGCTCGCCCAGCACCACTGGTTCTTCTGCTGGAGCTGCATCGTGATCTGGGTCCGGTAGGTCGGCGGCACTCCGGGCGCGGCGCCGGCGGTGACCGGGGCGACCAGGCACAACAGCAGGCTCACGGCCAGTACGGCGTGGACCTGGCTCGACTTCACCAGCACAGACGGCCTCCTGTGGAGGAGTGGGCGAACCAGCGGTGGTCACAACGGTGAACAACGCGGTCACAAGGAGCAAGAACGCCATCCGGCGGAACGGACCGTTCCGGGGCACAGCCGGAACGCGGAACAGTCACCTCAACGAGGCCAACCACCCTGAACGGGGGTCGGCACGTCCACCCTACGCTGCTAACGTGAACGTTCCGCGGTGTTCACGCCCAGCGCACACACTGGTCGGGTGAAGGGACGAGCGGTGGCACAAGACGGGAACCTCCCACTGATCATCGATGGCGCCCGCACGACCCGGGCATCGGTCGCCGAACTGCCCAAAGAGCTGACCGAGGCCCTCCGCACCGGCGAGTTCCACCACGCTCTGCGGCTCGCGATCGCCTACCGCGGCCTCTCGCTGGCCAGGCTGCGAGCCCACCTCGCGCTGCGCGGAGTCCAAATCGGACAGTCGACGCTGAGTTACTGGCAACGCGGCCTGCGTCAGCCCGAGGTGCCGAAGGCGCTGCCGGCGGTCCGGGCCCTGGAATCGGTCCTCCAGCTGCCGGCGGACGCCCTGGTGGTGCTGATCGGCCCGCGCCTGGCCCGCCGCGGCCACCAGCCGGCGGCGTCGTTCCACGACCTGCGTTCCGGCGACATGGGGTCGATCGTCGAGGACCTGCTGGCCGAGCTGGGCGCGTACCCGTCGTCGAACCACTACAACGCGGACCTCGAGCTGCTGTCGGTCCACGACACGATCACGTTCGACGCGGAACACCGCCAGGTCAGCCTGCGCACGCGCCTGGTGACACGGGCCCGCCGCCACGGCCCGGACCGGTACCTGACGGTGTACAACGGCGACCCGGGCTGCCGCATCGACGACGTCGAGCTGATCACGGACGAGGGCTGCCGCGTGGGCCGGATGCGCCGCAACCCGGACGCGGACACGATGGCAACGGAGCTGCTGTTCGACCGCAAGCTCGCCGAGGGCGACATCCACGTGTTCTGCTTCGAGGTCCGCGACGACTCGGGCTCGGCGTCGCCGGGGTACTACCGGATGCTCCGCGACAGGTGCGCGAGTTACCTGGTCCAGCTGCGGTTCGACCGCAACGCGCTGCCGGCCCGGTGCACCCGGCAGGTCCGCGCCCGGGACGACGCGCTGCCGGTGGTCGCGGAGGAACTGGCGTGCGACATGGGCGGGGTGAGCAGCGCGTTCTTCAGCGACGCCGGGCCCGGGTTGGCCGGGGTCGCCGTCGAGTGGAACTGAAGCGTGTCGACCCTCGGATCACGCGTGTCGACTCGCCAATCACACGTGTCGCCCCTCGGATCACGGCCGACCTGACGACTGCTGGGCCGGAAGGGTCGACACACGTGATCCGGAGGTCGACACACGTGATTGAAGGGTCGACACGGTCGCTCGGTGGCCGCGGTGTTCGGCGCAGGACTTGAGCTTCGCCGGGTGCGGCGACTGGTTGCCTCGGCGGCGGCACGGCTTTTGCGGTCCGCTTTGTTCTCCGCCGCGTACTGGGCCGCCCCGAACACTTTCGGGGCGGCCCTGACCAGCGGAAACGCGAAAACTCAGTACCGGTAGTGTTCCGGCTTGAACGGGCCTTCGACGTCCACGTCGATGTACTCGGCCTGTTCCTTGGTCAGCTTCGTCAGCTCGCCGCCGAGCGCGTCGAGGTGGATCTTCGCGACCTTCTCGTCCAGCTTCTTCGGGAGGCGGAAGACCTCGTTGTCGTACTCCTCGTGCTTGGTGAACAGCTCGATCTGCGCGATCACCTGGTTGGAGAAGCTGTTCGACATCACGAACGACGGGTGGCCGGTCGCGTTGCCCAGGTTCAGCAGGCGGCCCTCGGACAGCACGATGATCGTGTTGCCGTTCGGGAAGATCCACTCGTCGACCTGCGGCTTGATGTTGATCTTCCGGATGCCCGGGTAGCGGGCCAGGCCCGCCATGTCGAGCTCGTTGTCGAAGTGGCCGATGTTGCCCAGGATGGCCTGGTGCTTCATCTTCGCCATGTGCTCGACCAGCACGACGTCCTTGTTGCCGGTGGTGGTGATGATGATGTCGGCCTCGGGCAGCACGCTCTCGAGCTTGCGGACCGCGTAGCCGTCCATCGCCGCCTGCAGGGCGCAGATCGGGTCGATCTCCGTCACGATCACGCGGGCGCCCTGGCCGCGCAGGGACTCCGCCGCGCCCTTGCCGACGTCGCCGTAGCCGCAGACCACCGCGACCTTGCCGCCGATCAGGACGTCGGTGCCGCGGTTGATGCCGTCGATCAGGGAGTGGCGGATGCCGTAGCGGTTGTCGAACTTCGACTTCGTCACCGCGTCGTTGACGTTGATCGCCGGGAACAGCAGCTCGCCCGCCGCCGCCAGCTGGTACAGGCGCAGGACGCCGGTCGTCGTCTCCTCGGTGACGCCGCGGATGCCTTCGCCGATCTTGGTCCACTTGCCGGTGTCGGCCGCCACCGACGCGCGCAGCAGCTCGAGGAACACGCGGAACTCGTCCGAGGTGTTCTCGTCCGGCGTCGGCACGACACCCGACTTCTCGAACTCGGTGCCCTTGTGCACCAGCATCGTGGCGTCACCGCCGTCGTCGAGGATCATGTTCGGGCCCTCGCCGTCCCAGGTGAGCATCCGCTCGGTGCACCACCAGTACTCCTCGAGCGACTCGCCCTTCCACGCGAACACCGGGACGCCCTTGGGCTCCTCGGGCGTGCCGTGCGGGCCGACGACGACCGCCGCGGCCGCGTGGTCCTGCGTCGAGAAGATGTTGCAGGAGGCCCAGCGCACCTCCGCGCCCAGCGCCACCAGGGTCTCGATCAGCACCGCGGTCTGCACCGTCATGTGCAGCGAACCGGAGACGCGCGCCCCGCGCAGCGGGTAGACCTCCGCGTATTCGCGGCGCAGCGCCATCAGTCCGGGCATCTCGTGCTCGGCGAGGCGGATCTCCTTGCGGCCGAACTCGGCGGCATCGAGGTCGGCGACGGCGAACTCGATGCCGTTGCGGGTCTCGTGCCGCTTGGCAACGCTTTCGGGGGTCATAGTGGCGATTCCTCCAAGACTCGATGACACACGAACACTACCGTTGTCCGCTCGACTGTCCCTAGAGCTGCTAGGAGGCCCTTACCGTGCCCATGCCCGGCCCCGACACCCGCGTCGTGGAAATCCGCGTCGCCGGTCTCGTGGGTACCAGCGGGGAGACCCTGCTCGACGCCGTTTCGACCGTCGACGTCGCCGGCGACGGGCTGGGCCGGGTGGTCCGCCCGGCGGACCGGCTGCGCCGCCCGGCGCCCGGACCGGTGCTGCCGGCGCTCGGCCGGTCGATCCCGCGGACCCTCGAAGGCTACCTGTGGCACGGCATGACCTCCGGGGGCGCCGCGAAGGCCACCTGGGCGCTGCTGTTCCCGTTCTCCCTGGCCAACGTCGCGTTCTGGATGCTGCCGCCGGTCCCGCCGGGCAGCCGGCTCGCGCGGGTCCTCGGCGCCGTCTGCCGCGGCCTGCTGCGCGTCGGGGCCCTGCTGCTGACGATGCTGCTGATGGGCCAGCTCGCGGCGATCGCGCTCGACCTGTTCGCCACGCAGTGCCTCGCGCCCGGCTCGGGCTGCCTGCCCGCGGTCCCCGACGTGCTCCGCACGACGGCCGCCCGGATCGCCCTCGGCGTCGTCCCGCTGCTGGCCGTGATCTTCGTCCTGCACCGGATTTCGAGCGCGACCTGGGCGGTGCACGCCGACGGCGACCTCACCGGCGGGCCGCTGCGGATGCAGGCCGACCCGGAGACACCGGCGCTGCGCTGCCTGCACACCGTCGCGGCGCTGGCGTCGGTCGCGTTGCTGCTGCTCGGCGGGCCCTTCCGCGTGCCGGGTGACAGCTTCGGCCTGGTCGTGTGGATCATCACGCTGGCCGTGGTGTTCGCCACCGTCGTCGCGGCCGCGGCCGGCGTGGACACCGGCCGGTTCGCCCGCCCCGGCGTGCTCGCCTTCGCGACGCTGCTGGTCGTCGCCGCCGCCGTGCGGCTGCGGCCGGGCTCCGGCCCGCTGCCGGGCACGAACGGCGTCGTCGAAGGCCTCGGCGCGGCCCTGGTCGCCGTCACGGTGCTGTTCGCGCTGTTCCTGGCCCCGGCCGCGCTGCTGGCCCGGCCCGGCTGGAAGCACAAGCCGCAGCGGCTGCGGCCGTGGATGGGCGGCTGGGCGGCCGCGCCGGTGCTCGCGCTGGCCGGGCTGCTCGGCGGCGGCTTCGGAGCCGGCCTCGCCGAAGCCCTCCGGCAGCTTTCCGGCGCGGAACTGCTGCAGGTGCCCACCACGTACCTGCTGGTCACCGTCCTCTGGGGCGCGGGACTGGCGCTGGCCGCGGTGCTCGGCGTACTCGGCTTCGCGGTCGCCGTCCCGCTGCGCCGGTTGCGGCGCGGCGTCCCGGAGATCGTCGAGCTGATGGAACACGACCGGCGGCAGGAAGCCCAGGCCGCGGCGGCATGGGCGCGCTCGGCCTGGGAACGGCGGCACCTGCACCACCTGGCGCTCGCGGTGGCCTCGGCGATGTCCGCCGGCGGCGCGGCGCTGCTGGTGCTGCGGTTCGGGTTCGGGCTGGTCCCGGGGTGGTTCGGGCCGCTGTCCGCGATCGGCGTCGGCGCGCTCGGCGCGCTGGCCGTGGGCCTGCTGCGCGTGGTCTACACGGCCGCACGCACCCCGCAGCGCAGCCGTCACCTCGGCGCGCTGGCCGACCTGGTGTGCTTCTGGCCGCGGGCGGCGCACCCGACGGTGCCGCCGTGCTACGCGCTGAAGGTCGTCCCCGAACTGGCCGCGCGGGCGCGCGAGCACCTCGCCGAGCCCGGGACGCGCGTGGTGCTCTCCGGCTACAACCTCGGCAGCCTGCTCACGCTCATGGCGGCCGCCCGGCTGGCCGCCGAGCTGCCGGCGGCGGAGCTCGAGCGCGTCGGCGTGCTCACCGCGGGCTCCCCGCTGCAGTGGGGCTACCAGCGCGCGTTCCCGGCGTTGCTGCCGCAGGAAGCGCTGGAACGGCTCTTCACCGACCTCGACGGCCGGTGGCGGGCGCTGTGCCGCGGCACCGACATCTTCGGCGGCGGCGTGACGACCTGGCGGCACTCGGTCGCCGACCGGCGGCTGCACGGCGTCGGGTTCCTCCCCGGCGGCGGCCACGGCCCGGTGACGGCGGCGGCCGACGGCAACGGCGTCCTGATCCTCGGCGGCGACCACTGGCTGCCGGACCCGCTGCGCGGCCCGACCGGGCGGCACCGGTGGGCGCCGGGGGTGCTCAAGCACCAGGACTACGTCGTCGACGCCGAATGGGACCACGCCGTCGCGATGGCCGCCGGCCTCGGCAAGCCGTCCTGGGGCGAGCAGGGCTCGCTCTTCGGGGACTTCCCCCCGAAACGGTGAAGGCCCCTCGCGCGCGGAGCGAGGGGCCTTCGACCGTGGGCTAGCTCAGCTTCACTCGGAAGCCTTGCGGCGGAACTTCAGCAGCGCGAGCAGGCCGCCACCGGCCACCAGCAGCAGGCCGGCGACCCAGATCAGCCAGCTGTTGTCGAAGCCGGTGTTGGCCAGGCCGCCACCGGTGCCCGACTCGTTGCCCGCCGGAACGGCGGCCGGAGCGGTGGTGGAGCTGGTCGGCGCGACGGAGGTGTCCGAGGTCGCCGGGGCGCTCGGCTTCGTGGTCTCGACCGGCTTCGTCGGCTTGGTCGGCGGCGCCGTGGTGGTCTCCGGCGGGGTGTCCTTCTTGACGCCGCAGGCGAACCAGTGGCTGATCTGCGGGACGTTCTTGAAGTCGCGGCCGACCATCGGGGCGTGCAGCTTCTCCCACGGCGGCGTGGCCGAGAGGCCCTTCTTGCCGGGCACGTAGGTGTTGTACTCGTTGCCGCCCTTGACGACGATGGCGGCGACCGTGACGCCCTTGGCCACGCCGGTGACCGTCAGGTACTGGTCCTTCGAAGAGCCACCGGTGACCTCGAGCTGGTCGCTCACGTCGATGGCCTTGCCGAGACCGATGTCCGTGCACTTGGTGGCGTTGCCCACCGTGCCGGTCGCGCGGTCGTCACCGGGCACGCACGCGAACGCGGCGCCGGCGGTTCCCATCAGGGCGGCGGTGGTGAGCGCCATGACGGCCACTGCACCGCGGAAGGTACGTCTGCGCATTGAGTGTCTCCTGTACCGAACGGGGGAGGAACGGCAAATTCGGGGGATCGCTGCACCACCGCACGTGGTAATCACGCGGCTGTAATTCACCCGTCAGTGGCACACGAAGGATCGAAAGGTATCGCACGTCACCCCGTCGCTCACGCGGGGTCCCCCTTTGCGCACAAACCGCAAGATCGTCTTGATCAAGCCGTAATCTCCCGTTTCCGGAGCCGACCGCAAAAAACCCCGCCGACCTGGGTGTCCAGGCCGGCGGGGCTTTTCCGCCGCAAGTCAGGCTTCGGGTGCCTCGACGGACTCGTCGAGCTCGCCGGCCTGCCGCTTGCCGAGCAGCGAATGCCGCCGGCTGTAGGTGAAGTAGAACACCACGCCCACCACCATCCAGGCGATGAACCGCAGCCAGGTCAGCACGGTCAGGTTCAGCATCAGCCACAGGCAGGCGAGGATGGCCAGGATCGGGATCAGCGGCACCAGCGGCACCTTGAACGCGCGGGGCAGGTCGGGCCGCGTCCGCCGCAGCACCAGCACCCCGGCCGAAACGAGCACGAACGCGAAGAGCGTGCCGACGTTGACCATCTCTTCGAGCTTGTCCGCCGGGAAGAAGCCGGCCGCGACCGCGACCAGGCCGCCGACGATGAGCGTCGCGCGCTTCGGCGTGCCGTGCTCGCCCGTCTTGGCCAGGCCGCGCGGCATCAGGCCGTCGCGCGACATCGCGAAGATGATCCGGACCTGGCCCAGCATCAGGACCATGACGACGGTGGTCAGGCCGGCCAGCGCGCCGAAGGAGATGATGTTGGCCGCCCAGTCGACGCCGTTCGCGGAGAACGCCGTGGCGAGGGTCTTGTGGCTGCCGTCGCCCGCCTTGGTCGCGAGGTCCTTGTAGGACGTCATGCCGACGACCACGAGCGACACGGCGACGTACAGCACGGTCACGATGGCCAGCGAGCCCATGATCCCGCGCGGCACGGCCTTCTGCGGGTTCCGGGTCTCCTCGGCGGTGGTCGCGACGATGTCGAAGCCGATGAAGGCGAAGAACACCAGCGAAGCGCCGGCCAGCAGGCCGAAGACGCCGAACGAGCTGCTCGCGCCGCCCGCGACCAGCGAGAACAGCGACTGGTCGATGCCGGTCTGGCCGGCCCCGCCGGTCTCGCCCGGCGGGATGTACGGCGTGTAGTTGGCGCCCTTGACGTAGAAGAGACCGAGGATGATCACGAACAGCACCACGGCGACCTTGATCCCGGTGATCACCATGGACACCCGCGACGACAGCTTCGTGCCGACGGCCAGCAGCGTC
Source organism: Amycolatopsis sp. NPDC051102 (assembly GCF_040682815.1). Taxonomy (NCBI): domain Bacteria; kingdom Bacillati; phylum Actinomycetota; class Actinomycetes; order Pseudonocardiales; family Pseudonocardiaceae; genus Amycolatopsis; species Amycolatopsis sp. NPDC051102. The sequence continues at coordinate 207,575 of NZ_JBFBBT010000006.1, forward strand.
GTCAGGATCGCCACGACGAGCAGCGCGCCCCAGTCGACGGTCACGCTCCCGATGTCGAACGTCGTCTTGGTGCCCTTGCCGAACAGGTAGCCGAGCACCGTCTCGAGGTACACCGACCAGCCCTTGGACACCGCGGCCGCGCCGACCGCGAGCTCCAGGATCAGGTCCCAGCCGATGATCCACGCCATGAACTCGCCGAAGGTGGCGTAGGAGAACGTGTACGCGCTGCCCGCGACCGGCACGGTCGAGGCGAATTCCGCGTAGCACAGCGCGGCCAGCGCGCAGGCGATCGCCGCGAAGACGAAGGCCAGCGAGACCGACGGCCCGGCGTAGTCACCCGCGGTGCGCGCGGTCAGCGTGAAGATGCCGGCACCGATGACGACGGCGACGCCGAAGACGGTGAGGTCCCACGCGCCGAGGTTCCGCCGGAGCTTGGTGTCCGGCTCGTCGGTGTCCGCAATGGACTGTTCGATCGATTTAGTGCGCCACAATCCCGTTCCGGGCACCGTTGACCTCCTGCGGCCGGCCTGCATGTATCGCAGTAGGTCACCCTATCGGGTCACGTCCGTGACGGCTCGCCGAACGACGCCGGGGCTATCGCGCGAGGCTGCGGTCGAGGTCCGGTTCGAGGTAGATCAGCTTCGCGACCGGCACCTTGGCGCGGACGCGCGCCTCGGCGTCGTCGATCGCCGCGGCCAGCTCGGCGGTGTCGAGCCCCGGCACCATCGCCAGCTTCGCCGCGACGAGCAGCTCGTCCGGGCCCAGGTACTGGGTGCGGATGTGGATGACCCGCTCGACCTTGCCCGCGGCGAGCTCGTCGACGATCGTCGCGAGCACGCCCTCGGTGGCGCCTTCGCCGATGAGCAGGCTCTTCATCTCGATGATGAGGATGATCGCGATCACGCCCAGCAGCGCGCCGATCGCGAGGGTGCCGACGCCGTCCCAGACCGGGTCGCCGGTGACGACCGACAGCCCGACGCCCAGCAGCGCGAAGACCAGGCCGAGCAGCGCGCCGGCGTCCTCCAGCAGGACCACCGGCAGCTCGGGTTCCTTGGCCTGGCGGATGAACCCCCACCAGCTCGCGTCGCCCTTGATCTTCTTCGACTCGCCGATGGCGGTGTAGAAGCTGTAGCCCTCCAGGCCGACCGCGACGAGCAGGATGATCACGGCCACGATCGGCGATTCGAGCGGCTCCGGGTGGCCGATCTTGTGGATGCCCTCGTAGATCGCGAAGGCGGCGCCGAGGGTGAAGAGCATCAGCGCGACGATGAAGGAGTAGAAGTACCGGTCGCGGCCGTAGCCGAAGGGGTGCTCCTTGTCCGCTTCGCGCTTCGACGTCTTCTGGCCGAGCAGCAGCAGGCCCTGGTTCGTCGTGTCGGCCAGCGAGTGCACGGACTCGGCCAGCATCGACGACGACCCCGTCACGAGGAAGCCGACGAACTTCGCCGCCGCGATCCCGGCGTTCGCCCCGAGCGCGGCGATGATCGCCTTGGTTCCGCCTCCAGCTGACACGAGCGCTCCCCTGCTGACGTTCCCGAATTGCCGGTTTGGAGCCTAGAGGACCGGCCCCGGTTCCGCCCCGCACCGCCCGGTTTTGTCGGACCCCTTCGCTACGGTGGCCGTTCCGGCACGGGGAAGGGTGGCCATGGCTCACTTCGGCGTGCTCGGGCCGCTCGCCGTCGAAGGGCCGCCCGGGCACTGGGTCGCGTTGCGCGGCGAGCGGCAGCGCACGCTGCTGGCCGTGCTGCTGCTCAACGCCGGCCGGCCCGTCCCGGCCGACGTGCTCGTCGAGGCGCTGTGGCCGGCCGGGCCGCCCAAGTCGGCCACCTCCAACCTGCACACCTACCTCTCGCGGCTGCGCGAGCGGATCGACGGCCTCCGGGTCGAGCACGGGCCGCTCGGCTACCGGCTGCAGGTCGAACCGGCGGAGCTCGACCTGCTCGGCTTCCGCGCGGCCGTCGCCGAAGGGCGGCAGGCGGCGGATCCGGTCGCCGCCGCGGAGCACTACCGGCGGGCGCTCGCGCTGTGGCGGGGGCCGGTGCTGGCCGGGCTGCACGTGCCGCGGCTCGAGGCCGACGTCGCCCGACTGGAGTCCGAGCGGCTGGCCGTGTTCGAGGACTGCGTCGACGCCGAGCTCGCCGCCGGGCGGCACGGGGAGCTGACCGGCGAGCTGCAGGCCATGATCGCCGAGCACCCGCTGCGCGAACGGCCGGCCGCGCAGCTGATGACCGCGCTGCACCGGGCCGGGCAGCAGGGCAGCGCGCTGGAGGTCTACCGGCGGCTGCGGACCACGCTGATCGAGGAGCTCGGCGTCGAACCGGGCGCGGAGGCCCGCCGGGTGCACGCGGCCGTCCTGCGCGGCGAGGACCCGGTGCCGCGGCTGCCGCCCCCGGTGTGGCCGGTCTGCCAGCTCCCGCCGGACATCGGCGACTTCACCGGCCGCGACGCCGAACTGGCGGAGCTGACCGCGGTGCTCGGCGCCGGCGGCGGCGTCCCGGTCGCGGTGCTCAGCGGCGAGCCGGGCGCGGGCAAGAGCACGCTCGCCGTCCGCGCGGCACACCGGTTGCGCGGGCAGTTCCCCGACGGCCAGCTGTACGTGCCGCTGGCGGGCCGTGACATCGGGGAGGTGCTGGCCGATCTGCTGCGCGCGCTGGGCGTCCCGGGCCCGGCCGTGCCGGACGACGCCCGGGCCCGCGCGGCGGTGTTCCGCGGCCGGCTTTCCGACCGGCGGGTGCTGGTGGTGCTCGACGACGCCGCGGACCCCGGGCACGTCCGCGCCCTGCTGCCGGGCACGCCGGGCTGCGCGGTGCTCGTGACGAGCCGTCGCCGGCTGAGCGGGCTCGCCGGCGCGCACCGGCTGGCCCTCGGGCCGCTGTCCGGCGCCGACGCCGCCGAACTGCTGGACAGGCTCGCCGGGGCGCGGGTGGCCCGGGAGCGCGCCGACGCCGAGCGGATCGTCACGGCGTGCGCGCGGCTGCCGCTGGCCCTGCGGATCGCGGGCAGCCGGCTGGCCATCCGGCCGCACCTGCGGCTCGGTGAGCTGGCCGACCGGCTGGAGGACGAGGTCCGCCGGCTCGACGAGCTGACCGTCAGCGACCTGGCCGTCCGGAGCAGCATCGCGCTGAGCTACGAGGGCCTGCGCCCGCCCGCGCGGCGCGCGTTCCGGCTGCTCGGCCGGTGTCAGCTCGCCGACCTGCCGGCGTGGGCGGTCACGACCCTGGTCGGCGACCCGGACGCCGACGAGGCGGTCGAAGAGCTCGTCGAGGCGAGTCTGCTGGAGGCCCGCGGACCGGACCCGACCGGCGAAGGCCGCTACCGGATGCACGACCTCGTCCGGCTGTACGCCGCGGAGCTGCCGGAGCCGTCGTCCGCCGAGGGCGTCCGGACGGTGCTGGCGGCGACGCTCGCGCTGGCCGACGCGGCGGCGGCCCGGCTGCCGCGCACGGTGCCGATGCCGTCGCCGGCCCACGAGCCGCCCGCGCAGCCGTTGCCGGCTTCGCTCGTGGAGCGGCTGCTCGCGCGTCCGGACGACTGGTTCGCGGCCGAGCGCGCGAATCTGGTGCTGCTCATCGGCACGCTGGGCGCGCGGGACGCGCTGCTGCTGCTCGACCGGCTCGGCGTGTACCTGTACCTGCACGGGCAGTACGCCGACATGCGCGCGGCGTACGAGACGGTGCTGGCGGCCGCGGATCCGCCGGTCGCGACGGTCGCCGAGGCCACGCTGACGCTGCTGCGGCACGCGCGCGGCGAGTACGAGGAGGCGGCGCTCCGCTACCGGGCATGCGCCAAGGAACTCGAGGCGCACGGCGACCGCCGCACGCACGCGTGGGTGTCGGCGAACCTGGCGCACTGCCTGATCGGCCTCGGCCGCGCGGAAGAGGCCCTGCAGACGGCGGCCCACGCGCGTGAACTGTTCACTGTGGACGGATCGGCGGCGGAGCTCGGCTGGGTACGGGCGGCGGAGTCGGCGGCGCTGCTGCGGCTCGGCCGGGTTTCCGACGCCCGCGAAGTCGACCGGACGGCCCTGGCGGCGGCCCGGTCGACCGGCGACGCCCGGGTGATCGGCGAGGCGTTGCACGGGTACGCGTGGTCGTCCCTGCTGACGGGCGACGACCCGGGAGCGGCGGCGGCGATCGCGGAGTCGGTGACGCTGTTGCGCGGCACGAAGGCGCGGTCGGCGCTGGCGAAGTCGTTGCGCACCCTGGGCGCGATCTCGGCGGCAACGGGCGCCCGGGCCGAGGCGACGGCGGCGTTCGAGGAGGCCCGCTCACTGGCCCGGGAGCTGGACGAGCGGCCGCGCGAGCTGTCGTGCACCCGAGCGTTGGCGGCGGCGTGGATCGGCGAAGGCCGCGCGGCACAGGCGATCCCGGTGCTGCGAGCGTGCCTCGACGAGTACGGCGAGCTGGGCAGCCGCCCGGCGGCGGGTCTGACGTGGCTGGTGCTGCACCGGGCGTACGAAGCGGCGGGAGACCCGGAGTCGGCGGAGAAGGCGGCGGCAGAGGCCGCGAGCTTGGCCGACCCACGCGACGCCAGCGCGGCCGCCCTCCGCCGGGCGCTGCTGGCCCTCACCGAACCGCCGATCCGGCGTGCCGCGCCTCCCGGACCGGCCTGACGGCCGACCCTGGCGAGGCGAAGTGGTGCTGCCCCCTCACCGCACCACCCGCCTCCCCCTCATCCGGTGGGTGGCCACCGAGGTGGTGCCGCCCCCTCGCGGCACCACCTCACGCCCACGGGCGCCGGGCGAAATCCGACCGGCGCCACCCCCAGCGGACTGGCCGCGCGCACCAGCGCACCAGGGTCCCCCGTTGGTGACGATGGTGGCTGACGCCACCACACGGAACGCACACAGAAACTCCCGCCCCCGCGCACACCAGCCCCGCACACCCAGACGGTCGGCTCGCGTACGCAGACAGTCGGTTCGCGTACCTGTTGCGGTCGGCTCACGAACCCGCGCCGGCCGACCCTCCAGGCACGCCTGGCGACCCTCGGGGTACGCGAGCCGACCCTCCAGGTACGTCAACCGACCGCCCGGGTACGCGAGCCGAGCCGGGCCGGGGCGAGCCGGGTCAGTCCTCGCAGGTGCCTGCCGTTGCGCGGAAGAGCTGGGCGCGGGCTTCGCCCACCGGGCGGATCTTCACCGGCGGGTCCGCTGCCGGGAGCCACACCGACTGGCCGCGCCGCAGCTCCACCTTCTCGCCGTCGTCCGCCGTCACCAGCAGGTCGCCCGCGGTGCACAGCAGGATCTGGGGGCCGACGCTGTCGACCGAAATCTCGTCGTGCTGGCCCGCCGCCCACTCGACGCGGGACAGCTCGAACTCCGGGGCGTCCGTGCGGTACACCGCCATGCGGCCGCCGGACTCACCGCACTGGACCGGCATCTCGCCGCACGCGAAGTCCACGACCCGCAGCAGCTCCGGGACGTCCACGTGCTTCGGCGTCAGACCGCACCGCAGGATGTTGTCCGAGTTCGCCAGGATCTCCACGGCCGTCCCGTGGAGGTACAGGTGCAGGTTGCCCGCCGGCAGGTAGATCGCTTCGCCCGCGCGCAGCGTCAGGCGGTTCAGCAGCAACGCCGCCAGCACACCCGCGTCGCGCGGGTGCGCCTCGCCGAGTTCCAGGATCGTCCGGCACTCGACCGCGAATTCGCCGTGCTCCTGGACGTGGCGGACGCACGCGTCGAGCACCTCCGGCAGCAGCGAATCCAGCGACGGCTGCGGCAGCGTGATCCACGTCGTGAACAGCGCCCGCAGGCCGGACGGGTCCGGCTGGGCCTCCAGCAGTCCCGTGTACTTGGCCAGCCCGGGCGTCTCGATGGCCTTCAGGAGCTTCACCGTCCGGTCCGGGGTGCGGAACCCCGCCAGCGCGTGGAACTCCGTCAGCGCGCACACCAGCTCCGGCTTCGCCGTCGGGTCCGGGTAGTTGCGGTTCGCCGCGTCGCGCGGGATGCCGAGCCGCTCCTCGCGGGCGTGCCCCTCCGCGGCCTGCGCCGCCGACGGGTGCGCCTGCATCGACAGCGGCTCCTCCGCCGCGAGGATCTTCAGCAGGAACGGGAGCCGCCCGCCCCAGCGCTTCGCGCACCGCTCGCCGAGCTGGGTCACCGGGTCGGCGTCCACCAGCTCGAGCAGGCTCCGCTCGGTCCCGTCGGGGCCGATGACGTGCGACGGGTCGCCCGGGTGGGCGCCCATCCACAGCTCGGCCTCGGGGTGCGGCGCGGGTACCGGACGGCCCAGCAGCTCGGGGATCGCCGTCCGCGATCCCCAGGCGTAGGGCCGCACCGCGTTGCGCAGCAGCTCCACTGTCACCTCAACTCCACTCCTTCGGCACCGGCCGGGGCCGGTGCTCGGCGGGTCTCACGCCGGCGCGGGCGCGAAGCGGCCCGCGCCGCCGATGCTGCCCGCCGCCAGCCCGAGATAGACCGCCGCCAGTTCGAACCGCAGCGCCAGCACCGCGGCCCGCACGATTTCGTCGGCCTCGATCTCCTCGGCCGGCGCGATGACGTCCGCACCCGGCAGCAGATCCTCGGCCTGGTAGCGCGCCGCGTCCGTGGCCGGACCGGTCCGCACCGAGAGCAGCAGCACCCGGGTGGGGATGTCACCAGAGGGATCGTCCGGATCGGCGAAGATGTCACGCTCTCCGCCGCCTGATTGCGCCGCCCGCCGCAATGCGGGGCGCGCCAGGGCCTGACGATAGTCCTCGACGTCGCACACGGTAGCCGCGTGGGCGGCGAACGCGTGCGCAGCGTGTTCGCCGACGGCGACCGCGACCGGGTCGAGCCCCCACAGCAGCGGCACGCGGTCGGCGACCCGCAGCGCGAGCGCCTTGGCCGGGTTCGCGAACGACTCCCGGGCCAGGTAGTCCTTCTCGGCTTCCAGGTCCAGCTGGTCGGCCAGCAGCTGGACGTCGGAGATCAGCAGCCCCAGCGCGTTCGCGGTGAGCAGCCCGGCGGCCAGGCCGCGCGGGAACGCCAGCTCCGGCGGCACCGGGATGCGCGGCGCCAGGAGCAGGCCCTTGCCTGCCACAGCGGCCGCAACCGGGCCTTCCGACGGCGCGGAAAGCACGACCGAAGCGCCGTAGCGGGCCGCGCGCTCCAGGGACGCGGCGAGCTCGCGATCACCGGGGTCGTCGGTGTGCGCGAAGACGACGTCGAGCGCGCCGATCCAGCTCGGCACCACCTCGGCGACGACCACCGGCACCGGGCACGACGGCGCCAGCAGGGCGGCCAGCAGCCGCGTGAGCGTGCGGCTCACCCCCGGCCGGTCGATCAGCACGACGGCGCGCGGGCGGCCCATGTCGAGCCGCTCGGACAGCTCCAGCTCCGCGGCGAGCTCGGCGGTCGCCCGCACCTGGGCGCCCGCCATCGCGGCGGCACGGAGCAACCCCGCGCTGTCGGCCTCGGCCAGCCGCGCGGGGTCGTCGAGCAGCGTGTCGTCAAGCACTGTCGGCATCGGAGTTTCCGTTGTCACCGGGCACGGTGGCTTCGTCCAGGAGCAGCACCGGGATGCCGTCACGGACCGGGTAGACCCGGCCGCACTCCGTGCACGTCAGCGCGTCGGCCTCGGGGTCGTCCGGCGCGCCCGGCCGGAGCGGGGCGTGATCGGGCGACGGGCACGCCAAGATCTCGAGGAGCTGGGCGTCGAGCGTGATGGCCATGGTTCCTCCATACCACGCGGGGAGGTGTGATGAAGGGCACCTTCAGGACACAGTTCGGCCCCCGGCCCGCCCTTCATCGTGGATGGGGTCAGCTGCGGATGATCGCGAGTACTTCGTCCACCAGCCCCTGCACGGCCTCGGCGTTCGCGGCCTCGACGTTCAGCCGGAGCAGCGGTTCGGTGTTCGACGGGCGCAGGTTGAACCAGGCGCCGCCCGGCAGCTGCACGGTGAGGCCGTCCAGCTCGTCGAGCTCGACGCCGGAGCGGGTGCCGAAGGAGTCCTTGACGGCCATCATCTTCGCGACCTGGTCGTCGACTGTGGAGTTGATCTCACCGGACGCCGCGTAGCGCGAGTACGCGCTGGTCAGGTCGGACAGCGGGCCGGTCTGCTCGCCGAGCGCGGCGAGGACGTGCAGCGCCGCCAGCATGCCGGTGTCGGCGCGCCAGAAGTCGCGGAAGTAGTAGTGCGCGGAGTGCTCGCCGCCGAAGATGGCGCCGGTGCGGGCCATCTCGGCCTTGATGAACGAGTGCCCGACGCGGGTGCGGACCGGCTTGCCGCCGTGCTCGGCGACGATCTCCGGCACGCCCTTGGACGTGATCAGGTTGTGGATGACCGTGCCGCCCGGGTCCTTGGCCAGCTCGCGGACGGCGACCAGCGCCGTGATCGCGCTCGGCGAAACCGGCTCGCCGCGCTCGTCGACGATGAAGCAGCGGTCGGCGTCGCCGTCGAAGGCGACCCCGGCGTCCGCGCCGACCTCGCGCACCTTCGCCTGTAGGTCGACGATGTTGGCCGGGTCGAGCGGGTTGGCCTCGTGGTTCGGGAAGGTGCCGTCGAGCTCGAAGTACATCGGGACGACGTCGATCGGCAGCCCGTCGAACACGGTCGGGACGGTGTGGCCGCCCATGCCGTTGCCGGCGTCGACCACGATCTTCAGCGGCCGGCTGCCGGACAGGTCGACGAGGTTGCGCAGGTAGGCGGCGTAGTCGGCGAGGACGTCCCGCTCGGTGATGGAGCCGCGCTGCCCCTCGAAGCCGGGCACGCCCTGCTCGACGGTGTCGCGGATCTCGGCGAGCCCGGTGTCCTGGCCGACCGGCGACGCGCCCGCGCGGCACATCTTGATGCCGTTGTACTTGGCCGGGTTGTGGCTGGCGGTGAACATCGCGCCCGGCAGGTTCAGCGAGCCGGACGCGAAGTACAGCTGGTCGGTGCTGGCCAGCCCGATGTTGACCACGTCGAGGCCCTGCGAGGTGACGCCCTCGGCGAAGGCGGCCGCCAGCCCCGGCGAGGAGTCGCGCATGTCGTGGCCGATCACCACCGAGGGCGCTTCCGGCTTGATGAGCAGGGCGAACGCGGCGCCGAAGTCGCGGACGAGGTCCGCGTCGAGCTGCTCGCCGACCACGCCGCGAATGTCGTAGGCCTTCACGATGCCCGAAAGGTCTGGCACGCCGTCTCCCCGCGAATAGTCGTCCCGGCGCCCGCTGCGCCGCGCGGAAAGCCTACCGGCGAGGTGAGTGGGTTACGCGTTCAGGCGCGACCGGGCAGGACCCGCAGGTGGCCGCGGCGCCCGGACGGGCCCTCCGGCTCGGGGGCGGGAGGCGCGGGTTTGCCGGGGCGGCCGGCCTCGCGCACGGCCTCGGCCAGCGCGGTGAGTTCGTCGGCCGACGGATCCGGCGCGGCGAAGGCCCCTTCGTGCCGGACGACTTCCCAGCCCTTCGGGACGGTCAGCCGCAGCGCATGCGCTTCGCAGAGGTCGTACGAATGGGGCTCGGAGGCGGTGGCCAGCGGGCCGACGACGGCGGTGGAGTCGCTGTACGCATACGTCAGCGTGGCCACAGCTGGCTCGAGACAGCCAGTACGCGAACACTTCCGTACGCTCCGCACGAATCGAAACGATAGCGCGTCGCCGCAAGCCTGGAGGAGCGACACGCGCTGGGACGCGCCGACCGCATAGACTTCGGAACGTGGCGACGGCTCGTGACTACCGACAGCGGCGGCGCTCGCGACGGGACCGGCACGGCCGGGGCCTGCGCGGGACGCTGTATCCGGCGACCCTGCCCGCCGCCGCGAGCCGTGCGGAACGCTTCGACGCACTGGTGCTGGACGCACTGGAGCCGATCGAAGCCCGCTGGCGCCACGAGCTGACGAAGCTCGACGTGGCGGTCGACGACGTACCGGAGGTCCGCGAGAACGGCCACTCCCCGGCGGACGGCGTCCTGCACGACGGCGCGGTGCCGTTGTCGCGCCTGGTGCCGGCGGGAGTGGACCGCACAGGACTGCCGACGCGGGCCCGGATCGTGCTGTACCGGCGGCCGCTGGAGGCACGGGCGAAGGACCCGTCGGAGCTGGCCGAGCTGGTGCACGACGTGCTGGTGGAGCAGGTGGCCGGATACCTGGGCGTGGAACCGGACGTCATCGAAGGCGAGTAGCTCCCTCGGCCCGGCTGAGGCTCGCTGCGAAGCGCACAACCCGCGCGCGTGGGGGGACCCCCGGTTTTTACGTTACCGGGCGGCACCGACAGTTTCCGAGCGGCGCGGGACCGGCCTGGGGGCCTGGCCTGGCGCAAGGCTTCCGGTAGGCCGAGCCCCGCACCTAGCGGACCGGGCCCTGCTCGTCGACGAAGTACGTGGGCTCGCCTGCGAACACCTCGGGTGGCACCTCGCCGTACGCGATGTTGAACGTGTCCAGCCAATACGACCAGTCCCGGAGCCCCAGCGCGCTGCTGTAGCGGTGGTTGAGGCGCCAGCGCACCCATTCGCCAGGCGCGAGTTTCACCGCCGGCGGGCGCTGCTTCCGGGGTGGCAGCCCGGAACCGGCGTGGGGCAGCACCCGGAGCCGGCCGTCCACCTCGCGCAGGTCCACGGCCAGGAGGCGCAGGCTCTCCGCCGACGAATCCGGCGAAAACCCGGTCTTCTCGTGCATCCGCACCACGTGCGCGGTGCCGGACGGCAGCGCCGGCAGCGGGAAACCGGCCGGAACGGCGTTCCGGAGTGCTGCCGCCGGTCCGCCGCGCGAATGCTTCGTCCAGAAGGTCTGCACCCACTGCGCCGTGATCGTCACGGCCGTCGCCGGGCCGGGACCGCCGTCAGGAGGGTGAACAGCACCGCCGCCAGCTGGGCCAGCAGGAGCAGGTTGCGTTCCGTTCCCGGGTATTCGACCGTCACCTCCGAGGACGCCGGTGGCACCGAAACCGCCACCTGGTGGCCCCACGCCGGCACGATCGGGACCGGCTTGCCGCCCACCGTGGCCTTCCAGCCCGCCTCCTGCTCCGCCGCCAGCACCAGCAGGCGTCCCGTCGGGCCGTCGGACACGCGGACGCGGACGTCCGGCAGGTCCGCGCGGACCGGTGCCACGCCCGGGGCGTTTCCGGGCGCGCCACCGCCCGTGACCGCCGCTTTCGCCTGCTCCGGCGAGATCAAGATCACCTGACCCGCCGGCGGGAGCAGGCGGAGCACCCCGCGGCCGTCCGATGTCGGGGCGGCCATCGACAGGAGGTCCTTCGCCAGCGGCACGTACGCCTGCGGGTCCACGCCGGGCGGGAGCACCACGTACTCCACGCCCGCGGCCGCCGCGGCCGACACGACGCGCTGGACCGCTGCCGCGTCGCCTTGGCCCAGGTCGCGGCGCCACGCCGCCAGGCGGGCCGGGGTTCCGGGTGTCGGGGCCAGTTCGTCGTCCCCGTAGTGCGGCAGGCGGCCGCCGATCTGGCGGGTGGCGTCCGGGGCCACGTCGAGCACCGACCGGCCGGACGCCGCCAGCTCGGCCGCGACCTCCGGGGCCAGCGACGGCCGCGCGCCGGCTCGCAGCGGCCCCTGCGAACCGACCAGCACCGCGCCGGCCGCCAGGCCGAGGAACACCGCCACCCCGGCGACCGCGAACGCCTGCGGCAGCCAGGTCGCCGGGACGCCGGCCGAACCGCCGCGCTGCCACGACCCCAGCACGACCCACAGCAGGCCCGCGCCGACGATCAGCAGCGGCACGCCCGCGTATCCGTGCGCCGGCGCGCCGCCCTGCATCGGCGGTGCCGTGACCAGCCGCACCAGCACCAGCCCGCCGCCGCCCAGCGCCGCGAGCGCGAGCCCGCCGGCCGCGAGCTTCGTCGGCCGGACGACCACGGCCACCAGCGCCGCGGCGATCACCGCGACGCCGATGGGCCAGGCGCCCGGTCCGCCCGGGTCGAGCCCGGCCAGATCCGTGCCGGAGACCGCCGGAGCCGCCCCGCCGAGACCCTGCACGAGCAGCTCCGGGTGCCGGAGCAGCACGGTCGGCCACGGCAGCAGCAGCGCCAGCGGCACCAGCACCACGATGCCGACCGACGCGATCCGGCGCGCCAGCCCGGTCGGCGCGGGCAGCACGACGAACCCGATCAGCAGCCCCGCGAGCGCGAGCCCGTGCGCGAGGGGCGAGAACGCGCCGAGCAGTGCCACCCCTATCGCTGATAGGGACGACACGTGCAGCCAGCGCGTGTCCGCGTGCACCAGCAGCCCGGCGATGCCGGCGGCCACCAGCGGCAGCACCAGGTGCACCACGACGACGTCGAGCCGGCCCTGCGCCACTCCGGCGGTCGCGGCCGGCAGCAGCGCGTACGTCGCGGCGACGACGGCACGCACCCAGCGGCGCACGCGCAGCCTCCGCGTCGCGGCATACGCCCCTATCGCCGATAGAGGGATGTCCCCGATGAGCAGGATCGCGACCAGTGCGGACGGTCCGCCGAGCGGGGCGAACACCGCGCCGAGCGTCCCTATCACTGGTAGAGAGGCCGGCACTGGCGCGCCGGTGCCGCCCGCGATCGCGTGCCACGGCGCCAGGTACGACGACCACAGCTCCCCCAGCCCGCCGACGGGGAGCAGCTTGCCGCCGAAAAGGTCGAGGCCGAGCCGGGCCCGGTTGACGACCAGGCCGAGCGCGGTCATCACGACGAGCAGCACCACCGGTGGCGCGAAGACCGTGGCCGCGAGCACCCGGCGGCGGTTCACCTCGACGAAGACGAGTTCCGGTTCCGGCTCTTCGGCTTCGAGGATGTCTTCGGCCTCCGGCGCCGGGGCTTCCGGGAGTGTGACGGCGACGAGCGTGCCGGGCCGGCGGAGCCCGGACCCGCGTGCGCTGACGCCGCGCAGCGCGCCCGCGGGCAGCGCGTCGGGGCCGATCGGACGGTTCTCGCGGGCGTCGAGCGCTTCGGGCGTCACCCACGCCGACTCGGTTTCGACGGTCTCGGGTACCCGGCCGAGCGCGACTTCGTTCTCGACGCCGCGGCGCACCAGGCCGACGACGCCGGCGCGGACGGCGTTGCGCAGGCGGGTCGCCCGTCCGGTGAAGAGCCCGCGAACCGTGCCGGGCCGCGGATTCCGCCGCCGGCGGTCGCGGGCGGCGCGCAATCCGCCGCGTCCACTGAGGAGGTACGCGGCCGCGGCGAACTCGGCGCGCGCTTCGCCGGTGCGGCGCAGCAGCAGGAAGGCGAGCGCGCGCAGCACCGACAGGAGCGGAAGCCGGATCATGCCGAGCCAGAAGGAAAACGGCGAGCAGTTCACCAGGAACACGCGCAGCCCGTGGGCGCGGTTCGCGGCGGGCAGCGGGCCGGGGAGCGCGTCCGCCGTCCGCTGTCCGGTGGTGACGGCCCGGGCGTGCCGGACGCGGGCGGCCGGTACGGACAGGACGATGCCGCCGGCGGCGTTGGCGCGCCAGCCGAAGTCGAGATCCTCGCGCAGCAACGGGAATGCGGGGTCGAAGCCGCCGAGGGCGTCCCAGGCGTCGCGGCGCACGAGCGCGCCGGCGCTGGGGACGGCGAGCACTTCCACCGGGTCCTCGCCGGTGGCGGCGACCTGCTGGCGGTGCCCGGATGCGTCGGTGGAGAGGCCGGCTTCGACGATCAGGCGCGGGTCGGTCCAGTCGAGCCCGAGCGGGCCGAGCAGGGTCGCCGACGGTGTTTTCGTGGCGACGTCCAAGAGCTGCTCGAGGCAGTCGCGGTCGGGTGCGCAGTCGTCGTGCAGCAGCCACAGCCATGATCCCGGGTCGTCGCCCCAGCGTTCGGTGGCGTGCTCGACGGCCGCGGCGACCGCGGCGGCGAAGCCGGTGTCACCCGGAAGCGTGATGACACCGGAGAGCACGGGGGCAGCGTCGGGGCCCGGGTCGGCGGCGGCGTCGGCGAGCAGCCGCGGGGTGGCGTCGGTGGAGCCGGTGTCGACGGCGAGCACGTACCGGGGCCGGAGCGTGCTGCGGCGCAGCGAGGAAAGGGCCAGCGGCAGCCAGGTTTCGCCGTTGTGACAGACCACAATGGCCAGAACGGGCGCGGTGCGCGGGGCGGGCGGCGCGGCGGTGCGGGGCAACGAACGCTCCAGATCAGGCGGCAGTCGGTCCGGCCACCCTACGGCCCCGGTCCGTCACCCGATGGTGAACCCACGCCGCGCCCGGTCCCAAGAGAAATCACCGGCGACGCGAGCATCACCGGTGGTCCACCACGAATTCCGCCGTACAGCCGCTCCGAAAGCGACCATCACGGAGTGAGGCAAGGAAAAGCCGGCTCACGCCCACCAGGAGCCGGAGCCGAGCGTTCCACGCGAACCCGCCCCGGCACGGGGTCCGGGGGCGTGCCCCCGGGCGGGATCTGGGGTTTGCACCCCCCAGAAGACACGTAACGCGCGGGTGGTTCGCACTCCCCGCGAACACACCCCACCCCTCGAACGCGCGTTACACCGCGCGTTTCTTCAGCTTCCGGCGTTCCCGCTCGGACAGACCGCCCCAGATGCCGAAGCGTTCGTCGTGGGCCAGCGCGTACTCAAGGCACTCGTCCTTGACCTCGCAGCCCAGGCAGATCCGCTTGGCTTCGCGGGTGGAGCCGCCCTTCTCGGGGAAGAACGCCTCCGGGTCCGTCTGCGCGCACAGGGCGCGTTCCTGCCAATCCTGCTCTTCTTCGGTGGCATCGATGAGCTCGGTGAGATCTCCCAGAGCCTGCTCCGGGATCTCGCCCCAACTCATGACGTGCCCCCATTCCTTCCCATCGGCTTCCAACCGCACGTCCGCCTCCTCGCTCCCTAGCACTCCCCAGGCTGGCGGTGGTGAAACGACACTCGCCGTCCCCTCTCGGCGGCGAATGACATCACTGTGATTACACCCGTGTAGTGCGGTCAGGTCAAGCGGAGTAGCGAGTTCGGGGGACGTTCCGGCCCGATCGCGCAAGGGGACACGCCGGTAACTTCACACCGGGCATACGGAAGACTGGAGCACGTGCAGAAGTCAGCAGTACGCCCCAGCCCGGTCTTCCTCGGCATCCTCGCGCTCACCGTCGCCGGTGGCGCCATGGCCGCGTTCGGTGACATCGACACCGTTTTCGTGCGCGACCGCGACCCGCTGCTCATCGCCGGTGTGGTGATCTTCGTCGCCGCCGGCTGGGTGGCGTCGCTGTCACTGCACGAGTTCGGGCACGCGATGGTCGCCTACCGCGGTGGCGACTACAGCGTCGCCCACAAGGGTTACCTGACGCTGGACGTCCGGAAGTACACCGATCCGGTCCTGTCGATCGTCCTGCCGCTGGTCTTCCTCATCATCGGCGGCATCCCGCTGCCGGGCGGCGCGGTCTGGATCAACCGCGGGGCGCTGCGCTCGCGCGGGACGTCGTCGTGGGTGTCGCTGGCCGGGCCGCTGAGCAACCTGGCCGTCGGCGCGGCGCTGGCGCTGGTGGTCGCGCTGGTCCCGATGGCGGGCGGCCTGGTGATCGCGATTTCCTACCTGGCGCTGCTGCAGGTCGTGACGTTCATCCTCAACATCCTGCCGATCCCGGGGCTCGACGGCTGGGGTGCGATCGAGCCGTACCTGCCGCCGCAGGCGCGCGAGTTCGGCGCGCGCGTCCGGCCGTGGGCGCCGATCCTGCTGTTCGCCCTCTTGTGGCTGTTCCGCCCGGCGAACAACGCGCTGTGGGACGGCGCGTACGCCATCTTCAACGCCTTCGGCGGCTACGTGGACGGCGCGAAGATCGGCTACAGCGTCTTCCACTTCTGGGGCTGAGGTTTGAACCGGGCGCCTTGCGGGAAAATCAGCGCGAGGCCGGCGCGTGCTCGGTCAGCCAGCCGTGCGCGCGCTGCCACGTGTCCCGCAACCCCGAGCGCTCGCTCAGGTAGTTGCCCGCCACCCCGACCACCGGCACCTTGCCGATCGCCCGGTGCAGCAACCGCCCGCGCGGCCGTTTCTCGAGTTCTTCGGTGAGTTCGCGCAGGCTCCGGCCGAGCCGCCAGAGCGTGCCCGCGGCCGCGCCGATCGTCGCCTTGCCGTGGTGGCGTTCCGCGGCGGTGAGGTCTTCGGTCAGCCGGGCGGCGGCCGCGGCCTCGGCGGCGTCGTCGTGGCCGGCGGCGAGCGCGGGCGCGATGTCCCGGCCGAACAGCACCGAGGCGATCAGCCGGACGCGGGTGCCGACGTCCGTGACGCCGTATTCTCCCGCGACGGCGCACAGCAGCAGTCCCTGCGAGGCGGCGCCGACGGTGTCCTGCACCGGTACCCGGTCGGTGAGCGCGCCACCGAGGCCGGGGATCGCCGTCAGCAGCGCGGCGAAGCGGCCGACGCGGTTCATCCACCAGCTCGACCGGTCGTAGCCGGTCATCCGGGCCCATGCTTCGGTGCCGGGCACCTTCATCGAAGTGACGCCGTTGATCAGCTTCGCCTTGAGCCCGGACTCGACGCCGGCGAGGTCGGTTCCCGCCCGGGCCTGCAGCCCGAAGGGATCGGCGTCCCGCAGTGAGCCGAGCACCGGCCCGCACGCCCGCACGAACGGCCGCAGCACGGCCACCAGCTGCCCGTCGGAGATCGTCACGCTCTCGCCTTCCCGTCGCCGGACCCGGCGCCGGTGCGCCGGGCCTGGCCAGAGTCGGCGCTGGACGGGGCCGTGTTACGAGATCAGGTGCGGCGCTCGGTCAGCCAGACGTGCGCGCGCTTCCAGACCACCCGCAGGCCCGAGCGCTCCCCGAGGTAGTCGCCCGCCGCGCCGACGACCGGCAGCATGCCGAGCGCCCGGTGGAACAGGTTGCCGCGCGGGCGCTTCTCCAGTTCGCCCGTGATGCCGAGCAGGCCGCGGCCGAGGCGCCAGAGTGTGCGGCCCGCCGCCTTGACCGTCGCCTTGCCGTGCTTCTTCTCCGACGCCGTCAGTTCCTCGGTCAGCCGCGCGGCTTCGTCCGCCTCCGCCGCTTCGTCGTGGTCCGCGTGCTTGCCCGCCGCGAGGTCGGGGTCGATTTCGCGCTCGAACAGCACCCAGGCGATCAGCCGCACGCGCGTGCCGACGTCCGTGACGCCGTACTCGCCGGCGATCGCGCACAGCAGCAACCCCTGGGACGCCGCGCCCAGCGCGTCCTGGACCGGGAGCCGGTCGGCCAGTGCGCCGCCCAGACCCGGGATGGACGTCAACAGCGCCGTGAAGCGGCCGACGCGGTTCATCCACCAGCTCGACCGGTCGTAGCCGGTCATCCGCGTCCACGCCGCCGTGCCCGGGACCTTCACCGACGTGATGCCGTGGATCAGCTTCGCCTTGAGCCCGGACTCAACCTCCGCCAAGTCGTCGGCTGCCCGTGCCTGCAGGCCGAACGGATCGGACTCGCGAAGCGCGTCGAGCATCGGCCCGCACGCGCGCACGAACGGCCGCAGCACCGCCACGACCTGCCGGTCGGAGATCGCCTCAGCCACGTCCCGGTCTCCTTCCCACCCGGCCCGGCCCGCCGCCGAGCACCATGGCGCCCGGCAGCGCGCTCGCGCCGAGCAGCAGCAGTGCCCGCCAGTCCTGGATCAGCACCAGGTCCCCACCCGGACCCAGCAGGCCGAACCCGAACACGACGAGCACCCACACCGCGAGGGGTACCCAGGAAAGCGCGGGCCGCACCAGCTTCGCGGTGGTCCACACCAGCCAGGGCGTGGTGACGGCGCCCACAAGAACGGTCACCGGCAGCGGGACCACGCCGATCCGCAGCGGCAGGAAGAACAGTTCCAGCAGGGCCAGCAGCACCGTGTCGACGGCGAGCAGCACGAGCAGCAGCCCCTGCTCGAGCGTCAGCCGCTCGTCCACGGTCACAGCCCGCCGAACAGGTCGTGCCCGGCGCCTTCGGCCGGGCCGTGGGCGAGCACGAAGCAGTCCTGCGCGAGGATCGGCTGGGCGATCTCGTTCGTCAGCGCGAAGTACGGGACGTCGCCGTCGACGACGGCCAGCTGGGTCGCGTGCGCGCGCAGCGCCGCCAGCTTCGCGGGCACGTACGCGGCGACGTCGAGGACCGTCGTGATCTCTTCGTCGGGTGTCGTGGGCAGCTGGTCGTCTTCCGGGACGGCGAACACCGGGTCGCCGGCCCGCAATGCGGCCAGTCCGGCCCGCACCGCGTTCCGGGGCGCGACCGTGTGGAAGACCCGCTGCACCGAACGGGCCCGCGACGCCGCCGCCATCGTGATGTCATGGGCCCGGATGTGATCGGGGTGGCCGTAGCCGCCGAAGGCGTCGTAGGTGACGACGACCTGGGGCTCGACCTCGGCCAGGATCTCCGCCAGCTGCGCCGCCTGCTCGCCGGCGGAGCCCCCGGTGAACGCCCGCGGGTGCGACGCCGACGGCGTGCCCGCCATCCCCGAGTCGCGCCAGCGGCCAAGGCCGCCCAGGTAACGATGCCGTGACACCCCCAGCGCGGCGCACGCGGCCGCCAGCTCGGTGACGCGGTACCCGCCCAGCTGGTCGGCGGCGTGGGCACGCAGCCCTTCCAGCTCCCCCAGGCCGGCCATCACCTCGCCCTCCTCACCCAGCGTGCAGGTCACCACGGTCACGTCGGCACCTTCGGCGGCGTATCGTGCGATCGAGGCGCCGGTGGTGATGCTTTCGTCGTCGGGATGGGCGTGGACGAACAGCAGCCTTCGCGATACCGGGGAGATCACGGGTTGAGCGTAATTCCCGTGCTCCGACCTTCGTCGGGGACACCCTCGGTTATCCTCGCGCGAGTCGCGACCGCCGCGTCGTGACCGTCTGTACCCCCACGAAGGGCATCTTGGTGAGCACTGAAGCAACTTCGGCGGACGTCGCCGGCGTGTCTGGATCGGTCCTGTCCATTTCCGACCTCAGCGTGTCGTTCCAGACCGAGGACGGCGTCGTGGACGCCGTCAAGGGCATCGGTTTCGACGTGCAGCCCGGCGAGATCGTCGCCGTGGTCGGGGAGTCCGGCTCCGGCAAGTCCGTCACGTCGATGTCGGTGCTGGGCCTGCTGCCCAAGACCAGCCGGATCGCCGGCGAGCTGCGCCTCGGCGAGCGCAACCTGGCGGATCTCAAAGAGAAGGACATGCAGAAGATCCGCGGCAACCAGGTCGCGATGATCTTCCAGGAGCCGATGACGGCGCTGAACCCGGTCTACACGGTCGGCTGGCAGCTGCGCGAGGCCCTGCGGTCCCACCTCGACATCGCCAAGGACGCCGCGGACAAGCGCGCGGTCGAGCTGCTCGACATGGTCGGCATCCCGAACCCGGATCAGCGGTTCAAGCAGTACCCGCACCAGCTCTCGGGCGGCCTCCGCCAGCGCGTCGTCATCGCCATGGCGATCGCGTGCGACCCGAAGGTCATCATCGCCGACGAGCCGACCACGGCGCTCGACGTCACGGTCCAGGCCGAGATCCTGGGCCTGCTGCGCAAGCTGCGCGACACCCTCGACACCGCGATCGTGCTGATCACCCACGACATGGGCGTCGTCGCCGACATGGCCGACCGCGTGATCGTGATGTACCAGGGCGAGATCGTCGAAGAGGCGCCGGTGCGCGAGCTGTTCGCGTCACCGAAGGAGGACTACACCCGGCGGCTGCTCGCCGCGGTGCCGGTGCTCGGGCAGCGTCCCGAGGGCCGCCGCCTGCTCGACGACGCCGGCATCGCGTCCGACAGCACCGAGGCGGCCAAGATCGCCGAGGAGATCCGGCTGGCCGACGCCGAACTGGAGGCCGTGATCGAAGAGGCCGCGCCGGCCCTGGAGATCAAGAACCTCGTACTCGAGTACCCTGGTCGCCGCGGTCAGGCCAAGAACCGCGCGGTCGACGACGTCTCGCTGACCATCGCCAAGGGCGAGATCGTCGGCCTGGTGGGCGAGTCGGGCTCCGGCAAGTCGACGGTCGGCCGCTGCGCGGTCGGCCTGCTGCGCGCGACCGAGGGCACGATCGCGATCGCGGGCAAGGACATCACGAAGATGTCGGCGAAGGAGCTCCGCCCGCTTCGCCGGTTCTTCTCGATCGTGTTCCAGGACCCGGCGTCGACGCTGGACCCGAAGATGACGATCGGCGAGTCGATCGCCGAGCCGATGGTGCTGCACAAGGTGCTCTCCGGCAAGGAGCTGTCGGCGCGGGTGCGGTCGCTGCTCGACAAGGTCGAGCTGGGCGGGCACTACATGAACCGCTACCCGCACGAGCTCTCGGGCGGCCAGCGCCAGCGCGTCGCGATCGCCCGGGCCCTGTCGCTCGACCCGGCGCTGCTCATCGCGGACGAGCCGACCTCGGCGCTGGACGTGTCGGTGCAGGCGCGCGTGCTGGACCTGTTCCTGGACCTGCAGCAGTCGCTGCAGTTCGCCTGCCTGTTCATCAGCCACGACCTGGCGGTGGTCGACCTGCTCGCCGACCGCGTCGCGGTGATGCAGCACGGCAAGCTGGTCGAGGTCGGCACGCGTGACCAGGTGCTGCACTCGCCGCAGCAGGAGTACACGAAGCGCCTGCTGTCGGCGGCCCCGGTCGCGGACCCGATCCTGCAGGCCGAGCGCCGCGCGGCCTGGGAGGCCGGCAGGCTGGCCCCGGTGGCCGACTGACGTACGCACGCCGAAGGGCCCGCACCCGGGTGGTGCGGGCCCTTCGGCGTGTCTGGAGGGGTCTTACGCGTGATCCGGCGGGCATCACGCGTGATCAGGCGGGCATCAGCCGACGCGGATGCGGGGGTCGAGGATGCCGTATAGCAGGTCCGCGACCAGGTTGGCGAGCACCACGCTCGCCGCGATCACCACCAGCCAGCCCATCAGGACCTGGGGGTCGTTCTTGTTGACCGCTTCCACCAGCAGCGTGCCCATGCCGTGCCAGTTGAACACCGTCTCCGTGATGATCGCGCCCGTCACCGTGGCGCCGAAGTTGACCGAAAACAGCGTCATCACCGGGATCAGGGCGTTGCGGAACGCGTGGCGCCAGATCACGCGGCTGTTCGAGACGCCCTTGGCGCGCGCGGTACGCACGTAGTCCGCGTTCAGGACCTCCAGCATCGACGCCCGCTGGAAACGGCTGTACGCGGCGAACGTGATCGCCATGATCGACAGCGTCGGGAGCAGGAACGCGCCGACGTACTTCGCGAGCGCGTCGCCCACTCCGGTCGCCGAGAGGCTTTCCGGGCTCGTCGTGCGCAGCCAGGGGTCGCCGAGGACGTCGGACAGGCCCAGGTCGCGGACCCAGATGTTCGCGCGGATCGCGTAGCCCTTGAGGACGATCGCGACGCAGAAGATGGGCATCGAGAACATCAGGAACGCCAGCGTCGTCGCCAGGTAGTCCCAGATCGAGTACTGCTTGACCGCCGCCAGGACGCCCACCAGGACACCGAAGAACAGCGCGAGCACCGACGCCGTCAGCACCAGCTCCAGCGTCACCCGGAACGCCGCCATCACCTTCGGCTGGACCGGGGCGAACGCGTTGCCCTGGGCGATCGAGATGCCCCAGTCGCCGGTCAGGAAGTGGCCCAGCCAGCTGAAGTAGCGGGCGACGACGCTCTGGTCCAGCCCGAGCTTGTGCTCGGTCTCGGCGATCGCCGCGGCGCTGATCCCCGGTTTGCTGCGGATCTCGCCGAGCGGGTCACCGGTGTTGGCCACCATGACGAAGCACAGGAACGTGCCCACCAGCAGGACCGGGATCGAGATGACCAGCCTGCGCAGCACGTAAAGCACGAGATTCATCCGAAACCCCCAGGTCCGGCGATCCGCGCGGAAAACGGACGCGGGGGCGACCGGAACCGGTCACCCCCGCGTCGCGCGTTCAGGCCTTCATTCTCCGCTGGCGCGGGTCGAAGGCGTCGCGAAGACCGTCACCGATGAAGTTGATCGTCAGTGAAATCAGCACGAGCACGACGAACGGCCCGAAGAACAGCGCCGGCCGCGTCTGCAGCTGGGCGTAGTTCTCCAGGATGACGCGGCCGAGCGAGGTGTCCGGCAGCTGGACACCCAGGCCGATGAACGACAGCGCGGCTTCCGCCAGCACGGCCTGCGCGACCGCGAGGGTCGCGTTGACCGTGATGCTGCCGACCATGTTCGGCACCAGGTGCTTGAAGATGATCCGGAACGTTCCGGCGCCCGAGGCGCGAGCCGCGTCGACGAACTCGCGCTGGGACAGCGACATCGCCTCGGCGCGGGTGATCCGGGCGATCTGCATCCAGCCGAACGCCGCCAGCACCAGCGCGACGATGTACCAGGAACCACCGCCGAACACCTTGGCGAGGATGGCCGCCGCGGCGATCTGCGGAATGATCAGGAACAGGTCCGTCACCCGGGAGATCGCCGAGTCGGAAAACCCGCGCAGGTAGCCGGCGACCGCGCCGAACACGACGCCGATCACGGTGGCCAGGATCGACACCGTGAGCGCGATCAGCAGCGAGTACTGCGTGCCGCGCAGCACCTGCGACACCATGTCCTTGCCGACCTGCGTCGTCCCGAGCGGGAAGTCGGCGTTGGGCTTGGCGAACGACGGGAACGAGCTGTCCTGGTAGCCGTGCTTCCAGAAGATCGGCATCAGGATGCTGACCAGCACGATCAGGAGCAGCACGGCCGTCGACGCCATCGCCAGCTTGTGGTGCAGGAACTTGCGCAGGACCAGCTTGCCCTGGCTGCGCGGTTCCGGCAGCGCGTCCGGGGGCAGCGTGCCTTCGGCGGCAGCGGTTTCGCTCGCGAGAAGAGAGTTCAAGTCAGCCAACGCGAATCCTCGGGTCCAGGATGCCGTACATCAGGTCGGCGATCAGGTTGGCGACGATGACACTGCTGGCGATCACCACGAGCCAACCCATCATCACCTGAGTGTCGTTCTTCGTGACGGCTTCCACCAGCAATGTGCCCATACCGTGCCAGTTGAACACCGTCTCGGTGATGATCGCGCCGGCGAGCACCGAGCCGAAGTTGACCGAGAACAGCGTCGACACGGGGATCAGGGCGTTGCGGAACGCGTGCCGGAAGATGACCCGGCCGTTGCCGAGGCCCTTGGCCCGCGCGGTGCGCACGTAGTCCGAGTTCATCACCTCGAGCATCGAGGCGCGCTGGAACCGGCTGTACGCGGCGAAGCTGATCGCCATGATCGACAGCGTCGGCAGCAGGTACGCGCCGATCGTGCTGGTGATGAAGTCGCCGACGCCGTCGGTCTTCAGCTGCTCCGGGCTGGTCGTGCGCAGCCACGGGTTGCCCAGGACGTCGGACAGGCCGAGGTCGCGGACCCAGCCGTTGATCTCGATCGCGTAGCGCTTCAGCACGATCGCGACGCAGAAGATCGGCATCGAGAAGAGCAGGAAGGCGAGGGTGGTCGCGAGGTAGTCGATGATCGAGTACTGCTTCACCGCGGCCAGCACGCCGACGATGATGCCGATGATCAGCGCGAGGATCTCGGCGCCGACGACCAGCTTCAGGGTGACGCCGAAGGCGGCCATCACCTTGGGGGCCACCGGCGCGAGGGCGTTGCCCTGCGCGATGGAGATGCCCCAGTTCCCGCTCAGGAAGTCACCGAGCCACGTGAAGTAGCGGGGGACGATGCCCTGGTCGAGACCGAGCTTGGCGGCCGTGGCGGCCAGCGCTTCCTTGCTGATCGTCGGGTTCTGGCGCAGCTCGCCCAGCGGGTCGCCGGTGCCGGCGACCATGACGAAACACAGGAAAGTCCCGACCAGCAGGACGGGAATCGATATCGCCAGACGGCGAAGGATGTAGATCACCAGGTTCAACGAACTGCTCCTCATCCGGGCCTGGTCGTCAGAAGTGCGCTGGACCGCTACCCGGTTGTCTACCGTAGTGGCGGTAACCCTACGGTCAACAGCTACTTCCGGTGGGTACCGGGGCCCGGCTCGTGGCCGGACCCCGGTACCCCCCAGGTCATTGGGAACGAGGGGATGGAAGAGGCGGGGCGGACCCTACTTCTTCTGCTCCCACTCGGCGGCGTTCCACAGGACACCGTCGTACGACTGCATGTAGACGCGGTCGATGCCCTTGAACGCCCACATGCTCGGCGTCTGGAACAGCGGCAGGGTCGCGTAGTCGTCGGCGATGGCCTTGTCGGCCTCCTGGTACTTCTGCAGCTTGACCTGCTCGTCGGTCGCCTTCACCGCAGCGTTGTAGGCGTCGTCGATCTTCGGGTCGCACAGCGCCTGGTAGTTCTGCTCGCCGCCCTTGTCCGGGCAGATGTAGATCGAGCGGGACTCCGCCTTGAACGGCTGGGCCGACCAGCCGAACAGCGCGACGTCGTAGTCACCGGTCGAGACGCGGCCACCCTTGAGGAAGTTGGCGTCGGTCTCGTCCTTGACCTCGATGCCGGCCGCCTTGGCCTGCGAGATGATGATCTCGACGGTCTGGCTGCGGCGCGCGTTCTGGTTGTGCGTGATCTTGAACGAAGCGCGCTGGCCGCCCTTGGCGAAGATGCCGTCGGCGCCCTTGGCCCAGCCGGCGTCGGTCAGCGTCTTGGCCGCCGCGTCGGCACCCAGGCCGGCCTTGCTGCTGTACAGGTCGGTGTAGCCCTCTTCACCCTGGAAGAAGACGACGCTGTTCAGCGGCTCCGCGTCCGCCTGGACCTCCTTGAGCAGCTTGTCCGTGATCTCCTTGCGGTTGATCGACTCGATGAAGGCCTTGCGAAGGTCCTTGTCGGCGAACATGCGCTTGAAGTTCAGGTCGAGGTGCTCGTAGGTCAGCTGCGGGGCCGAACCGTAGACCACGCCCTGGGCCGCGAGGCCCTTCATCGTCTGCGCCGCGGTGGCGTCCGGCTGGGTCGACGCGGCCACGTCGATCTCACCGTTCTGCAGCGCGGTCGCCATGGCCTTGGTGTCTTCCATGGCCTTGACGATGATCTTCGACGGGCCACCCTTGCCGCCGGCCCACATGGGGTTCTTCTCGAGGGTGACGGCCTTCTGGTTCGCGTCGAACGCGGTGAGCTTGTACGGGCCGGAAGCGGGCATGATGTCCGCCTTGAAGCCCTTCCACTCGTTCGTCCAGAAGTCACCGGCGGCCTTGATCTGGGCCGGGTCGCCGGTCGGGGCCAGCTTGGTGATGTCCGCGATGCCGGTCTTGGCCTCGAGGACGTGCGCGGGCATGATCGCCGGCGCGTTGAACAGGCCCTTGTAGTCCAGGTAGGGCTCGCTGTAGTCGGTGACGAAGGTCAGCGCGTCCTTGCAGGTGGCCTGCTTGATCAGCGAGTACCCGGTGGTCGAGGCCGAGTTGAACGGGTTCTTGCCGTCCGGGCCCTTCGCGAAGCCGCTCTGCGACAGCCACGCCAGGTACATGTCCTTGCAGTCGTACGGCTGGCCGTCCGACCACTTGATGTTCGGCTTGATCTTGTAGGTGACCTGCTGCGGGTCCTTCTGCGTGATGTCCCACGACTCGAAGATGTCGTTGTTCAGCAGCACCTTGTTGTTGCCGTCGAGCTTCAACGTACCGGAGAGCACCGCGGCCAGGACGTAGTTGTTGTACGAGCTGTTGGTGTCCGGGGTCTGGTTGTTGTACCCCGAGTACCCGTCGTCGATACCGATCGTGACGGTACCGTCGTAAGGCTTCGTGTCCGCGAGCTTGAACAGGTCGCCGGTCTCGGCCTTGCCGACAGCCATCGCCTTGACGTCGGTCGACGATCCGTTCTGGTCGGTGTTGCCCGAGCCTGAATCGCCGCCACTGCAGGCGCTCAGCAACAGCGAAGCGCCGGCGACGAGCGACAAAGCGGAGACTGCTTTGGATCTCCTCATGAAGTGTGCCCTCCTAGCACTGAGCCCTTGAATATCGGGACAAGGGCCCACACCGCTCCGGTTTGGATGGGCCGGAGCCTACGACACGCCAAGCGACACTCAACTGGCGCACTGCGGGAGCACGCTAGAAAGGAAAAGCACCGACAGTCACCAGTTCAGGGTCGATCGTGACCAAAGGGTGACATCCAGTCGACATCCAGAAATACGACGGTTACCTCATGGATTCACAACGTCCCACTCGAACGCGTTGGTGAAGATCACCCGGTAGTACTGAATGCGTAGCCAAGCGATTACTTCGGGCCGCGGGTCCAGTTCACCGCGGACCCGAACGGGCCCACCATCGGGGGACCTGGTGTGACGCCCGAGATGCCCGATCCGATCGCCAGGGTGTCAGCCGATTGGAACAACGGGATTACCACGTTCTGACGCCAAAGTTCAGGCTCAAGGGTGGTGAGCGCGTCGGCGATCGGCGTCGATCCGGACAGCGCCGCGTCGATCGACGGCTGCAGCGCCGGGTCGCAGAAGCCGGCCGAATTGCCCGGGACGACCGGCTTGGTCTTGTCCACGCCCGGGGCCGTCTGCTCCGGGCGGCAGCCGAAGGTCGAGGCGAGCACCGACGCGGTGTCGCCGCCGACCGCCTGCGGGACGACGGCGATGTCGACCCCGACGTTGCCCGCCGAGTCGCCGGTCGGCTGCTGGACCCCGCTGACGACCGGCATCGCGAGCAGGCCGCTGAACAGGTCGCGCGGCTGCGGCGCGATCGCGTTGACCTCGATGCCCTGCGCGGTGAGCTCGCTGGTGAGCTCCTTGGCGATCGTCGCGTAGGGCTCCTGGGTGCCGGGCGAGGCGATGACCAGCGAAAGGGCCTTGCCGTTCTTGCGCCAGGTGCCCGCGGTCTTGGTGTAGCCGGCCGCCTTCAGGGACTCCTCGGCCTTGGCGACGTCGGGCGCGGTCGGCGGGCCGGGCGGGATGGTCGCCGCGTAGCCCTTCACCGACGGCGCCGTCACCTGGGCGTCGGCGTGGAGCGCCGACGACGGCCCGCCGTTGACGCCCTCGGTGATCAGCTTCGGGCGGTCGATCAGCGCGGCGACCCCGGCGCGGACCTGGGCGTCCTGCAGCGTCGCGCTGACCGGGCGCAGCAGCACGTCGGCGACCAGCGGCCGGGCGACGGTGTGCAGCCGGACGGCCGGGCCGAGCTCGCCGAGCAGCTTGAGCTCGTCGCCGGTCGTCCTGGCCAGCGCGAACTGGTCGTTGCCGCTGCGCAGCGCGGCCAGCAGCGTGCTCTGGTCCGACCGGCGGAGCACGATCCGGTCGATTGCCGCGGGCTTCTCCCAGTAGCGCTCGTTGCGCTCGAGGATGACCTCGCCGCGGGCGGTGTCGAGGCTCTTGATCGAGAACGGGCCGGCGATGGCCGGGAAGTTCGACGCGAGCGCGCCGCGCCAGCCGTCGGGCGCGTCCTTGAGCAGGTGGGCGGGCAGCAGGTCGGAGAACAGCGTCTGCCAGCCCGGGTACGGCTTGGCGAAGGTGACCTCGACGCGCTTGCCGCCCTCGCGGGACTGCAGGTCGGTGATCTGCCGGTAGCCCGCCGGCGCGATCACGCCGGGCTGGTCGCGCATCTGGGTGCGCAGGTAGTCGAAGTCCTCGGCGGCGATGGGCGCGCCGTCGGACCAGGACGCGTCGGCCCGGATGTCGTAGGCCACCACGAATGGCTGCTGCGAGATGACCTGCGCGGACTTCATCAGGTTCTTGTCCAGCTGGGTGGTGCCGTCGTCCTTCTGGCGGAACACCGAGGGCAGCAGCAGCTGCGAGAGCGCGGAGGTCACCTGGGACGAGTCCGCGAGGTTGTGCGGGTTGTACCCGCCGAGCACGTCATCGACGCCGACGACGATCTGCGACGGCGTCCGGCCGGTGGTCGACGCCGGCGCCACCGACGACGACACGACCGGTGGCGGCGGGGTGTTCGAGCAGGCGGTGAGCAGCACGGCCGCGAGTGCCAGTACCGGCACCGCCTTGCGATTCACCCGCACGCCCCGTTCCTCCCAGAATCCACCGATCGGGTCAGCCATGCTCCCACGACCGCCCTCGCCGCCGGAACCGGGATTCCCACACCCGGATCAGGCGGGTCCGCCACCCCGTGGTGCCACTACGGGGAAGGACGCGCGGACCGCCGTCCGGGTTCCCGGACCGTTCCGGAACGGCGGAACGAACACGGGCGGGACACGAGAATGGTTCACATCGGTGGCCGGCACCAGGCGATGAGTCCGTCCGAACCCCTATAAAGATATAAGGAGAAGAACAGCGGAATTCGTGACGATGGGTTCGCGTCCGGCCCACCCAGCGTAAGGGAACCGAGACGGAAAAACCTCCCGGCGACGCGCGCCGGGAGGTTTTTTCGAAGCTGCGGATCAGCCGTTGTCGCGGCTCTTGGCGCGCGAACGTTCCTTCGCGCGGGTGTTCACGTCCAAAATCACCTTCCGGACCCGGACGACCTCGGGTGCGACCTCGACGCATTCGTCGACCGAGCAGAATTCCAGCGCCTCTTCCAGCCCCATCTTGCGCGGGCGGGCCAGCGTCTCCATCACGTCGGCGGAGGACTGACGCATGTTCGTCAGCTTCTTCTCCTTGGTGATGTTGATGTCGAGGTCCTCGAACCGCGGGTTCTCGCCCACGACCATGCCCTCGTACACCTCGGCGCCCGGCTCGACGAAGAACGTGCCGCGGTCGGCCAGCTGGATCATCGCGTACGCGGTGACCGGGCCGGTGCGGTCGGCGACCAAGGAGCCGCTATGCCGGGTGCGGATCTCGCCCGCCCACGGGAAGTAGCCCTCGAACACGTGGTTCGCGATGCCGGTGCCGCGGGTCTCGGTGAGGAAGTCGGTGCGGAAGCTGATCAGGCCGCGCGACGGGAGCACGTACTCCAGCTTGATCCGGCCGGTGCCGTTGCCGCTCATGTCCTCCATGCGGCCCTTGCGGGCGGCCAGGAGCTGGGTGATCGCGCCGAGGTGCTCCTCGGGCGAGTCGATGTAAAGGCGCTCGAACGGCTCGTGCAGCTTGCCGTCGATCGTGCGCAGGACCACCTGCGGCTTGCCGACGGTCAGCTCGAAGCCCTCGCGGCGCATCTGCTCGACGAGGATGGCCAGCGCCAGCTCGCCACGGCCCTGGACCTCCCAGGTGTCCGGGCGCTCGGTCGGCAGGACGCGGATCGAGACGTTACCGATCAGCTCCTGGTCGAGGCGGGCCTTGACCAGCCGCGCGGTGACCTTGTCGCCGCCGTTGCGCCCGGCCAGCGGCGAGGTGTTGACGCCGATGGTCATCGAGATCGCGGGCTCGTCGACGGTGATCCGGGGCAGCGCGACCGGGTTGTCGACGTCGGCGAGGGTGTCGCCGATCGTGATGTCCGGGATGCCCGCGATGGCGACGAGCTCGCCCGCGCTGGCCTCGGTCGCCGGGACGCGGGTGAGCGCCTCGGTGACCAGCAGCTCGGAGATGCGGACGTTCTGCACCGTGCCGTCTTCGCGCATCCAGGCCACGGTCTGGCCCTTGCGCAGCTTGCCGGCGTGGATGCGGATCAGCGCGATGCGGCCGAGGAAGTTGGACGCGTCGAGGTTGGTGACCAGCGCCTGCAGCGGCGCGTCGAGGTCGGCGGCGGGCGGCGGCACGTGGCGCAGCAGCGTGTCGAACAGCGGGTCGAGGTTCTCGCTCTCGGGGATCTCCCCGTCGGCGGGCTGCTCCAGGCTCGCCTTGCCGGCGCGCGCCGAGGCGTAGACGACCGGGAGGTCGAGGATCGCGTCGTGGTCGGCGTCCTCGATGTCGCTGGCCAGCTCGAGCAGCAGGTCGTGGGTCTCCTCGACGACCTCGGCGATCCGGGCGTCCGGCCGGTCGGTCTTGTTGACCAGCAGGATCACCGGCAGGCCGGCTTCGAGGGTCTTGCGCAGCACGAACCGGGTCTGCGGGAGCGGGCCCTCGGACGCGTCGACCAGCAGCACGACGCCGTCGACCATGGCCAGGCCGCGCTCGACCTCGCCGCCGAAGTCGGCGTGGCCGGGGGTGTCGATGACGTTGATCGTCACCGAGCCCTCGGGCGTCTGGCGGTGGATCGAGGTGTTCTTCGCGAGGATCGTGATGCCCTTTTCGCGCTCGAGCTCCCCCGAGTCCATCACGCGGTCGACGAGCTCGGCGCGCTCGGCGAAGGCGCCGGACTGGCGCAGCATCGCGTCGACGAGCGTGGTCTTGCCGTGGTCGACGTGGGCGACGATCGCGACGTTGCGCAGGTCGGGCCGGGTCTTACCGGTCGGCCGGCCGGTTTCGACGGTAGCGCTGGCTGCGGGCACGCGAGAACTCCTGAACTTCAAGGGTTGGATGGCCGCGCAAGCCGCTCAGGCATCCGTGACCGGCTCTGGTCACACGCGGACCTCACCCAGGATACCTGCCACCCCTGTGTGAGCGGCCCCACGCCCCCCTGGCGATTAGGCTGACCTAACGTGGAAACCCGGTGAACGTCGCCGATCCGGAAGGGGCGTGCGCGTGGGCAAGAAGCCGAAAGACCCGCGGAAGGTCGTGCGCAAGCTCATGAAGGCCGGCAAGGTCAAGAAGAAGTGCTGCCGGTCGAAGCCGCGCTGCAAGAAGTGCCCGGTATTGGCTCTGAAGAAGGCGAAAGAGGACCTGGCGGCCTGACTCAGCGGGGCACGGCCTCGTTGAGCTGCCGCAGCTCGGGCGCGGTCTTCGTCGGCGAGAACTCGATGACCTCGTACTTCGCGAGGTGCTTCACGCAGAACGGGTCGGACGCGAGGATCGCGTCCAGCTTCCCGCGGGCCATCGGCCGCGTGATGATCACGCCGCCGGTGCGCGGGTTCCGCGCCCCGGACGCCAGGAAGTGGCCGTGCTCGTACTGCTTGTTCAGCCACTCGGCGTGGTCCGGGAGCGCGTAGTCGATTTCCTCGATCGGGGCTGTGTAGTTCAGCAGGACGACATACATGCCCAAGACCGTAACTCCGCGCGGGCTCTCGCGCGTCCGGGCGATGCGAAGTGGTGACGGACCCGGTTATGATCGGGGCATGCACGCGCAGACCGCCAGCTGGTGGCCGCCCTCGGCGGCCGTCTAGTCCTGCGCTGATCACCAGCGGCCGCCCCGGACGGGCGGCCTTTT
The DNA here is from genome assembly GCF_040682815.1 of Amycolatopsis sp. NPDC051102. Lineage (NCBI taxonomy): Bacteria > Bacillati > Actinomycetota > Actinomycetes > Pseudonocardiales > Pseudonocardiaceae > Amycolatopsis > Amycolatopsis sp. NPDC051102. Next base: position 238,282 of record NZ_JBFBBT010000006.1, read on the forward strand.
TCGTGCCTTCTCCGGGGTGGCCCCACCCGGAAAGGCCAACCCATGAGCAAGCTGTCCGGCATCACCCCCTCGGGCCACGTCCACCTCGGCAACTACCTCGGTGCCGTGCGCCGCTGGGCGCGTGAGGGCGGTGCGGACGACCTGTACTTCGTCGCCGACCTGCACGGCATGACGACGCCGCACAACCCGGCGAAACTCCGATCCCTGGCGAGGGAGCAGCTCGCCGTGCTGATCGCCGCCGGCATCGATCCCGAGCGGGTGTTCGTCCAGTCCGACCTGGCCCGCGAGCTCGGCGCGCTGACCTGGGTCCTGGAGTGCACCTGCAACTACGGCGAGGCCGCGCGGATGATCCAGTTCAAGGAGAAGTCGAAGGGCCAGGCGGGGGTGCGGCTGTCGCTGCTGACCTACCCGGCGCTGATGGCCGCGGACATCCTGCTGCAGGGCGCGGACGAGGTGCCGGTCGGCGAGGACCAGCGCCAGCACGTCGAGCTGACGCGCACGCTGGCCAAGCGCTTCAACGGCACGTACGGCGACGTGTTCACCATCCCGCGCGCGGTGCTGCCGCCCGCGGGCGCGCGGGTCAAGGACCTCGCCGACCCGACGCGCAAGATGTCGAAGTCGGCGCGGGACGCGGTGGGCGTGGTGTTCGCGCTCGACGAGCCCGACCAGATCCGCCGCAAGATCCGCCGCGCGGTCACCGACGGCGGTTCGGTGCCGGTGCACGCCCCGGAAACCCGGCCGGGGATGGCGAACCTGCTGGAGATCCTGGCCGCGTGCCGCGGTGGGTCCCCGGCGGAGCTGGCCGACGAGTTCACGTCGTACGGGGCGGTGAAGGACGCCGTCGCCGACGCCGTGGTCGAGGAGCTGGCGCCGGTGCGCTCACGCGCGTTGGCGCTGCTCGACGACGTCGCCGAGCTGGACCGGGTCCGCAAGGCGGGTGCCGAACGCGCCCGCGAGCGCGGCTCGCACCGGCTGGACGCCGCGCTGCGGATGATCGGCGCTAACTGAGCAGCGCGCGGAAGGCCGGGAGCAGGATCCGGTCCGCGGGCAGCCAGTCGACGTCGTCGAGGTCGTCGGGCCCGAGCCACTGGACGGCTCGGTGCTCGACGGCCCGCGGCTCCTCCCCGGGCGAAACGAGCGTCGCGGCGTAGATGCGCAGGACGCGCCCGCCGGGCAGCGGGACGTCCTGCCCGACGCGGCCGCCGACCTCGATGACGACGTCGAGTTCCTCGCTGCACTCGCGGGCCAGCGCGAACGCCTCGGACTCGCCCTCTTCGACCCGGCCGCCGGGCAGCTCCCACTGCCCCGCGTGCTTCGGCGGCCAGGCCCGCTGCTGGGCCAGCAGCTTGCCGTCGCGCACCAGGGCAGCTCCCACGATCACAGCGTTCACAGTCCCGGAACTTACCCGGAAGCCCCGCCGCCGGCCGCGCGCCAGACGACCACGAACCGCGCGCCGCCGTCCGGGGACTCGCCCACCTGGACGCGGCCGCCGCGGCGGCGGACCGTCTCCGCCACCATCGCCAGGCCCAGTCCCGTGCCGCCCGAGGAGCGGGCCCGGTCGTCGGCGATCCGGTAGAAGCGGTCGAACACCTTCTCCCGGTGCTCCGGGGCGATCCCCGGGCCGTCGTCGTCGACCACCACCCGGACCGAAGACCGCGAGGCCAGCACCGACACCACGATCTGCCCGCGCGCGTAGCGGCACGCGTTGCGCAGCAGGTTGTCCAGCACCAGCTCCACCTCCGCGTGCGCCGAGGACGCCCACGCCTGCGCGACCGCCGTGCTCACCCGGGTCTCCGGCGCCCCCGCCGGCAGCCGCGCGACCGCCGAGCGGACTTCGCTCACCAGCTCGACCGGTTCCGCCGCCGGCACCTCCCCCGCGTCCGAGCGGGCCAGCGACAACAGCCCGTCCAGCAGCGACGACAGCCGCTCGGCTTCGGTGAGGATGTCCGACAGCGTCTCCTGCGCCAGCTCCGGATCCGGGTTGGTCACGGCCACTTCGGCCTGCACCCGGATCGACGCGACCGGCGACCGCAGCTCGTGCGCCGCGTCGCCGGTGAAGCGCCGGAGCCGTTCGCTCGCCTGCTCCTGCCGTTCCAGGAGCGCGTTGAACTCCTCGGCCAGCGCCCGCAGCTCGTCGTGGGAGTCCGGCAGCGCCAGCCGCGCCCCCGGCGGCAGCGACCGGACCGAGCCCCGCATGCGCGCGACCGGCCGCAGCGACAGGCGCACCACCAGCCACGTCGCGAAGCCCGCCACCAGCGCGCCGACCGAGGCGACGACCACCAGCCAGACGCCGCCGTAGTGCACCGCGGCCGAGAACCCGACCAGGCCGGCGCCCGCCACGATCAGGCGCTGCGACCCGTCCGGGGCACTCACGACCGTGCCCAGGTACCGCGCGCCGTCGCGCTGCACCGGCTGTCCCGCCTTGAGCGTCGAGACGTCCGGCGGGGACAGCCCGGCCGGGGTGCCGCCGTCCACCGGCGTGCCCGCGATGTCCAGCACCCGCAGCGTCACCGGGGCCGCGCCGGACAGCGGCCGCCCGGCGCTCACCTCGGCACCGGCCGGGCCGAGTGCGCCGGACAGCTCGCGGTCGACCGAGCCGATGAGCAGCGGTGAGAGGTTCGCCGCCGCCAGCGCCGCCAGCCCGAGCAGGCAGACCAGGGTGATCGTCGCGGCCAGCAGGGTGATCCGGACCTGCAGGGACCGGCCCCGCCACCAGGAATTCACGGGGTGATGACCTCGTCGAGCTGCGCGTCGGACGCGAGGTAGCCGTGCCCGCGCACGGTCCGCAGCAACGCGCCCGCGCCGACCGCGTCGAGCTTGCGCCGCACGTACCCCACGTAGACCTCGACGAGGTTGCGCGTCACGGCCTGCTCCTCGCCCCAGACCGCGCGCAGCAGCTCGTCCTTCGTGACGACCGTGCCCGCCCGCCCGACGAGCACCTCGAGCAGCGCGAACTCCCGCGGGCTCAGCCCGACTTCCGCGCCGTTCCAGTGCACCTGACGCAAGCCGCGGTCGACCTCCAGCGCGCCGAGCCGCAGCGTGCCGCGGCCCGCTTCCGGCCCGGCCCGGCGCAGCACCGCGCGGACCTGCGCGACCAGCACCACGAAGGAGAACGGCTTGACGAGGTAGCCGTCGGCGCCGAGGTCGAGGCCGTCGGCCTGGTCGACCTCGCCGTCCTTGGCCGAGACGAGCAGCACCGGCGTGGTGACGCCGTCCTTGCGCAGCCGCTCCAGCACGCGGTAGCCGGACAGGCCCGGCAGCATGATGTCGAGCAGCACGACGTCGAACGAGCCGGTGCTCGCCAGCTGCAGCCCGGTGGGCCCGTCCGCGGCGGTGACCACGTCCATCCCCTCCGCGCGCAGCCCGCGTTGCAGGGCCTTCCGCACGCCCGGTTCGTCGTCGACCACCAGCACCCGAGGTTTCACGAGACTCATCATGGCCGGTTTTCGCAGGTCGTGCGTCGGTTCTCAGCGCGATCTCAGCGTCGGGGGGCGAACCTTCAGGGGTATCTCAGCCTCGAGAGGGAAGCGTCGTGGCCAGGGAGCCGGGCACACTCGAGTCCGGGAACACCACAGGGAGAGACGCATGAAACCGAAGACGAAGGGCATCACCGCCGCGGTCCTCGGCACCGCGCTCGGTGCCGGTGGCCTCGCGTTCGTCGCGATGCCGGCCAGTGCCGACGACAAGCCGGCGCTGCCGCAGGTGAGTGCCGAGGACCTGGTGCAGTCGGTCGCCAAGGCGAAGCCCGGCGCGTTCGACGGCACGGTGAAGGTGAGCAACGACCTGGGCCTGCCCGCGCTGGGGAACGCGGTGCCGGGCGCGTCGGCGCTGACCATGGACTCGGCGCACATCTTCAGCGACGGCGCGGGCAAGAGCCGGCTCGCCGTCACGCAGGGGGCCAGCCAGGAGACCGTGGTCCACGACGGCACCACCGTCTGGGACTACAGCTCCCGGACGAACACCGCGACCAAGGTGACCATCCCGGCCGACGTGGCCAGGCAGAAGGGCGCGGGCAGCGAGAAGACCGCCGACCCGCTGGCCGCTTCGGCCGAGTTGCTCGCCAAGGTCCGCGAGAGCAGCACGGTGTCGGTCGACGGCACCGCGAGCGTCGCGGGACGCCCGGCCTACGAGCTGGTGCTGACGCCGAAGCCGACCGAGCGGACGCTGCTGCGCGAGATCCGCGTCGCGGTCGACTCGCAGACGCGGATGCCGCTGCGGGTGTCGGTGCTGAGCAACGGCACGGCGACGCCGGCGCTGGAGGTCGCGTTCACGCAGATCGAGTTCACCCAGCAGCCCGCCGGCCTCTTCACCTTCACCCCGCCGAAGGGCGCCAAGGTGCAGGAGAAGACGCCGACCGTCGACCAGCAGCACAAGGACCTCGCCGAGCAGGCCAAGCAGGACACCAAGATCGTCGGCGACGGCTGGGACACCGTCGTCACGGGCAAGGTCCCGGCCGACGCGCTCAACGCGGCGCCGAAGCAGCAGTCCGGCCGGGAAGGCCGAGGGGCCAACGCCGACCCGAAGGCGCTGCTCGAGCGGTTCGCCAAGAAGGTCAGCGGCACGTGGGGCAGCGGCTACCTCGTCACCACGAAGGTGGGCAGCGCGGTGCTGACCGACGACGGCCGCTTCGCCGCCGGTGCGGTGCCGGAGCAGGTCCTGTACGAAGCGCTGGGCCAGAAGTGACCAGCACTGCTGTCCAGTCCGGGGCGGATGTCTCTGCGGAGGCGTCCGCCCCGGCGGTCCCGCTCGCCGCGCGGACCCGGGGACTGCGCAAGGTGTACGGCAGCACCGTCGCGGTGGACCACGTCGACCTCGACATCCCGCAGGGGGCGGTCGTCGGGATGCTCGGGCCGAACGGCTCGGGCAAGACGACGACCATCCGGATGCTGCTCGGCCTGGTCCGGCCGACCGAGGGCGAGGTCGAGCTGCTCGGCCGTCCGATGCCGGACGCCGCCGCGCACGCGCTGCCGGACGTCGGCGCGCTGGTCGAGGGGCCGGGCTTCCACCCGTTCCTCTCCGGGCGCGACAACCTGCTGCGCTTCGCCGCGGCGGAACCGCGGCTGACGTCGGCCGGGATTCCGTCCGCTGTGGACTCCGCGCTGGAGCGCGTCGGGCTGACCGGCGCCGCGCGCCGGCGGTACAAGGGGTATTCGCTCGGCATGAAGCAGCGGCTCGGGCTCGCTTCGGCGTTGCTGGTGCCGCGGAAGATGGTCGTGCTCGACGAGCCGACCAACGGCCTCGATCCTGCTGGTACCAGGGAGATCCGCAGGATCGTCGCCGAGCTGCACGCCGAGGGCGTCACCGTGCTGGTGTCGTCACACCTGCTGGCCGAGGTCGAAGCGACCTGCACGCACGTGGCCGTGCTGCAGAGCGGGAACGTCGTCGCGCAGGGCGAGCTGGCGGAGCTGCTGGAGTCCGGGAACGCGGCCCTGCTGGTCCGCACGCCGGATGCGGAACAGGCGGTGGAAGTGCTGCGGGAGCACCGGATCGGCGCCCGGCTCACGCCGGAGGGCATCCGGGCCGATCTCACCGCGGCGGAGGCGCCGCGGGTGCTGCAGGTCCTGGTGGGCGCGGGGGTCGCGGTCCACGAGGCGACGCGGGCCCGCACCGGCCTGGAAGACCTGTTCGCGCGGCTGACGGAGGGGGCGGAATGACGACGGCGGTTCTCGACGCACCGGCGGCCCGCACGGGCCACGACACGGTGCCGCTGCCCAGGCTGCTGGCCGCGGAGCTGCGCTGGATCTTCCGGCGGCCGCGGACGCTCGCCGTCCTGGGCCTGCTGGCGCTGATCCCGATCGTGATCGGCATCGGCCTGACGCTGGTGAGCGGGCCGCCCGACGCCGGCGGCCCGAACCCCGACGGCGCGCTGCTGGCGTCCGCGGTCAACAACGCGTTCGTGCTGCCCATCGCGGCGATCGTGATGTCGCTGGCGCTGCTGCTCCCGCTGGCCTCGGCCATGGCGGGCGCGGACGCGATCGCGGGCGAAACCGCGCACGGCACGCTGCGCGGCTGGCTGATCGCCCCGGTCGGCCGGGGCCGGCTGCTGGCGGTGAAGGCGTTCGGCGTCGCGACCGTGTCGGTCGCCGCGGTGCTGGCGATGTGCGTGACGGGCGTGGTGACCGGGCTGATCATCAACGGCACGGATTCGCTGTTCACGCTGTCGGGCACGACGCTGTCGCTCGGCGGCGCGCTGGCGCGGATCCTGCTGGTGGCGGGCTGGGTGGTGCTGCAGCTGTGGGCGGTCGGCGCGGTCGCGCTGGCCCTGTCCAGCTGGACCGAGCACCCGATGCTGGTGGTGGCGTCCGTGCTGGCGGGCGACATCGTGTTCACCATCCTCGGGTTCCTGAACTCGCTGGACTGGCTGCACCCGTTCCTGCTCACGCAGAACTGGTCGCTGGCGCCGGCGGAGGTGCTGCAGGATCCGATGGGCACGCAGATGCTCGGCGAAGGAGCCCTGCGGGCCGTCTGCTACATCGTGATCGGGCTGTCGTTGGCCTACGCGAGGCTTTCGACGCGCGACGGCTGAGGTTCCGTCACGCCGGCCACGACGGGTCTTCCTCGTGGCCGGCGGACGACGAAACGTCGCGCAGGGCGCGCACCCGGCGTTCGGCGACAGCCTGCTGGAACAGCGACAACGCCTGCCGCGCCGCGACGTTGAACAACCCCATGGTGGTGTCCCGTTCGCCGAGCACGACCAGCAGGATGCCGGACTGCACCGGGAAAACGCCGACGTGGCCGGACTCGCCTTCGAACATCGCCGCCCGCGGCGCGCCGACGCCGGCTTGCTTGGTGAACTGGATGGCCAGCCCCACCGCCGTCGCGGCCATCGCGGCGACGCTGTCGTCCTCGACGTCGCGGGTGTCGCTGCACACCACGAGCCCGTCCCGGCTGGCCGCCAGGAGTCCCTTGACGTTGGTCCAGTCGATCCGGCCGCGGATGTCACGCAGCGCCTCGTCCGCCGCGGCCGCGTCGGCGGGGGAAACCGCCGGCGCCACCCGGCGCGTGTCCGGCAGCACCGGCGTGGTCCCGCGTTTGGGCAGCGGCACGGGCCGTCCCGCGTGCGCTTCGCTCATACGACCAAGTCGGCTTCGATGCGCTTGAGCTGGAGCCGCGCCATGGCCAGGTTCGCCCGTTCCCGGTCCAGCACCAGGTACAGGAAGAGCGTGGCACTGTCCCGCTTGGACGGATCCATCAGCCGGATCAGGTGGTACTGGCGGCGCAGGGTGATCAGGATGTCCTCGATGTCGTCGTTGAGCTGCAGCGCGGACATCACGCGCAGCTTCGAGCGCACGACCTCGGTGTTGCCCGCCGCGGCGACGTCGAGGTCCAGCCAGTCACCACCGCCCAGCGAACCCAGCGACATCCCGCTGTCGTAGTCGACCACCGCGGCGCCCACCGCACCGGTGATGGCCATCGCTTCTTTCAACGCCGTGTCGATGTTCATGCAGAGGTGCTCCCCAGGCCGGCTCGGGCCGCTTTGATCAGCGTTCGGTCACTGTAGGCCGTGATCAGGAGGAGAGCATGGCCCGTTCGGAGTAATACCGACCAGGGCGACGCCGTCCGCGTCGAGCTGCAGCCGCACCGCGTCCCCGGCTCGCAGGTCCGAAGTGGCCGGCGCGACGGCGTCCACAGTGGAGTTTTCGAGCTTGACCACCAGCCGCACGTGCTCACGCCGGTGCACCGCCGCGACGACCTCGCCGGGCACGCCCTCGGCGGCCACCCGCAGCGCGTGCGGCCGGAGCCCGAGCCGCACCGGGCCGTCGCCCGCGTCCGGCAGGACGACGTCTCCCAGCGGCGTGCGCACGTGCCCGGCGGCCGCGACGCCGTCGGCGAACGTCGTCACGCCGAGGAAGCGCGCCACGTCGTCGTCCGCCGGGTTGCGCCACACCCGCCGGACCGCGCCCTCCTGCCGGACCTCGCCGGTGTCGAGCACCGCGACCCGGTCCGCGAGGGTGAACGCCTCCTCCTGGTCGTGCGTGACGAGCAGGGCGGTGATCTTGCTGCGGCGCAACAGGTCGGCCAGGTCGATGGCCAGCTGCTCCCGCAATCCGGCGTCCAACCCGGACAGTGGCTCGTCGAGCAGCAGCAGCCGCGGCTTCGGCGCCAGCGCCCTGGCCAGCGCCACCCGCTGCGCCTGGCCGCCGGACAGCTCCGTCACCCGCCGCTTCTCGAACCCGGACAGGCCCACCAGCGCCAGCAGCTCGGCCACCCGCGGTGTCCATTCGGCCCGCGGGACGCCGTGCATCCGCAGGCCGAACGCGATGTTCGCGGCGACGTCGCGGTGGCCGAACAGCTGGCCGTCCTGGAACACCAGGCCGAAGCCTCGCCGGTGCACCGGCACCGCGCCGAGGTCCTCGCCGTCCCAGCTCACCGAACCGCGCGCCGAGGGCTCCAGCCCGGTGATCGCGCGCAGCAGCGTCGACTTGCCCGAGCCCGACGGGCCGAGCAGCGCCAGCACCTCGCCGTCGGCGATGTCCAGCCGGACGTCGCGCACCGCCGCGAACGATCCGTAGCGGACCGTCAGGTCCCGCACCGACAGCGCCATCAGAACTCTCCCACCCGGCCGCGCGCGGCCCCGAGCCGGTCGATCAGCGCGACCGCCAGCACCGTCACGAGCATCAGCAGCGCGCACGCCGCGTACGCCATCTGGTTGTTCAGCTCCCCCGGGCGCGCCATCAGCGTCGCGACCGCGACCGGCAGCGTCGGCGCCGTCGGCCGGGCGAGGAAGCTCGTCGCGCCGAACTCCCCGAGCGCGACGACGAAGCCGAACCCCGCCGCCGCGACCAGCGGCCGCAGGGTGAGCGGCAGGTCGATCTCCCGCCAGACGCGCAGCGGGCTCGCGCCGAGCGTCGAGGCGGCCTGCCGCAGCCGGACGTCGACCGAGCGCAGCACCGGCAGCACCATCCGGACGATCAGCGGGATGATCACCAGCGCCTGCGCCAGCGGTACCAGGTACGGCGACGTCCGGAGGTCGCCGGGGAGCGCGTCGAGCGTGACGAGGTAGCCGAACCCGACGGTGACCGCGGAGACCCCGAGCGGCAGCATCAGCACCGCGTCCATCGTCTCGCCGAGCCCGCGCGCGGCCTTGGCCGGCGAGCGCCGCAGGGCCACGAGCACGACGGACGCGAGCACGCCGACGACCAGCGCGAGCAGCGTCGCGTCGATCGCCACCTTCAGCGAGTTCAGCGCGGCGTCCCAGCCGGACACCTGCAGCGCGCCCTTCTCGCCGGTGCTCGTGAGCGCGCGGTACCCGGCCAGGCTCCATCCGTCCTCCGTGGACAGTGATTCGGCGAGCAGCGCGACGATCGGCGTCACCAGCGAAACCAGCACGACACCCGCCGCGCCGACGACCCACCACTCGCCGCCTTCCGGCCGGCGGGCCCGGAGCGAGCCGATGCGGGCCGCGCTTTCCTTGCGCCGCCGGGCCAGCCCGCCGAGCACCAGCGCGGCGACCACGGCCGCGAACTGGATCAGCGACAGGGCCGCCGCTCCCGAAAGGTCGAGCAGATCCACCGTCCGCAGGTAGATCTCGGTTTCCAGGGTCCGGTACCGGGCGCCGCCAAGTATCAGCACGACGCCGAAACTGGTGGCGCAGAACAGGAACACCACGGCCGCGGCGGACGCGATCGCGGGCGCCAGCGCGGGCAGCGTCACCGACCGGAAGGCCCGCCAGGGCGAGGCGCCGAGCGCGCGGGCGGCGTCGGTCGTCCGCGCGTCCAGCCGCGCCCACAGCCCGGCGACGGTCCGCGCGACGACGGCGACGTTGAAGAAGGCGTTGGCCAGCACGATCGGCAGCACGCCGCCGTCCGGCCACAGGGCGCGGAACGCCAGGCCGACCACCACCGTCGGCAGCACGAACGGCACGAGCACCAGCGTCCGCACCAGGCCGACGCCGGGCAGCCGCACCTGCGCCAGCAGGAAGGCGACCGGCAGCCCGGCCACGACCGCGACGGCCGTCGACGCGGCCGCGCTGCCGACGGTGAACCCGGCCAGCTGCCAGGTCCGCGGGTCGCCGAGGACGACGCCGAGGCCGCCCGCGGCGAACCCGCGGCCGACGATCGCCAGCACCGGCCAGGCGAAGAAGACCACCAGGAACCCGATCGGCGCGAGTCCGAGCAGGGCCAGGCCGAGGCCACGGGCGGTCCGCGGCGGGGCGGTGGCTTTTCCGGGGCTCCGGCCGGCGGAGTCCCCGGCCTCGGCGGTCACTGCAGGAGCGTGCGCCATTCGCCGATCCACTTCTCGCGGCCCGCCTGCACCTGGTCCGCGGGCAGCGTCTGCGGCTTCTGCGGCAGCGGCGCGACCTGCGCCCAGCCCGCGGGCAGGTCGACGCCCTGGCGCGCCGGGTAGACGTACATGTTGGCGGCGACCGTCGCCTGGAACTGCTGGGAGAGCAGGAAGTCGACGACCTTGTGCGCGTTGTCGGCCTGCTTGCCGTTCGCCAGCACACCGGCGTACTCGACCTGCCGGTAGCAGGTGTCGAGCAGCGCCTTGGTGCGCGGCTTCCCGTCGTCGCCGACCTCCGCGGCGGGTGAGGACGCGTACGACACGACGATCGGCCGCGGGCCCTTGCCGGACGAGCCGGAGAACTGCTTGGTGTAGGCCTCTTCCCAGCCGCTGACCACCTTGACGCCGTTGGCCTTCAGCTTCGTCCAGTAGTCCTTCCAGCCGGCTTCGCCGTACTTGGCGATGGTGCCGAGGAGGAAGGCCAGGCCGGGCGACGCCGTCGCCGGGTCCTCGGCGACCAGCAGGTCCTTGTACTTCGGGTCGGCCAGGTCGTCGTAGCTCGACGGCGCCGGAATGCCCTTGGCGGTGAAGTAGTTCGTGTCGACGTTGACGCAGACGTCGCCGACGTCGACCGCGGACAGCCGGTGCTCCGGGTCGACGGCGTAGCGCTGCGGCCCGCGGTCGGCCTCCGGGCTGGTGTACGGCTCGAAGACGCCCTCGCTGAGCGCGCGCGAGGCGAAGGTGGAGTCGACGCCGTACGCGACGTCGCCGATCGGGTTGGCCTTAGTCAGCACGAGCTTGTTGGTCAGCGATCCGGCGTCGCCCTGCTTGAGCACGGAGATCTTGATGCCCGCCTGCTTCTGGAAGGCGTCGAGCACCTCCTGCGGCGCCAGGAAGGAGTCGTGCGTCACGAGGGTGACGGTGGGCGTCTGCTGCGTGCCACCGGATCCGTCCGACAGCGAGCACGCCGCGGCGACGGCACTGACGGCGGCGATGGCCGTCGCGGCGCGCACAGCCCTGCGTTTCATCTACCCTCCTGCACTTCGCCGGACGAGGAGAGGAAGCCCTCCCTTCGCCGGCATGATCCGGTCAGGTGCGAACGGTCGCGGGTGACCCCGCCTCTCAGCCCGGCTCACCGGACTCCCGTGGCAACCGTGCAGCGTAGTCCAGGACGGACGACCATGGAGACATGACGGAAATCTTGAGCGACGACGAGGCCGACCGGCGGCTGGGCCCGGGCTGGACGCGGTCAGGTGCGGTGATCTCCCGCGAGGTGGAGCTGGGCAGCTTCCCCGAGGCGATCGCGGCGGTGAACCGGGTGGCGGAGCTCGCCGAGGCGGCCGACCACCACCCGGACATCGACATCCGCTGGCGCACGCTGACGTTCCGGCTCTCCACGCACTCGGCGGGCGGCCTGACGGCGAAGGACTTCGACCTGGCCGGGCAGATCGACTCGGTGCTGTGATCCTGGCTACGCTGAGTGCACCATAGCGCCGGTTCGGCGTCTCTCGGTTACCGGAACCTTCGGGAAGGGAGACGAGATGACCCAGGCAATCGTGGTGGGCACGGCGGCGTTCGCGACCATGGTGGGGGCAGCCGGCGGTGTGCTCTGGTTCACCGCCCGCCACCGCCGTCACCTGGACGGCTGAGAGTTCGATCACAGCTGTTAACGCGGGGCATGATCGGCGCGCTGATCCTGCGGAAGCATCGGCTCGACTCCGGGAAACGCCATGAACAGCACCGCCGCTCTCACCCCCGCCCAGCGCGCCTGGATCAGCGCCCTCGCCCCCGCGGTGGTGCTGATCGCGATCGCGCTGCTGGGCCTGCTCGGCTAGTTCGCTACACGACGATCTGCCCGGCCGGCGGGAAACCGGCCGGGGATTCGTCGGCCGTCGTCCAATACTCGAGACATGACAGCCGGCCGTCTTCGACGAACACGATCAGACCGCCGTCGGGCGCGTCGGCTTCGACCGCCACCGGGTCGTCCGCGACCGCCGCGGCCGGCAGGGTCCGGTCGACCGCCAGGTTGATGCTCGGGCACCCGCAGCCGCAGCGGCCGGTCACCCGCGCCGTGGCGGCCTGCGCGCGCAGTTCGGCGGCGCCGGGGAAGTCCCCGGCGAGCAGCGTGTTCAGCGTCGTCCGCTCGTCCGGCGTCAGCGGGCGGGTGCGTTCCACGATCAGTACCGGGGCATGTTCGGGATGGCCTTCTCCGCCACTTCGATGAGGGCGAGCACCTTCGGCACGTCGGCCGCCACGTCCTCGGCGGTCATCGAGGGCACCTCCGAAGACCGGTAGGCGATTTCGTTGCGCCGCGCCCGCATCCGGTTGAACGGCCGCAGGAGCGACCCCAGCGGCGGATCCAGCTGGGCGAGGACCGCCTCGTAGACGGTCACGTGGCCGCCCCGGCTCGTCACCCGCAGGCCCTGGTTCTGCAGGACGGCCGCCAACGCCCGGCGCGCGCTGTCGTAGGCCAGCGTGTAGGCGCCTTCCGGGTCGGTGTCCTGCAGCTGCCGTGCCGAAGCGAGGTGGGTGCGGGCCCTGATCAGCTCGGCCTCGGCCGCCTCCCGCGACGCCGGGACGTGCTCGATGGCGCCGCGTGCGATGAAGGCGTCGATCCGTTCACGCCCTTGGTTCCACTGGGGGCATCAGGCCTCCTGGTCGAGGTGCAGCCGGGCCAGCGGACGTTCGCGCACGCTGGTGAGGAACGGATCCGCCGTGTCCGCCGCCCACGCCGCCGGCGAGATCCGGTGGACGTTGACCTCGCGGCCCAGCCGTTGCGACACACCCTCGGCCAGGTCGAACAGCGCGTCGGCATCGGGCGAGCCGACGACGAGCACGTCGACGTCACCGGGCGGCGGCCCCGGTTCGCCGCGGTAGCGCGCGGCCCAGGACCCGTAGATGTAGGCCTCGCGCACGCCCGCCAGCCCGGACAGGGCCTCGGCGAGCAGCGGCAGCGGCCCGAAGGTGACCGAGATGACCTCGCTCAACGGCCGGTACAGCGGGGTGTCGGTGCGCGCTTTGACGAGCCGGCTCCGGCCCACCCGCCGGTCTTCGAGGATGCCACCCCCGACGAGCCGTTCGACCTCGCGCAGCACGGCCGTCGGCGTGACGCCGCAAGCCTCGGCGAGCTCGGTGATGCTGTACTCGCGCTCCGGGTGCAGCAGGACCAGCGCGAGCAGCTCGCCCTGCATGCGCGAACGCAGCAGCGGCAGGAGACTCGGCGAAGCTTTCATTGGACGCAGCATATCCTGCGTCCAATGAAAACAACAGTCAGTAGCCGACTGCTACGAACGACGTCAGACGTTGAAGCGGAACTCGACCACGTCGCCGTCGGCCATGACGTAGTCCTTGCCCTCCATGCGGACCTTGCCCGCCGCCCTCGCGGCCGCCATCGAGCCCGCCTCCATCAGGTCGTCGTAGGAGACGATCTCCGCCTTGATGAAGCCGCGCTCGAAGTCCGTGTGGATCACGCCCGCCGCCTGGGGGGCCGTTGCGCCCTGGGGGATCGTCCACGCGCGGGACTCCTTCGGGCCCGCCGTCAGGTACGTCTGCAGGCCGAGCGTGTGGAAGCCCGCGCGGGCCAGGGAGTACAGGCCCGGCTCCGGCTGGCCGACCGACTCGAGCAGCTCGCGGACCGACTCCTCGTCGTCCAGCTCCAGCAGTTCCGCCTCGACCTTCGCGTCGAGGAACACCGCGTCCGCCGGCGCGACCAGCTTGGTCAGCTCCTCGCGGCGGGCGTCGTCGGTCAGCACCGACTCGTCGGCGTTGAAGACGTACAGGAACGGCTTCGTCGTCAGCAGGCTCAGCTCGCGCAGCGCCTCGAAGTCGACTTCCTTCTGCGCCTGGAACAACGTGCGCCCGGCGTCGAGGATCTCCTTCGCCTTCTGGGCGTTGTCGAGCGCGGGCTTGTTCTCCTTCTTCGTCCGCGCTTCCTTCTCCAGCCGCGGCAGCGCCTTGTCCAGGGTCTGCAGGTCGGCGAGGATCAGCTCGGTGTTGATCGTCTCGATGTCGCTCGACGGGTCGATCCGGCCGTCGACGTGCACCACGTCCGGGTCGTCGAACACGCGGATGACCTGGCAGATCGCGTTGGCCTCACGGATGTTCGCGAGGAACTTGTTGCCCAGCCCGGCACCCTCGGACGCGCCCTTGACGATGCCCGCGATGTCCACAAAGGACACCACGGCGGGGACCGTCTTCTCCGACTTGTACAGCTCGGCCAGCTTGTCCAGCCGGGGGTCCGGCAGCGGCACGACACCGACGTTCGGCTCGATCGTCGCGAACGGGTAGTTCGCGGCGAGCACGTCGTTGCGGGTCAGCGCGTTGAACAGGGTGGACTTGCCGACGTTGGGCAGGCCGACGATACCGAGGGTGAGGCTCACGACCCCGCAGTCTACGTGTCCGCCCGGCCACGGCCCCACGCACCCAACGCCGTGGCGGATTTCCGCCAGCGACCGCGCTGACCTGCTGGCATGCTCGGTGCAATGGTCACCGAAACGCTCTCACTCTGGCGCGACGCCGAGCGCTGCTACCGCGTGGTCACCGCCCGCGACCCGCGCTTCGACGGCCAGTTCATCATGGCGGTCCGCACCACCGGGATCTACTGCCGCCCGTCCTGCCCGGCGTCGACGCCGAAGGTGCAGAACGTCCGCTTCTTCCCGACGTCGGCGGCCGCGCAGGCCAACGGCTTCCGCGCCTGCCGCCGCTGCCTGCCGGACGCCGTGCCCGGCTCGCCGGACTGGAACGTGCGCGCCGACCTGGCCGCGCGGGCGATGCGCCTGATCTCCGACGGGACCGTCGAGCGCGAAGGCGTCCCGGGCCTCGCCCGGCGGCTCGGCTACTCGGAACGCCAGCTCGGCCGGGTGCTCACCGCCGAGCTCGGCGCCGGCCCGCTCGCGCTGGCCCGGGCGCACCGCGCGCACTCGGCGCGGCTGCTCATCGAGATGTCCGAGCTGCCGCTGACGGACGTCGCCTTCGCGGCAGGCTTTTCCAGCGTGCGGCAGTTCAACGAGACGATCCGCGAAGTGTTCGCGACGACGCCTTCGCAGCTTCGCGCCTTCGCTGCTTCACGGCGTGGGCGTCAGGGAGACGTGAGCGGAACCCGGCTCAGCCTGCGGTTGCCGTTCAGGCCACCGTTCGACGCTTCAGGGCTGCTTCGCTTCTTCGCGGACAACGCGATGCCGGGCGTCGAGAACGTCACTTCGGAGTCCTACGCGCGCACGCTGCGGCTCGCCCACGGCACCGGTGTCGTGCGGCTGACGCCTTCGCCGGACCACGTGCGCTGCGAGCTGCTGCTCACCGACCTGCGCGACCTCGGCAGCGCGGTCAGCCGGGTGCGGCGGCTGCTGGACCTCGACGCCGACCCCGCGGCGGTCACCCGCGTCCTCGGCGGCGACCCGGCGCTGGCGCCGGTGGTCGCGGCCGCGCCGGGGATGCGGGTGCCGGGCGCCGTCGACGGCGAGGAGCTGCTGCTTCGCGCCCTGCTGCGGGAGGTGCCGCCGGGCGAGGAGGTGCCCGGCGAGTGGGGCGTGAACCGGTTGTTCCCGACGGCGGCGCAGGTCGCGGCGGCCGGGCTGGGCGAGACCGTCACCGGCGTGGCCGCAGCCCTGGCCGAAGGGCGCCTGGACGTCCACGTCGGCCGAGAGGCGGCCGAGCTGCGCGCGGAGCTGCTGGCCTGCCCGGGGATCGACGCGTCGACGGCGGACTACGTGCTGATGCGCGTTCTCGGCGCCCCGGATGTCCTGCTCACCGGCGACGCCGACGTCCGCCGCGGTGCCGAGGCGCTGGGCCTCGCGCCGGACTCGCTGCCGGAGCGGGCGCGCGCGTGGACGCCGTGGTGTTCCTACGCCGGGATGTACCTGCGCCTAGCCCGGTTCGCCCGGCCACAGCACGGCCTGGGCGACGATGACCTGGTCACCGTCGAAGGTCGCCGCCGGTGAGCCGTGCAGGCGGTAGCCGAGTTCCAGCGCTTCGCTGACCCGGTGGCAGAACTTCGCGTCGTCCGGGCCGGTGAGCAGGCGGTAGCGGGGCAGGCCGTTCGGCGGCTGGTCGGTCATGCCCTCATCTTGGCCGGGCGATCAGCCGGCGCGCACCTCCAGCGTCGAGCCCGTGCGGGACTTGCGGACCCGCAGCCGGGTCGGGATGCGCTGCCGCAGTTCCTCGACGTGCGACACCAGCCCGACCACCCGGCCGCCGGCGCGGAGCTCGTCGAGGATGTTCATCACGACGTCGAGGGTTTCGGCGTCCAGCGTGCCGAAGCCCTCGTCGACGAACAGCGTGTCCAGCAGCGCGCCGCCGGTCTCGCCCGCCACGACGTCGGCCAGCCCCAGCGCGAGGGCCAGCGAGGCGAGGAACGACTCGCCGCCGGACAGCGTCTTCGCCGGGCGGATGGTGCCCGAGTAGTCGTCCAGGACGTCGATGCCGAGCCCGCCACGGGTGCCGCGCGCCCCGGCCGCGTCCGAGTGCACAAAGGAGTACCGGCCCTGGCTCATCGTGCGCAGCCGGTGCGTGGCGGCGACCGCCACCTCTTCGAGCCGCGCGGCCAGCACGTACGAGCGCAACGACATCTTGCGGCTGTTCTGCCCGCGCCCGTTGACGACGTCCGCGAGCGCCCGCAGCTCGGCGTACTCCGCTTCGGCCGGCGCGAGCCCGGCGAGCGTCTCGCGCAGCCGGGCGGCGAGCCGGGTCAGCTCTTCGTGCTGCGCGGTGGCCACCCGCAGCGCCGCGTACGCGGAATCGGCGCGCGCCCGGGCCAGCTGGGCCGCGTCGGCCGCGCGGCCGACATCGGCGACGTCGTCCGGCGAGATCCCGAACAGGTCCGGCTCGGCCAGCAGCGCCCGCGCCCCGGCGGCGGCCGCTTCGGCCTCGGCGATGCCCTGCTCGAGCTTCTCGATCTGCTCGTCCGGCAGCATCGCGGCTCGCGCCTTCTTCAGCGACGCGAACCCCTTCGCCGCGACCGCCGCTTCGACCAGCGTCTTCTGCTGGGCGACCCGTTCCCGGGCGCCCAGGACGGCCGTGCGCGCTTCCGCGACGGCTTCCAGCGCCTCGGCCAAGCCGAGGAGGTGGGTCCGCCGGGCGCCGACGTCCGCGAACTCGCCGCGCCCGGCGATCAGCCGGCGTTCGCGCTCGGCCAGCCTGTCTTCCAGGGCGCGGACGTCCGTCGTGGCTTCGGTCGCCGCCTGTTCGGCCCGGCGGAGGCGTTCGGTGCGCGCCTCGACGTCCCGCTCCAGGAGGACGACCTGCTGACCCAGCTTGGTCTTGGCGGCCGCCGTTTCGGTGAGCGCCGCGACCGTCGTGCGGGCTTCCGCGAGCTCGGCGGTGATCGACTCGGCCGTGCGGCCGGCCAGCCGCTCGATCAGCCCGGCCAGCCGGGCCTTCGCCTCTTCCAGCGCGACGACGACCCGCTGGCGCACGGCGTCCGCCGCCTGTTCGGCTTCTTCGGCCCGGCGTTCCTCGGCCGGGTCGACCAGCTCGACGTCCCGGTTCGCCGGCGACGGGTGCTCGGCCGACCCGCACACCGGGCACGGCGCGCCGTCGGGCAACGCGGCGGCCAGTTCGGCCGCCATCCCGTCGAGCCGCCGCTCCCGCAGGTCGAGCCGGTGCTGCCGGGCCGCCTGGTGCGCGTCGACCACTTCGCGCAGCTTCGCCTCGCCGCGCTGGACCTTCGCCTGGGCCTCGGGCAGCTCGGCCGCGTCACGGGCGAAGGCCCGCAGCTCGTCCACCTTCGCCTTGGCGCCGTCGAGTTTCGCCTCGGCTTCGGCCGCTGCGAGGGCGTCCGCCCGCAGCTTGGCCAGCTGGCCGGGGATCGCGGCGAGCTCGGCGGTCAGGGCCTCGACCTGCTGCTGCGCCGTGACGGCGGCGAGCTTGCGGTCGTCCCGCCGCATGACGTCGAGCTCCTGCTGCTCGGCATCGGCGACCAGCTCCGCGACGGCGCCCGCTTCTTCGCGCGCGGTGGCCGCCCGGGCCTTGAGGTCGCCGGTCGCCCGGGTGCCGAACTCCCGCAGCCGGGCACCGCGGGCCTTCTCCGCCTGTTCGGCCTCGGCCAGTTCGGCGGCCCGCCGGTCCAGCAGGTCGGCCTCGACGGCGACACCGGCCGCCCGCCGCGCGGCCGCGACCTCCTGGGCCCATTCGGCGCGCTGCGGCGCCTGTTCGGTGATTTCGAGCAGGCGCAGGTGCGCGGTGCGGACGCGGCGGATCTTCTCCGCGCTCGCGCGTTCTTCCTGCAGGTACGCGTCCGCCCGCTGGGCGGCCGATCGCGCCCGCTCCTCCTCGGCCGTCACCCGCGTGACTCGTTCCTGGGCCTCGGCGAGCACGGCGTCGACCCACTCGGCCACGTCCTGGTCGGGGACCTCCTGCTGCGCCTCCTGCGCGTACCGGGCCAGCAGCTCGCGCACGTCCCGCTGCCGCGCTTCCAGCTGACGGCCGCGCTCGGCGCGCAGCTCGGCGAACCAGCGTTCGACGTCGGCGAAGCGCTCGGTGCCGAACAGCCGTTCCAGGAGCTTCTCGCGCTCCGCGGTGTCCGACCGCAGGAAGCGGGCGAACTCGCCCTGCGGCAGCAGCACCACCTGGAAGAACTGGGCCGCGGTCATCCCGAGCAGCCGCTCGACCGTGCGCGCGACCTCCTCGATCCGGATCAGCCCTTCCGGCGCCAGCCCGGCGGGCGCGGTGCCGATCCAGCTCAGCGACACCCGGGCCTGCTGGGTGGTCGTGCCTTCGCCGCGCCGTTTCGGCCGCTGGTACTCCGGGTTGCGCACGATCTTCAGCCGATGGCCCTGCACGGTCAGCTCCAGCGCGACCTCGGTGACCTGGTCGGGCTCGGCGAGGTCGCAGCGCAGCCGCTTGGCTTCGTTGCGGGCGCCCGGAACCACGCCGAACAGCGCGAACGCGATCGCGTCGAGCAGCGTCGTCTTGCCCGCGCCGGTTTCGCCGTGCAGGAGGAAGAGGCCGTCGGCGCCGAGCACGTCGAAGTCGACCACTTCGCGTGCGCAGTACGGCCCGAAGGCTTCGACCTCCAGCCTGTGCAGCCTCATTTCGCGAGGGCCCCCCGGTCGGCCGCTTCCAGTGCCTCGAACAGGAGCCGCTCTTCGCGCTCGGTCGGCGGGGCGCCGCGGCAGTCGTCGAGGAAGCTGCGCGAGACCTCGATGTCGGACCGGCCGCGGACGGCGTCGGAGTAGCGCAGCGGGGCGCCGGCGTGCCCGCCCACGGGCTCCCACTCCAGGTGCACCGCGTACGGGAACCGCTCGCGCAGCCGCCGCATCGCGTCGACCGGGCGCACCCGGTCGGTGACCGTGACCGACAGGAAGTGGCCGAGGTACCGGTCGTGGTCCGGGTTCGCGAGGAGGTCGTCGATGGCGCCTTCGAGGGTGGCGAGCGGCCGGGGCACGGGCAGTTCGTGCCGCCGGACTTCGGCGAGGCCGTGTTCGCCGACGTCGACGAGCCAGACCGATTTGCGTTGGCGCGCTTCGGAAAACGAGTACGCCAGCGGGCTGCCGGAATAGCGCAGGTGCCCGGCGAGCGTCTGCGGGCCGTGGAGGTGGCCCAGTGCCACGTAGTCGACGCCGTCGAAGACCGAACCCGGCACCTGCTCGACGCCGCCGACCGCGATGGTCCGTTCGCTGTCGGTGGGTTCGCCGCCGGTGACGAACGCGTGCGCGAGCACGACCGACCGGGCACCCGGCCGGGTTTCGAGGTCCGCGCGGATCCGGCGCATGGCCTCGGTGAGCACGCCGGTGTGGCCGCGCGCCGCCGGCACGCCGAGGGCGTGGCGCGCCGGTTCCGGTTCCAGGTAAGGGATTCCGTAGACGGCGACCGGGCCGTGGGCGTCTTCGAACAGCACCGGTTCGGCCAGCCCGGCGACGGTGGTGCGCAGGTGCAGGCCGCCCGCCGCGGCGAACTCCGCGAAGGCGCCGAGGCGGGGCGCCGAGTCGTGGTTTCCCGGCGTCACGACCAGTTGCGCGCCGGCCGCGCGGATCCGGGCGACGGCCTGGGTGGCCACCCGCACGGCCTCGGCGGAGGGGACCGCGCGGTCGTAGATGTCGCCTGCCACCAGGACGACGTCGATCGCCTCGCCGGCCACGAGGGCGGCGAGGTGCCCGAGCACCGCTTCCTGTTCCGCGAGCAGGTCGGCGCCGTGGAACGTGCGCCCGACGTGCCAGTCGGAGGTGTGCAGGAATCTCACGGTGGCCAAGGTACGACCCGGCTCCGACGAAATCGCGCAGGCACGCCGCCGGCTCACTCGAACGTGTGTACTAACACGAGCGTGCCGGATCGGACACGCCCTGCCGCGAATCGATGTGTTCGCAGGTCAGCTACCCAGAGCGACGGTACGGGTGCGGTTTTTGTCGGTGCGGTCCGCCATGATGTCTGCGAGCCCGGAGAGTTCGGACGGAGGAGACGAAGTGGCGACAGTGCTGACCACGGCGGCGATCGTGCTCGCGGTCCTGCTGCTGTTCGCCGTCGCGCTGCTGTGGCGGCTGTACCAGGACGGGATGCGCCGGGCGGACGCGGCGGCCCGGCTGGTGGCGGCCGAGCGGGCCAAGGCGGACCAGCAGCAGCTGGCCCTGCGGCGCTACGAGGTCGCGTTCGCCTCGATCAGCGGCCGCGGCGAGCTGGGCGAGCAGGTGCTGGTCGAAACGGCGCGCGCCCTCGGGCTCCGCGAGGACCTGCACTTCACGCTGCAGACGGACCTGGGCGGCGGCGGCTCGGCGAAGCCGGACATGGTGCTGCGCGTGGGCGGCGACCGCACGGTCCCGGTGGACGCGAAGGCGAGCATGGCGACGTGGTCCGAGGCGGTGGAGACGGACGACCCGGACGAGCGGCTGGACGCGTTGCGCGCGCACGTCCGCCAGATCCGCTCCCGGGCGGCGGAGCTGGCGGGCAAGGGCTACCAGCGCTGGGCGGACGCGATCTACGGCACGATCATGTTCGTCCCCTCGGACGCGGCGGTGGTCGCGGCCCTCGACACCGACCCGGAGCTGCTGCGCTGGCTGCTCGACCGCCGGGTGTTCCTGTGCGGTCCGACGGGCTTCGGGGTGCTGGCCTCGGCCGCCCTGTTCGCGGCGAGCGACCGGACCCTGGAGGCGGACGTGGAGCAGGTGCGCGCGGGAGCGGCGGCGGCCCACCGGGCGGCGGGCGGCGCGGTGGAGGCGTTGAACCTGTCGAGCACGCACCTGCAGCGGTTCTTGTCGGCACGGCGGCGGGAGCTGGAGGCGCTGGAGACGTTCCGGGCGACGGCGGCGCCGTTGAGCGAGGCGTCGGGGAGCCCGGCCGCCCTGCCGACGGTCCGGAAGGGGGACGAACTGGCGGCGAGTTGAGGATCGGCGACACTGCCGTGCCGGGGTGCGCGGCCGGGTGCCGCGAGAATTTCGCGGCTCTGGGAGTGATCGCCCGGCACGGCCCGGAGCCGACGGCTGTCGAAGCTCGCGAATCGAGCCGGTTGAGACCTCGGGTGGCGGGAACCGGCCGCGCCGGCTCGCACGAGAGCCTGCCGGCTGCGCACGCCACGCCGTGACCAGCGGCTTTCGTCCGACAGCTGGATTCCGCCCGGCCGCCGAGCACCCTCACCGGTAGGCGGCTGAACGCCCCCGGCCGGCCGAAAACGGGCGTGCTCACCAGCCGTTGCCCCGCGCCACCGGATCATGCCGGCGGGTGGCTGTCGGCCCACGTCGGCGGCGGTGCTGGCAAGATCTTCACAACCACGAGATACGGTGTTCGCTTGTGACCGCGATTCGCGATCGCCAGAGCGATCCAGATGCCGACGACGTCCCCGTGCCGTGGGATGAGCGTCCTGTCGTCGGTTCGAGGCGGGGACTGCCCTGGTGGGCCGCGGTCCTGGTCGGCCTCGGCCTGGCGGTCGTGGGCGCCGTCCTCGGCAAACCCAGCCAGGCGAACATCCCGGTGATCTTCGTCGTCTGCTTCATCGCCGGGGCCGTGATCGCGGTCTGCGCGGTGCGGCGGCGCGGCCTGTTCGGGCCCATGGTGATGCCGCCGCTGGTGCTGGCCGTGACCGTGCCCGGCGTGATCCTGCTGACAGGGTCGGCCTCGGGTGCGCAGGGCGACGACATGCTGTCGAAGGCGCTGAACATCGGCACCCCGCTGATCAACAGCTTCCCCATGATGGCCATCACCACCGGCGTCACCCTGCTGATCGGCATCGTCCGCATGGTCCGCGAGCGCGATCCGGACGCCCCGAAGAAGGTCAAGAAGACCGACGAGGACGACGAAAAGCCGCGCGCTGCGGCCGGCCGTCCGCGGCCGGCCGGCTCGAACCGCACCGGGCAGACCCCCCTGCCGTCCGGCGCCCGCCGTGGCCGGGACGGCGAACCGCCGCGACGCCCGCGGCCGCCCGCCGACGGCGAACGCCGCGCACCCCGGGCCGGTGCGCCCGCCGAACGCGACCCCGGGACCCGCGGCACGCGCAAGCCGCCGCCGGCCACCCGGCGCACGCCCCGCCCCGAAGACGGCGACCCGCGCCGGCGCGAGCCCCGCGGTGACGCTCCGCGGCGACGTCCGCGCCCGCCCGCCGAGGACGGCCGGGACACCCCGCCGCCCCGCCGCCCGTCCGGCGGCCGGAGTGCCCCGCCGCGGCGGAACCGTCCCTGGGACGACGAAGAACGCTGACGAAACGGCGGTCACCTCCAAGCCCGGAGGTGACCGCCGTTTTCACGTGCGCCGAGAGGCATCACGCGTGATCAGAGGGTCATCACGCGTGATTGGCAGGTCAACACGCGTGATTGGCGGGGCATCAGACCTTGCGGAGTTCCTTGGGCGGGGCGAAGGAGATCTTCTCGTTGGCCGTCGTGACCTCGTCGACGTCTCCGTAGCCGCGCTCGGCCAGCCAGTCCAGCAGCTCCATGACCAGGACGTCCGGGACCGAGGCGCCTGAAGTGACCCCGACGGTCGTCACGCCGGAAAGCCACGCTTCGTCGACTTCGTGCGCGAAGTCGACCAGGTACGACGCTCGCGCGCCGGCCTTCAGGGCCACCTCGACCAGGCGCTTCGAGTTGGACGAGTTCGTCGACCCGACCACCAGCACCAGGTCGCACTCCGCGGCCATCGCCTTGACCGCGACCTGGCGGTTCGTCGTCGCGTAACAGATGTCGTCGCTCGGCGGGTCCGCCAGGTTCGGGAAGCGCTCGCGGAGCTGGTCGACGCGCTCCATCGTCTCGTCGACCGACAGCGTCGTCTGGGACAGCCAGATCACCTTCGACGGGTCGCGCACCTCGACCTTGCCGACGTCCTCGGCCTTGTCGACCAGCTGGACCTTGTCCGGCGCCTCGCCGGCCGTGCCCTCGACCTCTTCGTGGCCTTCGTGGCCGATCAGCAGGATGTCGTAGTCGTCGTTCGCGAACCGGTTGACCTCCTTGTGCACCTTCGTCACCAGGGGGCAGGTCGCGTCGATCGTGCGCAGGTTCCGCTCGGCCGCCTCCGCGTGCACCATCGGCGAGACGCCGTGGGCGGAGAACACCACGAGCGCGCCCTCGGGCACCTCGGACGTCTCGTCGACGAAGATCGCGCCGCGCTCGCGCAGCGTCTCGACGACGTGCTTGTTGTGGACGATCTCCTTGCGGACGTAGACCGGGGCGCCGTAGACCTCGAGGGCCTTCTCGACGGCGATCACCGCGCGGTCGACACCCGCGCAGTAACCACGGGGTTTGGCGAGCAGCACCCGCTTGCCGGAAGCGGTTCCGGTGATCGTGGGGGTACCCGCGGGCTCGATTCCGGGACTCGCTGCACTCATGCCACCCAGGGTACGGGCAGCCCCGAACCGAACTCGAAGTCCCTTTCGGGTGAGCTTCGTCCCCCTTCCGCGCTGTGCCGCAGGTCACGCACCGCGGCCGGTCCCACCCGTTCGGTTGGGCAGGAGGGGCGGTCATGGGGCAGGCTGGACCCATGAAGCCATTCCCGCTCCCCCTCCGGGTCGCCGCGGGCCTCGCCGTCTCCACCGCCGAGCGGGTTCGCGAACTTCCCCGGCAGCTGGCCGGGCTCCCGGTGACCGTGGTCAGCCAGGTGCTCCAGGCCTCCATGCGCGTCCAGCAGCACGTCACCGAGCTGGCGATCAAGGGCGACAGCGCGCTGTCGAGCCTGCGCCCGGTCGAAGACACGCCGAGCTGGGCGACGTTCGACGAGGACGCCGAGCCCGACGTCCCGCCGGCCCGGCCGAACCTCGCCCCGGTCGCCGACGTGCCCGAACCGCGTTCGGAGATCAACGGCCGCGTCCCGTCGGCCGCCGAGCTCGAAGCGGAGCTCGGCGATCCGTGGGCCGAGGAGGAACGCGCGCTCGCCGAGGAGCACGCCGACGGCGAGAACGACAGCGACGACGAACCGCCTCGCAAGCCGAAGCCGGGCACGCCCAAGATCGACAAGAAGGTCAAGAACGAGACGCCCCGGACCAGCGCCGCCGGGTACGAGGGGCCGGCCGGGCTGACCGGTTACGACCAGCTCACCCTGCCGCAGCTGCGCGCCCGGCTGCGCCAGCTGTCGATCGACCAGCTCGAGACCATCCTCGAGTACGAACGCGCCAACGCCGACCGCTCGTCGTTCACCGGCATGCTGTCCCGCCGGATCGCCAACGCCCGCAAGACCCAGCAGGCGAAGGAAGACGGGGACGGCACCGAAGGCCAGTGAGCACCGAGTCCGCACAAGCCCCCGCGAGCACCGCGGAATCGCCGTGGCCGGTCCGGACCGTCGCGCGCAAGATCGGCGACTGGATCCACCGGCTCGGCAGCGTCTGGGTCGAAGGCCAGGTCACGCAGGTCAGCTCGCGCCCGAACACGCAGACGGCGTTCCTGACCCTGCGTGACCCTTCGGCGGACGTCTCGATGTCGGTCACCTGCCCGAACTGGCTGATCCGCGAGATGGAGCCGCCGCTGCGCGAGGGCGCGAGCGTGGTGGTGCACGCGAAGCCGTCGTACTTCTTCGGCCGCGGCACGATCAGCCTGCGTGCCGACCAGATCCGTGCGGTGGGCATCGGTGAGCTGCTGGCCCGGATCGAACGGCTCAAGAAGCTGCTGACCGCCGAGGGCCTCTTCTCGGCCCAGCGCAAGCGGCCGATCCCGTTCCTGCCGAAGGGCGTCGGGCTGATCACCGGCCGCGCATCGGCGGCCGAGCGGGACGTCCTGGCCAACGCGCAGGGGCGGTGGCCGCACGTCCGGATCAAGGTGCTCAACACGGCCGTCCAGGGCTCGCAGGCGGTGCCGCAGGTCATGCGCGCGCTCCGGATCTTCGACGCCGACCCCGAGATCGACGTCATCGTCATCGCCCGCGGCGGCGGCAGCGTCGAGGACCTGCTGCCGTTCTCCGACGAGGCATTGTGCCGCGCGGTGTCGGCCGCGGGCACGCCGGTGGTCAGCGCCATCGGGCACGAGCCCGACACCCCCCTGCTCGACTACGTCGCCGACCTCCGCTGTTCGACGCCGACCGACGCCGGCAAGCGGATCGTGCCCGACCTGCGCGAGGAGACCGAGCGGGTCCGGCAGATGCGCGACCGCGGGCGCCGCGCGCTGCACGGCTGGGTCGACACCCAGGCGCGGCTGCTCAACCAGATCCGCAGCCGCCCGTCGCTGGCCGACCCGCTGGGGCCGGTCCAGCGCCGGCAGGACGACGTCGACGTCCACCGCGAACGGGCCCGCCGCGCCATGCTGACGCTGCTGGCCAAGGACCAGGCCGAGGTGGCGAGCGCGCGGGCCCGGCTCACCGCGCTCGGCCCGGCCGCGACGCTGGCCCGCGGGTACGCGGTCGTGCAGTTCGTCGACGCCGAAGGCAACCTCCAGGTACTCCGCTCCGTCTCCGAAGTCGAGGCCGGTGCCCAGCTGCGCGTGCGCGTGGGCGACGGCGCGATCAAGGCGGTGGCGGAAGGAGCGCAGGAGTGAAGGTGACGTTCCTCCCGCTCACCGTGGACGCGGCCAGGAGGCTGGGCGCGCGTCCGCTGCTGGACCAGGCGGTGCGCACCGACCGGGCCGCCGCCGAGTGCTGGACGGCGCTGCTCGCCGGCTGCGGCACTGCGGCCCGCCGCGACCTGGGCCCGCAGCTGCGGCGGCTGTCCGAAGCGACGTCGATGCAGGTCGGCTCGCGCTGGTGGTTCGCCGAAGGGGCGGGGCACCGGAAGCGGGTGGCCGGCGCGCAGGAGAACCTCGAAGAGGCGATCGCGGACGGTGACGGGCAGGAGTTCGCCCTCGCCTTCGTCGGGTACGACCACGCCATGGCCAGCGCGGTAGTGTGCGCGAACAGCGTGCAAGCCCGGAAGGTCGGAGAACACCGAGCGTGAGTGAAGCAGCCAGCGAGGAACTCGGGTACGAGCAGGCGCGCGACCGCCTCGTCGAGGTCGTCCGCGAGCTCGAAGCCGGCGGTCTGTCCCTCGAACAGTCGCTCGCGTTGTGGGAGAAGGGCGAGAAGCTCGCGAAGGTCTGTGAGCGCCATCTCGAAGGCGCCCGCGAGCGGATTGAAGCTGCTTTGGCGTCCGTGGAGGACGACTCCGAGCAGTGAGGTAGGCCATGCCGTCGGTATCTGGAAACAACGCGGGTATCTGACAGACTGGCTACCCGCCAGTTCCACGATCCGGGAGGCACAGATGCCCGCCGCAGACAGTCGTCGTGAAGCGCCCGACCGCAACCTCGCGATGGAGCTGGTCCGGGTCACCGAAGCCGCCGCGATGGCGGCCGGCCGCTGGGTCGGCCGTGGCGACAAGATCGGCGGGGACGGCGCGGCCGTCGACGCGATGCGCCAGCTCGTCTCGACGGTGTCGATGCGCGGGGTCGTGGTGATCGGCGAGGGCGAGAAGGACGAAGCCCCGATGCTGTTCAACGGCGAAGAGGTCGGCAACGGCGACGGGCCGGACTGCGACGTCGCGGTCGACCCGGTCGACGGCACCACCCTGATGGCCAAGGGCATGCCGAACGCGCTCGCCGTGCTCGCGGTCGCCGAGCGCGGCGCGATGTTCGACCCGTCCGCGGTGTTCTACATGGAGAAGCTGGCCGTCGGGCCGGACGCGGCCGGCAAGGTCGAGCTCGGCGCGCCGATCGCGGAGAACATCCGCCGGGTCGCCAAGGCGAAGCACAGCAGCGTCAGCGACGTCACCGTGTGCATCCTCGACCGCCCGCGGCACGAGCAGATCATCAAGGAGGTCCGCGAGGCCGGCGCGCGGATCCGGTTCATCTCCGACGGCGACGTCGCCGGCGCGATCGCCGCGGCCCGGCCGACCACCGGCGTCGACATGCTGATCGGCATCGGCGGCACCCCCGAGGGCATCATCGCGGCCTGCGCGATGAAGTGCCTCGGCGGCGAGCTGCAGGGCCGGCTGTGGCCGAAGGACGACGCCGAGCGCGAGAAGGCCCTCGCCGCCGGGCACGACCTCGACCGGATCCTGCTGAACGACGACCTCGTGCGCGGTGACAACGTGTTCTTCTGCGCCACCGGCGTCACCGACGGCGACCTGCTGCGCGGCGTCCACTACCGCGAGGGCGGCGCGACGACGCAGTCCATCGTGATGCGGTCCAAGTCCGGGACCGTCAGAATGATCGACGGCTACCACCGGCTGAACAAGCTGCGGGCGTACTCCTCGGTCAACTTCGACGGCCACCTGGACGCCCCCGACGACGACGTCGTGCCCCCGCTGCCGTAAGGAGTTCCGTGCCCAGGCGACTGCCGGCCCTGCTGGTCCTGATCCTGGCCGTCCTGGTCCCCGGCACGGCCACGGCCGCCCCCGGCATCGTCGGGGGTGTCGTTGCGGACCAGCCGTACCCGTTCACGGTTTCGCTGCACACCTCCTCGGGCAAGCTGTACTGCGCGGGCGCGTTGATCGCACCCACCTGGGTCGTCACGGCCGCGCACTGCGCGTTCGGCAAGACCGCGTCCGCGATTTCGCTGCGCGTGGGGACGAACGACTCGGGACAGGGCGGCGAGGTCGCGCAGCCCGCCGAGATCGTCGTCAACCCGGCGTTCAACACCGAAAGCCCGGCCGGCGACATCGCGCTGCTGCGCCTGGCGAAGCCGGTCTCGACGGCACCTATCGGGCTCGCGGCGGCCGCGTCCCCGGGCACCGCGACCCGCATCGTCGGCTGGGGCCAGACCTGCCCGAAGCTGAACTGCGGCGCGATCCCCACGACGTTGCAGCAGCTCGACACGCACATCGTCGAGGGCACGAAGTGCACGTCGGTGTTCGACGGCACAGCCGAGCTGTGCACCGACAACCCGGGCGGCAAGGCCGGAGCGTGCTTCGGCGACTCCGGCGGCCCGCAGATCGTGCGCGACGGCGACCACTGGCTGCTCGTCGGCGTCACCAGCCGGCCGGGCAACAACGACCCGGAATGCGCGACGGCGCCGTCGATCTACACCTCCGTCGTCGCCTACGCGCCGTGGATCGCGGAGAAGACGAAGTCCTGACCTATTCGGCGTTGCTCGAGTGGCCCGGGAACAGGTGGGCGTCCGGGTCGAGCGCGACGGCGATGTTGTTGACGGCCGTCGCGGCCTCGCCGAAGCCGGTCGCGATCAGCTTCACCTTCCCGGGGTACGCGGCGACGTCGCCGGCCGCGTAGACGCGTTCGCGCGCGGTCGCCATCGTCGAGTCGACGGCGATCGCGCGGTGGTGGATCTCCAGGCCCCAGCTCTCGATCGGGCCGAGGTCGGCGGTGAACCCCAGCGCCGCGACGACGGCGTTGGCCGGGAGCCGCTCGTCGCCCGCGCCCTTGATCGAAACGTCGACGGCTTCGAGCGTGCCGTCCGCGGCTTCGACGAACCGCGTGACCTCGGCGTCGGTGATGATCCGGGTGCCGAGCTCGCGCGCCTGCCGGACGATCGACTCGGCGGCGCGGAACTTCGCCCGCCGGTGCACGAGCGTCACGCTCGCCGCGACCGGGTGCAGCGCGAGGATCCAGTCGAACGCCGAGTCACCGCCGCCGACGACCACGACGTGCTGGCCCGCGTGGGCCTGCAGCGACGGCACGAAGTGCACCATGCCGCGGCCGAGCCAGCCGTCGCCGGCGGGCAGCGGGCGCGGGGTGAACTCGCCGATGCCCGCGGTGATCAGCACGGCGCGGGCGTGCAGCGTCTCGCCGCCGTCGAGGGTCAGCTCGACGGCTTCCCCGGCGGGCTCCAGCTTCTCGGCCTTGCGCCCGAGCAGGTACTTCGGCTTGAACGGCGCGGCCTGCTTCACCAGGCCCTCGACCAGGTCCCGGCCGCGGACCTCGGCGAACCCGCCGACGTCGTAGATCATCTTCTCCGGGTACATCGCGGTGACCTGCCCGCCGGGCTCGGGCAGCGAGTCGACCACCGCCATCGAGAGGCCGCGGAACCCGGCGTAGTAGGCGGCGAACAGGCCGGTCGGGCCCGCGCCGATGATCACGAGGTCGTACGGATCCCCAGCAACGTCAGTCATGCTCGCTCCAGCCAGTGGTGGATGGCGGTGATCGAGAACACAGCCGATCCTAGCCGGATCGCCCGGGGATGTTCCGGTGTCCGTAGAGGCCGAGCAGCCAGGTGTGGCGGATGGCTTCGCGGGCGCGGTCGTAGGCGTCGCCGGTGGCGAGCCAGATGGCCTGCGTGAGCAGCTCGATCGTCGCGGCGACGACGGTGCGTGCGGTGAACGGCGGCGGGAGCGGCAGGCCCGGCTCGGTCGTGTGCAGCCACACCGCCGTCCGGTCGAACACCGCTTCACTCGCGCGCAGCATCTCTTCGCGCGCCTCGAGGCCCGCGTCGCCGAGGGCGTAGATCTCCAGGAGGACGGCGCGGGCTGCGACGGGACGGCGGCGCACGTAGCCGACGACGAAGTCGCCGCACGCGGTGACGGCGTCGAGCGGGCTCGGTGCCTCGGCCGCCACCGCGACGCCCTGGTCGAGGAATTCCCCGGTCACCGACCGGTAGGCGGCCAGGAAGGCGGCCTGCTTGCCGGCGAACTGCTCGTAGAACGACGTGCGGGAGACACCCGCGGACGCCGTGACGTGGCCGACCGTCGTGGCCGCGTAGCCGCGTTCGCCGACGTTGGCCAGCACCGCTTCGACCAGCCGGGCGCGCTGGACCTGCGCCACCTCCTCCCGGCTGAGGCTGTGCGGACCTTTGGGGAGACGGGTCTGCATCGCGGCACCGTACCCGGCGGGCGGACCCGCCGGGTACGGCCGCGGTCAGGCCGGCTGTTCCGGGTCGAGCGCGTTGCCCGCCGGGATGTGCCCGCAGCTCGACGGCGCCGCCTTCCCGGCGAACCGGTCGGCCAGCCAGGCGATCGCCGCAGGCGCCCACGCCGCCGCGCCGCCGACGTGGCTGAGCGCGTCGTACTGCGTGTACTTGATCGAGCCGTTGCCGGTGGCGCAGTACTGGCGGGCCAGTGCCCGGACGTCGCCGGCCACCATCACGCCGTCGCCGGTGCCGATGCCCGGGAAGTTGCTCGTGGTCCCCTCCAGGAACCCGGCGTTGCCCTGGGCGATGAACCCGGGCACCGACGGGGTCGGTGCGGAGCCGATGTCGACCTTGTTCACCGCCGCGACGAAGGGCGGCACCGAGTTCGGGTTCGCGTACTCCGGCTTCGCGATCTTCTGCCACGTCAGGCCCGGGTACCGGCCGAGGGCGGTGATGATCGACGCGTGCTCCAGCTCGTCGAGCACCTTCAGCCCGTATTCGCTCGCGTACGGCCGCAGGTCGATGCCGTAGCCGCGCGCGACGCCGATCAGCGCCATCGGGATGACGCCGGACCAGACCGGGCTGCCGCTGACGTACTTCAGGTTGTGCGCGGGATCGACGAGCACACCGCCTTCGGTGAAGCCGACGAGGTTTTCGTCGACGTCGGGGGCGTAGCCCGGTGCCAGTGCGGCGGCCCAGCCGGTCGCGATGGCGCCGCCCGAATAGCCGAGGAGCCCGAACTTCGTGCTCTTGGTCATCCCCGTCGCGGCCGAACTCGTGACCGCGCGGATGGAATCGAGGGTGTTCGTGCCGTACTCCGGCCCGGCGGCGAAGTCCGCGGTCTGCCCTTCGGTGTCGGGCACGACGACGTTGTAGCCCAGCAGGAGCGACGGGAGGAGCAGCAGCGACTCGCCGTTGGGCAGGAGGCCGCCGAGGGTGACGTCCCCGGCGATCGCCCGCGACGGCGCGTCCGCGGGGTCGAGCGAGTCGTAGGCCGACTGGTACGACACGGCTTTCGTGGTGTCACCGGTGATGCTGCGGACGACCGAGGTGACGTTCGCGGCCGGGCGGCCCTGCGCGTCGGTGGTCCGGTAGAGCAGCTGGACCGCCTGCACCGGCGTCGCGAGCCCGACGACGTGGTAGGCCAGGGTCCGGGTCTTGAGGACGGTCCCGGGCGCGTAGGACGACAGCGGGGTGCCGCCGTCGTAGGAGTAGAAGGGATCGGACGACGCGGCGGCGGCGGGACTGGCCGGTGCGGCGGCGAGGGCCAGCGCGAGCGCGGCGGCGAACGCGGCGGTGCGAACGGTCATGACTCCCCTTTGAATCATGAAGCTGATCACGCGGATCGCCGTAACCTACCAGCGAGTAGGTGTCGTGTACAGCCGCGTACACCATCCGGTGGGCGGGGTGGCCGACGCCACCACGCGGCGGCCGCCGAACAGGTCCAGAATCGGTGTCATGGCTGATCAGGAATACCGGATCGAACACGACACGATGGGCGAGGTCCGCGTGCCCGCCGACGCGCTCTACCGCGCGCAGACCCAGCGGGCCGTCGAGAACTTCCCGATTTCCGGCCGGGGCCTGGAACGCGCCCAGATCCGGGCGCTCGGCCTGCTCAAAGCCGCCGCCGCGCGGGTGAACCTCAAGCTGGGCGTGCTCGACGCCGACGTCGCGAACGCCATCGCGGCCGCCGCCGACGAAGTCGCCGAAGGGGCGCACGACGCGCACTTCCCGATCGACGTCTTCCAGACCGGCTCGGGGACGTCGTCGAACATGAACGCCAACGAGGTCATCGCGACCCTCGCTTCGCGGGCCCTCGGGCGGGACGTGCACCCGAACGACCACGTCAACGCGTCGCAGTCGTCGAACGACACCTTCCCGACGACGATCCACGTCGCCGCGACCGAAGCCGTCACCAAGGACGTCATCCCCGCGCTCGAGTACCTCGCCGGGGCCATCGAGGTCCGCGCCGCCGAGTGGGCCGACGTCGTGAAGTCCGGCCGCACGCACCTGATGGACGCGGTGCCGATCACGCTCGGGCAGGAGGCCGGCGCGTGGGCATCGCAGATCCGCTACGGCGTCGAGCGGCTGAAGTCGGGCCTGCCGCGGCTGGGCGAGCTGCCGATCGGCGGCACGGCCGTCGGCTCCGGCCTGAACGCGCCGGACGGCTTCGGCTCCTCGGTCGCCGCGGAACTCGCCGCGGTGACCGGGCTGCCGCTGACCGAGGCCCGCGACCACTTCGAGGCGCAGGCGACGCAGGACAGCGTCGTCGAGACCTCCGGGCACCTGCGCACGGTCGCCGTGTCGCTCAACAAGATCGCCAACGACCTGCGGTGGCTGGGGTCCGGGCCGCGCACCGGCCTGGCCGAGCTGGCGCTGCCGGACCTGCAGCCGGGCTCGTCGATCATGCCGGGCAAGGTGAACCCGGTGATCCCGGAGGCGACGCTGCAGGTGGTCGCGCAGGTGATCGGCAACGACGCGGCGGTCGCGTTCGCCGGGGCCGCGGGCAACTTCCAGCTCAACGTCAACCTGCCGGTGATCGCCCGCAACGTCCTCGAATCGGCGCGGCTGCTCGCGGCCGTTTCGCGGCTGCTGGCGGACAAGGTCTTCGCGGGCATCACGGTGAACGCCGACCGCGCGCGGACCTACGCCGAGGGCTCGCCGTCCATCGTGACGCCGTTGAACAAGTACATCGGGTACGAAGCCGCGGCCGCGGTCGCGAAGCAGGCGTTGAAGGAACTGAAGACGATCCGCGAAGTCGTCATCGAACGCGGATTCGTGAAGGACGGCAAGCTCACCGAAGCGCAGCTCGACGAGGCGCTCGACGTGCTGCGCATGGCCCGCGGCGGGAAGTGATGAGTGACGCAGCCGAGCTCGGCGCCTTCCTGAAGGCACGCCGGGCCGCCCTCGACCCGGCCGAGCTGGGCCTGCCGCGCGGGATCACCCACCGCCGGGTCGAGGGGCTGCGTCGCGAAGAACTGGCCCAGCTGGCCGGGATCAGCGTCGACTACTACACGCGGCTGGAGCAGGGCCGCGCCAAGAACGTCTCCGACGCCGTCCTCGGCTCGCTGGCCCGTGCGCTGCGCCTCGACGACGGCCAGGAGTCCTACCTGCACAACCTCGCCGCGCCGAAGCGCCGGGAACGCACTGCGCCGCAACGGATCCGGCCCGAGCTGCAGCAGCTGCTCGACGCCATCCAGGCGCCCGCGTTCGTCTTCGGCCGGTACCTGGAGGTGCTGGCCTGGAACCCGCTCGGCGGCGCGGTCTCGTTCGACTTCGGCCGTCTCGAAGAACGCAGCATGCCGAAGCTGCTCTTCACCGACGAACGCGCGAAGCAGCTGCACCCGGAGTGGGACGTGGTGTGCCGCGAGCTCGTCGCCAACCTGCGCGCGGAGAGCGGGCGGCACCCCGGCGACCCGCAGCTCGCCCGGCTGGTCGACGAGCTTTCGCTGGCGAGCGAACAGTTCCGCGAGCTGTGGGCCGAGCACGCGGTCCAGGAGAAGGCCCAGGGCTGGAAGCTGTTCGTGCACCCCGTCGTCGGCGAGCTGCGGCTGCGCTACCAGACGCTGCGCCTGCCCGACGACCCCGACCAGGGCGTGGTGATCTACCACGCCGAACCGGGGTCGGAAAGCGAGCGCGCGCTCGGCCTGCTGGCCGGCCGGCTCGGCGCCGGTGAACGACCGGTGAACACTCACCGATAGCCGTCCCGTGCCGCGGTTGCGCTGCCTACGCTGCTTGTCCTGGGGCGTCGGGGGTAGAGGAGCAGCACGGTGGGCGTCGGCGCGACGATGCAGTCTCTCGCCGAGATCCTCAGCTCGGACTCGGGCAGTCTCGTCCTGGGCCTCGCCGCGCTGGTCGCGATGGCCGCGCCGTTCGTCGACCGCTACTTCATCCGGCGGCGCCGGCTGGCGTTCCGGGTGCTCTACAACTCCAAGATCGGGCTGTCCCCGATCGACCTGCACGACGGCGAAAACGGTTCCGCGCAAGCGGATCCGCAGCTGGCACGCACCGCGCGGCTGCTGAGCCGGATGAGCGTGGTCGTGATCCGGATCCGCAACACCGGCGGGTTCGACATCGCGCCGGGCGACTTCGAGATCCCGCTGTCGTTCACCTTCGGCAGCCGGATCGTTTGGGACGCGCGGGTGTCCGACGCCACCGACGACGGGCTGCGCCGCCACGTCCGCGAAGGTCTGGAGTTCTTCACGCGGGAAACCCCGCAGCCGGTCGAAAGCGCGAAGCTGTCCCGCGTGCGCGCCCTGCTGCCCAAGCGGCTGGCCGGGGTGCCCGCCCCCGAAGCGCCCGAATGGCACGGCGTCCGGCTGGCCCGGCTTTCCCTGAAGCGCCAGGAGAAGTTCAAGCTGGTCGTCGTGCTGCGCGAGCCCGGCGACGATGACGGCGAGATCAGCAAGGAGATCGACCACCACGCCCGGCTCGCCGCCGGCCGGATCAAGGACGAGCGCAAGCAGCGCCGGGTCACCTGGCCGATCGTCACGACGGCGGTCGGGGTGCTGCTGACCGGCGCACTGCTCGCGACGCTGCTCGTCTCGTGGTCCCGGCCGAGCGGCTCCGCGCAGTGCGCCGGCGGGAAGCTGTCGGTCGAAGGGTCGAGCGCGTTCGTCCCGATCATGGACGGCATCGCCGCCGAGTACCACGCCCAGTGCGACGACGCGGCCATCACGACCCGCGCGACCGGCAGCGTCACCGGCGTCCGCGCGCTCGCCCCGCTCGACGCCGCGGGCAAGGACGGGCTGGCAGTGCTTTCGGACGGCCGGTCGGGTGAAGCGGGGCCCGATCTCGAGGCGAAGGCCGTCGCGGTGGTCGTGTACAGCCTGGTCGTCAACCGCGCCGCCGGGGTCGACCGGTTGACGACCCAGCAGGTCAAGGACATCTTCAGCGGCCGGGTGCGCAACTGGGACCAGCTGCGGCCGGGGCCCTCGGTGCCGATCGGGATCGTCGGGCGCGGCCAGGAGTCGGGTACGCGCAAGACGTTCGAGCGGAAGGTGCTGGGCGGCGCGGAGGACCGGCTGACGTCGGACTCCTGCCGCCGTCCCGAACGCGACCCGGCCGCGGCGACCACCCGCTGCGAGCGCGGCACGACCGCCGAGGTGCTCACCGAAGTCGCCGCGGTGCCGGGCGCGATCGGGTACGCCGACGTCCCGGCGGCCAAAACGGCGGCCGCCCGGAACCAGCAGGTCGGCGTCGTGCAGCTCGACGGCCACTACCCCGACGTCACGGCCATCGACGCCGGCTACCGGTTCTGGACCGTCGAGTACCTGTACACGAAGGGCGTGCCGGACGGCGAGAGCGTGCTGAAGCGGTTCCTCGACTACCTGGCGAGCCCGGCCGCGCGGGCCGAGCTGCAGGACGCCGGGTACACGCCCTGCGTGGCCAAGGACGGGCTGCTCGACCCCCTCTGCACCAGGGCGGACAGCTGACCGACGAGAAATTGTCGGTGGTCCGGGTCATGATGTCCGGGTGCTGCTGAACGAGTTGGTCCGCGCGTCCGCCGAGCTGGCGGCGACCAGGTCCAGGAAGGCGAAGATCGCCGTCCTGGCCGCGGTGCTGCGCGCGGCGGAGATCGCCGAGCTGCCCGCGGTGGTCGCGTACCTGACGGGGCAGACGGCGCAGGACAGGCTGGGTGCGGGCTGGCGCACTCTGGCGGCTCTGGGCGCTTCGCCGGCCGCGGAGCCCGTGGCCACGGTCACCGAGGTCGACGCGGCCCTGACGGCGGCCGCGGGCGTGGCGGCGGGCACGGGGTCGAACGCGCGGCGGCAGGACGTGCTGCGTGCGCTGTTCGTGCGGCTGACGGAGGAGGAACAGCGGTTCCTGTTCCGGCTGGTCACCGGCGAGCTGCGGCAGGGCGCGCTGGAAGGCGTGATGGTCGACGCGGTCGCGGCGGCGGCCGAGGTGCCCGCGCCGGACGTGCGGCGGGCCTTCATGCTGTCCGGGAAGCTCGGCGTCACCGCGGTCGCGGCGCTGACCGGCGGGCAGGCGGCGCTGGCGGAGTTCCGGCTCACCCTGGGCACGCCGGTCAAGCCGATGCTGGCCTCCCCGGCGGAGTCGCTCGACGAGGCCGTCGCCGAGCACGCCGAGGCGATCGTCGAGTACAAAATGGACGGTGCGCGGATCCAGGTGCACCGCCAGGGCGACGAGGTGCACATCTGGACGCGGACCCTGCGCGAGATCACCGCCAGCGTGCAGGAACTGGTGGAGCTCGTGCGGGCGCTGCCGTGCGAATCGGTGGTGCTCGACGGCGAGACGCTCGCGCTGACCGACGCCGGGCGGCCGCGGCCGTTCCAGGACACCCAGAGCCGGTTCGGCAGCACCCGCGAGGAACAGGTCAAGGCGCTGCTGCTGCGGCCGTACTTCTTCGACTGCCTGCACCTCGACGGCGTCGACCTGCTGGACGCGCCGCTGTCGGAGCGCAACGCGGCGCTGCGCAAGGTCGCCGGGGCGCACGTGATCCCCGGCGAGGTGGGCACCGAACGCGCGGACGCCGTGCTGGAGGCGGCGATGGAAGCCGGCCACGAAGGGGTGATGGTCAAGGACCTCGCGTCGCCGTACGCGGCCGGGCGGCGCGGGCGGGCGTGGCTGAAGGTCAAGCCGGTGCACACGATCGACCTGGTGGTGCTCGGGGCGGAGTGGGGGCACGGCCGGCGCACCGGCACGCTGTCGAACCTGCACCTGGGCGCCCGCGACCCGGACGGCGGCCCGCCGATCATGGTGGGCAAGACGTTCAAGGGCATGACCGACGAGCTGCTGGCCTGGCAGACGAGGACGTTCCAGGAGATCGAAACCCACCGCGACGACTGGACGGTGTACGTGCGCCCGGAAATCGTGGTGGAGATCGAGCTGGACAGCGCCCAGGTCAGCACCCGCTACCCGGGCGGCCTGGCCCTGCGGTTCGCGCGGGTGGTCCGCTACCGCCCGGACAAGGACCCGGCGGACGCCGACACGATCGACACCGTCCGCGGCCTGCTGCACGGCGACCGGCCGGAAGGGAGCTGACAGACGAAAGTAGCTGGTGCCCGCGCTCCGCACCGGCCACAGTGGAGGAAGGTCGAGTCCGGGCTGTCGTTCGACGAATTCGACGTGCGGTGACGAGAATTTTCCCGACACGGCCGGTGCCCGAGGTTCCCTAAAGTGCGCTCCTTCACAGGGATCCCGCTCGCTTCCCGAGCGGTCATGGCAGGAGCAACCAGTGGTCAGCAAGGAACAGATGAAGGCGGCCATCCACGCCGCCTTCGACGGCGCCGTCGACGGCGGAGCGGACTACACCAAGGTGTACGCCGCGGAGATCCGGCAGAAGAACTACCTGGTCTTCCGCACGACCAGCGTCGCCAACTTCGCGCTGGGCTTCAAACCGGGGCAGACGGACCTCGTCCTGGTCCCGCTCGAGGAGAAGAACGGCACCGTCACGGCGGGCACGCCGCTGACGATCACGGACACGAACCGCGCGTCGGTGAAGAAGCGTGACCTGCAGGGCCGGTTCGTCATCAAGACGACCGAGGGCCGGACGTTCCGGCTCAGCATCCTCCCCTCCGTGAACAAGCTCCTCGCCGCCGCCTACCAGCTGCCGGTCGAGCAGAAGGCGGAGTACGAGGCGTTCGTCGCGCTCCGGGACTCGCTCCTCGCGGCCTGACGACCGGGCGCCCCGGGGCCGGACGGCGCCGGGGCGCAGTCGGTCCACAGTGGAGCTAAACTCCTCCGATGCCCAGCGAGAAGCTCACCCGCGCCTGGTTCGCGGTCACCGCCGTGGTCGCGCTGGCCGGCCTGGTCACCCAGGTCGTCGCCACCGCGAGCGCCCCGGACGGGCGGGTCGCGAACCTGCTCTGCTTCTTCACGATCGATTCGAACCTGCTGGTCACGCTCACCTCGGCGCTGGTCGCGCTGGGCGTGGCCCGCGGCCGGCTGTTCACCGTCCTCTGGCTCGACGCGCTGGTCGGCATCATCGTGACCGGCATCGTCTACCAGGTGGCGCTGGCCGGCCTCTACGAACTGCACGGCCTCTCGCTGTTTGCCGACACGATGCTGCACAAGGTGACGCCGATCCTGTTCGTGCTCGGCTGGCTGCTCGCCGCCCCGCGGGGCGTGCTCGGCCGGCGCACGGTGTGGTGGTCGCTGCTGTACCCGCTCGCTTGGCTCGCGTTCACGCTCCCGCGCGGGGCGGTCACGGGTTTCTACCCGTACCCGTTCGTCGACGCGGGCGCCCTCGGCTACGGCCGGGTGGCGCTGAACTGCGTGTTCATCGGGCTGTTCTTCACCGCGCTCGCGGCCGCCGCGTTCCTGTACGACCGCCGGCTCGCGCGGGCCGAACCCGCTTAACCGCGGACGCGGCGGAACGCGTTGAGCCCGTCGGTCAGCCCGGCCTGGACGAGCGTCGGCAGCGCGCCACGCCGGTCGACCGGCTTGCCGGCGGCGATCCGGTGCATCTGCCGGGTGTGCCACTGGATTTCCAGCAGGCTGTCGGCCAGCCGGACGCCGGTCTTCGGGCAGCGCCGCTCGGCCCGGACGTCTTCGCCGTCGATCAGCCGCGCCGGCAACCCCGGGTCGACGACCAGTGGCCGGCCGAGCCCGATGACGTCCAGCGCGCCCGAGCGCAGCGCTTCCTCCATCCCGCCGAGGGTCGCGAAGCCGCCGGTGACCATCAGGGCGACGTCGGAAACTTCACGCGCTTTCGCCGCATAGTCCAGGAAGTACGCTTCGCGCGCCTGCGTGCTCGCGCGTCCGGAGCCCATCATCGCGGCCTTCTCGTACGTGCCGCCGGAAACCTCCAGCAGGTCCAGCCCGGCCTCGCCGAGCTCGCGCACGACCTCCAGCGACTCCTCCTCGGTGAAGCCGCCCCGCTGGAAGTCCGCGCTGTTGAGCTTCACCGCCACCGGCACGCCGTCCCCGACGGCCGCGCGCACCCGCCGGACGACCTCGAGCAGGAACCGGCGGCGGCGCACCGCGTCGCCACCCCACGCGTCCGTGCGCAGGTTCGTCAGCGGCGAAAGGAACTGGGACACGAGGTAGCCGTGCGCGCCGTGGATCTGGACGCCGTGGAAGCCGGCGTCGGCGAACGTCCGCGCTGCCACCGCGAAGCGCTCGATGATCGCTTCGATCTCTTCGCCGGTCAGGGCGCGCGGCGGCGCGAAGGCGGTCCGGATGCCCCGGTTGCCGAACGACACCGCGGACGGCGCCACCGGCTCGCGCGAGAGGTACCGCGGGCTCTGCCGCCCGGGGTGGTTCAGCTGCACCCACAGCCGGGTGTCCGTGCCCTCCACCGCCCGCGCCCAGGCCCGGAAGCCGGCCGGGTCCGCGGTCGCCGCCACGTTGCGCGGCTCGCCGAGCGCGGCCGGGTCGACCATGACGTTCCCGGTGACCAGGACGCCCGCGCCGCCGCGGGCCCACGCCCGGTACAGCTCGAAGAGCTCGCGCGTGGGGGCGTTGCGGCGGTCGCCGAGCTGCTCGCTCAGCGCCGACTTGGCCACGCGATTCGGCAGCACGGCTCCGCACCGCAGCTTCAGCGGTTCCGCCAGGAGCGTCATCGCGTCACCTCTCGAACTTACTCACGGTAAGATGACTCGACGGTAGCATACCGCCGGTATGTCATCTACCCGTCGAATGACCACTAGGGTCGGGCGCATGACGGCGATCGTGCAGAACCTGGTGACCTCCGGCGTCTTCCGGCTCGACGGAGGCAGCTGGGACGTCGACAACAACGTCTGGATCGTGGGCGACGACGCGGAGGTGATCGTCATCGACGCGGCGCACGACGCGAAGGCGATCGAGAACGTCGTGGGCGAGCGGAAGCTGGCCGCGATCGTCTGCACCCACGCGCACAACGACCACGTCAACGCCGCCCCCGAGCTCGCCGCCGCGACCGGCGCGCCGATCCTGCTGCACCCCGCCGACCGGGTCGTCTGGGACCTCACGCACCCGGACCGCGCCCCGGACGGCGAACTGGCCGACGGCGAGGTGCTCACCATCGCGGGTACGGCCCTGCAGGTCATCCACACGCCGGGGCACGCGCCGGGCGCGGTCTGCCTGTACGCGGCGGACCTGGGCGTCCTGTTCACCGGCGACACGCTGTTCCACGGCGGGCCGGGCGCCACCGGCCGGTCCTATTCGGACTACCCGACGATCGTGCGGTCCATCCGCGAGAAGCTGTTCACCCTCCCGGACGCGACGAAGGTCCACACCGGACACGGTGAAGGCACCACGATCGGCGATGAGAAGGCGGCCTCGGACGGCTGGGAACAACCTTAAGAGGCGTGCTCCCAGGCGGCGGCGATCTCCCCGATCGCCCGCGCTCGCTCCGTCAGCACGTCAGCCGCGGCACGCTCGGCGACACGCGCACGCGCTGCTTCGCCTCTTCGGCCAGCGTGAGCGCCCATTGCTGCAGCCCGGCGACGTCGATGCCGTGCGGCGGCTCGCTCCGGAACGGCTCGATGTTCGCCGCGCCGCGCTCCAGCAGCGACACCGCACCCACGTTGTTGCCGCGGGCCGCGTGCGTCAGCCCCACCGCGAGCTGCGCCAAGCCGCGCCACAGCTCGCGGTCGGCGCCGTCGGTCGTCTTCCAGGCGTCCTCGAACACCTCGTGCGCGTGGAACGGCTTGCCGTCGTCGAGCAGGCGCTGGGCCTCCGCAAGCGTTTGCGCCGGGGTGCGCTCGATGCCTTCGGGCTGGCGCTCGACGCCGTCCGCGCCGTACGGCAGCGGCCGGCCGAGGCCGTCGCGCGGCCGTGCGTTGCGTGCCCGTCCCTCGTTGTCGCGGTCGCGGCGGCTCATACCCTGAGATCCTGCCACGGGCCCGGCAGGTAGTCTGGTGACTCGTGCGTTTCCTCGACGGCCACCGGCCCGCCCACGACCTGACCTACGACGACGTGTTCCTGCTGCCGAACCGTTCGGACGTGGAGTCCCGCTTCGACGTCGACCTCGCCACCGCGGACGGCACCGGCGCGACCATCCCGATCGTGGTCGCCAACATGACCGCGGTCGCAGGCCGCCGGATGGCCGAGACCGTCGCCCGCCGCGGCGGGCTGGTGGTGCTGCCCCAGGACGTCGACACCGACGCCGTCACCGAGATCGTCGGCTGGGTCAAGAGCCGCCACACGGTGTGGGACACGCCACTGGTGCTCACCGGCGGCGACGCGGTCGCCGACGCCCTCAACCTGGTCCACAAGCGCGCCCACGGCGCTGTCGTGGTCGTGGACGGCGAAGGCCGCCCGGTCGGCATCGTCGACGAAGCGGCCTGCGCGGGCGTCGACCGCTTCGCGCGGCTCGCCGACGTCGCGCAGCCCGCGAGCGTCGCGGTGCCGCTGGACACGCCGGCGCGCGAGGTCTTCGAACTGCTCCACAGCCACGGCGCCACCCTGGCGCTGGGCCTGGACGCCGGCGGCCGCCTGGCGGGCGTCCTGACCGCCGTCGGGGCCCTGCGCGCGGACATCTACACCCCGGCCGTCGACGGCGAAGGCAAGCTGCGTGTCGCGGCCGCGATCGGCGTGAACGGCGACGTCGCGGCGAAGGCCGAAGCGGTCCTGAAGGCGGGCGTCGACGTGCTGGTCGTCGACACCGCGCACGGGCACCAGGAGAAGATGATCACCGCGCTGC
This sequence comes from Amycolatopsis sp. NPDC051102, assembly GCF_040682815.1. Lineage (NCBI taxonomy): Bacteria > Bacillati > Actinomycetota > Actinomycetes > Pseudonocardiales > Pseudonocardiaceae > Amycolatopsis > Amycolatopsis sp. NPDC051102. Next base: position 280,199 of record NZ_JBFBBT010000006.1, read on the forward strand.
GGGCCGTCCGGTCGGTGTCGCCGCAGGTCCCGGTGGTCGCCGGGAACGTGGTCACGGCCGAGGGCACGCGCGACTTGATCGAGGCCGGCGCGGACGTCGTCAAGGTCGGCGTGGGGCCGGGCGCGATGTGCACGACCCGGATGATGACCGGCGTGGGCCGCCCGCAGTTCTCCGCGGTCGCCGACTGCGCGGCCGCCGCGCGCGAGCTGGGCAAGCACGTCTGGGCCGACGGCGGGGTCCGCCACCCGCGTGACGTGGCGCTGGCGCTGGCCGCCGGCGCGTCCGCGGCGATGGTCGGCTCGTGGTTCGCCGGCACCTACGAATCCCCCGGCGACCTGCGGTTCGACGAGCAGGGCCGGCCCTACAAGGAGTCGTTCGGCATGGCGTCGAAGCGTGCGGTGGGCGCGCGGACGCGCACGGACAACGTCTTCGACCGCGCGCGGAAGGCGCTGTTCGAGGAGGGCATCTCGTCGTCGCGGATGGCCCTGGACCCGCAGCGCCCGGGCGTCGAGGACCTGCTGGACTCGATCGGCTCCGGCGTGCGCTCGTCCTGCACCTACGCGGGCGCCCGCACCCTGGAGGAGTTCCACGAGCGCGCGCTGCTGGGCGTCCAGTCGGCGGCCGGCTTCGCCGAAGGCCGCCCCCTCCCCGCCGGCTGGTAAGAGCTCAGCCCGCGCAGCACACGTGTTCCGACCACTCCGGAACGTGCCACCAGTGCTGCTTCTCCGCCGATCGGGCCGCGGGCGCCACCTCGGTGGCCGCCCGCGTGCCCGGCTGGTTCCGGTAGGGCGCCAGCAGTTCGCCGACCGACCGCAGCACCCCGCCGACCATCACGGTGCGGACGTTCGCGGCTGCCTTGATGTCCTGCAACGGGTTGCCGCTGACGAGCGACAGATCGGCGTACGCACCCGGCTTGAGCACACCGATCCGGCCCTCGAGACCCAGCCAGCGCGCCGGGTTGCGGGTGGCGGTGGTGAGCGCCTCGTACGGCGTGAACCCGAACGCGACCATGGCCCGCAGGTTCTGGTGGGTGGAGACGGCCACGTTGTCCAGCGGGGAGTCCGTGCCGGTGACCACGAACCCGCCCGCCCGGTGGATCCGCAGCACCATGTCGACGTTCCCGGCGAGGACCTGGCGGAGGTAGGCGTTCTCCGGGTTGCCCGCGGTGTCCGCCGTGGTCTTGAGCAGCTGGTATTCCCACGGCGGGAACAGGACCTCGGTGCGCTCGTCGGTCACGAGCGACTTGTCGTCGGCGTACAACGCCCGGGAGGTGAACAACGTCGGCGTGATCGACATCCCCGAGCGGACGAACAACGCGATCGCGTCCTGGTACGCCCGGCCCGTCCGGCTGACGGTGTGCGAGTACCCGAGCCGGTTGGTGGCCCCGGTGTGCTCCATCGCGTCCATGCCGATGTTCGCCGCCGGGTACAGGTAGTGCGACGACAGCGGGATGCCCGCCCGGTGCGCGGCCCGGACCGTCGCCTGCTGGTAGGCCACGGGCAGCCGGACGTAGGTCTTGATCAGGTCGTAGTCCAGCTCGACCGCGCGGGACAGCTCCAGGTCCAGCTGCCCGGGTGACAGCGTCGGCCGCATGAAGTTGTAGTAGATCCGGGAGCCGTCGATGGCTTCGCCGGTGCCGAAGTACCTTGGCCCGACGCGGTTTCCGGATTCCAGGGCCTCGCGCGTCTCCAGCATCTGGTACGCCGGGTCGCCGGGCGAGCGGGTCGTGGTGATGCCGTAGGACAGCCACAGGCGGCCCTGCCGGTCACCCCACTGCCGGCCGCGCAGGTGCCAGTGGTTGTGGATGTCGACGAGCCCGGGCATGGCGGTCAGGTCGCGCGCGTCGACGGTCCCGGGGGCGGGCCGATGCGGCCGGACGTCGGCGATCCGGCCGCCGTCGACGACGATGTCGACGTCCCGCCGCAGCGTGCGGGCGACGCCGTCCCACGCCGCGCCGACGTGGATGACGGTCGGGCGCGGCGGGCGCGGCCGGGCCCACGTGAAGCCGAGCCGGATCGTGCGCGGCTCGCCGCCGGTGATCTTCTGGGCCTTGAGCTGCCCCTTCGACAGGTACACGAGCGTGTCGTTCCCTTGCCACGCAAGGGAGTCGGTGACGTCGTGGGTGACCTGCCGCGGCGCGCCGATCAGCTTCCCGGCGCCGTCGACCGGGGCGATCCAGGCGACGCTTTCGACCGTGAACGCGAGGTACCGGCCGTCGGGTGACCACAGTGGACCGTCGTCGCCGCGGGTGGCGAGCGAGCGGAACGGCATCGGCTCGGCGTACCGGAGTTCGTGGGTCTTCAGGTCGACGGTGAGGATCTGGCTGGTGCCTTCGCGGTACCGCTTCGAGTACGGCTTGACCGCGGCCAGCGCGGTGACCGACCCGTCGGGCGACCAGGTGGGCCGGCCGGGCATGAACAGCGGCGGCGTCACCTGCTGGGCCTTGTCGGCGGCCACGTCGTAGATCCAGGTGGCGCCGTCCTGGTCGGCGTAGGCCACGCGGCCGCCGTCCGGCGACCACCGCGGCGCGACCTGGGCGCCCGCCAGCCGGGTGAGGACGGTGTCCCGGCCGGTGCCGAGGTCGTGCAGCCACAGGTCGGCGGTGCCGAGCCGGTCGCTCGTGTAGAGCAGCTTCGTCCCGTCCGGGTGGAAGTCCGGATCGGAGTTGAAGTAGCCGTCGCCGATCAGCCGCTGCGGCCGGCCCCCGCCGGCCCCGACGACGTAGATCGCGTTGAGGGCCCGGAACGCGATCTGCTTGCCGTCCCGCGACACGACCGGACTGGCGATGCCCCGGACGGGCTTCGGCGCGGCCGAGTCCAGGTCACGGAACCGCCTGCGGTAGTCGCGTGTGGCCGTGGAAACGCGCGCTTCGAACGGAACGTCCTTGACCGCGCCGGACTGCTCGCGTCGCCGGATGTGCCCGTCCGCGGTGTAGAGCACGGTGGGTCCGGACCAGTTCGCGGCGAAACCGAAGACGTCCTCGCCGTCGGTCAGCTGCTCGTCGCCGAGCATGAGGTCCGCTTCGGCGCCGCGCAGCCGCAGATAGCTGGGCTGCCCGCCGGGACCGAACGCGGGGCCGTAGAACTTGTCGGCGCCGGTCGCGGTGACCAGGCGCGCCCGGGCGCCGGTGGCGAGGGTGACGGCGTCGATGGCGGTGTCGTTCACCGTGAAGACGATCTTCGTGCCGTCGGGCGACCACCGCGGCGACGCCTCTTCGTCGGCGGTGGACGCCACCGTGCTGATCGCTCCGGAGGCGACGTCCAGCAGGTGGACGCCGTAGCTGCCGTCCCGGTCGCTGCTGAAGGCGATCTTGGTGCCGTCCGGGGAGAACACGGGCTCCCGGTGGTCGAACTGCCCGCTGGTGAGCTTGCGGGGCGTCCCGCCCGTGGCATCGATGACGTACAGGTGGAAGTTGCCGTCCCGGTAGGACTGGAAGACGATCCGGCGGCCGTCCGGCGACCAAGTTGGGAGCGTCGCGTCCTGCAGGTCGTCGGTGAGCCGCCGGGCGCGGCCGCCGCCGGCGGGCAGCACCCAGATCCCGGTGACCAGGTCGACCGCGATCCACCGGCCGTCCGGCGACAACGCGGCGGACATGTTCGTGCCCTCCCGCAGCACCACGCCGTCCGGCCCGGCCTCCGGCCGGACGTCCGGTTCGGCCTCGGCAACCCCCGCCCCGGCCACGGCCAGCGCGGCGGCGGCTGCGCCACCACGGACGAGAAGCTCACGACGGGAAAGATTCTCCGGCCCCATGCGGCCCACTATGCCCAGGCCCGGATCGGCCGTACAGCGGCCGAGCGGGTTTTCCACCGGATGTCCCGCAAACGCGGAAACGGTTGCCGGGTGCGGTGGTCCAGGTCGTGAGTGGTAAGGCGAGTTCTAACTCGCCTTACCACTCACGAGCCACCGGGTCAGCCGTGGTCCTCCAGCATCTCGGTGACCAGGGCCGCGATCGGCGACCGCTCCGAGCGCGTCAGCGTGACGTGCGCGAACAGCGGGTGGCCCTTCAGCTTCTCGATCACCGCCGAGACGCCGTCGTGCCGCCCGACGCGCAGGTTGTCACGCTGGGCGACGTCGTGCGTGAGCACCACCCGCGACGCCGTGCCGAGCCGCGAGAGCACCGTGAGCAGGACGTTGCGCTCCAGCGACTGCGCCTCGTCGACGATCACGAACGTGTCGTGCAGCGACCGGCCGCGGATGTGGGTCAGCGGGAGCACCTCGAGCATGCCGCGGTCGAAGACCTCGTCGAGGACGTCCTGGCTGACCAGCGCGCCGAGGGTGTCGAACACCGCCTGCGCCCACGGCTGCATCTTCTCGCTCTCGGACCCGGGCAGGTAGCCGAGGTCCTGGCCGCCGACCGCGTAGACCGGCCGGAACACCACGACCTTGCGGTGCTGACGGCGTTCCATCACCGCCTCGAGGCCGGCGCAGAGGGCGAGCGCCGACTTGCCGGTGCCGGCCCGGCCGCCCAGCGACACGATGCCGACGTCGGAGTCGAGCAGCAGGTCGAGCGCGACGCGCTGCTCGGCGCTGCGGCCGTGCAGGCCGAACGCCTCGCGGTCGCCCCGGACCAGCCGGATGCGCTTGTCCGCCGTGATCCGCCCGAGCGCGCTGGAGCTGCCCGCGAGCAGCCGCAGCCCGGTGTGGCAGGGCAGCTCGGCAAGCTCGTCCATGCCGTATTCGACCGGGTCGACGGTGCTGCCGCCGAACAGCGTGTCGAGCACGTCCTGCTCGACGTCGACGTCCGCCATGCCGGTCCAGCCCGACGGCGTCACTTCCTGCGCGCGGTACTCGTCCGCCTCGAGACCGACGGCCCCGGCCTTGACCCGCAGCGGGATGTCCTTCGTCACCAGCGTGACCGCCTGGTTCTCGGCCGCGAGGTTGAGCGCGCAGGCGAGGATGCGGTGGTCGTTGGAGTCGGTCCGGAACCCGGACGGGAGCACCGACGGGTCCGAGTGGTTCAGCTCCACCTGCAGCGTGCCGCCGTGGTCCCCGATGGGGAGCGGCGCGTCGAGCCTGCCGTACTGCCGGCGCAGGTCGTCGAGCATGCGCAGGGATTCCCGGGCGAACCAGCCCAGCTCCGGGTGGTGGCGCTTCGCCTCCAGTTCACTGATGACGACCAGCGGAAGCACGACGGCGTGCTCGGCGAACCGAGTGACGGCCCACGGGTCCGAAAGGAGGACCGACGTGTCGAGCACGTACATGTGCTGCTGGGATACGGGCGCTTTCTCCGGGCCGGAAACGGCACCGGTCGAAGAGTGGCCAGAGGCCTTACGGGGCAAACGCTGCGCAGTCACGACGGCATCTCCCTCGAGGGCGTGTGCACCTCACGCCCGCACTCGCTGGGCCGGGCACCTCCCTGGCTGGACCACTCCTCCTGACCGGTGGGTCAGGTGGCGCGGCCACGAGGGCCGGGTGCCGGCCCCCTCGAGCGTCTCGTGGGCGGCTGAGCCGCCCCCTCGATCACCGCCACGACCAGGGCCTCCCGCGAGGACCCGCACGGAACGCGCGTCCTCTCCTCGGAAGGTACCCACGAATGCCGGATCGCGCAGGGAGCCAACACGGTGATTCGCCAGATCGTCATCTCACCGTCGGTCGTCCGAAATCAACTCTCGGTGCGCTTCAGCCCCGGTGACCAGCGGTTTTCCGGGTGCTTCAGGAGCCGAACCGGCGGTGCCGCCAGGCGTAGTCGCGCATCGCACGCAGGAAGTCGACCCGCCGGAACGCGGGCCAGTACGCCTCGGTGAACCAGAACTCCGAGTGCGCGGACTGCCACAGCAGGAAGCCGGAAAGCCGCTGCTCACCGGAGGTGCGGATGATGAGGTCCGGGTCCGGCTGGCCCGAGGTGTAGAGATGTTCGGAGATGTGGTCGACGTCCAGGATCTTCGCCAGTTCCTGAATGGACGTCCCCTCGTCGGCGTGCTGGCGCAGCAGCTTGCGCACGGCGTCGGCGATTTCCTGCCGACCGCCGTACCCGACGGCGATGTTGACCTCCATCCCGGTCCGCCCTTCGGTCCGGGCGGCGGCCTCGCTGAGCCGCTTCGCGACGTCGGCGGGCAGCAGGTCCAGCGCGCCGACGATCCGCAACTGCCACGGCGTGCCGGGCCCGGCGAGCTCGTCGGTGACGTCGGTGATGATCTTGAGCAGCGGCGTGAGCTCGTCCGGGTCGCGGTTGAGGTTGTCGGTGGACAGCAGCCACATGGTGACGACCTCGACCTCGGCCTCCTGGCACCAGCTCAGGAAGTCGGCGATCTTCTTCGCCCCGGCGCGGTGACCATCCGAAACGTCCGTGAAGCCCGCTTCACGGGCCCACCGGCGGTTCCCGTCGAGCATGATGGCGATGTGCCGCGGATGCCGGCCGGCGGCCTGCTGGATGAGGCGCCTGCCGTAGGCGCTGTACACGACGTCGGACAAGAACGAGCGAACACTCACGTCGAGCCAGCGTACGCACCCGGTGTGAGGCGCGTGACTCGACCGCTGCCGGACAACTTACGGTCCCGTAACCTGGAAGGGTGAGCCTGATGACGGAACCACCCGAACCCGTAGTGGACCTCCGCCCCCGGCTGCGCGGGCACATCCACTTCTGGACGTTCTTCGGAGCCCTGGCGGCCGCGGCGGCGCTGATCAGCCTGGCGGCGTCCACAGTGTCCCCGATCGCCGCTCTCGCCACGTCGGTCTACGGCCTGACGGTGCTGGGACTGTTCGGGGTCAGTGCCCTGTACCACCGGCGGTTCTGGAGCCCGCGGGCGTACAAGTGGATGAAGCGCGCCGACCATTCGATGATCTTCTTGTTCATCGCCGGGACGTACACGCCGTTCACGCTGCTGGCGATGTCGAAGCCGACCGGCTACGTGATCCTGTCGATCGTCTGGGGCGGAGCGATCGCCGGGGTGGCGCTGAAGATGCTCTGGCCGACTGCGCCGCGGTGGCTGGGAGTGCCGATCTACATCGCGCTCGGGTGGGTTGCGGTGTTCGTCTTCCCTGAGCTGGCTTCGCATGCCGGGATTGCTGCGTTGGTGCTGCTTTGCGTGGGCGGGTTGTTCTACACGCTCGGGGCCGTGTTCTACGCCGTGAAGTGGCCCAACCACTGGCCTGAGACCTTTGGTTACCACGAGTTTTTTCACGCTTGCACTGTGCTGGCTGCGGTTTCGCACTACATCGCGATCTGGCTGGCCATGTACGCCTGACTGTCCGCAGAACGAAAGCGCGGCCGCTCGGATGAGTGGCCGCGCTTCGCTTTTCCGGGATTGCGAGTGTCCCCTTCGGCGCCGGTGCTCAGCCGAACATCCCCGGCTGGTACTCGCCCGCCGGGTTGCGGACGATCACGTTCAAGCGGTTCCACGCGTTGATCATCGCCACCAGGGCCACCAGCGCGCCAATCTGCTCGTCGTCGTAGTGCTTCCGCACCGCCGCCCACGTCTCGTCGCTGACGCCCGTGTGCGTGTCCGCCAGGCGGGTGCCCTCCTCCGCCAGTGCCAGGGCCGCGCGCTCGGCCTCGGTGAACACCACCGCTTCGCGCCACGCCGCCACCATTGCCAGGCGGACCGCCGTCTCGCCGGCCGCCGCCGCGTCCTTCGTGTGCATGTCCAGGCACATTCCGCAGCCGTTGATCTGGCTCGCGCGGATCTTCACCAGCTCCTGGGTCGCCTTCGGCAGCGACGACTCCTCGACCGGGCGGGACGCCGCGATCAGGCGCTTGACGAACTTGCCGGCGACCTCGTTCTCGAACATGTTGAGCCGCGCTTCCATGGTCGTTCCCCTTTCCTCGGCTGCTTCACCCCTCTGACGACCCAGGTGGCGGCGTTGTGACAGCCGCCTTGGTGACGCCGGTCACGGCGAATCCAGGTACACACCTTCGCGCCACCGCCGCGGCCGCCGGTCACGCCGGGGACACCGCGCTCCACCAGGGCATCCGTGCCGGTATGGCCAGCCGAGACCGCTTCAAACGCTCACGTTCAGGGGTCACCCACGGGGACACCACGACGGTTGCCGCCCGCTGCGGGACGGCCGACCGTGGGCCTCACCAGACCCCAACGCGTGGAAGGAGCACGACCGCGATGGCCAGCACCATGCAGCCGCAGGAACTGATCGACAGCGCGGTGGTCGATCCCGAAGGCAACAAGCTCGGGAAGGTCGGCAACGTCTACCTCGCCGACGCGACGCACCAGCCGGAGTGGATCACCGTCAAGACCGGCCTGTTCGGCACCAAGGAAAGTTTCGTCCCGCTCTCCGGCGCGCACACCGACCGGGACGGCATCCACGTCCAGGTGGACAAGGAGAGCGTCTCCGACGCGCCGCGCATCGACGCCGACGGGCACCTTTCGCCCGAGGAGAGCACCCAGCTCTACCGCCACTACGGCCTGCCGGTGCCGCGCGCTTCGGCGGACGGGCGGACGGACCGGGGCAAGGCCGCCATGGGCGGGCGCGACAAGCGCGACGACCGCAGCATGACGCGGTCGGAGGAGCGGCTGAACGTCGGGACCGAGCAGGTCGAGACCGGGCACGTGCGGCTGCGCAAGTACGTGGTCACCGAAGAGCAGCAGGTCACCGTGCCGGTGCGGCGCGAGGAGGTGCGCATCGAGCGGGAGCCGATCACCCGCGGCGACGGCCGGGCGGAGATCGGCGAGGCCGAGCAGGACGTCGTCCTGCACGCCGAGAAACCCGTGGTGCGCAAGGAAACCGTGCCGGTCGAGCGGGCGCGGCTGCGGAAGGAGACGGTCACCGACGAGCAGACCGTCTCCGGCAAGGTGCGCAAGGAGCAGTTCGAAGTCACCGACGACGACCGCAAGCACCGTCGATCCTGACCGTGCTGAAGACTCCCGGGTGGGTGGCCGGTCCCCGACACCGGCCACCCTCCCGGGTCACCCCGCCTCGGCCTGCAGCCGCGGCAGGCCGGCGAGCAGCTGCCGGCCCTTCTTGCGCAGCGACGGCGGGAACGGCGGCATCGACAACGCCATCGCCTGGTCCCAGCCGTGGATGTACAGCTCGAACTTCAGCAGCACGCCGCCTCGCGGCTCGGTGATCGCCACGTGCGTCCGCGGGACGCCGAACAGCGCCTTGCCCGGGCCGCCGGTGTACGCGTCGGCCTCGAAGAACAGCAGCTGACGGTCGGTCAGCAGCAGGTAGAGCTCGCGCTGGGTGGTGATGGAAAACATCGTGCCGCCGCTCAGCACCGCGGTCGCGGCGGCGAGCGCGAAGTGCCGGCCCAGCACCTTCCGCAGCGAGCCGACCTTGGCCATGGCGATCACTTCGGGCGATTCACCCGGCTGCATCATCGGTGCGGCGGTCTCGAGCAAACGTCTTTCGCGGCGTGCGCCCATGGGGGTTCCTTCGGGGAGAGCGGAGAGCGGAAGCGCAACGCTAGACGACGTGCACGCGCCGCTCCCCCGCGCCCCTACCAGGGAAAACACGCAAAACGGCCGATCAGGACACCAGCATCGGCGCCGCGAGGAACTGCTCCGGGATCGCGAACGCGTCCACCAGCGTGCGCGCGTGCGGGCGCAGCTCCGAACAGAGCCGGTTGACCGCCGAGGTGACGGCCTTCGCGCGCGACGCCGTCAGGCGGCCGTGGCCCAGGAACCACGCCAAGTCCGCTTCGATCGCCGACAACGCGTACAGGTCGCAGACGCGCTCGAGCAGCGTCCGGGCGTCCGGGTCTTCGCAGCGCTCCAGGGCCGCCGTGAACGCCTCCAGCACCAGCCGCTCGACGTGGACGCGGCCGGCGCGCAGCACGTGGTCCTGCGCGGAGTTGAACACGCCGAACGGGTCGTCGGCCGCCTTGCGCAGGCGCTTCGCCACGCCTTCCACGACGTGCTCCTCGCGGTCCTCGAACAACCGCAACTGCCACTCGCGACGGAAGAAGACCTCCGCGTCGGAGCCCACGGTGAGCGACTCGACCGCCTTGCGCACCGAGGTCCGCTCCAGGATCGCGCTGACCACCTGGTCGGTGAAGAACCGGGCCGTCGCCAGCGGCGAAAGGTCCTCGAAGTCCTGCTTGTAGCTGGTCAGCAGGCCCTTCGCGACCAGCTGCAGCAGCACCGTGTTGTCGCCCTCGAACGTCGTGAAGACGTCGGTGTCGGCCTTCAGGCCCGGCAGGATGTTCTCCGCCAGGTAGCCCGAGCCGCCGCACGCCTCGCGCGCGGTCTGGATCGCCGCCGTCGCGTGCCACGTCCCGAGCGCCTTCAGCCCGGCGGCGCGCGACTCCAGCTCGCGCTGCTCCTCCTCGGGCGCCGACGAGTCGATGTCGTGCAGCTTCGAGACCAGCTCTTCCTGCGCGAAGTGCAGCGCGTACGTCTTCGCCAGCGCCGGCAGCAGTTTCCGCTGGTGGGCGAGGTAGTCGAGGACGACGACCTCGTCGCCGTCCGGCTTCGCGAACTGGCGGCGGACCTCGCCGTAGCGGATCGCCAGCGTCAGCGCGCGTTTCGTGGCGCTGCCCGCGCTGCCGGCGACGCTCACCCGGCCGCGGATCAGGGTGCCCAGCATCGTGAAGAACCGGCGGCTGTCGCTCTCGATCGGGCTCGAGTACGTCCCGTCTTCGGCGACGTCACCGAAGCGGTTCAACAGGGCCTCGCGCGGCACCCGCACGTTGTCGAAGCTCAACCGTCCGTTGTCGACACCGTTGAGGCCGGCCTTCGGCCCGCAGTCCTCGATGGACACTCCCGGCATCGGTTTGCCGTCCTCGTCCCGGATCGGCACCATGAACGCGTGCACGCCCCGGGATTCCCCGCCCGTGACCAGCTGCGCGAAGACCACCGCCATCCGGCCGTCGCGGGCCGCGTTGCCGATGTATTCCTTCTGTGCCATGGCATCCGGCGTGTGGACGACGAAGCCGCCGTCCACAAAGGTCGCCGTGGTGCGGAGGTGCTGGACGTCGGAACCGTGACCGTGCTCGGTCATCGCGAAGCAGCCGAGCAGGTCGAGGTCCATGATCGCGCGCAGGTACCGCTCGTGGTGGCGCTGCGTGCCGAGCAGCTGGACGGCGCCGCCGAACAGGCCCCACTGGACGCCGGCCTTCACCATCAGGGACAGGTCGCCGTAGCCGAGCATCTCGAACGACGTCACCGAGCCGCCGACGTCGCCACCGCCGCCGTACGCGGGGTCGAAGCCCAGGCCGGGCCGGTCGGTCGCGGCGAGCGCGCGCAGCTGGTCGAGCACCTGGGCGCGGTGCGCCTCGATGCCGAGGTCCACCGGGTCCCGGAACTCCGCGCCGGCCATCTGCGCCCGCACCCCGCGGCGCAGTTCGGCCCAGCGACCGTCGAGGACGGCGGTCACGGCGTCCGGATCCACCTTCGAGGGCACTTCGGGGACGTCCACGGCTACCTCCGGAAAGGACGAACGGCAGGCTTCCTACTCGTTGGTAGTAAGCCTGCCGCAGCCCCGCCGATCCCGCAGGTTCAGATCGGCTTCCCGTTCACCGTCACATTCGTGAAGCGGGCGCTGTCCACGTACTTCAGCGTGTTCGACGTGTCCGACACGCCCTTAAACGTGGAGTTCGCCACGGCGAACCCGTGCACGTGGGCGTTCGAAAGCCCGCTGACGTCGAACGTCTTGCCCGCGATCTTCGTGCTCGAGCAGTTGCTGATCGTGAACGGCCCGAACGACGGGACGTAACTGCCGGTCTGGCTGTTGTAAGTGGACGTCACGTACACGAAGTTCCGCGCGAAGGTGCCGGAAACACTGTCGAGGTTGATGTTTTCGGAGAATCCGCCACGCAGCGTGTTGGACTTCACGTACAGCGCGAACTTCGTGTCCCCCTTCACGGTGAGCCGGTAGGCGTAGACGTTCCGGATCCCGCCGGTCTGCTCGCTGCCGCAGGTGATCGCGCCCCAGTTGCCGTTCATCACGCAGTTCACCACGACGAGGTTCTGGCACGGGACGTTCACCCGGCGCCCGTCGGCGTCGCGGCCGGACTTGATCGCGATGTTGTCGTCGTGCGCGCCGAGGGTGCAGTTCGCGATGACGACGTGGTCGCACGACTCCGGGTCGCAGCCGTCGGTGTTGCTGTGCGCGGTGCTGGGGTCGGTGCTGACGCCGTCGACCGTGACGTCGCGGCACAGCGTCGGGTGCAGCTGCCAGAACATGGAGTTCTTCAGCGTGACGCCCTGGATCAGCACGTTCTCGCAGGCGTACGGCTCGACGAACGCCGACCGCATGGTGTGCCCCGAACCCGGCACCACCCGCTTCTCCGGCGGGATTCCCTTGGCCACCAGCGTTTCCAGGTACGCCCGGTCGCTGCCCTTGTTCCACGACGACGTCGCCGCCGCGTCGAGCGTGCCGCTGCCGGTGAGGCCGATGTTCTTCTGCCCGTACGCGTAGACCATCGGCGAGTGGTTGACGCACTCGATGCCTTCGTAGCGCGTCAGGACGTTGGGGAACTTCGCGGCGTCGCCGCTGAACTTCAGCACCGAGCCCGCTTCGAGGTGCAGGTCGACGTTGCTCTTGAGGGCGATGGCCCCGGTGAGGAAGCTGCCGCCGCCCGGCACGACCACGTGGCCGCCGCCGGCCGCGGCGCAGGCGTCGATCGCCTTCGCGATGGCTGCGGTGTTGTCGGTCTTGCCGTCGTTCTTCGCGCCGTAACCGGTGATCGGGAAACTGCGGTCCGGGAACACCGGGATCGTCGTGTTCGCGACGATGTCGTTCGCCGCCGGCCACGGGAGCGTGGGGACGTTGGTGCGGGGTGCCGCCGAGGCGACGGCCGGGAGCAGCGGCACCGCCGCCACCGCGAGCCCGCCCTTGATCAGCTGCCGCCGGGTGAACCTGCCGTCCATGGACACTTCCTTCTCGCAGAAAGTCGTGGTGCGACGGCGGAACCGCGGCACGGACCGCGGGCACGACGAACTCTAGGCGCGCAAGGGCTCCAGGTCCAGGCTGTGCCGGCCAGAGCCCTCGAGAAGCCGCTTGCGCGATCGGCGAAAAGGCTGTCATGATCGGAGCATGTCGATTCGAAAGGGCGTGCGCGCCCTCGCGCGTTGAGCGCCTCGCGGCGGCCGGACCGCCGACGTGTTGATATTTCGCTGTGGTTGAGCCACGCCTTCTGCACGTATTCCGCGGATCGTCCCGTGGCCGAAGACGCCATCACCCGGCTCTACGCGTTGCTCGGCGAACCGCCGCCGCAGTTCATCTGGGTGCGTTCGCCCTTCGCGGCGCTGACCCAGGTGCCGCCGTCGCCGGCCGTCGCGCTGGAACCGGTGGAAGCCCGGCTGGCGGCCCGGGTGGCCGCGCTGCGAAGACGCCGGGGCGACGTCTCGCCCGACGCACGGCAGCACGTCAAGGAATCCGTCGCCGCGCTGATCCGCGCCGCCATCCCGCATTCGCTCGGCCTGCACTGGTACGGGCAGCAGGACGCGTACTGGGTGACGCCGGGCTCGGGCGACCCGGAGCTGGACCTGTGGGCGGACCTCGTGCGGTCCTGCGGCTGGTGGTGGCCGCGCGACGGCGTCTGCGTCGTCGCCGAACGGCCGCTGGCGATCCACACCGACGGCGAACACCGGCTGCACAACGCGTCCGGGCCCGCGGTGGTCTACCCCGACGGCTGGGGCGTGCACGCCTGGCACGGCACGCGGGTGCCGTCCTAGGTGATCGACGACCCCACCGCGGACCGGATCAACCGGGAATTCAACGTCGAGGTACGGCGGTGCGCGGTCGAGCACCTGGGCTGGCCGGCCTACATCGAGCAGGCCGGGCTGCGGATCCTGAGCCGGGCGCCCGACCCCGGCAACCCGGGTTGTGAACTCCGGCTCTACGACCTGCCGGCCCAGAAGTGGCACGCGCCTTCGCGGCTGCTCCTGGCGGTCAACGGCTCGGTGGAGCGCGACGGCACCCGCCGTCGCTACGGGCTGCGCGTGCCCGCCGAATTCGACCATCCCCTCGACGCGGCCGGCTGGTCGTACGGGCTCACCGGAGCCCAGTACGCGCGCCTGCAGCGCCGGACCTGAGCTGCCCCGAGGTGATCACATGTTTCTTGCCGAACTGCTCGACCGGACCGGACTCGACGTCCTCGACCACCTGGACCGCCAGGTCACCGTCCCGGTGATCGACGGGCTCCAGGCCCAAGGTGACCTGATCGTGCTGCCGCTGGCGTTGCTGGGGTGGCTGCCCTCCCGCCGCGACTGGTGGGAGCTGCCGGCCGAAGGCCGCGAACTGGTCCGCGGCGAGGCGGGCAACAACCCGCACACGCTCGTCGCGGACCGCGGAACGTGCCGCATGACAACGTGGCTGGGCGACCCCGAACGGCTGGCGATCGCGGTGTTCGAGAACACGGCCCCGGTGTGGTTGATCCACCCGGAGCACGGGGCGACCGGCATCGCGCCCGGGGCGTGGTTCGTGCGGCGCCAGCGGGAGCTGGGAGCCGGGTTCCGGAAGCCGGTGCTGATCGCGGACTGACCGGGTGCGGTGCCGCGGGCAGCAGCGCGCGGCACCGGATCGAAATCCGGTCGCCACGGTTCGACCCACGACGCGGACCGCGCGGTGCCGCCGAAGGGCAGTACCGCGCGAGCCATGTCGGGTCGTCGCGTGGAACCGTGGGGTGCCGCCGAGGGGGCGGCACCCCACGGCCTACGCCAGATCCGGGCCCTTCGAGCGCAGGTCGTCCACCTTGCTCATCGCCTCCCGCAGCTCGTCCAGCCAGCTGTCCGCGTGCTGCCCGACCAGCCGGACCGCCCACGCCAGCGCGTCCGAACGGGACCGCGCCACGCCCGCGTCCACCAGCGTGTCCAGCACCAGGCGCTCCGGCTGGCGCAGGCGGGTCATCACCGGCGCCGAATGCGTCGTGAACAGCGCCGTCGTGCCGCCCAGGCGCGCGCCCCAGGCCACCTTGCGCTGGTAGCGGTGTTCCGCCTGGCGGGCGATCTCGATGCGCTCGTCGCGCGTCTCCTCGCGGAACCGGCTGATCCGGCCGTCCTCGGCCGCCGCGCGGGCGGCGTCGTCCGCGTACTCCTCGGTCAGCGCCGGGAGCTCGCCGACCACGATGATCTCTTCACGGTCGACCGTGATCTCCGGCGCGCCGGTGAACCAGCCGTCGGGCAGGCGCCCGCCGAACCAGGCCGCCGCGTCGTCCGCCGCCGGTACCTCGGCCTGCTGCCAGCCCCGGCCTCCGCGCCATCCGCGTCCCATGTCGTACCTCCGCGATTACATGATTACATCGCTACCGAAGCTACGCCGGATCCCGGCCGATCGACACGGCGTTCTCCCAGGGCGATCAGAGCTGGGCGGCCAGCTCCTCGGCGGACGTCACCGGGCGGTCGCACACGTAACCCCGGCACACGTACGCCGCCGGGACGCCGTCGACCAGGGGACGGTCGGCCAGCAACGGCACGCCCGGCGCGTCCGGCTCACCGGCCAGCACGATGCCGCCGCCGTGCACGCCACGAGCCGCGGCCAGCCGCAGCGAAGCGTCCTCACCCACCACCGCGACCTGCACCGGGCCGGCCTGCAACGCTTCGGCGACCGACAGCCAGTGCCCGGCGAACCGCGGCACCCGCCCGGCCAGCACCCCGGCCCGGCGCAGCGCCTGCTCGGCCGCCTCCCGGTACCGGGCCGAATCGGCGTGTCCCGCGAGCGCGGACGCCGTCAGCAACGCCCCGGCCAGCGCGGACGCCCCCGACGGGCTCGCGTTGTCGCCGGGGTCGGCCGGGCGCTGGACCAGCGTCTCGGCGTCGTCGGCCGTGTCGAAGTACGCGCCGGGGACGTCCGGGGACGCGAAGTGCGCCAGCGCGAGGTCGAGCAGCCGGGTCGCTTCGGTGAGCCACTTCGCCTCGCCCGTGGCCTGGTGCAGCGCCAGGAAACCGTCGGCGACGCAGGCGTAGTCCTCCAGCACCCCGGCGGATTCGCCGACGACGCCGTCACGCGAGCTGCGCCGCAGCCGGCCGTCGACGACGTGCACCCGCAGCAGCAACTCGGCCGCGTCAACGGCCCACTGGATCCACTGTGGACGATCCAGGGCGACGCCGGCCTCGGCCAGCGCCGTGATCGCCAGGCCGTTCCAGGACGCGATGACCTTGTCGTCCCGGCCCGGCTGCGGCCGCTTCGCGCGCGCCTCCAGGAGCTTGACGCGCAGCGGTTCCGGCAGGTCGCCGAACAGGCGCAACGTCGAGGCGCCCTCCTCGAACGTCCCCTCCTCGGTGACGCCGAAGAGCTCGGCCGCGGAGTCGTCGCCGACCACCTCACGCAGCTGCGACGGCGTCCAGACGTACGTCAGGCCTTCGACGCCTTCGGTGTCCGCGTCCAGCGACGACGCGAAGCCGCCTTCGGGCGTCCGGAGGCTTTCGAAGAGGAACTCCGCGGTCCCGGTGGTGACCCGCAACGCCGTCGCGGAGCCGGTGCGCCGCCAGAGGTGGGCGTAGAAGCGCAGCAGCAACGCGTTGTCGTACAGCATCTTCTCGAAGTGCGGCACGATCCACTCGGCGTCGACGGAGTAGCGCGCGAAGCCACCGGCCAGCTGGTCGTACAGGCCGCCGCGGGCCATCGCCTCGGCCGTCTTGTCCACAAGGGACAAGGCGACCTGCGAGCCGGTCCGTTCGTGGTGGCGCAGCAGGAACTCCAGGACCATCGACGGCGGGAACTTCGGGGCGCGGCCGAACCCGCCGTTGACGTCGTCGGCCTCCTGCTGGAGCTTCCCGACCGCGCCGGCGAGCACGGCTTCGTCCACAACGGACTCCTGGAGCGGCCCGGTCTGCTCGGCGATGTGCGCCACGATCTGCTTGGCGCCGTCCAGCAGCTCGTCCGGCCGCTCCTGCCACGCCTGGGCCACGGCGACCAGCAGCTGCCGGAACGACGGCATGCCCGCCCGCGGCGACGGCGGGTAGTAGGTGCCGCAGTGGAACGGCTCGCCGTCCGGGGTCAGGAAGCAGGTCATCGGCCAGCCGCCCTGCCCGGTCATCGCCTGCGTGGCGGCCATGTAGACGGCGTCGATGTCCGGCCGCTCCTCGCGGTCGACCTTGATGTTGACGAAGTGCCCGTTCATCAGGGCGGCGGTCCCGGCGTCTTCGAACGACTCGTGCGCCATGACGTGGCACCAGTGGCAGGCGGCGTAGCCGACGGAGAGCAGGATCGGCACGTTCCGCCGCCGCGCCTCGGCGAGCGCGTCAGGCCCCCACGGCCACCACTCGACCGGGTTGTCCGCGTGCTGGAGCAGGTACGGGCTGGTCGCGTGCGCGAGGCGGTTCATGGATCCAGGGTCGCACCCGGGAAAACCGGGCGCGCGGTCACCGGCCGCTCCGCCACACTGGGCCGGTGTTGCTGACCATCACGACCACCCGGAACCCCGCCACCGACCTGGGCTTCCTCCTGCACAAGCACCCGGAGAAGGCGCAGTCGGTCGCGCTGTCGGCCGGGACCGCGCACGTCTTCTACCCGGAGGCGTCGCCGGCGCGCTGCACCGCCGCGCTGTTCGTCGAGATCGATCCCGTCGAGCTCGTGCGCGGGGGCGGGACGTCGCTGACCCAGTACGTCAACGACCGGCCGTACGCCGGTGGCTCGTACCTCGCGGTCGCGCTGCGGGCCGCCTTCACCACGGCGCTCGCGGGCCGGTGCTCGGCGCGCCCGGAGCTGGTCGGCGAACCCTTCGACCTGGAGATCCGGCTGCCGTCGCTGTCCGCCGGCGGTGGGGCCGAGGTCGTGCACAAGCTGTTCGAGCCGCTCGGGTGGCGCGTTTCGGCCACGCCGATCCCGCTCGACCCGCAGTTCCCGCAGTGGGGCGACAGCCGCTATGTCGACTTGACGCTCACCGGCACCCAGCGGGTCGCCGACGCGCTGCGTCACCTCTACGTGCTGCTGCCCGCGCTCGACGGCGACAAGCACTACTGGGTCGGCCAGGACGAGGCCGACAAGCTGCTGCGCGCCGGCGACGGCTGGCTCGCCGGGCACCCCGAGCGGACGCTGATCACGAACCGCTACCTCGAGCGGCGCCGCCCGGTCGTCGCGTACGCGCTTTCGCGGCTGGCCGAGGCGGACGACGTCCCGGCGGAGGCCGAAGCGCTGGTCACGGAGGTGCCGGACAAGCCCGAGAGCCTCGCGTCGCAGCGGCACGGCAGCGTGCTCGCCGTGTTGCGGGCCGCGGGCGCCCGGCGTGTGCTGGACCTCGGCTGCGGCTCCGGCGCGCTGCTGCGCGTCCTCGAGCAGGAGCGGTCGTTCACCGAGATCGTCGGCGTCGACGTCTCCAGCAGCGCGTTGACCATCGCGGAGAAGCGGCTGAAGGACAATTCGCGCGTCACGCTGCGGCAGTCCGCGCTGACCTACGCCGATCCGGCGCTGGCCGGGTACGACGCCGCCGTGCTCATGGAGGTCGTCGAGCACGTCGACGAGGAGCGGCTCCCCGCGCTGGAACACGCCGTGTTCGGCGTCGCGGCGCCGCGCACGGTGCTCGTCACGACGCCCAACGCGGAGTACAACCGGCTGTTCGAATTCCTGCCGATGGGGCATTTCCGGCACGCCGACCACCGGTTCGAATGGACGCGAGCCGAGTTCCGCGCCTGGGCGGACGGCGTCGCGACCCGGCGCGGCTACGACGTCCGGTACCTGCCGATCGGACCGGAGGACCAGGAATCGGGACCGCCGACCCAACTGGCGGTCTTCACCACCCAAAAGGAGGTGGCCGCGTGAAGCTGACCGTCCCCGACATGGCGCTCGTCGTGCTCGTCGGCGCTTCCGGCTCCGGCAAGTCGACGTTCGCGCGCACGCACTTCGCGCCGACGCAGGTGCTCTCCAGCGACTTCTTCCGCGGGCTCGTCGCCGACGACGAGAACGACCAGTCGGCAAGCGCCGACGCCTTCGACGCGCTGCACTACGTCGCGGCGAAGCGGCTCGCGGCCGGCCGGACGACCGTCATCGACGCGACGAACGTCCAGCGCGCTTCGCGGGCGAGCCTGGTGAAGCTCGCGAAGGAGCACGACGTGCTGCCGACGGCGATCGTGCTGGACCTGCCGGTGGCCGTCTGCGCCGCCCGCAACGCCTCGCGCACCGACCGCGAGTTCGGCGACCACGTCATCCGGCGGCAGCGCGGTGAGCTGCACCGGTCGCTGAAGTCGCTGGAGCGCGAGGGGTTCCGGCGCGTGCACGTGCTGCGCAGCGAAGCCGAGGTGGCCGAGGCCGAGATCGTCGTCGAGCCGCTGCGCAACGACAAGCGCGAGCTGACCGGGCCGTTCGACGTGATCGGCGACGTCCACGGCTGCGCGGCCGAGCTCGAGGAGCTGCTGGCCGAGCTGGGGTACGCCGACGGCGTGCACCCGGACGGGCGGACCGCGGTGTTCGTCGGCGACCTCGTCGACCGCGGCCCGGACACCCCGGGCGTGCTGCGGCGCGTGATGGGAATGGCCTCGGCCGGCAACGCGCTGGTCGTGTGCGGGAACCACGAGCAGAAGCTGGTGCGCGCGCTGCACGGACGGAAGGTCAACGTCGCCCACGGGCTCGCCGAGTCGCTGGAGCAGCTCGGCGCGGAGAGCGAGGAGTTCCGCCGCCAGGCGCACGAATTCTGCGACGGGCTGATCGCGCACTACGTCCTCGACGGCGGCAAGCTCGTCGTCGCGCACGCGGGGCTGCCCGAGCGGTACCACGGGCGCGCGTCGGGGCGGGTGCGCAGCATGGCGCTGTACGGCGACACGACCGGCGAGACCGACGAGTACGGCCTGCCGGTGCGGCTGCCGTGGGCCCGCGACTACCGCGGCGCCGCGATGGTGCTCTACGGGCACACGCCGACGCTGGAGCCGGAGTGGGTCAACAACACGATGTGCCTCGACACCGGCGCCGTGTTCGGCGGGAAGCTGACCGCGCTGCGCTACCCCGAGCGGGAAGTCGTCTCGGTGAAGGCGCACCGGGTCTGGTACGAGCCGTCGCGGCCGCTGGACGCTTCGCGGCCGCTGGGCGGGCGCGAGCCGGCGGTGCTGGAGCTGGCCGACGTCGCCGGGAAGCGGATCGTGCAGACCGCGCACCACGGCCGGGTCGGCGTCTCGGCGGAGCAGTCGGCGGCGGCGCTGGAGGTGATGAGCCGGTTCGCGGTCGACCCGCGGTGGCTGGCGTACCTGCCGCCCACGATGGCGCCGTGCTCGACGTCGTCGCGCTCGGATCACCTGGAGCACCCCGAAGAGGCGTTCGCCGAGTACCGGGCGGCCGGGGTCGAAGCGGTGCTGTGCGAAGAGAAGCACATGGGCTCGCGGGCCGTGGTGCTGGTCTGCCGGGACGAAGAAGTGGCGTACCGCCGCTTCGGGATCCACGGCGGCGGCGCGGTGTACACGCGGACCGGGCGCCCGTTCTTCTCGGCCGCGCAGAACGCCGAGCTGCTGGCCGACGTGCGCACGGCGGCGGCCGGCCTGTTCGAGGAGCTGGACTCGGGCTGGCTGCTGCTCGACGCCGAGCTGCTGCCGTGGAGCGCGAAGGCGGGCTCGCTGATCGCTTCCCAGTACGCGTCGGTGGGCGCGGCCGCCCAGGCGGTGCTGCCGGCGACGGTCTCGGCACTGGCGACGGCGGCCGCGCGGGGCATCGACGTCTCGGAGCTGTTGGCGCGCACGGCAACTCGGTCGTCCACAGTGGACTCCTACCGGACGGCGTACCGGCGGTACTGCTGGCCGACGTCCGGGCTGGACGGCGTCCGGCTGGCGCCGTTCCAGCTGCTGGCGTCCGAAGGCGCGGCCCACCACGACCGGCCGCACGCGTGGCACCTGTCCTTGCTCGACGGCCTCGCGGGGCCGCGGTTCCAGCGGACCCGGACCCTCGAGGTGGACCTGACGGACGCCGAGTCCGTGGCCCGGGGCGTCGCGTGGTGGGAGGAGCTGACGGCGGACGGCGGCGAAGGCATGGTCGTCAAGCCGGCGGCGAACCTGACCCGCGGCCCGCGCGGCCTGGTCCAGCCGGGGGTGAAGGTGCGCGGCCGCGAGTACCTGCGGATCATCTACGGCCCGGACTACACGCTGCCGGAGAACCTGGAGCGGCTGCGCAAGCGCGGCCTCAACCGCAAGCGCACGCTGGCGCTGCGCGAGTACGCGCTGGGTCTGGAGGCCCTGGAGCGCGTCGCGCGCGGCGAGCCGCTGTGGCGGGTGCACGAGTGCGTGTTCGCGGTGCTCGCGCTGGAGTCGGACCCGGTGGACCCGCGGCTGTGATGCGCTTCGGAGTGGCGTTGGGGCACCCGACGCCACTCCGGTGCGCTCGGGGGCCGGCTAGTCCGACTTGGCCGAGGAGGCGCCGTTCGGCTGCTTCTTCTCCGGGGCCGGTGCCGGTGCCGGGGTCTCGGCCGGCGGCTCGCCCGCCTCGGCCTTCTCCCCGGCCGGCGGGTCGTCGAAGCTGGCCGGGACGCGCTTGAGGTGCTTCGTCATCGAGCGGACCAGGAACGCCACCGCGATGAGGAACAGGATCAGCACCAGGAAGCCCACCGGGGAGGACTTGCCGAAGTCCTCCCCCTGCCCGCCGTTGTCGCCGTTGCCCGGCTGCTGCGTCAGCACCAGCGCCGACGCGGTCACCGGAAGGGCCACGCCGGCCGGCAGCGTCAGACTCATGTGTTCACCTTCTCCTCGATGCCGATGCCGGCGAACAGGTCGTCCTCCGGCAACGTGCTGTCGACCTGCGACTTGACCAGCTCGTACTCCTCGGTCGGCCAGACGTCGCGCTGCATCTCCAGCGGTACGGCGAACCAGCGGCTGGTCGGGTCGATCTGCGTGGCGTGCGCCTTCAGCGCCTCGTCCCGCACCTCGAAGTATTCACCGCACTCGACGCGGGTCGTCACCCGCTCCATCACATCGGCCTTGTCCGGGTCCCACTTGGCCAGCCACTCGGTGTACGGCGACTCGAGCCCGGCCTCCTTCAGCGCGGAGTCGAAGGCCAGCATCCGGGCCCGCGAGAAGCCGTGCATGTAGTACAGCTTCAGCGGCTGCCACGGCTCGCCGGCGTCGGGGAAGCGGTCCGGGTCCGGCGCCGCGTCCCACGCCGCCATCGACACCTCGTGGGTGCGGATGTGGTCGGGGTGCGGGTAGCCGCCGTTCTCGTCGTAGGTGGTGATCACGTGCGGGCGGAACTCCCGGATCACGCGCACCAGCGCCTCGGTGGACTCCTCCAGCGGCACGACCGCGAACGACCCCTCCGGCACCGGCGGCAGCGGGTCGCCCTCCGGCAGGCCGGAGTCGACGAAGCCCAGCCAGTGCTGGCTCACGCCGAGGATCTTGGCCGCCCGGGCCATCTCCTCGCGGCGGATTTCGCTCATGTTGGCCAGCACCTCGGGCCGGTCCATGGCCGGGTTCAGGATGCTGCCTGCTTCGCCCCCGGTACACGTGACGACCAGCACTTCGTGCCCCTCGGCGGCGTAGCGCGCCATCGTGGCGGCGCCCTTGCTCGACTCGTCGTCGGGGTGCGCGTGCACGGCCATCATGCGCAGGCGCGGGTTGGCGGTGTTCCTCAGCTCGTCGGCGTCCACCATGCTCCGAACGACTCCCCTTCTGCCCTTATTCCGCGACCCACCTGCGGGCCGCCCACCCAGCGGGCGGATACTCGGGACGTACCCGCGTCACCATTGTCCCCACGGGTACGACAAGAACGAGCGGGAGGCCCGGGTTGGCAGGCGGACCGGCGGAAACGGCCGTCGGCAGCAGCGCGTCCACGCTGCCCGAAGGCCGGTACGGCACCCGGCGCGCGACGACGTCGCGACGCTGGCGCCGCTGGCTGTTCCTGGCCATCGCCCTGCTGGTCAGCGGCCTGATCGCGTGGGTCGCGTACGTGAACCTCGGCTCGGCGCCGATCGACGCCGAGCGCATCGCGTTCAGCGAGAAACCGGGCAACGCGATGGAAATCACCCTCAACGTCACCCGGGACGACGACAGCAGGCCGGGTGTGTGCGTCGTCCGCGCCCGCGACAAGACCGGCGCCGAGAGCGGCCGCAAAGAGCTCCTGATCCCCGCCGGCGCGAGGTACAACCGGATCAGCACGACGATCAAGAGCATCGGGGAACCGGTGACCGCCGACGTCTTCGGCTGCTCGTACGACATACCACGCTATCTGTCAACCCCATAGCGGCCAACGGGGTGAACCGCGCGCTCAACGCCCAGGGTGCGGGGAAATAACGGGCGTCGACCTCTCGCGCCGTGATACTCTGAGCCCTCAGCACGGCCCGCGACGGGCCGTGTTTTTCCTTTATCTCAGCCACGCGGGCACCTAGGCCCGCGTGGGCCGGCTTGAACACGCAAGCCTGGCAGGCCCGACGAGGAGATGGTGACCGTGAGCGACACCAAGGTGACCTGGCTCACCCAGGATGCCTACGACCGGCTCAAGCACGAGCTCGACGAAATGATCGAGAATCGGCCGGTCATCGCCGCGCGCATCAACGACAGCCGCGAAGAAGGCGACCTCAAGGAGAACGGCGGCTACCACGCCGCCCGCGAGGAACAGGGCCAGGCCGAGGCGCGCATCCGGCACCTGCAGGAGCTGCTGCGGTCGGCCAAGGTCGGCGAGAAGCCCGCGAACGACGGCACCGCCGGCCCCGGCAAGGTGCTCACCGTCCGGTACGAGGGTGACGACGAGGACGAGAAGTTCCTGCTCGCCACCCGCGAGGAGGGCGCCGAGGGCGAGCTCGACGTCTACTCCCCGGAGTCGCCGCTGGGCAAGGCCCTGCTCGGCGCCAAGGAGGGCGAGTCCCGCGAGTACGAGCTGCCCAACGGCAAGGTCCAGAAAGTGACGCTCGTCAAGGCGGTTCCCTACACCGACGCCTGACCACCGCGGCTAGCGTGTCCTCCCAGGATCCACATTCTGGGAGGACAAAGCTGTGAGCACGGAACCGATGTGCCAGGCCTGCGGCATGCAGTACGCCGCGGCCCGCGAGAACTGCCCGATCTGCGAGGACGAACGCCAGTACGTCCCGCAGTCCGGGCAGCAGTGGACGAACCTTTCCGCGCTCCGCGAAAGTGGCACGTACACCCCGCGCATCGAGGAGCAGGGCCCCGGCATCGTCGGCGTCGGCTCGAACCCCGGCTTCGCGATCGGGCAGCGGGCCCTGCTGGTGCGGGCCCGCTCGGGCAACTTCCTCTGGGACTGCGCGGCGTACCTCGACGACGCGCTGGCGGCGCAGGTCCGCGACCTGGGCGGGATCACCGGCATCGCGATCAGCCACCCGCACTACTACACGACGATGGTCGAGTGGGCGCGCGCCTTCGACGTCCCGGTCTACGTGCACGAAGCCGACCAGCAGTGGATCGGCCGGCCCAACCCCGCGGTGAAGCTGTGGTCCGGCACGACCCTGGACGTCGCCGACGACCTGCGGCTGATCAACCTCGGCGTGCACTTCGCCGGCGGCACGGTGCTGCACTGGCCGGACGGCGAGGAAGGCCGCGGCGCGCTGCTGTCCGGCGACATCGTGCAGGTCATCCCGGACCGCACGCACGTCGGCTTCATGTACAGCTACCCGAACCTGGTCCCGGAGCGCCCGCACATCGTGCGCCGCGCGGCGGAGCTGCTGGCGGGGTACCGCTTCGAGGCGATCTACGGCGCCTGGTGGGACGCGATCGTGCGCACCGACGGCTTCGAGGTCGTCCAGCGCTCGGCCAAGCGCTACCTGGCCCACGTCGCCGACGAAGCCTGACCGCGCCCTTCCCCCGATAAGCCCCGCCCCCAGGTGGGCACTTTCACGTGAAAGTGCCCACCTGGTCAGCCGCGGGCGGTCCGCTCCTGCGGGGGCGGGCCCGCGGCGGCACCGGGGCCGGCCGCCCGGCGCGGTGTCGCGGCCGCCATTCGCACTCGGTCGGCGCGGTGCGGCGAGGCCGCCTTCGAGCCTCGCGCCGCTTGGCGCGGCGCGGCGAACGTCCGCCCGGGCACGGACCGCGCAAGCCGCCGGGCGCATGCCCGCCCGGCTCGTTCCGACGGCTGGCCCCGGCGCACAGCGGCGAGCGCCACCCCCGCGGCGGCACCGGCGTCGGCCGCCCGAGCCGACCCGGCGGACCCCCGCCGACCGGCTGCGCGGCCTGCCTCCCGCATGTCGTGCGGAGTCAGCCCCGCGCGGTCCGCTCCAGCAGGGGGCGGACCCGCGGCGGCACCGGGGTCGACAACGCGATCGACGTCGACGTCCGCAGCACGTCGGGGACGCCGACCACGTTGTCGATCACCCGTTGCAGGTCGTCGTTGCCGCGCGCGACCATCCGGACGAACAGGTCGCCCTGGCCGGTCGTCGCGTGGACTTCGCAGACCTCGTCGATCGCCGCCAGGGCCTCCGCGACCTCCGTGCGGCGGCCCTGCGCGATCTCCAGCACCGCGAACGCCGTCAGGCCGTAGCCCATCGCCGCCAGGTCCAGCTCCGGCGGGAAACCGCCGAGGATGCCGCGCTCGGTCAGGCGGTCCAGGCGGGCCTGGACCGTGCCGCGGGCGACGCCCAGCCGGCGCGCGCACTCCAGCACCCCCAGGCGCGGCGAGTCGGTGAGCAACAGCAGCAGGCGCGCATCCAGCGCATCCAGGTTCTCCGGCATACGCAGATTGTCCACGATGACGGCCGATACCCCGCAGCCACTGGTCATCTTGTCCAGCGAAAACTGACACCATTGCGCATCTTGCCTCACAGGGATGATCCTTCGAGGTATGACCCAGACTGCCGAACCCCAGGGTGCACTCGACGACGTCAGCTACGACCAGCTGCGTCAGCTCGTCGGGCTCGTCGACCACGACGCCTCGACCGACCCGTTCCCGGTCAAGGCCATGGACGCGGTGGTGTTCATCGCCGGCAACGCCACCCAGACCGCCTGGTACTACCAGATCGCGTTCGGGATGCAGCTCGTCGCGTACTCCGGTCCCGAGACCGGCGTCTACGACCGCAAGTCCTACGTGCTGAAGTCCGGCTCGGCCCGGTTCGTCATCACCGGCGGCGTGAAGCCGGACTCGCCGCTGCTGGACCACCACCGCAAGCACGGCGACGGCGTCATCGACCTGGCGCTGGAGACCACCGACGTCGACAAGTGCGTCGAGCACGCCCGCGCGCAAGGCGCGACCATCCTCGAGGAGCCGCACGACGTCTCCGACGAGCACGGCACCGTGCGCGTCGCCGCGATCGCGACCTACGGCGAAACCCGCCACTCGCTGGTCGACCGGTCGCGCTACAACGGTGTCTACCTGCCCGGCTACGAGCCGCGCGAGAGCACGGTCAAGCGGCCGGAAGGCGCGCCGAAGCGGCTGTTCCAGGCCGTCGACCACTGCGTCGGCAACGTCGAGCTCGGCAAGATGGACTACTGGGTCGACTGGTACCACCGCGTCATGGGCTTCGTGAACATGGCGGAGTTCGTCGGCGACGACATCGCGACCGAGTACTCGGCGCTGATGAGCAAGGTCGTCTCGAACGGCAACCACCGGGTCAAGTTCCCGCTGAACGAGCCCGCCGTGGCGAAGAAGAAGTCGCAGATCGACGAGTACCTCGAGTTCTACGACGGTGCCGGCTGCCAGCACATCGCGCTGGCCACCAACGACATCATCGCCACGGTCACCGCGATGCGCGCCGCCGGCGTCGAGTTCCTCGACACCCCGGACTCCTACTACGACGACCCCGAGCTGCGCGCCCGGATCGGCAATGTCCGCGTGCCGATCGAGACGCTCAAGGAGCACAGCATCCTGGTCGACCGCGACGAGGACGGCTACCTGCTGCAGATCTTCACGAAGCCGATCGGCGACCGCCCGACCGTCTTCTACGAGCTGATCGAGCGGCACGGCTCGCTCGGCTTCGGCAAGGGCAACTTCAAGGCGCTGTTCGAAGCGATCGAGCGTGAACAGGAGCGCCGCGGCAACCTCTGACACATCTCGGCGAAGGCCACCATCGGGAACCTGCGGGTCCCCTATGGTGGCCTTTGACGTGAATCGGGAACCGAGGGCGGCCCGGATCCGTCAGTGTGGGGAAGCAGAGAGAAGGGGCCGTGATGCCGGACAGCATCGACGCCAGCGACGCGATGATCGACAACTGGACCAAGCGGCTCGAGGAGAACGCCGCCCGGTACCAGGCGCTGGCCGATCGCATGCAGGGCCAGACGGTCACCGAGCGGTCGAAGGACGGCACCGTCCAGGTGACCGTCGACTCGCGCGGGCTGCTCAAGAACCTCGTGATCGCGGAGACCGCGGCGGGCAAGCGGATGGCCGAGGTGTCCGCGCAGGTGATGCAGCTGGTGCAGCGGGCGCAGGCGCGGATTCCCGAGCTGCTGCAGCAGGCCATGACCGAGACCACCGGCACCGGCGACCAGGCCGCGGCCGAGATCGTCCGCGAGGCGCAGAGCACGTTCCCGGAGCCGCCGCCCGAGCCGGAGCCCGCGTTCCCGGAACCCGACCGCGTCCGCCGGTTCCTGCCGGAGGACACCGAGGAGCCGCCGCCCGCGGCGCCGCGGACCCCGCCGCCGCCACCCCGCCGTCGCCGCCCGGGTGGCGACGAGGACGACGACGACTTCGGCGGACCGATTCTTTCCTGAGGGGGAACCGATGACGGATGTGGAACTCAGCACCGACCTGACGGCGCACGCGCAGCAGCTCGACGCCATCGGTGACGGGCTGCAGCAGGCCGTCGACGCGGCGACCCAGGTGAGCATGCCGACCGACGCGTACGGCATCCTCTGCCAGCCGTTCCGGATGCTGCTCGACCCGGTGGAGCAGTACGGGATCGATGCGCTCAAGGACGCCGTGCAGGCGATGACGGCCGTCTCCGGCAAGGTGCGCGAGGCCGCGGCGGCCTACCACAAGTACGAAGGCGGCGTCGCCGACGACCTGAACAAGTCCGTGGACGGTGCCTGATGCCGGACGGGAACCCGCTCGTCGTCGACGCCAAGAAGGACCCGGACGGGCCCGGCGCGTTCACCGCGGGCAACGGCGACTACGGCTGGGCCGGCGGCATCGGCATCGCCGAGTCGTCGATGGACGCGTTCAACGGCATCAAGGACGGCGACTGGGTTTCCGGTGGCCTCGGCATGCTGTCGCTGGCCGGCGAAATCGCCGGCGCGGCGATCGACCCGTTCGGGTACCTGATGTCGTCGGTGGCGTCGTTCCTGATGGAGCACGTGCAGCCGCTGAAGGACATGCTCGACTCCGTGGCGGGCAACCCGCCGGTGATCCAGTCCTATGCGGACACTTGGGGCAACGTCTCGAAGGCGCTCGGCGAGCGCAAGACGGACTTCGACAACGCGGTCAAGAACGGCACGACGGGCTGGACCGGCGCGGGCGCGGACGCCTACCGCAAGTTCGCGGCGGAGCATTCGGACGCGCTGTCGGGCGCGGCGACGGTCGCGGGCGCGATCAGCACGGTCACGATGATCATGGGCCAGGTGGTGTCGTTCGTCCGCGAGACGGTGCGGCAGCTGATCGCGGACCTGGTCGGCAAGCTGATCTCGTGGGTGATGGAGGAGGTCTTCAGCCTCGGCTTCGGCACGCCGGTCGTGGTGGCGCAGGCGTCGGCGGCCATCGCCAAGTGGGGCAAGAAGATCGGCGAGCTGCTCAAGAAGCTGACCGACACGATCCGGAAAGTGTCGCCGCTGCTGTCGAAGCTGGTGGACCTGTTCGAGAAGATCGCGAAGGTCTTCGGGAAGGTCCTGGGCAAGGTCAGCGGGCTCGACGGGCTGAAGGTCAAGGAAGGCGGCTTCGTCCACAAGATCCCGAAGGAGGGCGGCGGGGTCCACACACGCGCCCACGGGGAAGGCGGTTCCTCCGGCGAGGGTGACACCCCGGACGGCGGTCATGCGGACGGGGACTCGCCATCGCACTCGGGCGACGGAGAGGGTTCGCCGGACGGCAGTCCTTCGGCGGGCCGCTCGGGCGACAACGGCGGGTCCACCACCCGGTCCGGGGACGGCAGTTCTCCGGCGGGACGCGGCGGGGACAGCTCACCGTCGCACGTCGGCGACGACAGTCCGGCGCCGGCCCACACGGGAGACGGCGTCGGGGACAGCGGGCCTTCGCCGACCCGCTCGCCGTCGCATTCCGGCGACACCGGCGCCTCGCCCACCAGGGCGGGAGACAACAGCCCGTCGCACGTCGGCGACAGCGGTCCCGCGCCCACCCGGGGCGCGGATGGCTCGCCGTCGCACGTCGGCGACAGTGGCCCCGCACCCACCCGGGGCGCGGATGGCTCGCCGTCGCACGTCGGCGACAGTGGCCCCGCACCCACCCGGGGCGCGGATGGCTCGCCGTCGCACGTCAGCGACAGTGGACCCGCGCCCACCAGGAGCGGCGACAGCTCGCCGTCGCACACCGGCGCCTCGCCCGCCAGGGCGGGAGACAGCAGCCCGTCGCACGTCAGCGACAGTGGACCCGCGCCCACCAGGGGCGGGGACGGCTCACCGTCGCATCCGGGCGACACCAGCCCCTCGCCGACCAGGTCGCCGTCGCAGGTCGGCGACAGTGGTGCGGCTCCCGCGCACTCCGGGTCGTCGCCCGGTGCCCGGACCGATGGGCCCGGGGCGCACTCCGGTGGCGATACCCCGAGCAGTGCCGCGGCGCCGCGAACCGATGGCTCCACCACGGCCAGCGGGACCGCCCCCACCGCTCCGCGGACCGGTGAGCCCGGCACTTCCGTGCCGTCGCCGCGCGGGGGTGGCGACGGTGTTCCGCCGCAGGGCGGACAGCCGGCGATGGGCGGCATGCCGCCCGGCGGTGGCGCTCCCGGCGGTGGCGGTGGTGGTCTCGGCGGCGGTTCCCCGCGCTCCGGCGGCGCGGGTGGCGGCTGGACCGGCACCCCGGGCAGCCCCGGGGCCGCCACCCCGCACGTCGACGCCCCCGCACGGCCCCGCCCCGGCGGTGACCTGCCCGGCGGGCGCCCACGCACGCCCGACGCGCCCGCCCCGGCGGCCCGCGGGTACGGCCCCGGCACGTCCGCGCCCAGCCGCCCCGGGCCCGATACCCACGGCGCCGGCACCCGCCCGGGCACTTCCGCGCCCGGCCGCCCCGGGCCCGACCCCCATGGCGCAGGCGCCCGGCCGGGCGGCTCCGCACCCGGCCCGGACACCCGCCCGGCCGGTTCCGGACCCGGCCACCCCGACAACCACGGCCCCGGCCACCCCGGCAGCACCGCATCCGACACCCACGGCCCCGACACCCCGGGACACACCCCGCACGACGGCACGCCCCCGGACCCCGACGCGCCGACCCCGCACGACCCCCTCCCCCCGGACGAGGTCAACGCCCGGCACGCCGAAAGCACCCCCGCGGGCAGCTCCTACCACGCCGGCGACCCCGACATGGGCGACCTGCCGCACCGGGTGCAGCCCGACCCGGACGGCCGCTACACCGTCGACGTGCACGTCACGCCCGATGGCCACGCCCGGATCGGGGACCGCCTCTACACGCCCGAGGAGTTCGCGGACGTCCTGCGCCGCAACGCCGGCTACGACGGCCGGCCGGTCCGGCTGATCGGGTGTGACGCCGGCTCGAACGACTTCGCGCACCGGCTGTCGCGTGAACTCGACACCGAAGTCCTCGCGCCCAGCAAGCCCGCGTGGACCGACTCGCACGGGCGGGTTTTCTCGTCCGACTACGAAATCGGGCCCGACGGGAAGATGCGGCCGCGGATCCCGCCGGACGGCGAGTGGAGCGTGCACCACCCCGACGGCTCCACGCACGCCGCCGGGGACAGCGGGTTCGCGCCCGACACCCGGCACCACGATCCGTACGACGTCGACGCCGACAGCGCCCGGCACCGCGGGGACGACGACACCCGGCAGCGCCACAACCCCGCGCCCGACGCGGACCCCGACGCGCCGCGGCACGTTCCCAGGGACCGGAACCCGCTGTCGGAGCAGCAGGAACACGACCTCACCGATCCGCAGCGGCAGGCCGAGGTCCGGCGGAACCCGCAGCACGGCACGGACTTCACCCCGACCGGCGGCGAGCACGTGCCGGTCGGGCCGGGCAGCACGCACCCCGACGCGCCGCGGCCGCCGCGCGCCGGGGAACGCTTCCCGACCGACCAGCCGCTGCAGCCGAACCGGTCGTACCAGGTGGTCGACGCCGCCGGGAACCCGCGCGGCACCTACCACACCGACGGCACCGGCCGGGTCACGCACATCGACACGTCCCACCCGAACGTGCCGCCGCGGATCCCCACCGGCCAGGCGGACCCGGCGTTCAAGCCGAACCCGGACTACCACCCGAACCCCGACGTCCGCCACCCCCACCCGGACACCACCTACCGGGTGGAGATCGACGGGCACCACCAGACCTTCCACACCGACGCGAACGGCGTGCCGCACCCCTCGGTGCAGTTCCACCGGCCGGACTTCGAGGGCCCGTCCGTCCCGATCAAGGCCGATGACCCGCGCGCGCCCGGACCGAAGAGCTCGTTCGCCGAGGGCGGTCCCTACGACCCGCACACCAAGTACGAGGTCGTCGACAAGAAGGGCGTCCACCGCGGCACCTTCTACACCGACGCCGAGGGACACGTGCGGTGGGCGGAGGTCGACTCGGGCCGGATCGCGCGGACCAACCCGGACTGGAAGGGCATCGACAACCCGAAGTTCGTCCCGCGCGACGCCGAGATCCACCTGCGCCAGGGGATCGACCCGAAGGCGGAGGTGCCGGGGGAAGGGGTCCGGGACCCGGACCGGTTCCGCGGCGCGACGCAGCACGACGTCGACGTGCCCAAGGGCAAGTCCTTCCTGGACGCGCAGCCGAAGAACCCCGACGGCAGCCCGAAGCTCGAGCCGAACTCCAAGTACGTCGTGCACAGCGAATACAAGGACGGCGACAAGACGATCGACCACGCGCGGTCGGTGTACTGGACCGACGAGCACGGGCGGGTCGCGGTGGTCGAGACCTTCCGGCCGCACCACCCGGACCTCAACAACCCCGCGCCGAACATGGTCTACCACGTGGACGAGGGGCGGTTCACCTACCAGACCGGCCCCGAGGTCACCGGCGGCCCGGCCCAGACCGTGCACGGCCACTCGAGGAACCCGGAACTCGCGCCCGAGCACGAGTTCCTGCGGCGGGACGGCACGGCACAGGGCCAGTCGGGCCGGCTGGGCGCGGGCATGGGCCAGTACGACGGCGGGCACATCGCCGGCAACCAGTTCCGCGGCCCCGGCGAGCTGGTCAACATGATGTCCCAGTGGCGGCCGCAGAACCAGGGCTGGCCGAGCCAGGCCGGGCCCGACCACTGGTACGCGTTCGAATCCGACCTCGCCGAACACCTCCGGAAGGGCGGCGGGATCGACGGGATCGACGTGTTTCCGCTGCGGAACGACGGCGATCTGGTGCCGCACACCATCCAAGTACGGTGGGTCGAAGTGGACGCCGCCGGCAACCGGAGCGTCCACCTGCGCAGCTTCCCCAACACCCCGGCCGGGACGCCCTGATGCACCCGGCCGCGGCACCAGAAAGGACCGGCACTCATGCCTCGTGACGCCTCGCAGTGGCGGGAGCAGTCGCACGAAGTGGGCAACGCCCTCGTCGACGTCGCGCCGCCGGGATGGCGGCGGATCGACCTGGTGAGCCGGGTCAACGTCGACGTCCAGGACTTCGTGCTCACCGTGCTGCTGGCCGACGGCAGCACGGTCCCGGTCGCGGTGCCGGAGCGGGTTGTGCCCGCCGTGCGCCGCATGCGCGACGCGTTCTACGTGCCGGGCGAGGGCACCTGGTTCTCGATGCGGTACATGATCGACCCGCCCGGGCGCATCCAGACGCTGTTCAACCTGGACTGGGACCCGCACTGGACACCCGCGATCGACCCGGCGGGCTGGGTGCGCGACCTCGGCGCGTACCCACGCGACGCGGAGAACATCCAGCCCTGGCTGCGCGCGCGGCTCGCCGAAGCCGGCCGTCCGGTGCCCGAAGACGTCCCGGTCGCGCGGCCACGGCCGCCGCTGGCACCGCCGGACCAGAACTGGTACTGGGACCAGATCGCGAACATCGTCGCGCTGTCCGTGCCGGCGGACTGGACGCAGGTGATGCTGACCTACCGGGCGATCGGCGGGTACACCGAGCTGCCGGTGATGGTCCGCCGGGCCACCGACGGCGGCCTGTACCTGTGGGAGCCGCCGCGGGAGGTCGCCGAGCTGCTGGCCGAGCTGCGGGCCGCGATGTACCACGACGGCCGGGGGACCTGGTTCCAGGCCGTCGCGCACGTCGGGCAGGACTCGAGCGTCGAGTACACCTACACGTGGGACGACGAGCCGGCGTGGGACGGGCCGCGGCCGGTGGCCGAGTTCGCCCGTGAGCTCGCGCAGTTCCCCCGGACCGGAGAGGCGCTGCCGGACTGGCTGGCCGAAGTGACCGGCCCCGCGGCGACGCCGTCCGCCGCGGCGGATCCGGAAACGGCGACCAAGGAAGCCCTGCGCGCGGCCGAGGACGCGGCGGCCGAGCTGGAGATTCCCCCGGCCCGCTACCGGATCGGCGAGGTCGCCGACGGCGCCTGGTGCCTGGTGCGCGAGGGCGACGGCTGGGCGGTTTTCCTGGCCAGGGGCGACGACCGCCTCGAAGCGGCGACCTTCCCGGCGGCAGCCGCGGCCGTCCGCTACTTCGTGGGGCACCTTTACCTGAACCGCGCCGGGCTGCGCGGCGAACTGCCGCCGGACGCCAAGCGTCCCACCGCGGACTGGCCGATCCAGCCCGCCGGCGGGGACGCCGGCCTGCAGATGTACGGCGGGAAACGGCTGGTCACCCTGCCGCCGGGGACGGAACTGGACCGCTACGGCGCCCCCACCGGTAACACGGCGTACGCCGCCCGGACCGAGTGGCCCCACCGTTCGGAACCCGACGAAGTCCGCGAGTGGGCGTACCACGTGTACCGCCTGCGCCGGCCCGTACGCGCGGTCACCGGGACCGTCATCTCCTGGTACGACCAGCCCGGTGGCGGGACCGCCTACGTGCTGGAGCGGCCCTTCGCCGACCTCCTGGCCGACGGCGCCGCCGAAGAGGTCCCGCAGGCGACCACGCGGCCGCCGTCGCCGGAGCAGGGCTGAGCCATGACCACACCGCCGGTGCCGCTGAGCCCGGACCAGCAGCAACAGCTCGTCAACCGGATCGGGCACGGGCTGGCGTCGATGGCGCCGCCCGGCACCTGGCGGCAGATCCGGACCGAGTACCGGGCGGTCGGCAGGCACATCGAGGCCGACGTCGTCGTCACGGGACAGGACGGCGTGCCCCGCGCGGTCCAGCCGCCCGCGGAGCTGCTCCAGCTCCTGGGTGCGTTGCGCACGGGCATGTACCGGCCGGGCGCCGGGACCTGGCTGGGCGCGGTGCTGACCGTGGACCCCGTTCACGGCGTCGGCGCGGACTTCGTGTTCGACCGGGAACCGCAGTGGCGGCGCACGCCACCGCCGATCGGCTTCCAGGACGAGCTGCGCGCCTTCCCGCGCGCCGACCAGCACGTCCCGGCGTGGATGCGCCGGCGGGCCGCGGGCCCGGCGCCGACGCCGGAAGGGATCCGGACACCCCGCATCCACGACGGCGTCGACGCGGCGGGCCGTCCGCTGGTCCGGCGGCCGCCGTTGCCGCCGGCCGAGCTCGAGCCGGTGCTCGCCTACCTGGACGCGGCCCCGGTGATCCTGGCGTCCCGCAGCAACGGGCCCGACGCGTTCGACCCGGCGCGCACGGACGCGGTGCCGCTGAACTTCCGCACGGACGGCATCTGGGCGTGGCCCGGCGCGGTCGCGTACTACCTGCGGGAGCACGGCGTGCCGCCGGACCCGGAGCTGGTCGCCCACCTCCGCGCCCGGCGCTTCGCCGCCCCGGCCGAGGTCACCGAGGCGGCCAAAGACCTCGCCCTGGCCGCGATCACCGCGAGTTAGACGACTGTGTAACCCGCGTTCGTCAGCGCGACCTCGACGTCCTTGCAGTGCTCCGGCCCCCGGGTCTCCAGTGCCAGCACGACGTCGGCCTCGCCGAGGTCGAGGCTGCCGGAGATGCGGGAATGCTCGACGTCGAGCACGTTCGCGCCCAGCTCGCTGACGCACTTCAGCACGCCGACCAGGGAGCCCGGGCGGTCCGGGACGCGCAGGTGGAGGCGCAGGTAGCGGCCGCCCGCCGTCATGCCGTGCTGGATGATCTGGAGCAGCAGCACCGGGTCGACGTTGCCGCCGGAGAGGATGGCCACCACCGGGGGCTCGAAGACGCCCGGGTGCTGCAGGAGCGCGGCGACCGTCGCCGCGCCGGCCGGCTCGACCACCAGCTTCCGGCGTTCCAGGCAGAGCAGCACGGCCCGGGACAACGACTGCTCGGTCACCGTGACGACGTCGTCGACCAGGGCTTCGACGTGGGCGAAGCTGACCAGGCCGGGCTCGCCGACGGCGATGCCGTCCGCCATGGTGGCCGTCTGGCTCAGCCGGACCGGCGCGCCCGCGGCCAGCGACGGCGGGTACGCCGCGGCTTCCTCGGCCTGGACGCCGACGACGCGGACGTCCGGGCGCAGCGCCTTCACCGCCGACGCGACCCCGCCGGCCAGCCCGCCGCCGCCGGTGGCGACCAGGATGGTCTTCACGCCCGGCACCTGCTCGAGGATCTCGAGGCCGACCGTGCCCTGGCCGGCGATCACGTCGGGGTGGTCGAAGGGGTGGATGAACACCGCGCCGGTGCGCTCGCCGAACTCGATGGCGGCGTGGAGCGTCTCCTCCAGAAGGGCGCCGTGGAGGTGGACCTCGGCGCCGTAACCGCGGGTGGCGGCCAGCTTCGGCAGCGGCGCCCGCAGCGGCATGAAGACCGTGGACTTGGCGCCGAGCAGCGACGAGGCCAGCGCGACGCCCTGCGCGTGGTTGCC
Organism: Amycolatopsis sp. NPDC051102; assembly: GCF_040682815.1. Classification (NCBI taxonomy): domain Bacteria; kingdom Bacillati; phylum Actinomycetota; class Actinomycetes; order Pseudonocardiales; family Pseudonocardiaceae; genus Amycolatopsis; species Amycolatopsis sp. NPDC051102. The sequence continues at coordinate 315,855 of NZ_JBFBBT010000006.1, forward strand.
GGCGCTGGCCGCGACGACGCCCCGCTCGCGTTCGGCCGCCGTCAGGCCGTGGATGCGGGTGTAGGCGCCGCGGATCTTGAACGACCCCGTCCGCTGCAGATTTTCGCACTTCAGGTACACCGGACCGCCGTGGAGCCGGCGCAGGTCGCGCGCGTGCTCCATCGGCGTCACCCGGGTCACTCCTTTGAGGAGTTCCCGGGCGGCCTGGATCCGCTCGAGGGTGACGAGTTCCATGGGCCGGACTATGCCACTCAGGAACTCCACAGGTTGACCGGACCGAGAGCCGGGTACCCTGGGTCGCGTCAACACGCGGTAAACAAGGAGCAACCATGGCACCGGGGAACGACGCGAAAACGGCCCGACGGGCTCGCGCCACCCGCTCCGCCGGCCTGCTCCCCCTGGTGATCGGGGTGGCTTCGGCGGCCGCGCTCACCGGAGCGGCGTACTTCACCGTGGACAGCGCGAGCTGCGGCGCCCCGGCCCAGTACATCCGCCACGACAGCCACGTCGAGCTGGTCGGCGGCTGCGTCGACGGCTCGAGCCTGCCGGCCACCCGCGGCCCGGCCACCGGCGGCGTCGTGCACGGCAACTACAACCCCTGACCAGGGGAGTTACCCCGGTGTGCCCAGGGCACACGAAAGTGCCTTCTTCCGCGGTTTCCGCCGGTCGCCGATGATCACCCCATGACCACCGTCTACGAACCCGGCCGCGGTCCCGGGCCGGCCAAGCCGTCCGAGGACGCCGTGCGCCGCCTGCTGGGCGAGCACAACCTCGGTGCGCTGGCCACCGTCAACCGCGCGGGCCACCCGCACCTGTCCACGGTCGCCTACGCCTGGGACCCGGACGAGCGCGTGGTGCGGATCGGGTCCGCGGCGGGACGCGCGAAGGTTCGCCAGCTCGCGAACAACCCGCGCGCTTCGCTCTACGTCAGCAGTGCCGACCACCTGGCGTTCGCGGTCGCGGAGGGCGTGGCGGAGGTGTCGCCGGTCAGTTCGGTGCCCGGCGACGAAACCGGCCGGGCTCTGCTCGCCATGCAGGCGCCGTTCGCCGACGCGCAAGACGAAGCCGCGTTCCTGCGGAACATGGTCGAGGACCGCCGCGTGGTGATCACGCTCCGGGTGGACCGGCTCTACGGCGGCGGCCTCGACGTGGGTGCCTGAGGCTCAGCCCAGCGCGGCCAGCAGGTCCGCGACCAGGTCGCGGCCGTCCTCGATGCCGACCGACAGGCGGAGGAGGTCGGCCGGGACCTGGAGGGTCGAACCCGCCGTGGCCGCGTGGGTCATCTTGCCCGGGTGCTCGAGCAGCGACTCGACGCCGCCGAGCGACTCGGCGAGGATGAACAGCTTCGTGCGCGAAGCGACCTCCAGCGCGGCCTGCTCGCCGTCCACGTGGCTGAAGGAGACCATCCCGCCGAAGCGGCGCATCTGCTTCGCCGCCGTCTCGTGGCCCGGGTGCTCCGGCAGGCCCGGGTAGTAGACCTTGGCCACCTTGGGGTGCTTGACCAGTGCCTGGACGATCTTCTCGGCGTTGTCGCTGTGACGCTCCATGCGCAGGGCCAGCGTCTTGAGGCCGCGCAGCGTCAGCCACGCGTCGAAGGGGCCCGGCACCGCGCCGGCGGCGTTGCGCAGGAAGAAGAACTGCTCGCGCAGCTCGTCTTCGTTCGTGACGATCGCGCCGCCGACGACGTCGGCGTGGCCGCCGAGGTACTTCGTCGTCGAGTGCAGGACGATGTCCGCGCCGAGCGCGAGCGGGTTCTGCAGGTACGGCGTCGCGAAGGTGTTGTCGACCACCAGGCGGGCGCCGGCGTCGTGCGCGACGCCGGCCAGCGCCGCGATGTCGGCGATGCCGAGCATCGGGTTGGTCGGCGACTCGCACCAGATCAGCTTCGTCTCGGGGCGGATGGCCGCGCGCACCTCGTCGAGGTTCGCCAGGTCGGCGACGGTGTGCTCGACGCCCCACAGGCTGAGCACCTTGTCGATCAGGCGGAACGTGCCGCCGTAGGCGTCGTTGCCGAGCACGAGGTGGTCACCGGGGCGCAGGGTACTGCGCAGCACCACGTCGGAGGCCGCCATGCCGGAGGCGAAGGCCAGCGCGTGCCGGCCGCCTTCCAGCGAGGCCAGCGCCTCCTCCAGCGCCGAGCGGGTCGGGTTCGCGGTGCGCGAGTACTCGTAGTCGCCCTCGCGGGTCCCGCCCACGCCGTCCTGGGCGTAGGTCGAGGTCTGGTAGATCGGCACGATCACCGCGCCGGTGCGGGGGTCAGGCTTCTGACCGGCATGGATCGCGCGCGTCTCGAAGCCCAGTACGGAGTAGTCGTCCACCATTGGTCAAGCGTACGGCGCGGCCCCGGCATTCCCGTCAGGTGGGACGGATCTCAGTTCCGCGTCCACCGGCGGGTGACCGGCAGGAGGGTGAGCACCAGGATCGCCACGAACGGCAGGGCGACGACGACCCGGCGCAGCACCAGCTGCTCGATCCCCGTCGGGCCGCCCGCGACGAAGTAGATGCGCTGGTGGAGCAGCACGGTGCCGACGATCGGCGCGACCAGGCCGAGCACCGCGCCGATCAGCGTCAGGGCCCGGCCCAGCTCCGTGCGGGCGAGCAGCAGGGTCCCACCGAGCAGGAGCACCAGGCCGACGAAGGCGTCGGTGACCTGGCTGGGGATCAGCAGCGGTTCCTGGCTCAAGCCCACCCAGCCGAACATGAAGACACCCGCCACGAACCACAGCCCGCCGAGCAGGGCGAGCACCCCGGCGACGACGGCGGTCGCGGCCCGGGGCTCCGGCGGGGCTGCGACGGCCACTCACCAGCTCCGCGAGGAGTAGGCGCCTTGGCCGGACAGGACGGGCAGCGTGGACGTGCGGTACCGCAGGTAGCGGAACGTCGGCGGCAGGAACGCCAGCACCAGCACGAGCACGGCCAGCGCGGCCAGGCCGACTCGATCGGCCATGGCGAGCCCGCCGTGGGTGAACATCGCGTCGGCGAACCGGGCCGGCGGCACGCCCACCGACAGCGGCTCGGTGAGCAGGGCACCGATGGCCAGCAGCGCACCCAGGCCGAGCAGGACCGCCCCCGCCGTCGCGCGGAACAGCGTCGCCAGCGAACCGAGCAGCAGCACGAGTCCCGCCACGACGTAGCCGGCAAGGTCCACCAGCACCCACCCCGGCAGCGCGCCGAGGCTGAATTCCGCCGGCATGTCGAGGAAGATCTTCACCGGCACGTATCCCGCGGCGACCGCGGCCGGAAATCCGAGCACGCCGGCGAGGACCGCCGTTACGCCGGATGGCCGAGTCGATGAATACGAATGCGAATGCGACACCGGGTGGCCGTACGTACCGGTCACAACTCCCCCATCAGCCGAGCACGGGACAACGGCGCTCACCCTAGTCGGAATAACGGGGGACAGACCGGAAAAAGAACGGAATTCGGCCGGACGGCGGAACCCAAGATCATTTTTGTGCGGTAACGGCAGAAATCATGTCACGCGATCACGGCGGAGCCACTACTGGCCGTTCATTGTCCATTTCGGACCATTGCGCGACCGGCCCGGAAATGCAGCGTGCCCCGGAGCCGATTCGGGCTCCGGGGCACGGGTGCGTGGATCAGGTCACCACTGCTGCTGTTGCGGCGGCTGGCCGGGCTGGCCGAACCCGCCGCTCGGCGGGCCCTGCTGGCCCGGCGGCTGGCCCCAGCCCTGCGGCGGCTGCCCCGGCTGCTGCGGGTAGCCGTGCGGCGGCTGGCCCGGCTGGCCGTAGCCGCCCGGCTGCTGCGGCGGCTGCCCCGGCTGCGGGAAGCCACCGCTCGACGGCTGCGGGAACCCGCCGCTGGCCGGGTTGTGCCCGCCCGGCTGGCCGTAGCCACCGGGCTGCTGCCCGTAGCCCTGCGGCGGCTGACCCGGCTGGCCGTAACCGCCCGGCTGGTGCTGCTGCTGCCCGAACCCGCCCGGCTGACCGGGCTGGCCCGGCTGGCCGTAACCGCCCGGCTGCTGCTGGCCACCGAAACCCTGCGGCGGTCCGCCGAAGCCCTGCGGCCCGCCCGGCGCGGCCCCGCCGCCACCGAGGCCGACGAACTGCGCGGTGGCCGGGATCAGCGCGAGCACACCCACGATCAGGATGAGCACGCCGAGGATCAGCGGCGGGAGGCCGAGGCCGAAAGTGTCCTTCTCGGACGCCGAAGCCTGCGCGAGCGTCTCGGCGTTCGGCGTGATGCCGATCTTGAGCAGCAGTGCGAAGAGCGTGAGCAGCGCACCGCCCGCGACGACGGCGATCGGGACGAACTTCCGGATCCCGCCGAGCCGGCCGGCGAGGGCCAGGCCGACGCCGCCGGCCAGGGAGACCAGCGCGCCCAGCAGGATCATGATCACGTAGAACCAGACCGTGCCCGGGCCGACGATCCCGGCCGCGTCGAGCGCCCGGTCGATCGCCTCCTCGTTCGGAGCGCGGTCGAAGAACGCCGAGTAGCGGCTCGCGTCGCCCATGTAGACGAACGCGTAGATCAGCGCGATCAGGGCCAGCAGCGCGACCACGCCACCGGCGATGTAGCCGAAGAGCTGCCGGTTGCCGCCCGGCGCCGGTGCGCCGAACTGCGGCGGCTGACCGCCGAAGCCACCCTGCTGCGGACCGCCGAACCCGGGACCGCCGAAGCCCTGCGGCGGCTGGCCGAAGCCCGGCTGCTGGCCGAACCCGCCCTGCTGGCCAGGCTGGCCCGGCTGCCCGAACCCGCCCGGCTGCTGGCCGTAACCACCCGGCTGGCCGAACGCCGCGCCCGGGTTGTCGGCCGCGCTCGGCGGCGGGGTGTAGGGGATCGCCGGCGGCTGGGAGCCCGGGGGCACCAGCTGCGTCGAGTCCGCGACCGGCGCGTCACCGCCGCCGGCCGGGTTCACCATCTGGGTCGCGTTCGCGTCGAACGGCGGCATCGCCTGGGTCGCGCCCGCCCCGCCGTCACCCGGCTGGGCCGGCTGGACGACCTGGGTCGGCTCCGGCGTCTCCCCGAACGGCGAGCCGCCCTCCTGGTGGGCGGGCTGCACGACCTGGGTCGGCTCCGGGCTGCCGAACGGGTTGTCCTGCTGCGGCTGGGGGCCACTCGGCGGGCCCTGAGGTGGCTGGCCGCCACCCCACGGCTGGTTCGGTGGCTGCGGTGCACTCATGTGGGTCTTGAACCCCCTTGACGAGGACGCGAAAGTTCTGTACTCGCGCTCACGCTATCGGATCACCCGGCCGGGCGCTCGTAACGGCCCGGCCGGGTTCGCCGATCAAGTACTTTCACAGCTCCTGCTCAGCGACCGGCGAGGAAGCCCAGCAGGTCGTGCCGGGTGACGACCCCGGCGGGCTTGCCGTCGACCAGCACGAGCGCGCCGTCCGCGCCTTCCAGTGCCGTCATCGCGGCGCTCACCTGCTCGCCGCCGCCGATCGTCGGCAGCGGCGGGGACATGTGCTGCTCGAGCCGGTCGGCCAGCTGCGCCTTGCCGGTGAACAGGGCGTCGAGCAGATCGCGCTCGTTGACGGCGCCGACGACCTCGGCGGCCATCACCGGCGGCTCCGCGCTGACGACGGGCATCTGGCTGACGCCGAACTCGGAGAGGATCGCGATGGCCTCGGCGACCGTCTCGTTCGGGTGCGAGTGCACCAGGGCCGGCAGGTGCCCGCTCTTCTTGGTCAGCACGTCGGCGACCGTGGCGCCGGAGGAGTCGGGCGGCAGGAAGCCGTAGGAGGACATCCAGGTGTCGTTGAACACCTTCGTCATGTAGCCGCGGCCGCCGTCGGGCAGCAGCACGACCACGACGTCGTCCTCGGTGAGCCGCTCGGCGAGCTTGAGCGCGGCGGCGACGGCCATCCCGCAGGAGCCGCCGACGAGCAGGCCCTCCTCGAGCGCGAGCCGCCGGGTGATCTGGAACGAGTCGGCGTCGGAGACCGGGATGATCTCGTCGGCGATCGTGCGGTCGTAGGTGTCCGGCCAGAAGTCCTCGCCGACGCCTTCGACCAGGTACGGGCGCCCGCTGCCGCCGGAGTAGACCGAGCCTTCGGGGTCGGCGCCGATCACCTGCACGCGGCCGTCGCTGGCCTCCTTGAGGTACTTGCCGGTGCCCGAAATCGTGCCGCCGGTGCCGACGCCGGCGACGAAGTGCGTGATCCTGCCCTCGGTCTGCGTCCACAGCTCGGGGCCGGTGGAGAGGTAGTGGCTCTCCGGGTTCTGCGGGTTGGCGTACTGGTTGGGCTTCCAGGCGCCGTCGATCTCGCGGACCAGGCGGTCGGAGACGTTGTAGTAGGAGTCCGGGTGCTCGGGCGCGACCGCCGTCGGGCACACCACGACCCGGGCGCCGTAGGCCTTGAGCACGTTGCGCTTGTCCTCGCTGACCTTGTCCGGGCAGACGAAGACGCACTGGTAGCCCTTGCGCTGCGCGACCATGGCCAGCCCGACACCGGTGTTGCCGGACGTCGGCTCGACGATCGTGCCGCCGGGGCGCAGCTCACCGGAGGCTTCGGCGGCCTCGATCATGCGCAGCGCGATGCGGTCCTTGACCGAGCCACCCGGGTTCAGGTACTCGACCTTGGCCAGCACGAGCGGCTTGAGCCCCTTGGTCAACGAGTTCAGCTTGACCAGCGGGGTGTTGCCCACGAGGTCTGCGATGTGCTCTGCATACTCCACGACCGCCAGCCTACTGTGCCGATCGTTGCCGATCCGGCCACAGTCACGGCCGCATGGCTCTCAAGCGCAGGTCACCTGCCGCCCGGCGGGGCGGCCTGCTTTTGGCCGGATCGGCAACCAGCTGACCGCCGGACTTGTCCAATCGTGCGCGATCGAGCCCGGGCGGACTCCGGGTGCGCGTCGGCGATACGGGGCAGTGAGCGCGAGGTCGGGCCGTCCGGCCCGGACCTCAGGCGGCCACCAAGCCGCTCGTCCGCGCCGGTTCCGGCCCGAGGGCCGCTGCACACTGAGCCGTCACGCCGTCCCGGAGGTCCCGCCCGGCGCTGCTGACCCGGGGGCAGCCCGTCCGAATGGCCTTGGACAGCCAGTAGGCGGCCCGAGTGGTAATCATCGCCAGTTCACCTCCCGCGTGGCATGGCGACCTTTCTTCCGTTGCGACGATCCTATCGGGCCGCCGGTTCCCCGGGTTCGTCCTTTCGTGTCAATTCCATCCAGCCGGGCTCGGCCGCGTCCGGCCGTTCTTCCCAGCCCGACGGCCAGGTCCGGGCGAAGCCCTGCTTGGCCTTCGCACCCGCGAGCCGCGCGGCCGACTTGGTGCCGAAATTGGCGGGACCTGCGAAAACGGCGCCATTGAAAGACTCGCAGCCACCGGTGAAAACCGTCCCGCGGAAATCGGCGCGGTCGTCGAAACGGGCCCGGTTGAAAACGGCCTTGGTGCGGAATTCGGTGCCGCGGAACGCCGCCAGTTCGGAGAACACCGTGCGGTGGCAGCTGATCGACCGGATCGAACAGTGTGTGAGCGTCAGGCCGACGAGGTGCGCCCCCGAGAAGTCGAGGTCGATGTCCGGCCAAAAAGCCTCGCCGGGCTGGTCCGCCGATGGGGCGCGCAGGTGCAGCAGCAGGATGCGCTGGGCGGTCTTGCGGACCTGCAGCTCCTCGAGATCGTGTTCAGGGTCGCCGAAGGGCATCCGGAGGTAGGCGCACAGCACGTTGACGATGGTCTGCCGGTGCTCGGCGTACCCGCCGGCGAGCCGTTCGAGGGCGTACAGGCCGGCGAGCCGGACCGGGGCCTTGTCGCTGCCGAGCTGGTCGGCGGCCTTGCCGTAGATCTCGGTGACGCGGCGTTCGGTGGCGTCGTGGTCCTTCTGCACCAGGTCCAGCTCGGCCGAGCGCTGCCGCCGCGCGGCGAGCAGCAGGGCGGCGGCCCCGCCGGTGCCGACGACGATGTTGGCGGCGGTCTTCAGCGCGTCCAGCCGGGCGGAGTCCTCCGGGCGACCCCCGCCCAGCAGCGTCAGCAGCAGCGTGGCGGCGACCGCGGCCACCACGAGCAGGCCGGCTCCCCACAGCAGGATCGTCCTGGTCCGCAGCACCCGTTCGAGGTCGTTCGGCACGTCATCGGATCATTCCACGTGTTGCCTTGGTCGCGTTCGGCTTTGACCCGGGCGGCGTACCCGGCAGTATGGTGAGCAACTGCTTAGCTCGCGATACGAGGATGTGTCACGTCATGCCTGAAGCCGTCATCGTCTCCACCGCGCGCTCGCCGATCGGGCGCGCCAACAAGGGCTCGCTGGTCAGCATGCGGCCCGACGACCTGACCGTGCAGATGATCCAGGCGGCACTGGCCAAGGTGCCGCAGCTGGACCCGGCCGACATCGACGACCTGATGCTGGGCTGCGGCCTGCCGGGCGGCGAGTCCGGGTTCAACATGGGCCGCGCGGTCGCCGTCGAACTGGGCTACGACCACCTGCCGGGCTGCACCATCACCCGGTACTGCTCCTCCAGCCTGCAGACCACCCGGATGGCGTTCCACGCGATCAAGGCCGGCGAGGGCGACGTCTTCATCTCGGCCGGCGTCGAGACCGTCTCGCGGTTCGGCAAGGGCAGCTCGGACTCCTGGCCCGACACGCACAACCCGCTGTTCGCCGACGCCGAAGCCCGCACCAAGGCGACCGCGGAGTCCGGCACCGACACCTGGACCGACCCGCGCACCGGAGGCGACGTCCCGGACGTCTACATCGCGATGGGCCAGACCGCGGAGAACCTGGCGCGCCTGAAGGGCGTCACGCGCGAGGAGATGGACGAGTTCGGCGTCCGCTCGCAGAACCTGGCCGAGAAGGCCATCGCGGACGGCTTCTGGGCCAAGGACATCACCCCGGTGACACTGCCGGACGGCACGGTCGTCTCGAAGGACGACGGCCCGCGCGCCGGCGTGACCCTCGAAGGCGTCTCCGGCCTGAAGCCGGTGTTCCGCCCGGACGGCCGGGTCACGGCGGGCAACTGCTGCGCGCTCAACGACGGCGCGGCGGCGCTGGTCGTCATGTCCGACACGAAGGCGCGTGAGCTGGGCCTGACGCCGCTGGCACGGATCGTCTCCACCGGCGTCACCGGGCTTTCGCCGGAGATCATGGGCTACGGCCCGGTCGAGGCGTCCAAGCAGGCGCTGTCCCGCGCGGGCCTGTCGATCGGCGACATCGACCTGGTCGAGATCAACGAAGCGTTCGCCGCGCAGGTCATCCCGTCCTACCGGGACCTGGGCATCGACCTGGACCGCCTGAACGTCAACGGCGGCGCGATCGCGGTGGGCCACCCGTTCGGCATGACGGGGGCGCGCATCACGTCGACGCTGATCAACTCCCTGCAGCACCACGACAAGCAGTTCGGCCTCGAGACGATGTGCGTCGGCGGCGGCCAGGGCATGGCGATGATCATCGAGCGCCTTTCCTGACGTTGTGACGAAGAAGGCCCCCTCGCGCGGAGCGAGGGGGCCTTCTTCGTTGCCCGTGGTTACTCGTTCGTCTTGACGCACATCGTCGTGGCCGGCTCCGGGTACACCGCGACGCGCGTGGCGTCGGTGCCCTCGCAGACGTTCTTGTCGGCCTGGCCCGTCACGACCTTGACGAGCTCGCCGTCCTTGGTCGGGTCCGTGCACGGGACCTTCAGGTAGCCCTTGGTCTGGGACGTGAAGTTCGCCAGGCAGTCGCCCTGCTTCGCGTTGATCATCAGGCACAGCTTGTACGAGCTGCGGCCGCTCACCGAGTAGGTGTCGTAGCCGGCGTTGGAGCCGCCGGGGCAGTCGTCGGAGGCGCTGTCGAGCTTCTTGGCGATCTTGACGTTCGCCTTCGGGTCGTTGCAGTCGGCCTTCGCCGGGTCGTCGCCGCCCTGGGTGAACTCGGTGATGGTGAGGCAGTCACCGGCGTTCGAGGTGGCCGGCGACTTCATGAACGAGATGATCCCGATGACGACCAGTGCGATCACCACCACGGCGCCGATCCCGCCCACGATCAGGCCCTTGACCCGCGAGCGCTTCGGCGGGGCCGGCGGCGCGGGCGGGAAGCCCGGCTGGCCCGCCGGGAACTGCCCGGGCGGGAACTGGCCGGGCGGCGGACCGAACTGGCCGGGCTGACCCTGCGGCGCCTGGCCGTACGGGCCGGGCTGGCCGTACGGCTGCTGCGGCTGGCCGCCCGGAGGCGGACCGTAGGGATCGGGCTGACCCACCGGCTGCTGGCCCCCGGGGGCCGGAGGGGGAACGCTCACTGTGAACCTCACACATGTGAAGAGAAGAACCGACCGGGACATCAAACACGCAGGGTGAGCACGGTCTGCAGCGGGGTCCACAAATGCACGAATTACCCACAGAAAAGGCGCCCCGCCGGTTACGGAGCGCCTTCACTGCGGGACTGTGCGCAGATTACTCACGCAGGTACGAGAGCAGCCGCAGGATCTCCAGGTACAGCCAGACCAGCGTCGTCATCAAGCCGAAGGCGGTGTACCAGGCCCACTTCGACGGCAGGCCCTCGCGGATCATCCGGTCCGCCTGGTCGAAGTCGAGCAGGAAGCTGAAGGCCGCGATGCCGATGCAGAGGATGCTGAAGGCGATGGCGAGCGGGCTGCCGTCGCGCAGCGGGTTGAAGCCGAAGAACAGCGAGCTGATCAGGTTGAACAGCATCAGGATCGCGACACCGACGACGGCGCCGACGATCCACTTCGTCAGCTTCGGCGTGACCTTGACCGCGCCGGTCTTGTAGACCACCAGCATGCCGATGAACACGCCGACGGTGCCGATGATCGCCTGCAGCGCGATGCCCGGGTAGATCACCTCGAACACGCCGCTCAGCGCGCCGAGGAACAGGCCTTCGGCCGCCGAGTACGTCAGCGTCAGCGCGCCGCTGGGCTTCTGCCGGAAGATGATCACGAGCGAGACGACGAGCCCGACGACCAGGCCGCCGATCATCGCGCCGACGAGCGCGCCGGACAGCTTGCCGGTTTCGGCCAGCTGGACCTGCGCCCAGATCGCCGTGATCACCCCGAACAGCAGCGCGGTACCGAGGGACAGGCCGGTCTTGACGACGACGTCGTCGACCGTCATCGGGCGATCGCCCTCGCCGGAGGTGGCCCGGCCGGGGCCGTACCCGGGCACGCCGCCCTGGGGTTGGTTGAAGCCCACCGGGGGGCCGTACTGCCCGTAAGTCTGGGTTCCGCCGCCGGGCAGGTTGCGGAACGCCGGGTTGCTACTGGAACGCACCTGATCCTCCTGGATCTGCTGCTTCGTTTTTCGTCGCTGCATCGGGTCCAACGACCGCCGGGGACCAGCGGTTCCCGTCGAGTAAAGAACACTTTACCTGCCGGTGGCCCACCGACCTCGATCGACACAGTAAGCGACGCAGGTCACGACCGTTCGGCGACAGCCACCCGAAGAGCGGTACACAGTTTTGCCCGGTGGCGCAACGCTCACTTCGCGTGCTCGGACGTTCACCGAATGCGCGTCGGGGACTTGATCAGTCGTGTGACCTGCAGAGACGCCGTGTGATGACGCGCGTCCGACGAAGGAGCATTGACACATGGGGTGGTCACCACGCCCGCGCGCGGTCGCTCGCGCGCTCACCGGTCTCGTCGCCGCGGCCCTGCTCGGCACCCTCTCCGTGACCGCCGGCGCCCCCGCCGCCTCGGCCGCGAGCCAGGAGGGCGCCGGGCACCGGGTCGGCGGCCAGCAGGGCTCCGGCCACGAGGTCTGGCTGGGGTCCTACGTCGTCGGCGGGCAGCAGGTGTTCTGCGTGAGCTTCCTGCTCCGCGCGCCGGACACCGACGAGCAGTACAAGCCCGGCGACGAGCTGCTCACGAAGTGGGGCACGAAACTCCCCGCCGACCAGGCGGCGAACATCTCGTACCTGCTGCTGCGCTACGGCGACACGAAGAACGCGGACGAGGCGACCGCGCTCGCGCACCTGCTGCACTCGTGGACCGCGGCGCCGCGCACCCCGGCCGACCTCGACCCGGGCCTGCCCGCGGACAAGATCGCCTACGACGCGCCGGGGCACCTCCACTTCATGCGCGACCACTTCCCCGCCGCGGCCGACGCCGTCGAGCGGCTGCAGACCGACGCCGAGACCAACCGCGGGCCGTGGACCGCTTCGGTGACCACGCCCAAGGGCGACTCCCACCTCGGCGAAGCGGCCGAGTGGACCGCCACCGTGAAGAACGCCCACGGCGAAGGCGTCGAGGGCGTCGCGGTGAAGCTGACGGCGACCGCCGCCACCCTCGACGGCGAGAAGGCCGACAGCACCGCGGGCAACGCGAGCCCGCAGGCCGCCGCCAAGGAGGTCACGCTGAAGACCGGCGCCGACGGCACCGTGCGCGTGAAGCTGACGCCGACCGGCGACAAGCCGAAGCTGGTGGCCTCGCTGACCGCGCCGGCCGACCGGCCCTACGTCCGGCTGCCGGTCGACACCACGGCGCAGCGCGTGGTCTCCACCGGCGGTGAGAAAGAGCTGACCGCCCAGGGCGTCGTCAACGTCGCGAAGCCCGGCCAGGTCCAGGTGACCAAGACGGACGCGACCACGGGCCAGGGCGTCGGCGGTGCCGTCCTGCGGATCACCGGCAAGGACAAGACCTCCGCGGCGCTCGGCCAGGACGGCAAGCCGCTCACCGGGGCCGACGGCAAGCCCGCCGTCGTCACCACCGACGGCAAGACCGGGAGCGTGACGGTCGAGGGCCTGCGCGCCCCGCAGGAGATCTGCGTCGTCGAAGCGAGCCCGCCGCCGGGCTACACGAACGCCTTCGACCCGCAGAACCCCCCTTCGGCCTGCGGCACCGTGAAACCGGGCGAGACGCTCGCCCTGACCGTGACGAACAAGGCCAACGAGGTCCCGCGCGCGATCCCGGCAGGCGACCAGCCGGTCGCGCGGGCACAGGGCGTCGTCGAAACGAGCTATTCCGTGCCGGGCGTGGCCGGGCTCGGCCTGCTCGTGCTGCTGGCGGCCGGGCTGATCGGGTTCGCCGCGCGGCGGGCGTCCCGGCGGTAACGGCGTGGCGCACCACGACGACGACTGGCAGGACTCGCACTGGTTCGCCGACGAATGGCACCGGGGCACCGGCTGGGCGGTCGCCGACGACGAGCCGCCCGGCCCCCGGGATCGGCGCGCGCCGAAACCCGGCCGGGGCCGGCTGCTCGCCGGCTTCGCCCTCGGCGCGGCGACGGTGCTCGCGGCGCAGTTCGGCGCCACCGCGGTGACCGCGCCACCCGTGGCCGTCGTGGCCGGCACGGCACTGCCCGCCGCCGGCGCCGCCGGAGCCGCGGCCCCGGCGACCACGGGCACCACCACGGCACCCGCGGCGTCCACGGCTCCCGCCGTGCCGGCCGCGCAGGCGTCGCCCTCGGCACCACCGCCGTCCCCGCCGCCGCAGCGGCCGGGCACCCTCCGGCTGCCCGGCGGCGGGACGGCGACGCTGGTGCGCACCGACCTCGGCCCGGGCGGCGAGCTGCCGGTGCCCACCGACATCGGGCAGGCGACCTGGTGGGGCGCCGCCCTCGACGCGGCGGGCGGGGCGAGCGTGTTCGCCGGCCACGTGAACTGGCGGGGCGCGACCGGGCCGTTCGCCGAGCTGTGGAACGCCCGGATCGGCGCCGAAGTGACCATTGTGGACAGTGCGGGCAAGACGTGGCGGTACCGGATCTCGCAGCTGGTCACCGTGCACAAGAGCGACCTGCCGGCGCGCGCGGACTACCTGTTCGGCCCGTCCGGCCCGCACCGCGTGGTGCTGGTGACCTGCGGCGGCCGCTGGGTCGGCGGCGCGGACGGCTACGAGGAGAACCGCGTCGTCACCGCGGAGCCCGAATAAGTTACTCGTGGGTAACATCACGTTTCGACACGGTGGTCACCGATCTCGCCATGCAGCAGAATGCCCAGGGTCAGGGCTGCGGAGCGAGAGGTGAGTCGGATGGCGACGTTCTTGGTGACCGGGGCGACCGGACTGATCGGGCGTCACTTCACCCGGTTGCTCCTCTCCCGTCCCGACGACGACCGCGTCGCCCTCGTCGTGCGCGCGTCCTCCCGGGCCAAGCTGGCCGCGCTGGTCGACCAGTGGCCGCACTCCGACCGCGTCACGCTCGTCACCGGCGACCTCGGCGAGCCGCTGCTCGGCGTGTCCGACGCCGACCGCGACGAGCTGCGCGGAACCGTCGACCACATCGTGCACCTGGCCGCCCTCTACGACCTCACCGCCGACGACGAAGCCAGCATCAAGGCCAACGTGGACGGCACTCAGGCCGTCGTCGACCTCGCCGCGGACCTGCGCGCGGGCTGCCTGCACCACGTGTCGTCGGTGGCCGTCGCGGGCGACCACGAAGGCGTCTTCACCGAGGAGATGTTCGACGCCGGGCAGCGGCTGGTCACGCCGTACCACCGGACCAAGTTCGAGGCCGAGAAGATCGTCCGCGAGCAGGACCGGGTGCCGTGGCGGGTGTACCGGCCCGCCGTCGTCGTCGGGCACTCCGAGACCGGCGAAATGGACAAGATCGACGGCCCGTACTACCTCTTCCCGGCGATCAACCGGCTCTCCGGGCTGCCGGACGTGCTGCCGATCGTCGGCCCGGACCTCGGCGACACCAACATCGTGCCGGTCGACTACGTCGCCAAGGCGCTGCTGGAGCTGGTGGTCAAGCCGGGGCTCGACGGCCACGCCTTCCACCTGGTCAACCCCGAGCCGCAGCCGGTCGTCTCGGTGTACAACGCCTTCGCGCGGGCCGCGGGCGCGCCGACGATCACCGTCCAGCTCGGCGAAGGCATCTCGAAGCGGATCGTCGGGCTGGTCAAGCTGACCGAGCACATCCCCGGCGTCACCATCGCCCGCGACGCCGTCATGGAGCGGTTCGGCATCCCGCCGGTGCTGCTGGACACGATGGCGTTCCCCTCGGTGTTCTCCTCGGCCGAGACGCGCAAAGCGCTGGCCGGCACCGTCGAGGTCCCGCGGCTGGAGGAGTACGCGCCGACGCTGTGGCGCTACTGGCGCGAGCACCTCGACCCGTTCCGCGCCCGCAAGCACGGCCCGCGCGGCGAGCTGGACGGCCGCCGCGTGATCATCACCGGCGCGTCATCGGGCATCGGCCGGGCGACGGCGCTGAAGGTCGCGGCGGCGGGCGGCGTCCCGCTGCTCGTGGCGCGGCGCCAGCACGAGCTGGAAGAGGTCCGCGACGAGATCGTCGCCGCCGGCGGCACCGCGTCGGTGTACCCGGCGGACCTGACCGACGAGGACTCGGTGCGCAAGGCCGTCGACGCGATGCTGGCCGAGCACGGCCGGATCGACATGCTGGTCAACAACGCCGGCCGGTCGATCCGCCGGTCGATCAAGCTGTCCTACGACCGGATGCACGACTACGAGCGCGCGATGGCGATCAACTACTTCGGCGCGGTCCGGCTGATCCTCGCGGTGCTGCCGCACATGTCCGAGCGGAAGTTCGGGCACATCGTGAACGTGTCGTCGATCGGCGTGCAGGGCATCGCGCCGCGCTTCTCGGCGTACGCGGCGTCGAAGGCGGCGCTGGACTACTTCTCGCGCATCGCGGCGACCGAGACGCACGGCGACGGGATCACGTTCACCACCATCCACATGCCGCTGGTGCGCACGCCGATGATCCGCCCGACGAAGATCTACGACGCGTTTCCGACGAAGTCGCCGGAGCAGGCCGCGGACATGGTGATGAAGGCCCTCATCGAGCGGCCCAAGCACATCGGAACCCCGGCCGGGCAGGCGATCGGGCTGGCCTACACGCTCACGCCGGGCCTCACCGACGCCGTCGCGTACCAGGGTTTCCGGATCTTCCCGGATTCGGCCGCGGCGGGCGGTTCGGGCGAGCTCAAGATCGGACGTGGCGAGAAACACCTCTCCCGCGCGGCGATGGCCTTGGCCCGGCTTTCGCGCGGGTTCCACTGGTAACTGAGGCTTATTCGGGTTAGGCCGCCGCACCCCGCGCGCAGACCGCTGGTCAGCACAGATGTCATGCGGCGGCCGACGGCTGCATAAGCCTCACTGAGGGTTTCCGGGGTGAGGCCATTCCGGCGACACGGCGACACGTGTTGGTGATTCGTTAAGCCGGAAGGCGGAGGCGGCGGGTGCCCGGGTACGGTCGGGCCCATGGTTCCTGAGCGCGACCCCGCCGCAACCGCCCTCAACGGCCTCCTCCCCCTCCGTCGTGAGTACACCCAGGCCTGGCACGGCTTCGACCGCAACGAGGTGCGGCAGTACCTCGACCACATCGAAGGCCAGCTGCGCCGGGTGCTCAGCGAACGCGACGCCGCGGTGGCGCAGGCCGCCGCCGCGACCCGCGACGTGGAGGCCGTCCGGCAGCAGGTCGCCTCGCTGGAAGCCCGCGTGGAGGAGCTGAAGAAGCCGCCGGAGCGGCTCGAGGACCTCGACGAGCGGATGCAGCGCACGGTCACCCTCGCGCAGGCCCGCGCGGACGAGATCATCAAGCGCGCCGAGGTGGCCGCGGAGAAGACGTGGGCGGCCTCGACGGAAGCGTCGACGAAGCTGCGTGAGCGGTACACGAAGCTGGTCGCGGAGCTGGACAAGCAGGCCGACCTGCTGCACTCGGAGCACGAAAGCGCCCTGGCGGAGACGCGCGCGGAGGTCCAGCGCCTGACCGTCGAGGCGGCCCAGCGGCGCGAGCTGCTGGACAACGAGGCGGAGCGCAAGCGGCGGAAGCTGGAGCGCGAGTTCGAGGCGTCCCTGGCGGCCCAGAAGGCGGCGCTGGAGAAGCACGTCGCGGACCAGCGCACGGCGAGCAAGAACCAGGCCGAGCGCCGGCTCGCGGAGGCGACGGCGGAGGCGAAGCGACGTCTCGACGAGGCCACGGCGGAGGCCAAGCGGCGTCTGGACGAGGCGACCACCCAGGCGGCCCAGCGCACGACGGCGGCGAACCGCAAGGTCGAGCGGCTGGCGGAGATCCGCGAGCAGGCGCGCAAGAGCCTGGCGATGGCGGAGGACATCCTCAACCGGAGCGAGACGCAGCTGGCGGCGCTGCCGGAGGAAGCGGTGATCCCGCAGGCGTCGAGGCTGGTGGGCGGCGACGGGGACGAGTCGGCGACGACGCCGTCGGCGCCCGTCGTGCCGGTGGTCCAGCCGTCGGTTCCGAAGGCGGCCCCGGCGCCGAAGCCCGCGCCGCAGGCGGCGAAGGCGGCACCGAAGCCGGGGAACGCGCCGGCGAAGCAGAACGGACCGGCGACCAAGCCGGCGAACGGGAACGGCGCGAAGCCGCTGTCGCCCGCGGCGGGCAAGCCGGGGGCCTGAGCACCCTTTCGCGAAGGCCGCCTCGAGCGATCGGGGCGGCCTTTGCTGCTTTCCGGGGCTGAGCAGCCCCCGTTTTCCACGCTACCGGTGGGGACCGACAGTTTCGGATCGTCAGCCGCGGCCGGCAGCCGCTCTTCCACCGGCGGGCAGTTCCCTGGCCGGTGTCGGCTCGGCTCGGCTCGGTGGGTGGCTAGTTGCGGGCCGTTCGCGGCCAGGGGTTGGCCGACTCCAGCTGGGCCGCCAAGCCCAGCAGCAGGGACTCCTCCCCCGGACGCGCCACCAGCTGCACCGAGGTCGGCAGGCCCGAAACCGCCGAGCGGCCCGTCGGGACCGTGATCGCCGGATAACCCGCGAAGTTCCACTGGCCCGTGAAGCCCGCCAAGCGCGTCGACGGCAGGACGTTCGGCAGCCACCCGCGCTCGTGCCAGCGGCCCGCCTTCACCGGCCAGTGCGACAGCGTCGGTGTCAGCAGGACGTCGTGCTCCGCGAAGAACTCCTCCGCCCGCGACACCCAGCGCCGCTGCGTGGACTCGCGGATCAAGCCCGCCCGCTGGACCAGCCGTCCCGCGCGGACGTGCGCTCGGGTCCGCTTCTGCAACGCCGCGAAGCTGAAGCCGCGAGCCTGCTCCGCCGGGCCGGCCAGCCAGCGGGCCGTCATGCCCAGCACCATCGTCGGCGGGTAGCGCGGGGCCGCCGGGGTCACCGTGTGGTCTTGGGCGGCCAGCACGCCCGCCGCCGTCGAGACCGCCGCCACCAGCTCCTTCGGGACCGGTGTGTGCAGCAACGGGACCGTTGTCGACATGCCGATACGGACCGAAGACGGCGATGGCACCGAAGCCAGCGAAGGCGCGGCAGCCAGCACCGACAGCAGCAGCGCCGTGTCGGCGACCGTCGTGGCCAGCGGGCCGTGGACCGACATGCCGAACCAGCCGCCTTCGCGCAGCAGGTCCGCGCCCGGCTTCAGGCCGACCAGGCCGCACATCGCCGCCGGCAACCGGACCGAGCCCATTCCGTCCGAACCGTGGGCCAGCGGGACCATGCCCGCCGCCACCGCCGCCGCACTGCCGCCCGACGAACCGCCCGAGGCGTACGTCGGGTCCCATGGGTTGCGGACGATGCCGTCCGGGTCGTCGCTCATCGGCCAGATGCACAGCTCCGGCACGCGCGTCAGCCCCACCAGCACCGCGCCCGCCGCGCGCAGCCGCGCCGCGATCACGTCGTCCGCAGTCGCCTTCGTGGACGGCCCCGCCAGCGAACCGTGCGTCGCGTACTCGCCGGCGATCTCCGTGACGTCCTTGACCGCGACCGGCACCCCGGCCAGCGGCAGCGACGCGAGATCGGGCCGCGCGGCCACCTCGGCGGCTTCCTTGCACGCCTCCTCGGCGCGCACCCGCCGGAAGGCGCCGACCACGCCGTCCGCCGCCGCGATCCGCTCCAGGGCCTCCTCGGTCACCCGCACCGGATCGAGCTTGCCCGCCCGGACGGACGCCGCGATCTCCACTGCCGTGAGCACCATGATCGCGACCCTAACCCACGAAAAGGTGACAGTGGCAAAGAAAACGTCTCAGATGGCGCCGGCCCGCAGCGCGTAGGCGACGGCGTGGGCGCGGTTGTTCAAGCCGCAGCGGGTCATCAGGCCGTACAGGACGTTCTTCACGGTCCGCTCGGAGTAGCACAGCTTCGCCGCGATCTCCTCCGTCCCGAACCCCTCGGCGACCAGCCGCAGCACATCGCACTCGCGCGCCGCGAGCCCGGACAGCGTGAGGCCGTTGGGTTCCAGGACGTCCTTGCGCATCCGCTGCACCTGCGCGAGCAGCGCGCCCTGCAGCCGCGGCGGCAGGTTCGCCGTCCCGTCACCCGCGGCGAGCACCGCCGTCACCAGCTCGGCGCCGCCCGTCTCGCGGCGCGGCAGGACCGCCACCACGCCGCATTCCAGCGCCGCCATCAGGTCGCTCTCGCGGAAGTGCTCGACCACCAGCACGACGTGGGACGCCTTCGCCGCGCGGATCTCGCCCAGGACGGCCTCGGTGACGTGGTCCTCCATCACCAGCAGCACGTCCGGCACGAGGTCGGTCAGCCGGACGTCCGGGTGCGCGTCCAGCAGGCTCACCGCGCCGGCGTGCGTGATCGGGTCCGAGGCGAGGACGCTCACTTCGACGGGCTTCATGCCCGCAGTGTGGCCGGGACGTCTTCACGCCGTCCCTATTCCGCCTTCACGCGCGTGAAGACAGCTCCCCGAACGCCGCCCGCGCCCGCTCCAGGCAGTCCGGCAGCCGCGCGGCCGCGCGCGCCCAGTCGCGCCGGGCACGCAGGTACTCCTCCCGCGCCTCGGGGGTCCAGCCGGCCAGCCCCGGCTCCACCCGGGACTCCAGTTCGGCGAGCAGCTCGCCCAGCTCGCCGGAGATGCCGTCCATCCGGTCCAGCACCAGACCGGCGAAGCTGAAGTCGAGCCGGGTCACGGCAGGCGCGGCCGCGGCATCGGGCCGCCGGTCGTCTCCAGCAGCTCCGCCAGCCGCGAGAGGATCACGTCGTACTCCTGCTCCCAGTCGCGCATCGCCTGGCCGAACCGCACCGACGCCTCGCCGCGCCACGACGCCTGCGCCATCGCCATCTCGCTGTTGACGTCGCGAAGGCGAGAGCGGGCTGCGTCGAGGGCGTACGCGAAGCTGGCAGCGGCCCGCTGCATGTCATCGGTCGGCATGCGGAGCTCCTCTCGGGCTCCCCGAGCCTCGCGCACCGCGGGGCCGGCGCGGAACCCGCCCGCGCGGGCGTTGCCCGAATGTCCGCCATCCTTGCCTGCCGGTTCACGGCTTCCGCGTATGCTCACGGCAGGCATCCGGCGCGTGACGGTTCGTCGCGCACGAAGGGAGACCGATGTCGGCCGCGGACGGCTCCGCGCTGCCCCCTTCTGGGGCCGAGCCCCAGACCCCAGCCGGGGGGCGAGCCCCCCTGGACCCCCCAACCGCGTCGTTGAGACTCCAGCTGCTGGGCCCGATGAAGGCCTTCCAGGGCGATGTGGAGCTCGACCTCGGCTCCGCGCACCGGCGGACGGTCCTCGCCGCACTGGCGATGCACCCGAACCGCACGGTCTCGCGCGAGGAGCTGATCGACGCCGTCTGGGGCGAGGCGCCGCCGCAGAGCGCACAGGGCTCCATCTACACCTACGTCTCCGGGCTGCGGCGCGCGCTCGAACCCGGTCGCGCCAAGGGTGAAGGCCCGCAGCTGCTCGCGTCGATCGGGTCCGGCTATTCGCTGCGCCTGGACGCCGGCGCGATCGACGTCCACCGGTTCGAAGCCCTGCGCGAGCAGGCGCAACGCCGGCAGGCGGCGGGCGATCTCCGCGGCGCACGCGAAGCACTCGACGAGGCATTGGGCCTCTGGCACGGCGTTCCGCTGTCCGGCCTGCCCGGACCGTTCGCCGCCGCCCAGCGCGCGCGGCTGACCGAAGTGCGGCTGGCGACGATCGAGCGGCGCGCCGAAGTCGTGCTGGACTCCGGCGGGCACGCCGAGCTCGTCGCCGAACTGACCGCGCTGACCCGCGAGCACCCGTTCCGCGAAACGTTGCGGGGCCTGCTCATGCGGGCCCTGGTCAAGGCCGACCGGCGGACCGAGGCGATCGCGGTGTACGCCGACATCCGCGACCGGCTCGTCGAGGCGTCGGGCACCGAACCGGGCCCGGCGCTGCGGCGGCTGCACGACGAGCTGCTGCAGAAACCCGCGGCACCGCCGCCGAATCCGCCGCCACCGCCGCGTCCGGCGCGGTTCCCGGCCGCGGCGAGGCCGGAACGCGCGGAGATCTTCGTCGGACGCGAGGCCGAGCTGGCCCGGCTGCGCGAGGCCGTCGACGGCCTCGAGGCCGGCGTGGGCCGGTCGGTGTGGCTCGAAGGCGAGCCGGGCAGCGGCCGGACGGCGCTGCTCGCCGAACTGCTCGCGATGACCCGGGACCGCCACCCCGCCTTCGCCGCCGCAGACGCGCTGGACCAGCGGTTTTCGCTGCGGCCGTTGCTCGACGCGCTGGGCGTGCACCCGCGCGCCACCGACGAGCGCCGGGCCGCGCTCGCGTCGCAGTCGGGCGAGGACCCGGTCGACGGCGTGCTCGAGCTCGTCCGCGAACTGTGCGCGGAAGCGCCGCTGGTGCTGGTGGTCGACGACCTGCAGTGGGCGGACGACACGACGTTGCGCGTCTGGCGCTACCTGAGCCGGGAGACGCGGCAGCTGCCGCTGCTGCTCGTCGGCGCCTGCCGCCCGGTGCCGCGGCCGGCCGCGCTCGACGATCTGCGTGCCGAGCTCGACAACGATGACATCACCCTGCTCGCGCTGCCGCCGCTGGCCGAAACGGCCGCGCGCGAGCTGGCCACCGAGCTGGTCGGCGCACCGCCCGGGCCGGGGCTGCAGCTGCTGGTGTCCTACGCGGCCGGGAACCCGCGCTACGTCCGGGAAATCGTCGAGACGCTGCTCGCGCAGGCGATGATCGTGCTCGACGGCGTCCACGCGCACCTGGACGGCGACTCGTGCCAGAGCATCCCGTCACCGCTGGGCTCGCGGATCACGCTGTACCTGAACTTCCTGTCCAGCGGGACCCGCGACACCCTGCGCTGGGCCGCGCTGCTGGTCGGGGAGTTCACGCTGGCGGACATCGCCGTCGCCACCGAGCGGCCGCCGACGGCGCTGGTGGGCGCGGTGGACGAGGCCATCGCGTCCGGCGTGCTCGTCGAGTCGGGCGACCGGCTGGCGTTCCGGCACCCGCTGGTGCGCCGCGTGCTCTACGAAAAGACGCCCGCGGCGATGCGGGTGGCGCTGCACCGGCAGCTGGCCGAGGCGTTCGCCGCCGCGGGCGTGCCCGCCGACCGCGTCGCCGGGCAGCTCGCCGCGGCGCCCGCGCAGGTGGATCCGTGGGTGACCGCGTGGCTGCTGGAGCACATCGGCACGGTCGCGACCGAGACCCCGCGGGTTGCGGTGGACCTGCTGCGCCACGCCGTCACGCAGGGCACGCTGCCGCCGGACGCGCGGGAGACGCTGACCGCGACCCTGGCCCGGCTGCTGTTCTGGCTCGGCCGGGAACCCGAAGCCGAGGCGCGCTCGGTGGTAGCGCGAACATCCGACAGCCGGCGCGCGGCCGAGATGCGCTGGATCCTGGCCTACGTCTACTACCGCCGCGGCGACTTCTCCGAGGCGACCGCCGAGCTCAAGCGCACCCTCGACGACGCCGACGTCCCGGAGATGTGGCGCGGGCGGCACGAGGCCCTGCTGGCCACGCTCGAGAAGCTCGGCGAAGAGACGGCCCTGGCCCCGGCCGGGCTGCACCCGCTGGACGACGCGGCGCTGGCCGTGCCGAACCTGGACAGCCTCGACGAGGCCGCCGAGCCGCTCGACGCCGCCCGGCGCATCGCCGCGACCCGCGCGGTCCCGGGCGAGATGCACCTGGCCGGCGCGGTGCACTACTACTGGCTGGGCCGCTGGCCCGCGGCACTGGCCGAGCTGGACGCGGTGATCCGCGACGGCGCCGAGACCGCGTCCTACGTGCTCCGCAGCCCCGGTTCGGCGTTGCTGGTGCACGGCGTCGGCGCGCTGATCGCCGGTCACCGCGGCGAACCGGCCCAGGCCAGAACGCACCTGGACGCGGCCGACAGCCGGCAGTGGCCACCGGGCCTCGAACCCGACGGCGGCGACTTCCTGCTCGCGGCCCGAGCCCTGCTGGCCGAGCAGGAGGGAAGGCCGGAGGCGGCGCTGACGGCGTTGCTGCCGCTGCTGGAGGACAACTACCCGCCGGCGGCCCGCCACCAGTGGCTCCCCGACCTGATCCGGATCGCGTTGTCCCTCGGCGACGGGCAGCGCGTGCAGGAGGCATTGCGCCTGCTCGAGCCCGAGGGCGACACCCCACCGGCCCACGCGGCGGCAGCCGCGCACTGCCGGGGGCTGGTCGCCGGAGACCCGGCACCGGTCCTGACGGCAGCGGGGCACTACCGGGCGGCGGGCCGACTGCTGAAGCAGGCGAAGGCGACCGAGGACGCGGCGATCCTGCTGGCGGAGTCCGGAGAGCTGACCGAGGCGCGCACGGCATTCCGGGCGGCGCTGACGGCGTACACGGGAATGGGCGCGGTGTGGGACGTGCGGCGCGCGGAGGCCCGGATGCAGCCGTTCGGCATCCGGCGGGCGCATCCGGTGCGGTCGCGGGCCGTCGCGGGGGAATGACCCCGGGAGCTGCCGCATCACGCAGGCCTTGCCCAGGCTAGGCCCCCTCGCCATGCAGGCGGCCCGAGCTCCGCACAGCCCGCCCCGCGACCCGCCGCACCTCGGCCGCCACGCCATGCGGCCACCTTGCTCCGTACCTCCCTGCCCCACCGCCGCAGCGCGC
Organism: Amycolatopsis sp. NPDC051102; assembly: GCF_040682815.1. Taxonomy (NCBI): domain Bacteria; kingdom Bacillati; phylum Actinomycetota; class Actinomycetes; order Pseudonocardiales; family Pseudonocardiaceae; genus Amycolatopsis; species Amycolatopsis sp. NPDC051102. The sequence continues at coordinate 339,415 of NZ_JBFBBT010000006.1, forward strand.
CCCGCCTCGCTTCGCCGCACCCCCGCCGCACGCCCCCTCGTCCCGCCCGGCGGTCCCCGCGGTCCCTCGATGTGCCGTTCGCCGACCTCGCTCCCCCGTTCGGCAGTTGAACACGCAACCTTGCCGGGGGTTGCCACGTCGGTAAGGTCAGCTGAGTAGTTCGGTACCGAGATGTCCCTGGGGGAATCGGGGTCTGGGGCGGCGCCCCAGAGGGGACGGCACGAGATGCCAGGGGATGCGGACACCGGCCTGCGGGTGGGCGTGCTCGGCCCGCTGCGGGCCTGGCGCGGGGCGGCCGAAATCGGCCTGGGCCCCGCCCGTCAGCGCGCCATCTTCGCGGTTCTCGCGGTCAACGCCGGCCGTCCGGTCCCCCGGGCCGAGCTGATCGCCGGGGTGTGGGGTGATTCCGCGCCCGCCAGCGTCGAGGGCAGCGTGCACACCTACGTCTCCGGGCTGCGGCGCGCCCTCGAACCCGGCCGGTCGCGCTGGTCGGCGGCCAGCGTCCTGGTGTCGGACCCCGCCGGGTACTCGCTGCTGCTCGGCGAAGACGCGCTCGACGCGGCCCTGTTCGAACGGCACCGCGAACGCGCGCGACGGCACCTCGACCGGGGTGATCCGCGGGCCGCCGTCACCGAGCTCGACGCCGCGCTCGGGCTCTGGCAGGGCGAAGCGTTGTCCGGAGTGCCCGGCGGGTTCGCCGAGCGGCACCGCGAATACCTCACCGAACTCCGGCTGGCCACCCTCGAACGGCGGGCCGAAGCCCTGCTCGCCCTCGGCGGGCACCTCGATCTCGCGCCGGAGCTGGCCGTGCTGGCCGGCGAACACCCGCTGCGGGAATCCCTGCGGGAATCCCTCATGCTCGCCCTCTACCGCAGCGGGCGGCCCGCCGACGCGCTCGACGTCTTCCGCGACACCCGCGCCACGCTCGTCGCGGAACTCGGCGTCGAACCCGGCCCCGCGCTGCAACGGCTCCAGCGGCAGATCCTCGCCCAGGATCCCGCGCTCGACGTGCCCGCGGCGCCCGTCGTCGTCACCCGGCACCGGCTGTTCGGGCGGGAAGCCGAGACCGCGCGGCTCGCCGAGCTCGTCGCCGACGTGCGCGCCGGGCGCGGGCGGGCCGTCTGGATCGAGGGTGACGCCGGGATCGGGAAGTCCGAGCTGCTCGCCAGCTCGCTGCCGGACGGGCCCGGCTTCCAGCGGCTCTGGGCCGCCGCCGACGAGCTGAGCACCCGGTTCCCGCTGCAGGTCGTGCTGGAGTGCCTGGCCATCGACGTGCACTCGCCCGACCCGCGGCGCGCGCGGGTCGCCGCGGAGCTCGCCGGCGAAGGGCCGGTGCGGCGCAGCTGGGGTCCGGCCGACCCGGTGCTCGGCGCCGTCGACCGGCTGCTGGCCCTGGTCGACGAGCTGTGCGCGGAGTCGCCACAGGTGCTCGTGCTCGACGACCTGCAGTGGGCGGACGAGGCGTCCGTGCTGGTCTGGCACCGGCTCTGCGCGGCGACCCGGCAGCTGCCGCTGCTGCTGGTGGCCGCCACCCGGCCGGCGCCGGACCGCGCCGAGCTCGCCCAGCTGCGGCGCGGCGTCCAGGCGCGCGACGGGGTGGTGCTCGACCTCGCCCCGCTGACCGGCGACGACGTCGGCCGGCTGATCGAGGACCAGCTCGGGGCGCCGCCCGGGCCGGGGCTGCGCGAGCTGGCCGCCCGTGGTGCGGGAAACCCGTTGTACGTCAAGGAAATGGTCGACGTCCTGAAGCGCGCCGGCGCGGTCGCGGTCAACGGCGGCGAGGCCGACGTCGACGACCCGGCGGAGTTCGAGGCCCCGCGGTCGCTGGTCGCCGCGGTCGACCGGCGGCTGGACTTCCTGACCGCGCGGACGCAGGAAGTGCTGCGCTGGGGTGCGCTGCTCGGCATGGAGTTCGCCGTCGGCGACGTCGCCGCGGTGCTCGGCTCCCGGCCGTCGGACCTGCTGGAACCGCTGGAAGAAGCCGTGACGGCGAACGTGCTCATCGACACCGGCACGCAGCTGGCGTTCCGTCATCCCCTGCTGCGCCAGGCGTTGTACGACCGGCTGCTGGCCGGGACGCGGGCGGCGCTGCACCGGCAGGCGGCCGAGGCGCTCGCCGGGATCGGCGCGCCGGTGAAGCGCGTCGCCGAGCAGCTGGTGGCGGCACCGGCCACAGTGGACGAATGGGTGCTGGACTGGCTCGCCGCGCACCACGCCGCCGTGTCGACCCGCGCGCCGCTGATCGCCGTCGAGCTGCTCGAACGCGCGCTGGCCGCGTGCGCCGGCAGCGACCCGCGCCGGGAGACGCTGCTGGTGGCGCTGGTCAAGGTGCTGTTCCGGCTGGAACGCAGCCCGGAAGCGCTGGCGCGGCAGGCTCTCGAAGTCGCCGTCGAGCCGGACGCCGTCGAAGAGATGCGGCACGTGCTCGCGGCGCTGCGGCACCGCCGTGGCGACACCGAAGGCGCCGTCGCGACGCTCGCCGCGTCGGTCGACGACCCGGCCGTGCCGGAGCTCTGGCGGGTCAAGCACCGGCAGCTGCTGGCGAACTTCCGCCGCGGCTCACTGTCCGATTTGGACACTGCGGAGCGGACCGCGCACGAGACGAAAGCGCTCGCCGGCGGTGACCGCTACCTGACCGCGCACTCGCTGCAGTCGTTGTGGCTGGTCGATTCGGTGCGCCGCGAGCACGAGCGCGCGCTCGGCCACATCGACGCGGCGATCGAGGCCGTCGGCGACGAGCACGAGCTGGCCGACCTGCACCTGGACCTGCTCGACAACCGCGTGTTCACCCTGCAGAACCTGGACCGGCTGGCCGAGGCGGGCGACGCGCTGCGGGCGGCGGGCGAAGTCGCCGCGCGGCACGCGCTGCCGGTCGGGCTGCAGGTGTCCGCCGCGGTGCACCGGTACTGGGAAGGCCGCTGGGACGAGGCTTTGGTCGAGCTCGACACGGTCATCGAGGACGGCCCGGCGATCACGTTCAACGGCCTGCGCGAACCGGGCCCGGCGGCGCTGCTGCTGCACGGCGTCGCGGCGCTGATCGCGGGCCGCCGCGACGACCGCGCGCAGGCGGCGGCCCACCTGGACGCGGCGGAGGAGTACGCCCCGGCCACCGGCGCCGAGCGCGAGAGCTTCGACTTCCTGCTCGTCGCCGACGCCTTGGCGGCGGAGCAGCGCGGCGACCGCGTCCGCGCGATGGCCGTCCTCGAACCGATCCTGAACCCGACGTACGCGCAGATGATGCTGCGGCACCAGTGGTTGCCGGCGTTCGTGCGGCTGGCGATGGAGCAGGACGACACCGCCCGCGCGCGCCGGGCGCTGGCGGTGTGCGAGGAGGAGGCCGCGAAGGAACGACGTCCGGCGCGGGCCCACGCGGCGGCCTCGTGGTGCCGGGGGCTGATCGAGGAGGACCCGGCCCCGGTGCTGACGACGGCCGAGCACTTCCGCGCGGTCGGCCGCCGCCCGGAACTGGCCGCGGCGCTGGAGGACGCGGCGGTGCTGCTGGCCCGCGCGGGCCGCCTGGACGCGGCGCACGCGGCGTTCGAGGAGGCCGCCGAGCTGTACACCGCGCTGGCGGCGCGCTGGGACCTGCGACGGGCGGAAACGCGGTTGCGCCGCCTCGGCGTCCGCCGCGGCGCGCTGTTCTCCCCGATCCGCCCGGGCCACGGCTGGGACTCGCTCACGCCGATCGAGGTCCGCATCGCGGGCCTGGTCGCGGAGGGCCGCTCGAACCCGGACATCGCGGCGGAGTTGTCGCTGCCGCGCCGGACGGTCCAGGCCCACGTGGCGCGGCTGCTGGGCAAGCTGGAGACGCCGTCACGCTCGGGCGTCGCCGACGCCGTCCGCCGCCGCACCTAGCGCGTTGGCCTTCGCGATCCGGCCGAGGAAGCGGCCGGAGTCCTTGACCGTCCGCTGCTGGGTCTCGAAGTCGACGTGGACCAGGCCGAACCGCTGGGTGTAGCCCATCGCCCACTCGAAGTTGTCCAGCAGGGACCAGGCGAAGTAGCCGCGAACGTCGACGCCCGCGCGGATCGCGTCGTGGACCGCGCGAACGTGGGCCGCGAAGTAGGCGACCCGGTCGGTGTCGTGGACCCGGCCGTCGACCACCTCGTCCACAAAGGACGCTCCGTTCTCGGCCACCACCAGCGGGAGACCGCCGGAGCGGGCGTCGATCCACCGCAGGAGGTCCGTCAGCGTGGCCGGGGCCTGCTCCCAGCCGAACGCCGTCAGCGGTGGGCGTGCCGGCAGGACGTCCAAGCCGCGCAACGCCGGCAGCGGGCAGTTGCTCGGGGCGAGCGGGTCGTCGAGCGGGGTGACGCGCGCGGGTGCGTAGTAGTTCACGCCCAGCCAGTCGATCGGGGCCGCGATGATGTCGGTGTCGCCGTCGCGCACCGCCGCGGCGAAGCGGCCGCCGTGGTGTTCGGCGCCGGCCACGACGTCCTGCGGGTAACCCCGGCCCAGCACCGGGTCGAGGAAGAACCGGTTGTGGATGCCGTCGAACTTGCGGGCCGCCTCGCGGTGGGCCGGGGTGTCGCCGTCCGGGATGGCCGGGGCGAAGTTCAGGGCCAGCGAGAACCGGTGGCCCGGCCGCGCCTGCCCGGCGAGCGCACGCATCGCCAAGCCGTGCCCGAGCAGCAGGTGGTGGGCCGCGACCAGCGCCGTGTCGTGGTCCTGGACGCCCGGTGCGTGCACGCCGCTGCCGTAGCCGAGGAAGGCCGCGCAGAACGGCTCGTTGAGCGTCGTCCACTGCTGCACGCGGTCGCCGAGCGCGGCGTGCACCACCGCGGCGTAGTCCGCGAACCGCGCGGCCGTGTCCCGCTCCGGCCAGCCGCCGGCGTCCTCCAGGGCCTGCGGCAGGTCCCAGTGGTAGAGCGTCAGCACCGGCACGACGTCGTGGCTCAGCAGCTCGTCGACCAGCCGGTCGTAGAAGGCGAGCCCGGCCGCGGACGTCGTCCGGCCGTCCGGCATGACCCGCGGCCACGCGACCGAGAACCGGTAGGCGTTCAGGCCGAGACCGGCCAGCAGGCCGATGTCCTCGGGGTAGCGGTGGTAGTGGTCGCAGGCGACGGCACCGGTCGCGCCGCCGAGCACCTTGCCGTCGGCCGCCGCGAAGGTGTCCCAGACGGACGGCCCGCGGCCGCCTTCGGTGACACCGCCTTCGACCTGATAGGACGCGGTCGCCGCGCCCCACAGGAAACCCGCCGGGAAGGTCATACCGGTGCCCCTCTCAAGATGCCCCGCACGATGTGGCGGCCCAGCAGCAGGAACAGCGCGATGACGGGCACGACGGCGACGGTCGCGCCGGTGAGCATGAGCGCGTAGTCCGTGTAGTAGCCGCTGGCCAGCTGCGACAGGGCGACCTGCACGGTCGGCGTCTCGTTCGGGTCGAGGACCACCAGCGGCCAGAAGTAGTCGTTCCAGGTGGCGGTGAACGTGAGCATCGCGAGCACCGCGGCCGGCCCGCGGAGCACGGGCACCGCCACGTGCCAGTAGGTGCGCAGGATCGAGCAGCCGTCGACGGTCGCGGCGTCGACGAGGTCCGCGCTGATCGCGTTCTCGCACGCCTGCCGCATCCAGAACACGCTGAAGGCGCTGACCAGCGCCGGCACGATCACCGCTTCGAGCCGCCCGTACCAGCCGAGGTCGCCGACGACGAGGTACAGCGGGATGACACCGAGCTGCGCCGGCACCATGGCCGAGCCGACGACCAGCAGGAACAGCGTGTTGCGGCCACGGAACCGCAGCCGCGCGAAGGAGAAGCCGGCGAGGCCGGCCAGCACGACGTTGGCCACCGTGACGGTGCCCGCGACGATCAGCGAGTTCCCGATGGCCAGCCAGAAGTCGACGGTGCCGAAGACCCGCCGGACGTTCTCGGCGAGGTGCCCGCCCGGCAGCAGCAACGGCGACGTCTCCCCGATCGCCGAGTTGTCGCGCGTGGCGACGACGAAGGACCAGTACAGCGGGAAGACCGACGCGCCGAGCACCCCGGTCAGCACGGCGTACACCCAGCCGCCGGGCCGGCGCCGGGACGTCACGCCGACCTCACGAACCGGCGCACCAGCCGGTAGTGGACCAGGGCGAACAGCGCGCAGATCACGAACATCACCCACGTCAGGGCGGCCGCGTAGCCGGCGTCGAGGTGCGTGAACCCCTTCTCGTACAGGTACATGGCGAGCGTCTGGAACTGGCGGTCGTTGCCGCCCGTCCCGCCCAAGCCGCCGGCGTCGAACAGCTGCGGCTCGGCGAACAGCTGCAGGCCGTTGACCGTGCCGGCGATGGCGGTGAAGGCCAGCGCCGGCCGGATGCCCGGCACGGTGATCGACCAGAACGTCCGCCACCGCGAGGCACCGTCGAGCTCCGCGGCCTCGTACAGGTCGTCCGGGACGGCCTGCATCGCGGCCAGGTAGATCAGCGCGTTGTAACCGGTCCAGCGCCAGAGCACCATGCTCGCCACGGCGAAGTGCGACGACCACGTCGTCGCCTGCCAGTTGACCGGCGCCACGCCGAACCAGCCGAGGACTTCGTTGACGACGCCGAAGTCGCGGCTGAACAGCTGCCCGAACACCAGCCCGACGGCGACGACGGACACGACGTTCGGCAGCAGGATCCCGGTGCGCCACCAGGTCGCGGCGCGCAGCGGCCGGTCGAGCAGCGCCGCGATGCCCAGCGCCAGCAGGAATTCCGGGATCGCGGCGAGCAGGAAGATGCTCACGGTGTTGGTGAGGGCGTTGTAGAAGTCCGGGTCGGTGAGCAGATTCCCGTAGTTCGCGACGCCGAAGGAACCCTGGTCGCCTTCGAGGAGGTTCCAGTCGTGCAGCGAAACCCACGCCGTGTACAGCAGCGGGAAGGCGCCGAAGACGACGAACAGCGCGAAGAAGGGCGCGACGAGCAGCAGCGGCGTGACCTTGCGGTCGAAACGGGCGAGCCGGTGCTGCACGCGCGGCTACTTCAGGACGGCTTGCGCCTGCTGGACGGCTTTCGCCCAAGCTTGGTCGACGGTCTCGGTGCCGTCTTCGATCCGCCCGAGAGCGCGGCCGAACTCCGGCCGGACGTCGGCGTCGCGCAGGCCGCGGTAGTTCGGGCGCAGCTGATCGGCCGACGCGGCGAAGATGCGTCCGATCGGCGCGTCCCCGAAGTAGGCGTCGGTGTGCGCGACGACCTGCGGATCCTGGTAGACGGCCGGTTCGCTGGGCAGGATGCCGTCGGACAGGAAGAGTTTCTTCTGCTGTTCCGGGGCGGTCAGCCAGCGGGCGAGCTCGTACGCCTCCTTCGGGTGTTGGCCCTGCTTCGGGATGGTCAGGAACGAGCCGCCCTGGTTGCCGCTCCGGCCGGGCACGGTCGTGACGTCCCACTTGCCGCGGGCGCCCTCGCCGCCGGCTTCCTTGATCTGGCTGAGCATCCAGGCCGGGCAGGCGACGGTGGCGAAGGAACCCTGTTTGATCGCCACGTTCCACGCCTGCGTGAAGGTGGTGGCCGCCGCGGTCTGCTTCTTCGCCGCGATGCCGCCGGCCAGGAAGAAAGCGCCGCGGACGCTCGGGTTGCGGTCGGCGATGAAGGAGTCGTCCCGCTGCGAGAAGTAGTTCTCGGGCGACTGGTTGAGCATCGCCGTGTAGACGGTGCCGGCCGAGTCGGCGAACTTCACGCCCGGCGTCTTGGCGGTGAACCGTTCCGCCGTGGCCGCGTAGGCGTTCCAGTCCGGCATCAGCTTCGCGACCTCGTCGCGGTCGGTCGGCAGGCCCGCGGCCTGGAACAGGTCACGCCGGTAGCAGAGGGCGAGGCTGCCCATGTCCGTGCCGAGGCCGAGCACGAAGGCGCCGTCGGTGCCCTGCGCCCACTTCCACGGCGCCCACTGACGTTCGAGGTCGCGGGCGCCGTAGGCGGCGAGGTCGGTGAACTTGTCCTTCGCCTTCCGGTACTGCGGCATGTACTGCTCTTCGATCGCGACCACGTCGGCCGCGCCGTGCCCGGTGGCGAGCTGCGTCGCGAGACCCTTGTGGTGGGTGTCGAAGTCCGTGACGCGGTTCTGGACCGTGATGTCCGGGTGCAGCTTCTCGTACTCGGCGATCAGGGGCGCGTACCCGAACTCCCCGAAGGTCGCGATGGTGAGCTTCGTCTTCCCCCCGGTGTCAGCGGGGCTGCAGGCGGCGAGCGGGATCAACGCGGCGACCACGAGGGCGGTCCGGCGGGCGATCGTGCGCAACAGGCTTCCTCAGATCACACCGGCCCGTACGGCGTACGCGACCGCGTGCGGCCGGTTGCGCAGGTTGAGCCGGTTGGTCATGGCGTAGATGACGTTCTTCACGGTCCGTTCCGAGTAGCAGAGCTTGCCCGCGATCTCGGCAGTGTCCCAGCCTTCGGCCATCAGGCGAAGCACATCCACCTCGCGCGGCGTCAGCGCCGCACCGCCGCCCTCGCCGGCCAGGGCCTCGACCTGCTCGCGCAGCGGCGCCGACCGGCCGCGCGCGGCGGCGAGCACGCTCGCGGTGAGCCGGTCGAGCGCCGTCCGCGGCAGCACGGCCGAGACGTGGCACTCGGTGAGCAGGTTCACGTGCGCCGGGTCGACGTGCCCCGCGACCAGCACGATCGCGGCGGGCGACTCGGCGGCCGCGGCACGCAGCGCGGCGACGGCCTCACGGTCGACCTCTCCCACGGCGAACACCAGCACGGCCGCCTCGCCCCGGCGGGCACGCGGCAGGACCAGCAGCTCCGGGCGGGCCTTCAGGTGGTTGATCAGCCCGGTCAGCGCGATCGGGTCCGACGCCCACGCCGCCACTCGCACCTGGTCCATCGACCCCTCCTCCGCGCACGCCGATCCCTGACAGCGTCAGTCTGCTGAGGGTGCCTTCACGAAATCTCTAAGGCGGACGGAGCCATTCTTCACGCCGTGAAGTTTGGGCGTCGACTACGGTCGGGTGACACACGGACGAGTGAAGGGACCGATGAACCGCCGACGTCTTGCCGCCTTCGGGGTGGCGTTCACCATCGTGGCCGGGTGTTCGCTGGTCGCCGGGCTGCAGCCGCGGACCGTGTCCGGCTTGGCCCTGCCCCTGGCCTCCACGCCACCGGCCGTCGTCCCGGCCGTTCCGGCGCCCGGCACGTCCGTGCCGACCTCCCGGCTCGCGCGGCCGGGTGACTGCGCTTCCCTGGCGAACGGCCTCGACGTCCGCAGCCAGGTCGCCCAGCTGGTCGTCGTGGGCGTCTCCGGCGACAATCCGGCCGCCACCGTGGCCATGGTGCGCGACCACCAGGTCGGCGGGATCTTCATCGGCGGTAGCGCAACACCGTTGTTGAAAGACCGGGCGCTCGCCGCCGTCCAGGCCGCGGCCAAGGTGCCGGTGGCGGTGTCGGTCGACGAGGAAGGCGGCCGCGTCCAGCGCATCGACGACCTCGACGGCGATCTCCCGTCGGCCCGGACGATGGCCGCGACGAAGTCGCCCGACGAGGTCCGCGCGCTGGCCGCCCAGCGGGGCCGCCAGCTGCGCGCCCGCGGGGTGACGGTCGACTTCGCCCCGGACACCGACGTCACGGACGCCCCGGACGACGACGTGATCGGCGACCGGTCGTTCAGCCCGGACCCGGCGCGGGTGAAGACGTACGCGACCGCGTTCGCGGCCGGGCTCCGCGACGCGGGTGTGCAGCCGGTGCTGAAGCACTTCCCGGGCCACGGCCACGGCTCGGGCGACTCCCACAAGGGCACGGTGGTCACGCCGCCGCTCGCCCAGCTGCGGGCGGTCGACCTGGTGCCGTACCGCGGTTTGGCCGGCTACGGCCCGGTCGCGGTGATGATGGGTCACCTCGACGTGCCCGACCTGACCGGCGGGGTCCCGGCTTCCCTGTCTCCGGCCGCCTATGGGTTGCTGCGCGGCGAATTCGCCTTCACCGGGCCCGTGGTGACGGACGATCTCGGCGCGATGAAGGCGATCACGGCGCAGTATTCGCTGCCGGACGCGGTCCTGAAGGCATTGCAGGCGGGCGCGGACGAGGCGTTGTGGTCCTCCGGGGGCCGGGTGGACGAGGTGCTCGACCGCCTGGTGAAGGCGGTGCAGGCCGGGGAACTGCCCCCGGCCCGCGTGCAGGAGTCGGTGGCTCGGGTGCTGCGGGGCAAGGGCCTCTGCGGTTGACGTTTTCACGTGATCTCCTTTCGCGGTCACCTGAACGACGCTACCGAACACGCGTGCGAAAGATCATCGCTGAACCGGGTGAAAGCCGGGCGGAGATTTCCGTTGCGGCACAAGGGAATCGACGTGAGCAGCCCCCGATTTCCAGCCTACCGGAGGGCACCGACAGAAACGGCTGGCGCGAACACCCGGGCCACCGCCCCTAGACTTTCGCGGAGGCACCCCGGAGCAAGGAGCAGCATGGCGAACCTCGGCGGCACGTACTCCCTCGGCGGCGAACTTCCCGTGACCCGGATGGGTTACGGCGCCATGCAACTGGCCGGGCCCGGGGTGTGGGGGCCGCCGCGGGACCACGACACCGCCGTCGCCGTGCTGCGGGAGGCCGTCGAACGCGGTGTCACCCACCTCGACACCAGCGACTACTACGGCCCGCACACCGTGAACGCCCTGATCAAGGAGGCGCTCCACCCCTACCCGGACTCGCTCGTCATCGTCACGAAGGTGGGGGCGCGGCGGAGTGCCGACAAGGGCTGGCCGGCCGCCCTGTCGGCCGAGGAGCTCACCCAGGCCGTGCACGACAACCTGCGGAACCTCGGCGTCGACGCGCTCGACGTCGTCAACCTGCGGCTCAGCGACGCCTCGGGCGGCTACCCCGTGGCGATGTCGCTCGCCGAACCGTTCGGTGTGCTCGCGGACCTGCGGGAGCAGGGGCTCATCCGGCACCTCGGCGTCAGCCACGTCACCGCCGGGCAGCTCGACGAAGCGAAGGCGATCGCGCCGGTGGTGTGCGTCCAGAACCAGTACAACCTCGCGCACCGCGAAAGCGACGACCTGGTGGACAAGTGCGCCGCCGAAGGGATCGCCTTCGTGCCGTACTTCCCGCTCGGCGGGTTCAGCCCGCTGCAGTCGGGGCTGCTCGACGACTGCGCCGCCCGGGTCGGTGCCACGCCGATGCAGGTCGCGCTGGCCTGGCTGCTGCAGCGGTCGCCGTCGATGCTGCTGATCCCGGGGACGTCGTCGCCGGAGCACCTGCGCGAGAACCTCGCCGCCGCCGAGCTCGAACTGCCCGCGGACGTTCTCGCCGATCTCGAGCGGATCGGCACGGCCTGATCGCTACGCTGGGCGCTCGGACAGGCACGAGGACGGAGTCGAGCGTGGCGGAGTGGGGCGATCTGGTCGCTTACATCAGGCAGGCGTACCGGGTGGTGCGCGACGAGCCCGACGAGCTGCGCATCCGCCTGGTGTTCGGCGACGATCCCGACACCGAGCAGCGGGCGCAGATCGTCGTGATCGCGCGCGAGATCCTCGACCAGCGCGAGGACTGGGTCCAGATCGCCACGCCGTTCGCCCGGCACGAGGAGGTCGACCTCCTCGAGGTGCTGACCGAGGTCGGCGAGGCGATCGTGGTCGGCGGGATCGCGGTGATGGGCGAGCACGTCGTCCTCCGCCACTCGCTGCCGCTGATCAACCTCGACATCAACGAGTTCGTCGACCCCCTCGAGCTGGTCGCCGGCGCGGCCGAGCTGCTGGAGCAGCAGTTCACCGGCCGCGACGACTACTGAGACGCCCCGGCCCCCGACGGCTGGTGAGCGGCACCACGGCCACCGCGGCGGCCACGGCCAGCACGGCACCCGAGCCGAGCGCCGTGGCCGCCGAACCGGTGCCCAGGTAGAGGCCGCCGAGCAGGGCGACGCCCAGGGTGCCGCCGAGCTGCTGCACCGCGTTGAGCAGGCCGGCGGCCGAGCCCGTCTCGGGCGGGCTGACCCGGTCCAGGGCGGCCGTGAAGAACGGCACCGTGAACGTCCCCATCCCGAGCCCGCACAGCCCCAGCGCCCACGGGTACGCGCCCACCCCGAAGCCGAGGGCGGCGAGGATGCCCGCCGTCAGCAGGGCGAGGCCGGCGAACATCACGCGTGCGCCGAACTTCGGCACCAGGCGGGCGCCGGCGAAGTACGACGACACCGCGAGGCCGGCCGAGAGCGGCAGGAGCGTCAGGCCCGCGGTGCGGACGTCGGCGCCGAGGCCGAGCTGCAGCTGCATCGGCACGACCTGCATCAGGCCCGTCATCACCGCGAAGAACAGCAGCGACCCGGCCAGCGCGGCCGGGAACCCGCGGTGGGCGAACAGGCTCGGCTCGACCAGCGGCGCCGCCGCGCGGCGCTGCTGGAAGCCGAACACCACCAGCAGTGCGGCACCGGCCGCGAGCAGGGCCCAGTTCGTCCCGGCCGGGTCGATCAGCGGGTAGACGAGCAGGCCGGCGCCGGCGACGACGAGTGCCGTGCCGGCCAGGTCGAGCCGGGGCCGGGTGGCGGCCCGGTCCTCTCGCAGCAGGCGCCCGGCGAAGAGCACCGCGAGCCCGAGCGGGACGTTCACCAGGAACGCCGCCCGCCACGACACCGACTGCGTCAGCAGGCCGCCGACCAGCGGCCCGGTGACCGCGGACAGGCCCATCACCGGCCCGATGGTGCCGAGGGCCTTCGCGCGCTCGTCGCCGTCGAAGAGGGCACGGATCAGGCCGATGGTCTGCGGGATGATCAGCGCGGCCGCCGCGCCCTGGACCGCGCGCGCCCCGATCAGCAGCCCGGCGCCCGGGGCGGCCGCGCAGGCCAGCGACGCGAGCACGAAGCCCGCCACGCCGATGCGGAAGACCCTGGCCCGGCCGAGGATGTCGCCGAGCCGGCCGCCGGTGATGAGGAAGGCGGCGAACGGCAGCGTGTAGGCCGCGCTGAACCACGGGACGTCGGCGGCCGGGCCGGGGAGTTCGGCGTGGATCGCGGGGCCGGCGACCTGGACGATCGTCGCGTCGAGCAGGTTCATCGCTTCGGCGACGAGCAGCACGGCCAGCGCGGCCCAGCGCCGCCGGTAACGCGTGATGGTGGGCACGGGGGCTCCTTTCGTTCGGCGCCCACCTTGACGGCGTGATCACCTCTCGTTCCAGCCAGCGGCATCAGGTAGCGGATTTCTTCCGTCTTGTGCGCTCTAATGAGAGATATGACCACGCTGGACGACGTCGATCGCGCACTGATCCACGCGCTGCACATCGACGGGCGGGCGCCGTTCACGAAGATCGGCGACGTCCTCGGCGTCTCGACGCAGACGGTGGCGCGGCGCTACCGCCGGCTTCGCGCGGAGGCGTCGCTTCGCGTCGTCGGCCTGCCGGACCCGCAGCGTGCCGGGCAGGCCGAGTGGATGGTCCGCCTGACCGCGACCCCGCACACCGCGCAGGACCTCGCCCAGGCGCTCGCGCGCCGCGCCGACACGGCGTGGATCAAGCTCATGTCCGGCGGCACGGAGATCTGCGTGAACGTGCAGACGCCGGCCGCGAGCGACCACTCCCTGCTGCTGCGGGACATCCCGCGCACGGCGAGCGTCACGGCGGTGTCGGCGCACCAGCTGCTGCACCGCTACTTCGGCGGCCCGGCCGCCTGGCTCGGCCGCGCGAACTCGCTCGACGCGGCACAGATCGCGGCCCTCACCCCGGTGTACGCGGGCCCGGGCAAGCCGCTGACCGGCGACGATGCCGCACTGATGGCGGCACTGCAGCGCGACGGCCGGACGGGGCTGGCCGAGCTGGCGACGGCCACGGGCTGGTCGGCGGCGACCGTCGCGCGCCGGCTGGCCGACCTCCAGGCCGGCCGGACGGTGTTCTTCGACCTGGAGATCGACCCGGCGCTGCTGGGCGCGACGACGCAGGCGCTGCTCTGGATGGCGGTGGCGCCGGCCCACCTCGACCGCGTGGCGAAGACGCTGGCGAAGCACCCGGAACTGGCGATCGTCGCGCACACGACGGGCCCGGCCAACCTGGTGGCGCAGGCGCTCTGCCCGGACGCGGCGGCGCTGCACCACTACCTGACCCACCGGCTGGGCGCGCTCGACGCCATCCGGACGCTGGAGACGGCGCCGGTGCTGCGGACCGTGAAGGCGGCGGCTTCCCGGTGAGCCGGCCGGTCACCCCGGGCGGGCCGCCGGCGGTCCTAAGTGGACTTGACTTCGACCAGGTGGTCCAGCATGCCGCGGACGGCTTCGAACTCCCGGACCTCCTGGCGGCAGTCCGGGCACGCCGCCAGGTGCCGCTCCACCCGGGCCGCGTCGGCCGCGTCGAGCAACCCCAGGCTGTACGCCCCGAGGTCGGTCCGGTCGTACCGGCCCATGGATCGCGTCTCCGTTCCGCGTCCCGCGAGGAACGCCCGCTCTGTCGGACGTCTCCAGGGTCCTGAGCCGGGCGCGCGAGCGGGAAGGTTCCGCGGATTTCTACCCGAACGGCCGACAACTTCGGATGGCGAACAGCCCATGTGAGTGACGGTGGCGGTCACGGATCTCACCGGTTCGATCACCGTGAGCTTTTGTGCGACCGACTTCGCCGATTCGGCGTCATGGCTCCCGCACTCGCTCGTCGGACCTGCGTCGGGCCGGGATTTTCCGGCTTCGACCTGGGCAACAAGGCGATCCGAAACGAGGAGAGCGATGACCGTACGGAGCCACCGGGCGGACGACGTCGTGGACGAGGTCGGGGTGTGGCTGGCCGGGGAGTTCGCGGGGCGGCTTCCCGCCTCGGAGATCGATCGCGTCGTCCGGACGACGCGGATCGACCTCGAAGAGAGCATCGCGCCGGAGGAGCTCGGGGAGATGCTCCACCGGCTGAGCCGGGCCAGGCTGCAGCGCATCCTGCACGTCGCCCCGGCCACGCAGGTGCGGATTCCGCAAGCGCGGTGACGGACCGGGCGGGCCGCGCGGCTGCTTCCGCACCGTGTCGTCCGCCCCGCACCGTGGCGAAACCGAGCCGGCCCGGCAAGATCCGCGCCGGGCGGGAACCCGGCAGCCCGAACCCATCTGCTGCCACGCCGGCTCGCCCGCGAAACGCGCACCCACGAGCCGAGGGGACGTTCGCGCAGAACCGTTGCCCCTCACCCCCGGCATTCTTGACTGGACTAGACCAATCTGCTCTAGTGACCGTTGTCACGTTCGTCTCGGCCGGATGAGCACCCCCCACACCCGACACCGGGCGCCTCGCGCGCCCGGATTCCGTCGTGGCCGAAGGAGTGAGCGAATCTTGAGAAGACGTCTTGTCGCGGTCCTGTCCGCTGTCGCCGCCGTAGCCGGGCTCGTGTTCGGCGGGCCCGCCGTCACCGGGCACGCCCCGCAGGCCGCCGCCGCCGCGTGCAGCGCGCCGAACTGGGTCGCCGGTCAGTGGTACGACGTCGGCGCGGTCGTGCGGTACACCAACGGCGGCTACTACCGCGCCAAGAACGCCAACCCGGGCTACGACCCGGTCATCAGCACCTGGTACTGGGAGCCCTACAGCTGCGGCGGCACGGACCCCGGCACCTGCAGCTACCCGAACTGGGTGGCGGGCCAGTGGTACGACGTCGGCGCCATCGTCCGGTACACCGACGGCGGCTACTACCGCGCCAAGAACGCCAACCCGGGCTACGACCCCGTGATCAGCACCTGGTACTGGGAGCCCTACAGCTGCGGCGGCGGCACCGACCCCGGCAACCCCGGCGCGTTCGTGGTCAGCGAAGCGCAGTTCAACCAGATGTTCCCGGGCCGGAACTCCTTCTACACCTACAGCGGCCTCACCGCGGCCCTCTCGGCGTACCCGGGCTTCGCCACCACCGGCAGCGACACGGTGAAGAAGCAGGAAGCCGCGGCCTTCCTGGCCAACGTCGACCACGAAACCGGCGGGCTCGTCTACATCGTCGAGCAGAACACCGCCAACTACCCGCACTACTGCGACTGGAGCCAGTCCTACGGCTGCCCCGCCGGCCAGTCCGCCTACTACGGCCGCGGCCCCATCCAGCTGAGCTGGAACTTCAACTACAAGGCCGCCGGTGACGCACTGGGCATCGACCTGCTCGGCAACCCCTGGCAGGTCGAGCAGAACTCGGCCGTCGCGTGGAAGACCGGGCTCTGGTACTGGAACACCCAGACCGGCCCCGGCACGATGACCCCGCACAACGCGATGGTCAACGGCCGCGGGTTCGGCGAAACCATCCGCAGCATCAACGGCTCGATCGAGTGCAACGGCGGCAACCCGGCGCAGGTCGAGAGCCGCGTCTCGAAGTACCGCCAGATCAGCTCGATCCTCGGCGTCGACCCCGGCGCGAACCTCTACTGCTGAGGTGACGCGGGCGGGGTGCGCCGGATCGCGGCGCACCCCGCCCGCTTGCTCAGCCGGCGAGCCGGTCGCCGATCAGCCGGATGACCGCCCCGGCGTGGTCGTTGAGGTAGAAGTGGCCGCCCGGGTACGTCTTCAGCTCGAACGCCCCGGACGTGCGCTCGGCCCACGGGCGCGTCTCGGCTTCGGTGACCTTCGGGTCGCTGTCGCCGATCAGCGCCACGATCGGGCAGCTGACGTCCGGGCCGGGACGGTAGCGGTAGAGCTCCGCCGCCTTGTAGTCGCTGCGCAGCGCCGGCAGCACCAGGCCGCGGATGTCTTCGTCGTCCAGCACCGCCGTGTCCGTGCCGCCGAGCCGCTTGACCTCGGCCAGCAGCGCGTCGTCGCCCTTTTCGTGGACCCGCTCGTCGCGGACCGCCGAAGGCGCGCGACGGCCGGAGACGAACAGGGCCTGCAGCCGCGTGCCCCGCGTTTCGAGCCGCCGCGCGACCTCGAAGGCCAGGCTGGCGCCCATGCTGTGGCCGAAGAACGCGACCGGCCCGGCGGTTTCCGCCGCGAGCACGTCCGCCAGCCGGTCGGCGAGCACGAACAGGTCGTCCACCGGGGCTTCGGTGTGCCGGTCCTGGCGGCCCGGGTACTGCACGGCCAGCACCTCGACCGCGGGCGCCAGCGCCGCGGAAACCGGGTGGAAGTAGCTCGCCGATCCCCCGGCGTGCGGGAAACACACGAGCCGCGCGGCGGCCGACGGCGCCGCGTGGAATCGCCGGACCCACTGCGAAGCGTCGAGGGAAATCGTCATGGCCCCCAATCTGGCAGGCCGCCGGGCCGGCGTCGACCCCTAAGGTGCACAGTCCGGGTGAGCGGCAGGCCCCGGGATGCGGCCGGGGCCTGCCGGTTCTCCCTCCCTCCTCAGGCGGACCGACTCACGCCGCCCGCCACAGCGCCGGAACGGCCGGAGGTTCCCATCCGGGCTGGGCGGTGTGCGCCTGCAGGCATACGTAGGCGAGGCCGCCGTAGGTGACCCGGGCGCCCGCCGCGTAGGCGGTGCCCGCCGCCCAGGACGTGTCCCCGGGCGGCGTCGAGGTCGGCGCGCCGGTCGTCGTCGACGTCGGCGGGGCCGACGTCGGCGTCTGCGGCACGTCGAGCACGAAGTCGAACGCGGCTTCCTTCGCGGAACCGTTGTCCCGCACGGTCATCAGGAGCCGCGCGTCGAAGATCGTGTCGGTGTTGTTGCGCGGCTCGCCGGGGAAGTAGAGCTGCGTGGTCAGGATCGGCCGGCCGGGGGCCTGGACCTTCACGTGGATGTGCCGGGTCCGGCCCGGGTAGAGCCCCGGCACGATCGTCGACAGCGTGAACGCGCCCTGGGCGTTCGTGTACTGGTGGCCGCGGAAGGTGTAGCCGGTGTTGTCGTACGCGCCGTTGACGTCCGCCTGCCAGAAGTCCAGCAGCGCGCGGTTCACCGGCAGGCAGGCACGGCCGAAGACGTAGCCGGTCACGGTCAGCCGCGTGCCCTGGGTGCCCGGCGTGACCAGGTTGGTCCGTTCGGGCGAGTTCGGCTTGAAGTACGGCCCCTCGGTCTGCTCGATCGTCGGTTCGTCGTCGTCGTGGCACGACGGGGTCAGTTCCGGTGCGGAGCCGCCGGCGGCGTTCGTGCGGGCGAGCGCCGGGCCGCCGAACAACGCGACCGGCGCGGCGACGCCCGCGGCGAGCGCGGCCTTCAGCACCGTCTTGCGGCTGAGCTTGGTTTCTTCGTCCATGCCTGCTCCTCGTGGGGAGGTCGGGGATCCCCTCGAACGTAGGCAGCGCACCCGGTGGCCGACGATGGACTGGACCGGTCAGTCGTGGTGCTTCTCCCCGCCGCGGCGGAAGTCGCCGGGGCTGAGCCCGGTCTCCCGGCGGAAGAACCGGCAGAAGTAGGCCGGGTCGGCGAACCCGACGCGGCTGGCGACCTGCCGGACCGTGAG
Organism: Amycolatopsis sp. NPDC051102; assembly: GCF_040682815.1. NCBI lineage: Bacteria > Bacillati > Actinomycetota > Actinomycetes > Pseudonocardiales > Pseudonocardiaceae > Amycolatopsis > Amycolatopsis sp. NPDC051102. The sequence goes on from NZ_JBFBBT010000006.1 coordinate 357,612, forward strand.
GTCGGTCCGGAGCAGGAACCGCTGGGCCTCCCGGGTCCGGGCCTCCCGCAGCAGCTGCGCGGCCGTGCGGCCGGTCGCGGCCTTCACCGCCTCGGTCAGGTGCCCGGGGGTGACGCCGAGGCGTTCGGCGTGCTCGGTGACCGACCACGGGCCCGGCCCCGGGCGGCCGGCGAGCCGGACGAACTCCGCCGCCACCGCGCCGGCGGGCGTGGGCGGCGGCGTGCCCAGCAGCCGGCCCGCCCGCACGACCAGGACGTGGACCAGGGCCCGCAGCACCGACTCGGCGCCGTCGCCGCCGCGGCGGTGCTCGTCCTCCAGCTCGGCGATCAGCCGCGTGACGCCGGCGTCCGCGTGGTCGTCCAGGCGCAGCCACGGCCGTTCGCCCAGCCGCCGCAGGAGCTCACGGTCGGCCGGGTGGTCGAGGAGGAAGTCGTCGGTGAACAGCACGACGTGGCCGGTGAGGCCCCGCACGCCTGCCCACTGGTGCACCTGGCCGGGCGTGATGACGCCGAGGTGCGGCGGCCGCAGCGGCCAGCGCGCGCTGTCGACGACGTGCGCGCCGGTGCCGCCGGTGACGTGGACGAGCTCGTGGAACGTGTGCCGGTGCGGGAACTCCGCGCGCGCCAGCGGCCCGAGCGCGTCGAAGGTGCCGACGGCGAACGGCGGTGCGTGCGGGGCCGGCACCTCCAGGCGGTGCATCGGCAGTTCCCCCGCCCGGGGCGGCAGGCAGGGCGTACCGGGCGGAACGGTCGTACCGCGCATGGCCGAAAAGTCTAGACCAATTCCTGTGCGGTTCGCCGCTTTTGCCCCGAAGATCGCAATCCGATCGTCGGGTGCCGGACGCGAAAAACCGGGGTCGGTCCACTGTGGACCGGCCCCGGTTCGCGGAGTTGCTTCAGTACTGCTTACGCGCGGCTGCGGCGCCGGTTCAGCAGCAGCATCAGCGCGCCGCCGCCGAGCAGCAGGCCGCCGACGGTGAACGGAACCGCGGCGTCGACACCGGTGTTGGCCAGCTCGCCGCCACCGGAGGGAGCGCCACCGGGGGTGGTCGGCGCGGGGGTGGTGCTCGGGACGGCACCGGCCTCGGTCCAGGCCGTGGTCGCCTTCGCGGCCACCTGGGTCTTCTCCGAGTCGGCGACGATCAGCGACTGCGCCGGCTGCTTCGCGTAGTTCTCGGAGACGAACAGGCGACCGGTGTCCAGCTCGCCGGTGACCTTCAGCGAGAACGAGCCGTTGCCCGGCTTCGTCGCGGCCGGGACGTCGACGAACAGCTTGCTGCCGTCCTTGACGTCCGCGGTCTTCAGCTCCTTGCCGTCGGCGTCGGTGACCTTGACGCCGTCGGGCAGCTCGGTGGTCAGCGACGTGACGTCACCGGAGGTGGCGACCTCGAACGGGCCGATCTTGGTGCCGGCCTTGCCGTCACCCTTCGGCGACGCGATGTTCAGCGTCGGCTTCGGCTGCGCGCCGATGCCCTTGTTCTGGTCGCCGATCAGGTAGCTGTACAGCGCGGCGACGTCCGCGTTGGCCTCGGCCGGGTTGTTCTCGGCCAGCGGCTTCTGGAGGTTGAGGTTCACGCCGTCGCTGAAGTGCCACACCGCGGCCTGCGTCGCGGCGATCGCCTCGCGCTCGGAGATGCCGTCGTGCGCCTTGACGCCCTGCTTGCCGAGGGCGTCTTCGATCGCGTCCAGCTTGACGCCCGGGTAGCCGTGGTGGAGCACCCAGTTGATCTTGTCGCTGTTCTTCTTGAACGGCGAGTTCGCGCCCGGGTAGGCGTTCCACGGCTGTTCGACCATGTCCACGTCGGCACGCAGGCCGACGGTGATCTGCACGCAGTAGAGCTTGAGCGACTTGCCGTCCGACAGCTTGAAGCCGAACAGCTTGGTGATGTAGTCACCACCGCCGTCGAGGTTGATCCGGTAGCCGACCGTGCCCGCGTTTTCGTCGACCCGGCCGCGAGCGGCACCGTCGTCCGCGAGGGCCGCGGGAGCACCGACCATGACTGCGGCGGCCGCGGCGAGCACCGCGATCCCGCCACGCACGAGAGCTGACCTGACCTGCATAAATCTCCTATCCGAGCCCGAACCACGCCGTTAGGGCCGCGTGAGATCACAATCCCCGACCACGGCGGCCACTGATTCGGGTGAGTGATCACCCGGTCAAGCGACACCGGAGCTTACACAGACTCCACAGACGCTACGCAGGGTGCCCCTCCAAATACGGATTCGCCCGGAATCCCGCAGAACGGGGCACCGATGTCAGCGTCCGAAATACCCGTCGAACAGGATTCCGGCGATCCGGGTGGTCGTCTCGCGACCGGTCGCTTCGCCGTCCGCGACGACCTGGGTGTCGTTCATCAGGGCGAGGGTGTAGCGCTCCTGCGGACCCGCGAAACCGACCGAGTTCATGATCCACGAACCATCGTCGTTGTCGTCGGACCAGCCGTTCTTGTTCCCCGGCTGCGCGGCCGCCCCGGCACCCCAGACGCCCCACTGCTGGTTGACGTCGACCGTCCGCAGCTCCCGGACGAGGTAATCGCGGTGCTGCGGGGGCAGGCGCGTCAGGACGTAGCCGATCAGGCGGTCCAGGTCGTCCGCCGTGGTGCGGATCCAGCCCCAGTGGTGCGGGTGGCGGTCGCTGAACCGCATGTCGGTCAGCCCGTACGCGGGGAACCGCGCGGCGAACTGCGCCTCGCCGCCGTAGCGGGTCCACAGCGCGTGGGCGGCGTCGTCGTCGCTGGAGTGCAGCATCCGGTGCATCAGGTCGCGGTCCCCGGCGGTCAGCACGACCGCACCGGCGTCCTGGCGCAGCAGCAGGTCGACGGCCATGGCCAGCTTCGGCGTCGAACACGCCCAGATCAGCGTCCCGGCCGCCCGGCTGCGGTAGACGGCGCCGGTCCACCGGTCCCGCAGCACGATCCCGGTCACGCCCGGCCGGCTGTCGGCGTAGGCCTGCGCCCGCGCGATCCGCGCCCGCAGGTCCGGGCCGAACGGGTCACCCGGCCCGGGGCTCGACGGCGGTGCCAGCGCGAGCGCCGCCAGCAGCGCGGCGAGCACGAGCTTGCCCATGAGGTCTCCCGGTCCGAGTGGCTGTTCCACCCGAAGACTGGCACGGGTGCGGCGAGCAGGCACTCGCCGCACCCGGGTCAGCCGGCTCGCCTCACGGGTTGACGGTCAGCAGGTGGGCCTTGAAGCCCTCGCCGTAGGTCTTCGTCGGCGTGCCCGCGTAGTCCTCGATCAGCACGTTGCCGCCGCTGCAGCCCCACGGGTTCCACGTCCACGCGGTGTACCCGAGGTTGTGCGCGTCCAGCCACGCCAGCACCTGGTCGACGTAGTCGTGCGCGCAGCTGTTCTGGCCGATTTCGCCGGCCTGCACCGGAACCTGCGCGGCGACCGTCCCGATCTGACTGTCCCAGCAGGACACCGTGACGCACGCGTTGAAGTTGTAGGAGTGCCAGGACGCCACCACGTTGCCCGCGGGGTCGGCCGGGCGGTAGGCCAGCCACTGGGTCAGGTCGTTGGTCCAGGTCAGGCCGGCCGTCATCACCACGTTGGTGGCACCGGTGGCGCGGACGGCGTCCACCAGTTCCTGCATCCCCGCGACGGCGTAGCCGATCCCGGTGCAGGTGCCGCCGTCGCGCAGGCACTTCCACGCAGCGGCCGCGTCGGACCAGCCGGCGGCCGCGTCCGGGTACGGCTCGTTGAACAAGTCGAACACCACGGCGTCGTCCCCCTTGAACGCCGTCGCCACCTGGGTCCAGAACGCCGGGGCGTACTGCCGGTCGGGCATCGGCTTCTGGCAGGTCGCGTTGACGTCGGTGCAGGCCGAGGAGTTGCCGGTGTACGCGCCGTGCGTCCAGTGCAGGTCGAGGATCGGGTTGATCCCGTTCGCCTCCAGCAGTTTCGCGTAGTCCTTGACGGCCTGCTGGTAGGCGGGACCGCTGGGCGAGCCGGACAGGCCGAGCCAGCAGTCCTCGTTCAGCGGGATCCGCACCGCGTGGATGTTCCACGCCTTCATCGCGTCGACCGAAGCCTGGTCGACCGGGCCGCTGTCCCACATCCCCTTGCCCTGCACGCAGGCGAACTCGCCGCTGGAGCGGTTGACGCCCAGCAGCCGGTAGGTCTTCCCGTCGGCGGTCAGCAGCTTGTTGCCCGACACGTGCAGCGCGGGCGCCGGCCCGGGCGGCGGCGGCGTCGTGGTGGTCGGGGTCGTGGGTTTCGTGCTGGGGGTCGTGACTGTGGTCGGTGGGGTGCCGGTGCACGCGGCGCCGTTGACGGCGAAGTCCGCCGGTGTGGTGTTGGTGCCGCTGTAGGAGAAATTGGCGCCGGTGCTCACCGAGCCGCCGGCCGGGATGGTGCCGTTCCAGCTCGCGTTGGCCACGGTGACCGTTTTGCCGGACTGCGTCCAGGTGCCCGACCAGCCCTGCTGCAGGGTCTGGTTCCCGGTGTAGGAGTACGTCAGAGTCCAGCCGTTCGCGGCCGACGACCCGACGTTCGCGATCCCGACGGTGGCGCTGAAACCGCTTCCCCAGTCGTTGGCCGCATAGGTGACCTTGCACGCGAACGCCCCGGCGGCCGCGCTCGGTTCATTCGCCGCCGACACGGCCGTCGTCGACGTGACGACGCACGCGGCCGCGGCGGCGAGACCCGCAACCGCAAGCACGGCAGGACGTTTTCCGGCTCTTGCCCACATCGGCACTCCCTTGTGCACACTGACAGCGAAAGGTCTGGGAGCGTTCCCAGACGCCCGTCCACACCGTCGCTGCCCAGCCTCGGGTTGTCAATCACCAACGGCCGATTCGGGCGAACAGCGTCCGCCGCGTTCCGCCAACGACCGCAGGCGGCTGCCCCGGGCGGCGGCACCGCCTCGGTCGGCGCCGACGCATACGCCCGCGATAACCCGCCCCGCTTAAGCTCCGGCCATGCCCAGCGCCCGGCTCAAGCTCACCCTCAGCTACGCCGGTTTCCTGCTCCTCGCGGGCGCGGTCCTGCTCGCCGTGGTGTGGGCGTACCTGCTGCGCTACGTGCCCGACAACGACCAGGGCCTGCTCGGGATCGCCCCGAACCGGTTCCTCCTCGTGCGCGTGTTCACCCCCGCCGCGGCCGTCGCGCTGGCTTTCCTGCTGGTGTTCGGGCTGCTCGGCGGCTGGCTCCTGGCCGGCCGGATGCTGGCGCCCCTCACCCGGATCACGGACGCGGCGCGGCTGGCCGCCGGCGGGTCGCTGGCGCACCGGATCCGGCTCGGCGGCCGCCCGGGCAACGAGTTCCGCGAACTCGCCGACGTCTTCGACGCGATGCTCGAACGGCTCGAATCGCGCGTCGCCGAACAGCAGCGGTTCGCCGCGAACGCGTCCCACGAACTGCGCACCCCGCTGGCCATTTCCCAGGCCCTGCTCGACGTCGCCCGCAAGGATCCCGAGTTCGACTGCGGTGAACTCGTCGAACGCCTCCACTCTGTCAACGCGCGCGCGATCGACCTCACCGAGGCGCTCCTGCTGCTCAGCCGCAGCGACGGCCGGAACTTCACCCGCGAGCCCGTCGACCTGTCGCTCGTCGCCGAAGAAGCCGCCGAAACGCTGCTGCCGCTGGCCGAACAGCGCCGGATCACCCTCCACGTCACCGGCGAGCCGGCCCGGGCGGCCGGTTCACCGGCGCTGATCCTGCGGATGGTGACGAACCTCATGCAGAACGCGATCGTGCACAACCTCCCGGACGGCGGCACCATCACCGTCCACACCGAAACGCGGCGCTACGCGAGCGTGCTGCAGGTCGAGAACACGGGCCGGCCGCTCGCCCCGGACCTGGTCCCGACCCTCGTCGAGCCCTTCCAGCGCGGGGCGGAACGCACCCGCGCCGGCGAGCAGACCGGCGTCGGCCTCGGGCTGGCGATCGTGCACAGCATCGTGCGGGCCCACGACGGGATGCTGGAGCTGACGCCCCGCGCGGCCGGCGGCCTCCTCGTCACGATCCGCCTGCCCACACCGCGGTAGCCGTCACTTCCGCTTCGAAGGCGGCACCGAGCCCGGCGAACCGGTCCGCGGCCTCCTTCAGCAGCCCGGCGTCGCCTTGGCGGCGGGCGTGGGCGCGGGTCAGGACCGCTGCCGTCCAGCGGTTGTGCACCGCGTGCCGCTCGGCGCGCCGGAGGTGGTGCCCGGCGTCGGCGTCGAGCACCACGGCCAGTTCGGCGGCCAGGCCGGCGGCGTACCCGTCGAACCGGCCCGGGGCGAACTCGGCGCCGACCTCGGCGAGCAGGTCCGCCGGCGGAGCGCCGGTGTGCAGGGCCACCCGGGCCCGGACGAAGGCGTCCAGCGGGGCGAGGTTGGCGGACCCGGCCGGCGTCGCCACGCCCGCGACGTCGGCCGCGCGCGCCCGCCACCGGGTCATCGCCGGCTCGTCGCCGGACAGGCCCGCGGCCAGCGCGGCCGCCAGCAGCGGCACGCCGAGGGTGGCGTTGCGCGGCGGCCCGTTCCCCGCCGTGGCGCGCCACATCTCGCCGGCGAGCGCGAGGGCGCCGGCGAACCGGCCGGTGAGCGCGAGGGTGGTGACCAGGCCGCTGCGGCCCCAGTACGGGTGCCCGGCCAGCGCCGGGTCGGTGGCCGCCCGCCTGCTCACCGACAGCGCGTCGGACAGCGCTCCGGTGGCGACGGCGTAGGTGATCGCGGACCGGAACGCGTCCAGCACCTCCAGCGCCGCGTGCGGATCGGTGCGATCCGCCTTCGTGACGAGGCCGACGCGCTCCTGCGTCGTGCGGTGGGCCAGGTCCGGGCGGCCGGCGAGGGCCTCGGCGGCGCACCGGGCGTCCAGCGCGGCGCTGAGCAGCAACGGATCCCCGGCCGCCGCCGTCACGGCCTGCTCGGCGGCCTCGGCGGTGACCGATTGCGGAGCCGGGCCGGAATGCCAGGCTCGGGCGACGGCGACGTGCGCCGAGTCTTCGGCCAGCCTGGTGGCCTCGGCGAGCATCCGGTCCAGTTCGGACATCGGCACCGGATCGGTGATGAAGCCCGCGCCGCGGAACCGTTCGGCCAGCACGACGGCGTCGGCCAGGCAGACCGCCCGCGTGGCGGGGTCGCCTGCCGCCCGGCCGGCCGCGACGAGCAGCAAGTCGTAGTGATCGCGGGCTTGGCTGAGCAGGTGCACGCAGCTGCCCGCGCGGGCCAGCTCCGCGGCGGCGGCCGCGGGGCTCGCGGCGCGGTCGGCGGCCGTGCGCCAGTGGGCCGTCGCTTCGGCGAGGAAGCCACGCGCGTAGGCCAGCCGGGCCAGATCCGCGGCCAGGGCGTACTCCGGTTCTTCCGCGACGCAGGCACGCAGGTCGTCGGCGACCCGGTCGAACTCGTCGCGCCAGTCGCCGCCGAGCCGTCCGATCAGGTCCCGCGCGCGGCTCGCGGCCCACTGCCGGTATCGGGCGGCGACCTCGGCCGAGTTTTCGGGCTGCTCGCGCGCGAAGCGGGCGACGCCGTCGAGGAGCGTCCAGGAAACCGGCTCGCGGTGCACGGTGACCAGCGACTTGTCGACCAGCCGCCCGAGCACGTCGGACACCGCGCCGACAGACAGCTCCGGCGACAGCGCCGCGGCGCCGTCGAGGTCGAAGCCGTGGCGGAACCGGGAAACCCGCGCCAGCACCGTGCGTTCTTCGCCGGTCAGCAGCCGGTGGCTCCACTCGATGACCGAGCGCAGCGACCGGTGCCGCGTTTCGCCGCGCCCGGTGGCCAGCACGCGCAGCGGATCGTCAGCGAGGCCGGCCCGCAGCCCGTCGACGCCCAGCGACGCGACCCGCGCGGCGGCGAGTTCGATGTTCAACGGCGAGCCGTTCAGCTCGCGGCACAGCTCGGCCACCTGCGCGGGATCGGCGTCGAACGCCGGATCGACCGCCTTCGCCCGCTCGGTGAACAGGGCCACCGCCTCGGCATCGGCGGGCAGCGGGCCGAGCTGCAGCACGGTCTCCCCCGGCACGCCGAGCCGTTCCCGGCTGGTCGTCAGCACGCTCAGCCGCGGATTCGCGCCGGTCAGCGCGGTGATGACGTCGGCGACGTCGTCCGCGACGTGCTCGCAGTTGTCAAGCACCAGCAGGGCCCGGCCGGTCAGCTGCCCGGCGACGGCGTCGGGCAGCGGCTGCTGCGGGCGCGGCAGGACGCCGAGCCCGGCGGCGACCGACTCGAGCACCGAACCCGGCCGGGCCGGCACGAGGTTGACGAAGGTGGCGCCGCCGGGGAACCCCGCGGCGGCGGCCTCGGTCGCGGCCAGGGCCAGCCGGGTCTTCCCGGCCCCGCCGGGGCCGAGGACGGTCGTCACCCGGCTTTCGCCCACCAGCCGCACGACGGCGTCACGTTCGGCTGTCCGCCCGACGAAGCTCGTCGGCGGCTGCGGAGCGCCGACCACCAACCCGGCCGGCCGGTCCGGCGCGTCCGCCCCGGCGAGTCCCGGCGCCCGCGCGGCCAGCTCGCGGCGGTCGCGGGCGCCGAGCTTGCGCAGCAGCGCGGAAACGTGGCTTTCGACGGTCCGCACCGAGACGTAGAGCCGGCCGGCGATCTCGGCGTTGGTCAGGTGGTCCGCGACGGCCAGCAGGACCTCACGCTCGCGCGGCGAGATCGACGGCGCGGTCGGCATGGCGCCGAGTATGCCGCATCGTGCCTGGTCGCCGGGTCTGTGCCGGGATCTCCGTGGCAGGTTCCGTGGTCACCACGGATGTCCGGGAGTGGCCGCCGCCGAAGGATGGCGACCAGTCCGGAAACACTCCTGGAAGGGGAACTCCCGTGGTGGTCATCGCGAAGGAAGACGACCTGCGCATCGGCACCGGCCGCACGGCCCGGTTCGAAGGCGAGGCGTACGGCTCCGGCGTCTCGTTCTTCCACGTGCACAACACCGAAGGTCAGGGCCCGGGTGCCCACGTGCACCCGTACTCGGAGACCTGGGTGGTGCTGGCCGGCGAGGCCCTCGTCCGCACGTCCGACGGCGAGGTGACGGCGAACCAGGGCGACGTCGTGGTGGTCGGCGCGGGCACCGCGCACGCGTTCCGCGCGATCGGCCCCGAGCCGCTGCGGATGATGTGCATCCACGCCTCGCCGCGCATCGAGCAGGACTTCCTCGACGACGCCGAAGCCGCTCGCGTCGGCGTCACCTTCTGAACGTCCGCCGCCGCGCGCGTCAGGCGCCCGGAACGACGACGACCTTGCCGTGCACCGCGCCCTCGGCGGCCCGGGCGTGCAGCGCCGGCAGTTCGGCCAGCGGCACCCGCTCGGCGACGTCGACGCGCAGCTCGCCGCGGTCGACCTGCGCCACCAGCTTCGCCAGCTGGCCGGCGTCGCTGCGGACGAACAGGTCGATGCCGCGGACGTTGCGCGCTTCGTCGCCGGGCGCGGGCATCCACACCGTCGTGTTGACCAAGACACCGCCGGGACGGACCACGGTGACCAGCGCGGCCAGCACGGCCGGGTCGACCGGCGCGAGGTTGAGGGCGACGTCGACCGGCTCGGTCACCGCCGCGGTCACCGCGGTGGTGGTGTGGTCGATGATCTCGTCGGCGCCGGCGGACTTGACCGCGTCGCCGCTGCGCGGGCCGGCCGTGGCGATCACGTACGCGCCGGCGTTGTGCGCCAGCTGGACGGCGTAGCCGCCGACCGCGCCGCCGGCGCCGTTGATCAGCACGCGTTGCCCGGCCTGCAGGCCGGCGTGGTCGAACAGGGCCTGGTACGCGGTCAGGCCGACCAGCGGCAACGCGGCGGCGTCGGGCAGCGGGACGCTCGCAGGCGCCGGCGTCAGGGCTTCGGCCGGGGCGAGGACGTACTCCGCGGCGGCGCCGCTCTTGTCCATCGGCAGGAAGCCGACGACGGCGTCGCCGACCGCGAGGCCGGTCACGCCCTCGCCGAGCGCGTCGACCGTGCCGGCGACGTCGATGCCGGGCGTGTGGGGCAGCGCGACCGGGATGGGGCCCTGCATGAAGCCGCCGCGGATGTTGCCGTCGACGGAGTTGAACGACGTCGCCGCGACGCGGAGCCGGACCTGACCGGCGCCGGGGACCGGCTGCTCGACGTCTTCGTAGCGCAGGACGCCGGGGTCGCCGTACTCGTGGAACCGCACTGCCTTCATCGGACTCTCTCCCGTTCTTGCTTCGAATTCGAAGCATCTGCGACTGACAGTACGGCTACTTCGAATTCGAAGCAAGTGAGGTCGCTCACCTTGACAAACCTTCGAATTCGAAGCAGTAGACTGCGGGGGTGCCCGACTCGTCCCCGTCACTCGACCCCGTGCAGCTCGGCGCCTACTTCGCCCTGATCGAGGTGGCCAGCCTGCTGCGGCACGCGGTCGAGCAGCAGCTGCGCGAGGCCGGCGACCTCAGCTACGTGCAGTTCCAGCTCCTGGCCCGGCTCGGCGACGCGCCGGCGGGCAGCCACCGGATGACCGACCTGGCCGACGGCGTCGTCTACAGCCGCAGCGGCCTGACGTACCAGGCGGGACTGCTGGAGAAGGCGGGGCTGGTGGTCCGCGCCCCGTCGCCGGACGACGAGCGGAGCGTCACGGTCACCATCACCGACGCCGGGCGCGCGCTGCTCGGCAAGGTGCTGCCCGGGCACATCGAGGTGGTCAGCAGCCTGCTGCTGGAACCGCTGGCGCGGGACCAGGTCGAGGCACTGGCCGCCCTGCTGACGCCGGTGCGCGAACACATGCGAGCGACGCCGCCGCGCTCGGCCGCGTCTCGCCGCCGCAAGGACGGAGCCTGAGTCCATCCGTCCTCCTCGATCCACCGAGGATCCATGATCACGGCCCGCGGAGCGATCAGCCTGGGCCGGCTTGGCCCACCTTCACGACGGCCGGCGCACCGGCGGCGCGGACGACTTCGCCGAGCCGCGCGGCGTCGGCGGAGCCCGGGGCCGCGGTGAGGACGACCGCCATCAGGTCGTCCCCGGGCACGTGCAGGAGATTGCCGTCGAGCGTGATCGCGGCACCGTCCGGGTGCTGGAACACGGCCCGGTTTTCGTAGCTGGAAACGGTTTCCGGCGTGCGCCACCGGGTGTCGAACGGCCGGCTCGTGCGCCGCAGGTCGTCGACGAGCCCGGCGAGGGAGTCGTCGCCGGGATAGCGCAGGGCGGTGTCACGCAGCCGCGCGGCGAGCATCGCCTGGAACCCGGCAGCGCGATCGCCGGTCCGGCTGATCCCGCCGAGGGCGTTGCGGAAGGTGCGCCAGGCGACGTTCCAGTCCCGCGCGTGCGCGGCAGGCGCCCCGGCTTGCAGCGCCAGCCAGGCATTGTTGACCGCAACGACGTTCCACGCGGCATCGGTCAGGAAGGCGGGGGTGTCACCGAACCGCTCGAGAAGCCGCAGCGCCCCTGGCCCGGCGTGGCGCGGCACGTGCCCGTCGGCGGCGGCGTACCCGGCGAGGGCACAGAGCCGTTCGTACTCGGCCCGCCCGAGGTTCAGGGCCCGGGCAAGGGCGTTGACCACCCCGGCCGAGGGCTGCCGGCGCCCCTGTTCCAGCCGCCGGACGTAGTCGGCGGAGACCCCGGCCAGCTCGGCGAGCTCCTCCCGCCGCAGCCCGGGCGCCCGCCTGGCCCGACCGGTCGGCAACCCGAGGGCGGCGGGGTCGGTGTTCTCGCGCCACCAGCGCACGGCCGTCCCGAGATCGTGCAGAGCCACGACGCCAGTGTGCCCGGCCCCGATCAGTCAGGAGCCACGACATCGACGTCGACCCGGCGGCTCGGGGCGATCGCGTTCTGTCCGGGCGGGGACTGATCGAACCCGGCGCCCCGCACCGTCAGCCGGTCTTCCGCGACGCCGAGGCTGACCAGGAGGTCGGCCACCGCCCGCGCGCGCCGGACGCTGAACGAGCGAGCGGACTCGGCCTCCCCGATGCGGGCGGTGTGCCCGACCACGAGAACCCGGTCGCCCGGACCGATCCGATGCACCGACGCGATGATGAGCTCCCTCGCTTCCGGGGTGAGTTCGGCACTGTCGGGCAGGAACAGGACCGGGAAACCGAACTTCGCCGGCCCCGGCGCCACGGCACAGGGACAGCCGCTGCCCCCGGGGTGGATGACGCTCGGCGAGGGTGCGTCGACCTCCGGCCGGGCGGACAGCCGGCTCGGCTGCACCGGCAGGACGGCGAAAGCCACCACGGCCAAGCCCAGCGCGACCAGCGCGGCCCCGGTCCGCGCGCCGCCCACCCACCAGGCGGGCTGCGGACCGCCGAGCAGCACCGAGAGCACCCCGGTCACCCGATGGCGCCTGGACACGTGGACCGGAACCGGGCGACGTTCGACGATACGGGAGATGTCGGCCGTGAAGAGGCGGTGCTGCTCCCGCACCATCTCGTCGAACTCGTCGTCGTTCACCGGTTACCCTCCCATCGTCCGTCGCCGACGAAGTTGCTCTGCAACAGCTCGCGGGCCTGCTTCAGGCGTTTCTGGACCACTCTGACCGAAACTCCCGTGTACTCCGCGATCTCCTTCGTGCCGAGGTCGTCCAGGTGCAGGGCGAACACCGTCTTGAGCGGGTCGGGCAGCTCGTTCACCAGCGACACCAGCCTGCTGTGCCGTTCGACCACGTACGCCATTTCCGGGTCCTCGGCCACGGGCCGGTCGAAGGCGTCCGGCCAGGGCACCTCGTTCCGGATCTTCTGCGACGCCCGGCCGGCGTGGTGCTCGGCGGCCTTGCGGGCCCACAGGTGCGGTTTCCTTATCCGATGCCAGTTCCGGTGCACGTCCACCATCGCGCTCTGCGTCGCGTCGTCCGCGATGTGCTTCGGGAAGCCGAGGTAGAGGAGGTGGGCGATGACCCGCGGCAAATGCGAACGATAGAAGTCTTCGTAACTCGCACACGCGGACGATTGCTTGCCGGTCATGGATCTCCGGAGAGTGGCCGAGAGCAGGGCGGGGTCGTGGCATGAGTCGGCGGACGCGGTCACCGTGTCACACCCTGAGGTGCCGGCCGAACACCGCGAGCGCCACCGCCAGGGCGGCGACCGCGAGCGTGACCGCCGTCGAACCGGTGACGACGTAGATCGACCCGGCCCCGACGAAGAGCCGGTCGACCGGTGCGGACCCGTCCGGCTGCCGCTTGTTCACTCGCGTCATGCCATCCAGGGGCGGCCGGGTACTCCGCCGCGAACGGTCCGCGGCAGGTTCACTCGAACGGCCTACCCCCGCGAGACGTGCCGCACCACCACGCCGACCAGCTGCTCCCGCGGCACGAACCCGTAGTGCCGCGAGTCCCAGCTGGTCGGCCGGTTGTCGCCGAGCACCACCGTGCAGCCGGCCGGGACCAGCGCTCCCGCCAGGCCGTGGATGTCCGGCTCCGCCCAGCCCGCGGGGATCCGGTCGCCCGCCACCGCCACCACGCGCTTGAGGAGCAGCTGGTCGCCCGTCGGTGCTCCGCTCGGCAGCTGCGGGAACCGCAGCAGGGCCACCTGGCCTCGCCGGGGGCGGCGGGTGCGGCGGACCAGGACGCGGTCGCCCGGCTGCAGCGCCGGTGTCATGCTCGGACCGTCCACTGTGGTCAGGATCAGCAGGCGGCGGGCGGCGAAGACAGCCAGCAGTCCCGCGAGGGCCAGCGCTTTCACGGCACCGCCTGGTAACCGTCGGCCTGCAAACGGAACAGGCGGGCGTAACCGCGGTCGTCGGCAAGCAGGCTTTCGTGCGTGCCCAGCTCGGTGATCCGGCCGTCCTCGAGGACGGCGATGCGGTCGGCGTCGCGCACCGCGCTCAGCCGGTGCGAGATGAGCAGGCTCGTGCGGCCCTGCCGGTGCTCGCGGATGCGTGCGTGCACCTCGTGTTCGGCCTCCGGGTCGAGGCCCGAACTCGGCTCGTCGAGGATCATCAGGTCCCGGCCCTCCCGGACCAGGGACCGGGCCAGTGCCAGGCGCTGCCACTGGCCGCCGGAGAGCACGACGCCGGTCGTCGTGTCCTCCGTGCCGATCTCGAAGATCCGGGTGAGCGGCGTGTCGTAACCGTTCGGCAGGGCGGCGATGCGGTCGTGCGCGCCGGCGCGGGTCGCGGCGTCGACCAGGCGGGTGCGGTCGCCCATCGCCGGCAACTCGCCCAGCCCGATGTTCTCGGCCGCGGTCATGTCGTAGTTCATGTGGTCCTGGAACACGGCGCTGATCCGGTTGCGCAGCAACGCGTGCGGCACGTCCCGCAGGTCGGCGCCGTCCCAGAGGATCCGCCCGCGCGTCGGGTCGTACAGGCGGCACAACAGTTTCACGAGCGTGCTCTTGCCCGCGCCGTTCAACCCCACCAGGGCGACCGCCGTGCCGTGCGGGATGGTGAGGTTCACCCCGCGCAGCACCCACGGGTGTTCGTCGCTGTACCGGAACCAGACGTCCCGCAGCTCAAGCCCCTGCCGCAGCGCGGGAAGCGGAACGCTCCCGCTGGGCAGATCGGGCTCGGCCCGGACCACGGCGACGTAGTGCGCGAACGACAGCAGCCGGGCCTGGCCGTTGGCGATCGACGACGCCAGCGTGCCCAGCGCGGCCTGCACCCCGGCCACCGCCGCGACGAACATCGAGACGTCGCCGGCGCTCAGCGACCCGGCACGCGCCGACGTGATCGCCCACCAGAGCCCCGCCCCGGCGACCCCCGCGCTCAGCACGGTCAGCCCGCCCATGGTCCACAGCTCCCGTTCGTCCATGCGGCGCCGGTCTTCGTCGGCGCTCCGGCGCTCGTCCATCATGCGGGCGCGCAGGAACGCCCCGATGCCGAACAGCCGGATCTCGGTCGCCGCGGCGATGCCGGTGAGCAGCTGGCTGTAGAAGAACTCCCGGCGGGCGAACCGCTCGATGCGCCACTCCACCACGGCGCGGCGCCGCGCCAGCAGCAGTTCGGCGAGCAGCGCGGGAACCGCGGCGGCCAGCACGACCCCGGTCATCGCCGGGCTCAGCAGGAGCAGCGAGCCGAGGAACCCGGCCAGCGACAGCGTCCCGCTGAGCGTGCCGCCGACGCCGTCGACGATCTCCGGCATCCGGCCGCAGCTTTCCTGGGCCAGCCGCAGCCGGTCCTGGTAGGCGGGGTTTTCGAAGGTGCGCAACCCGACCTGGCGGCCCAGCGCGTCGAACAGCCCGTCGGTGGCGACCGTGCTCGCCGCGCGGCCGATCTGCGCGCGGACGTAGTGGACCACCACGGGCAGCGCGGCGACGGCGAGCCCGGCGAGCACCAGCGCCGCGGCGAGGCCGCCGACCGCGCCGGTGCGCTCGGTCAGGCGATCGAGGACGAGCTTGGTCAGCCAGGCGGTGGCGATCGGCGCGGTGGCCGCGGCCGCCGTCATGAGCAGCAGCGCCAGCAGCCGCGCCCGGCCGGAACGCCACAGCAGCACGGTGGCGGCCGCGGCCGCGGCGCGCACCTGGCCCGTTTCCCCCACGGTTACCGCCCGGCGGGGACGGGCAGTTCGTGCACCCGGCCCGCGGTCGCGACCACCCGGCCGCCCGCCACCAAGTACAACGCGGGTGTCCAGGTGTTGCGGAACGCGGCGGCGACCGGGCCGCCGTCGAGGTCCGCCGGCACGACGTGCGCGACTTCGGCGAGCGCGCGCACGGTCTCCGGGTCGTCCCCACCGAAGACGGCGAAGACGCGGTCACGGCCTTGTTCGCGGGCGTAGGCGAGGAAGTCCGGCAGGCTGTCGTGGCAGGCGGGGCAGTCGGCGGAGAAGAACGCGACCGTGCCGTCCAGCGTGGCGGCGGTGAGCGGCTCGCCGTCGGTCGTGGTGGCGGCGAACTCGCCGACGGCCGAACCGGGACGCAGCGCGAAAGGCGACGCCGTGGCGGTCTGGGCGCGCATCCGGCGCAGGATCCCGACGGTGAGGAGCAGGTTCAGCAGGCACAGCAGGCCGAGCAGCACCAGGGCGGCGACGACGAAGGGCATCAGGAACTCCTTGCGAACACGACGGCGATGTCATCCATCGCGATGACGAGCACGGCCACGACCACGCCCGCGCCGGCCGCGACGGCGGCCCCGGCGAGCGGCGGCAGGTGCGCCGGCGCGAGCGCGCCGAGGACGGCGAGGCCGAGCAGCAGGCTGTTGCGGACCAGGTGACGCGGGCCGATCGGGGTCTCGGTCACGCCGAAGCAGCGGCACGGGGCGACCCTCCCGCGTCGCAGCGAAGCGGCGATGGCAGCAGTGAAGGCAAACAGCAACGCCGAGGCGAGGAGAAAGCCCACGGCCGCCGTGGCCGGCACGACCACGAGGAGCGCACTGCCCGCTTCGGCGGCGACGACGGCCACCGAAACCGGCGTGACCCAGCGCGCGGGCAGTGGCACCAGGGCCGGCACCGAGCGCGCGAATCCGCGGAAGTCCCGCAGCTTCGACACCGACGAGGCCGCGAACACGACGGCGATCAGCGCCGCGCAGGCGGCCCGGAGGTACTCCATGTGACTCCCTCGACGCCGGGCGGTGTCCGCGGGGAAGGCGGCGGACACCGCCCGGCACGCTGGCCGGTGCGGATCAGCAGGAGCTGCGGACCTTGGACCACTCGCAACCGGTCTGCGGGCAGCAGAACCGGTACCAGTAGCCGGGGTGGCCCTGCGCGTTGCAGAAGTAGCCGCCTGCGCAGGCGGAAGCCTGGGCGGTGGGCACGATCCGGTTGAGCACGCGGTCGATCAGGCGCCCCATGGTGTCTCCCTTCGACGGTGGGTGTCCACGGTGCGGGAAGCGGTTTCCCGCCGCCCGCGCCGGCTGCGAGCATTGCGGTGCGCCGCGTCCGCGGGCAGCAATCCCGGACGAACCCGGACGCCGGTGCGCTCACCCGCCGGCCGGCACCGTCCGGCCGGCCCCCTCGCTGATCTCGGCCGGTTCCGGCAGACCCAGCTCACGGTGGTGCTCACGAGCCGCCAGCCAGTGCTCGCGGGCCCGCTCCCGCTCGCCCAGCTCGGTCAGGGCCCGGGCGAGGCCGGTGTGCGCGCGGGCCGCCGCGTGCAGGCTGCCGAGGTCCGCCGCGATCGCGAGCGCGCACTCGTGCGTCGTCCGGGCGTGGCCGGGGTCGCCGAGGTCCAGTGACGCGTCCGCGAGGCACAGCAACGCTTCCACGTGCAGGTCCCGGTCGCCCGCCTGCTCGGCGATGGCCGTGGCGCGGCGGAAGTGGTCGCAGGCCTGCTCGTGGTCACCCGACCGCAGGTGCGTGTCACCGATGTTGAGCAGGGTGCGCCCGGCGTCGCACAGGTCGCCGGTCTCCTGGTCGATGGCCAGGGCCTTCCCGTGGATCTCCAGCGCCTCGGCGTACCAGCCCAGCCGGCCGTAGACGTAGCCGAGGTTGGTCAGCGCGGTGCGTTCGCCGACCCGGTCGCCCAGCTCGCGGGCCAGGCTCAACGTCTCGCCCAGTACCTCCGCCGACCGCAGGAAGTCGCCGTTCCAGGAGGCGATCGCGCCCAGCGTGCCGAGCACCCGGCACTCGCCCGTGCGGTCTCCGGCCGCGCGGAAGCAGGCCAGTGCCTCGTCGGCGTGCCGCGTCGCGACCTCGTAGCGGCCGACCTGGCTGTGGGTGGCCGCGAGACTGGTCAGGGCGTGCCCGCGGGCGACCGGGTCCGCCGACTCCGTCGCGCTCGCGTGCAGGGCCAGCGCCTCCCGGATGTGGCCGGCGGTCTGCAGGTAGCGGAACAGCAGCCGCGACAGCAGTCCCGCGTGCCCCGACGCCACCCCGTGGACGCCGGCGCTGACCAGGTTGGCGCGTTCGGCGTCCAGCCACGCGGTCGCCGGGTCGCGGCCGGTCAGCGGCGGGATCGGCAGGCCGGGATCGGGGACGTCCGGCCGGTGGCGGCGCGTGCGCGGCGCGTAGTGGTCCATCGCGGTCGCGGAGGCGAACACGTAGTAGTCGAGCAGCCGCGACAGCGCGGCCTTCCGGCCGGCCGGGGCGTCCTCGTCCTGGGCCCGCGCCATCCCGAACGCGCGGATGAGGTCGTGCAGCTCGAACCGGTTGCCCTCGCCGCGCCGCACCAGGCTCGCGGCGGCGAGCCGGTCCGCGATCCGCGTCGCCTCGGCCAGGTCCGTCCCGGTGAGCGCGGCGATGCCGTAGGCGTCCAGGTCCGCGCCCGGGTGCAGGGCGAGCAGCCGCAGGGCCCGCCGTTCCGGCTCGCCGAGCTGGTCGTAGGACAGGCTGATCGACGCGTCCACGGCGTTGTCGAGCCGCAGGTGCGCGCGCCGCTGCTCGAGCCGTTCCAGGTGGTCGGCCAGCAGCCACGACCGGTGGGCCGGCGCGGTCATCCACAACGCGGCCAGCGTCAGCGCGAGCGGCAGCCGCCCGAGTTCGGCGGTGATCCGCCGGGCCACCGCGGGCGCCCGGTCGACCCGCTCGGCGCCGACGGTCCGCCGCAGATAGGCCAGCGCTTCGTCCGGGCTCAGCGCGTCCAGCCGCACGTGCGCGGCCCCGGCCAGCCCGGGGAGCGCCATGCGGCTGGTGACGAGCACCGGGCCGCCCCGCTCGCCGGGCAGCAGCGGCCGCACCTGGTCCTCGCCGCGCGCGTTGTCGAGGACGACCAGCAGCCGCCGCCCGGCCGATCGTTCCTGGTACAGCCGCGTTTTGCCGGGCAGGTCGGCGGGCACGGCGTGCCCGGGGACCCCGAGCAACCGCAGGAAGGAGTCGAGCACCGCGGCCGGGTCCACCGGCGGCCGGCCGGGATCGGGGTGGAACCCGCGCAGGTTGACGAACAGCGCGTTGTCGCACCGGCCGGCGCGCAGCAGCTCGTGCCCGGCGTGCACGGCCAGCCCGGTCTTGCCGACCCCGGCCATCCCGGCGATCGCCGCCACCCGCCCGTCCCCGAGCACCTCGGCCAGCCCCGCGAGTTCCGGCCCGCGCCCGGTGAAGTCCGGAATGGCCTCGGGCAGGCCGAGCTGGGCCTGCACGAAGGTCGCCGCCTCGGCGCGGCCGCGCACCACCCGCAGCACGTCCTGCCAGCCGGCGACGTACCCCGGGTCCGGGTGCAGCACCTCGACGACGGCCAGCAGCAGATCGGTGTTCGGCCGGGCGCGCCCGGCCTTGAAGCAGTCGGCCACGGTGGTCCGCGCGGTGCGCTCGGCGGCCGGCCGCCCGGCGGCGGTCCAGAGCCGGTTCACCCGCTCGGCGATCTGCGCGTACGAGGGTCCGCCCGCCCACGCCTTGAGCAGCCGCAGCTGCGCGATGAGCTCGGCCAGCGTGCGCGCGTGACCGGGATCGGGTGGTTCGGTGAACGCCATACCGCCATTGTCGGCAGCGGTTCACGGCCGCGGCCACGCTTTTCGCAGAACGCCGTTCCCGGACTGTCCACCCGGGACCAGGTAAGCGCAGGGTCAAATCGTCCGCGTCCGCCCGCCGCCGAACGGGGTCTGGATCGGTCGAGAGCCTTTACGGCGCGCGTTCCGGGTGGCTGGATCGACAGACGTCATGGCCCGCAGCGGGGACCCCGCTGCCCGCCGCACAGCCTCACCTCGATGGAGAAGGTGACCGTGCCATGCCGCTTCCCCGAAGTATCCTCACCGCCACCCTGCTGCCCGCCGCCGTGGCCGGCGGCCTCCTGGTCTCCGCGACGTCCGCGGCCGCGAACGTCGCCGTGACCCAGGTCAGCGCCGATCCGTTCACCGACGCCCAGGCCCAGCACAGAACCGAGGTCGAACCGGACACGTTCGCCTTCGGCAACACCATCGTGTCGGCCTTCCAGGTCGGCCGCGTGTCCGGCGGCGGGTCGTCCGACATCGGCTTCGCCACCTCCACCGACGGCGGCGCCACCTGGACCTCGGGCTTCCTGCCCGGCACCACGGGCAACACCGGCGGTCCCTGCGGCCAGATCAGCGACGCCGCCGTCGCCTTCGACGCCAAGCACAACGTCTGGCTGATCTCCTCCCTCGGCGTCAACTGCCCGGCCGGCGAGCCGGTGCTCACCAGCCGCTCCACCGACGGCGGCAAGACCTTCGGTAACCCCGTGACCACGGCGACCGGCTCGCTGGACAAGAACTGGATCGTCTGCGACAACACCGCGTCCAGCCCGTTCTTCGGCAACTGCTACACCGAATACGACATCACCAGCTCCGGCGACTCGATCCGCATGAAGACCTCCAGCGACGGCGGCCTGACGTGGGGCCCGGCCCACGCACCCGCCGGCGCCCACACCGGGCTCGGCGGCCAGCCCGTCGTGCAGCCCAACGGCACCGTCGTGGTCCCGTACCTGTCGCTCAACGACCAGATCCGCAGCTTCCGCTCCACCAACGGCGGCGCGAGCTGGAACTCCACCGTCGCCGTTGCCACGATCAGCCACCACGACGCGGCGGGCGGACTGCGCGAAGAAGCGTTGCCCAGCGCCGAAATCGACGGCACGGGCACGGTCTACGTGGCGTGGTCGGACTGCCGGTTCCGCAGCGGCTGCCCGAGCAACGACATCGTGCTGAGCAAGTCCGCGACCGGCACGACCTGGTCGGCGCCGGCGCGCATCCCGATCGACGCCACGACCAGCACGGTGGACCACTTCGTCCCGGGCATCGGCGTCGACCCGTCGACCTCGGGCACGAGCGCCCGGATCGGCCTGACGTACTACTTCTACCCCAACGCCAACTGCACGGCGGCAACGTGCCAGCTCGACGTCGGGTTCATCGCCTCGACCAACGGCGGCACGAGCTGGACCACGGCGACCCAGGTGGCCGGCCCGATGAGCCTGTCGTGGATCCCGAACACCTCCCAGGGCCGCATGTTCGGCGACTACATCTCGACCTCGGTCCGGGCGGGCGGCAACGCGTTCCCGATCATCCCGATCGCGTCGGCCCCGAGCGGCTCGACGTTCACCATGGGCATGTTCGCCCCGGCCGGCGGCCTGCCACTGGCGTGACGGCTCCCGCGCCCACCTCGCGCCGGAGGTGGGCGCGGGCCCGTCAGTCTTCGGCGTCGAAGCCGGGCGGCGCCTGCAGATCGTGGGCGCGGAACAGGACGGCGTGCTCGACGCCCATGAGTTTCCCGCTCATCGCGGCGAACTGCGGGATGAAGTCGCCCGGAGCGGGGTGGTCGGGCAGCGCGGCCAGGTAGGCGGCGTGCGCCTCGAGCGAGGCGACACCGCGGCGCAGCGGCTCACCGGTGACGTCGACGCCGTGGGTGGGGTCGGTGTGGCCGGGCTGGAGGTACCAGCGCACGGAGTGCGGTTCGAGGCCTTCATCGGTGACCTGTTCGGGGAAAACCCACCGGTTGCCGGCATCCCGGATGGCATCGAGGGTGGCCAGCCCGGCAGCCCGGTGATCGGCCTGGTCGAAGCCGAACTTGGTCTCGACGTCGAAGGCGGACCCGAAGACGACATCGGGCTTGAACACCCGGATCTCCCGGCAGATGTCCCGGCGCAGGTCGAGGCCGTAGACGAGCACACCGTCCGGGTGTTCGAGGATGGTCAGCCGCTCGACCCCGACGACGTCACAAGCGGCCCGCTGCTCGGCAACACGCAGCCGCGCGGTCTCCTCGGGCGGATTCGGCATCCCGGCTTCCCCCCGGGTGAGCAGGAGATAGCCGACTTCGACCCCCCGAGAGGTCCACCGCGCAACGGCGGCGGACACGCCGTACTCCATGTCATCGGGATGCGCGACGACGCAGAGCACGCGCCGGAAGGTTTCCTCGGGCAGGGCAGGCAGGGTCATGGCAGGCATCCTGCCGCATCCCGGGCGTCGCGGCGGTCCGGTGATGCTCCGGCAACGCCCGGATCGCGGCGGCGCGACGGGCGGAACGGCATCCTGCGCTCGCCTGGTAACCCCGAGCTGACCAGCGAAGGCGCCGGATGCCCCCACTCTTGACCGCCCGCGGTCCACGACCGCCCGCCCCGGCCGCGTTGCCGGCCGTCGGGCTCCGCGGCCTGGAAACTCCCAGACCGGGCCCCTCAGACGTGGTCCGCGCCCGCGCGCTGCTGGGCAACGCCGCCGTGACCGCCGCGATGAGCGGCCTGCCCGGCGGTGCCGAGCCCCGGCTGTCCGCGTGGACCACGCAGCTGCTGCTGGCCGGCCAGAATCTCGTGGGCAACCAGGCCGTCGCGAACCAAGCTACGGCGCTTGCCCCGGCCAAGCCCGCACCTGCGCCGAAGAAACCCTCGCCCGCCAAGCCGACCGCCCGGAAGACCGAGGCGCAGCCCGCCCCGGCCCCGGACAAGAAGGACCTGGCGACCGGCAAGACGTCCGAGCAACGCCAGGAGAAGCCGGAGAAAGGCACCGGCCCACGCTCACCGGGCGCCGATCCGAAGTTCCATGCCCTGAAAAAGGACGTCACCGCCAAGAAGAAGGCCATCGGCGCGAGCCACCCGCCCGCCGCTGCTGAGGCGGCCGCGCCCCAGGACGCTGCGGAAGCCCCCGCGGACGACCAGGAGGCGCGCGGCAAGGCCGCCCACGCCGAGGACATGGACGCCGCCCGGCCCAAGGAGTTCGACAAGCAGGAATTCATCCAGGCGGTCAAGAAAGCCGTGGCCGACAAGGCGCCGAAGAACCTGGACGAGGCGGACAAGTTCGGGGAGTCGGGCAAGGCCGAAGAGATCAAGACCGAGGTCCAGGGCAAGGTCGGCGAAGGCACCGACGCCTCGGCGCGGGAGATCGCGGAAACGACAGCGGCACCACCGGAGCCGGCTCCGGACGCCAAGCAGGTCGTGCCCATGGCCGCGGACAAGGTGCCGGCCAGACCGGGCACCCCCGACCCCGCCCAGGCCGCCCCGGACCGGCTGCCCCCGTCGGCCACGGACCTGTCGGCCGGCCCGGACCAGGTCAACCGGCAGATGGCCGAGGCGCAGGTCACCGACCAACAGCTGTCGTTCAAGAACTCCCGCGAACCACAGTTCGACAAAGCGGTCAACGACAAGAAGACGATGGAGGCACACTCCGAGACCGCCCCGAAGAAGCTGCGCGCCCACGAGGGCGGCGAGCTCGACCAGGTCAAGAACACCGCCGCCACCCGGGGTTCCGCCGCGATGGCCGGCATCCACGCGGCCCGCGTCGCCACCGGCCGGCAGGTCGGCACCGGCAAGCAGGCAACGAAGAAGACCGACGAGGACAAGCGCAAAGAGGTCACCGACCTCCTGCAGAAGGTCTTCGACCAGACCAAGTGCGACGTCGAGAAGATCCTGACCGACCTGGACAAGAAGGTCGACGACCAGTTCACGACGCAGGAAAAGCAAGCACGGGACCGCTTCACCCGCGAGCACGAAGACGGCATGGAGCGGTACAAGGACGAGCGCTACAGCGGCCCGCTCGGCTGGGCACGGTGGACCAACGACCTGTTCGCGGGCCTCCCGGAGGAAGCCAACCGCATCTACGAACACGCGCGGGACAACTACCTCGCGGCGATGGACCGGATCATCACCGAAATCGCCGACACGGTGGGAACCGAACTGAAACGCGCCAAGGACCGCATCGCCACCGGCCGCAACGAACTGAAGGCCGCAGTCGACAAACTCCCGGCCGACCTGAAGGCGATCGGCCGCGAAGCAGCGACGGACTTCGAAAGCAAGTTCGACGAACTCACGGACACCGTCGACGACAAGGGCACCGAACTGGTCGACACCCTGGCCACGAAGTACACCGACGCGGTCAAGGCAGTAGACGACGAAATCGCCGCCGAAAAGGAAAAGAACAAGGGCCTGGTGGCCAAGGCAGCCGAAGCGATCGGCGGCGCCATCACGGCCATCCTCGAGCTGGGCCGCATGCTGCTGGGCGTCCTGCGCAAGGCGGTATCGGCCATCGGCGCCATCCTGAAGGACCCGATCGGCTTCCTCGGCAACCTCGTCACCGGCGTCGGCGGCGGCTTGAAGCTGTTCATGAAGAACGCAGGCCGCCACCTGGAGGCCGGCGTACTGGCGTGGCTGCTGGGCACCGGCGCGACCATGGGCCTGCAACTGCCCAAGACGTTCGACCTCCTCGGCATCCTCAGCCTGATCGCCGCGATCCTGGGCCTTTCCTGGCCCAACATCCGCGCCCGCCTGGCCCGCAAGGTCCCCAACCAGGCCCTGGTGGCCGCGGAGACCGCGGTCCCGCTGGTCGCCGAGGTCAAACGCCGAGGCGTGGCGGGAATGTGGGACGACCTGAAAACCCGCGTCGGCGACCTGAAGAAGGACCTGATCGGCAATCTGGTCTCGTACTTGCTCCCCACGATCATCGTCGCGGGCATCACCTGGATCGTGTCCCTGTTCAACCCCGCATCGGCGTTCATCCGCGCGTGCAAGATGATCATCGACATCATCCGGTTCATCGTGACCAACGCCCGCCAGATCATCGAATTCGTCAACGCGGTCCTGGACGCGGTATTGGCGATCGCCCGCGGCGGCACGGGGGGCGTTCCGGCGCTGGTGGAACGCGCGCTGGCCCGCGCGATCCCGGTCCTGATCGGCGCTTTGGCGGCCCTGCTGGGTATCGGTGGGATCGCCGGGAAGGTCAAGGAGGTTTTCCAGAAGCTTGCGCGCCCGGTGAACCGGGCCATCGACTGGGTCATCGACAAGATCGTCGGCCTGGTCAAGAAGCTGTGGAGCAAGATCAAGCCCAAGCGCCATCCCAAGAAGACCCGACCCCGCAGGCCGAGGCGCCCCGACGGTCGCCGTCGAACTCGCAAGCCCAGGCGGGACAGACCGCTTCGGCCTCGCGACGCCACCAAACCCGGCAAGCCTGACAAGGACAAGCGCGACCGTCCGGCCAAAGACGCTGTGGCCAAGGCCCTCCGGGAAGCCAAGGCCCTTGCGCATCCCGGCGCGAGCGTCGCGGACATCGACAAGAAACTGCCGTCGATCCGACGCAAGCACAAGATCAAGCGACTGTCGCTGATCATCGAGAGCTTCGGACCGAAGAAGACCACGCTCCGTTTTGCCGGCTCGAACAGCCCGGAGGAGAAGAGCGGTCCGGTCAACCTCTGGCACAAGACCTACGACGGAATCAGGCATCTGGTCGAATTGACCAAGGGGGTGGACCGGCTGGTCACCCGGCGGGAGCCCATGGAAGATGGCTCTTCCGAGGTGGAGCTGCTGACGTTCGCGACCGGCGAGAAGGCGATACGCAAAGTCGCGTTCGACGAGACCCCTTACATGGCCAGTGCCACCACGGCCGAACGCCGGTCCATGCGGAGCGCAGATGACCGCGCCGAGGCCGAGCGACTTGGATTCCTCGTCGCGCGCGCCATCGGAACCCCGGTACCCGCGGCATTCCGTTATTCGGAGACCGAGCTGTTGATGGACTACGTCCAAGGAACCCGCGGACGAACGTTGCACGGCAACACCCCCGAACTGGAGCGGCTGATGGCAACCGGATCGGGACGGCGACTCGGGCTGCTGGATGCACTGATCGGCAATGAGGACCGAAACCCCGGAAACTTCATGATCGTCAACGGCGAGGTCGTCGGCATCGACCAGGGCGAAGCATGGTCGGAGGCCGGCAAGAACCTCTCCGGCTGGACACACAAGACCTTCGCCAGGGCATATTACGACTTCAAGAACAACCGCTGGCGCAAGAATGATTTGAGTCGCGCCGAGATCGATCAGTTCGAAAGCGCACTCCAAGCCCTTCGATCGGAGTTCCTCCCGTACCGAAGCGAGTGGTACGATGATATGATGAAGCGCTTCGCGGAAATCAAAAAGCAAAGCCGCTGGGGCGAGTGAATGGAGTTTCTGATGCCGACTCGTATACTTTATGCAGTCATGTCGGACACGGGAGAAAAAATCAGGCTGATGACCCTTCATTCCGATGGGTCACTGACCGCCGAATCCGATGACATGGCCGAAGCGATTCCCGTCCTGCAAGGAAGGGGCCTGTCGAACGAATTCATCTTCGATCGCACCAAACGCCGCGACAATGCCTACGTGCGCCACGTCGAAGAGGTCGTCGAAGACTGAGTTCAGTCTCCTGAGCCCGACGCGGCCGTCTCGAAAACCTGCCCGTCAGGCGAGAACATTCCCCCTCGGTCTATGACCCCACTGCAGCCGCCCTCCGGTCGCGTGGGCGCCGAGGGCCGGGGAAAGTTGGGCTCTTGATCTTCACCGCGCCCCGCATCGAGCCGTTGACCAGCGTGTTTGGTGCCCCCGACGGGACTCGAACCCGCACTGAATCGATTTTAAGTCGACTGCCTCTGCCGGTTGGGCTACGGGGGCACCGCACACTCTAGGTGATCAGGGTTGCTTCTGTCCGGTAACCCTGACATTGCGGCGACTTCAGCACACGCAACGCTTCCGCGATGTGGCCCCCAACCCCGGAGGCCACCCGCGTCGTCAGTTCAAGGTCCAGGACTGGTTCGCCGCGCCCGTGCATGTCCAGATCTGCAGCGGGGTGCCGTCCGCCGAGCTCGGGCCTGTTGCGTCCAGGCACTTGCCCGAGGCCGGGTTCACCAGCTGGTTTCCCGAGCGGCTCCACTGCTGGGCGCCCGTGGAATTGCAGTCGTAGAGCTGGACCTTCGTCCCGTTCGCCGTGCCCGCCGCGGCCACGTCCAGGCACTTGCCCAGCGCCCGCAGCGTTCCCGACGTCGACGTCCACTGCTGGGCGTTCGTGCCGTTGCACGTGTACAGGTCGATCGCCGTGCCGTTTGCCGATGACGCGCCCGCCACGTCGACGCACTTGCCGCCGTAGCCCGTGATCGTGCCGCCGCCCGCCGGTGGTGGCGGGGTGCTTCCGGAGATGGCGTTGAAGATGCGCGAGTATGCGTAACCGGTGGCGCGGTCGTAGTCCTGGAGCTCCCAGAACGACAGCTCCGCGACGCCGTTCTGCGCCGCGAACGTCTCCAGCTGCTGGGCGTCGGACTGGCTGAACTGGGCGCCGTCGTCGTTGCGGCCCGCGATCGGTGTCAGGCCCATCATCGCGTACGCCGCCGACGTCGAGATCCCGTACAGGCTCGCCAGCTGGGACGCCGACGCGCGCGCCGCCGACAGGGCGTCGCCCAGGACCGGCTGGCCGTCGTAGAAGTCCATCACCATCAGGTTGACCACGCTGACCTTGACGCCCTTGCTCTTCGCGTCGCGCAGGAGGTCGAGCTCGTTCGACGGGATGCCCGACGGGTCGACCGCCAGCGTGTAGTCCACCTGGACCGCCGGGTTCTGCTGCTGCAGCGCCGCCAGCGCCGAGTTGCGACGCTGGTTCGACGCCGTGTCGCCGAGGACGCCGCCTTCGATGTCGAAGTCCAGGCGGGGCGTGCCGTACGTGTTGACCACGTTCGCGTACGCCGCGGTCAGGCTGGCGGTGTTCGTGCAGGTCTGGGCCAGTTCACCGCCTTCCGCGCCGCCGAACGACGGGATGACGTTGCCGCCCGCCGCCTGCAGGGCGCTGATCTGGGACTTGAACGAGCCGACGCCGGTGCCGTTCGCCTCCCACACCGGCGTGCAGCCGGACTGCGGGGTCAGGAAGGCCAGCGTGAAGAACTTCGTGCCGGTGGCGCTGAGGTCGGCGGCCATGTCGCCGGCGTCGGCGTCGCTGATCTGGAGGTACGGCGCGGCGTAGTGGGCCGGGAACGCCGGCCCGGCCGCGGCGGCCGAGGGCACCGCGACGACCGCGGCGCTCAGCGCCGCCGCCGTGAGGGCAGCTCTGGTACGGGTGAAGGACATGGAGGCTCCAGGGGACCGAGGGGCGGAGCGGGAGCGGACTTAATCCGCGTTGTGAAGAAAGGGTTTACCCGCCCACCGGCCCAGTTGTCCAGACCATGCCGCTCACCGGCACACAGCCGGGCTTTCCGTGCAATAACCCCGAAAACGCCGAAAGCCCCCGGCCACGAGGACCGGGGGCAGCCGAGCGGAAAGCGTCAGGACTTCGAGACGCGCGCGAACTCGTCCTTCGGGTTGTTGATCTGGCCGAGCGAGATGACCTCGCGGCGGAACAGACCGCCCAGGATCCAGTCGAACAGGATCCGGATCCGGCGGTTCCACGTCGGCATCGCCTTGAGGTGGTACGCGCGGTGGAACAGCCAGGCCGGGAAGCCCTTGATCTTCAGGTTCAGCGCGTCGGCCACGCCCTTGTGCAGGCCGAGGCTCGCCACTGCGCCGAGGTTCTTGTGGTAGTAGTCCTTCGGCTTGCCGCCGCGCAGGACCTTGATGATGTTCTTCGCCAGCAGGCGGGCCTGGCGGACGGCGTGCTGCGCGTTCGGCGGGCAGGTCGCCGTCGGGTCCTCTTCGGTGCGCGAGAGGTCCGGGATCGCCGCGTTGTCGCCCGCGGTCCACACGTCCGGGTGACCGACGACCTGCATCGCGGCGGTCGCCTCGAGGCGGCCGCGCTTGTCGACGGGCAGGTCCGACTGGCCCACGACCGGGTTGGCCTTGACGCCGGCGGTCCAGATGATCGTGTCGGTGTCGAACTCGGTGCCGTCCGACAGCACGACGTGGCCGTTTTCGAACGACTTCGCCGCGGTCGACAGGTAGACCTCGATGCCGCGCTTCTCCAGCTGCTCGACCGTGTAGACACCCAGGGTCTCGCGGACCTCGGGCAGGATCCGGCCGGCCGCCTCGACGAGCACCCAGCGGATGTCGGAGACCTTGATGTTCGGGTAGTAGTTCTCGACCGCGAACCGGGTCATGTCCTCGAGCTCGGCCAGCGCCTCGATGCCGGCGAACCCGCCGCCGACCACGGTGAAGGTCAGCAGGCGCTTGCGCAGCTCGGGGTCGAGCGTGCTGGCCGCCTCGTCGAGCTTGGTCATGATGTGGTTGCGCAGGTAGATCGCCTCGCCGATGGTCTTGAAGGCGATGCCCTCCTCGACCAGGCCCGGGATCGGCAGGATGCGCGCGACGGCGCCGAGCGCGACGACCAGGATGTCGTAGCCCAGCTGCTCGACGTGGCCGTCGGCCGCCTCGACCGTGACGGACTTCTTCTCGTTCTCGATCTTGGTGACGCGCGCGGTCAGCACGTGGCAGCGCTTGAGCACCCGCCGCAGCGGCACGACCACGTGCCGGGGCTCGATCGCGCCGGCCGCGGCCTCCGGGAGGAACGGCGCGTAGGTCATGTGGGGCTGCGGGTCAACGACGGTCACGGACGCCTCGTTGGCCCGGAGCATCTTCTGGAGGCCGTACGCCGTGTAGAGCCCGACGTACCCACCACCGAGGACGAGGATCCGAGTCGGTTCCGACTTCGACTTCGCAGCAGCCATGTCCTCATGGTGACACCTTCGCCGCGACCTCGCTCGGGGGCCCCATCCGGCTGTGACCAGCGTCGCTGCGGTTTCCGTAACGATTCAGTTCTGACCTGTCACCGAGGTCGCGGCCCGGAAGACGTCCGCCACCATGGCGTGGGTCACGCGCCGTGTCTGGACATTGCGCGGCGAGACGTGATAACAGCCGAAAACCCGCAGGTCGCCGAGTTCGAGGACGGCACCGTGCGCGAACGCCGGCCGCGGCTGCGGCACCGCCCAGCCGGCCGCCTCGAGCACGGGCAGCAACGCCTGCCACCCGAACGCGCCGAGCACCACGACCGAGCGCAGTGTCGGACGTAACAGTGCCAGTTCTTCGGCGAGCCACGGACGGCAGGTGTCGCGCTCGGCCGGGGTCGGCTTGTTCTCCGGCGGGGCGCAGCGCACCGGCGAGACGAGCCGGGTGCCGTAGAGCTCCAGCCCGTCGCCGATCGCCGTCGACGTCGGCTGCGACGCGAGGCCGACCTCGTGCAGGACCCGGAAGAGGAAGTCGCCCGAGGGGTCGCCGGTGAACATGCGGCCGGTGCGGTTGGCGCCGTGCGCCGAGGGTGCCAGCCCGACGACGGCGAGCGACGCGTCCGGCGGCCCGAAGCCCGGCACCGGGCGGGCCCAGTACCGCTCGCCGCGGAAGGCGGCCTTGGTGCCCGCGACGCCCTCCCGCCAGGCGACCAGCCGCGGGCAGGCCCGGCAGCCGGCGACCGCGGCGTCCAGCTCGGCCAGTGACCTCATCGCGGCGCGTCCTCGGTGTGCACCAAGTCACCCTGCCACAGGCCCGCGCCGCCGCCGACTAAGTTGTCTCCATGGCGGACACGACCCCCGAAGAGGCTCCTGAGCAGAAGGCCGCGGAAACGACCGAGATCCCGGCCGAGCCGACCGACGACATCGTCACGACCCGGCACACCCTGACCGTGAAGCGCAAGAAGCTCGCGTACACGGCGAAGGCGGGGCGGATCGTTCTCCGCAAGGAGATCGTCAAGGACGGCAAGTCCGAGGGCTTCAAGGCGAAGGCGGAGGTCTTCGTCACCTCCTACACCCTCGACGACGCCGACCCCGGCTCCCGGCCGGTGACGTTCGCCTTCAACGGCGGCCCCGGCTCGTCGAGCATCTGGCTGCACATGGGCCTGCTGGGGCCGCGCCGGGTGCTTTCGGGCGACGTCGACGACCTGGTGCCGCCGCCGTACGGGCTGGCCGACAACCCCGAAACGCTGCTGGCGCACAGCGACCTGGTGTTCATCGACCCGGTGTCGACCGGCTACTCGCGCGCGTCCGAAGGCGGCGAGACCAAGGACTTCCACGGCTTCAAGGGCGACATCGAGTCCGTCGGCGAAGTCATCCGGCTGTGGGTGTCGCGGCACCAGCGCTGGCTGTCGCCGAAGTTCCTGGCCGGCGAGTCCTACGGCACGCTGCGCGCCGCCGGGCTGGCCGCGCACCTGCAGGACCGGCACGGGCTCTACCTGAACGGCCTGCTGCTCATCTCGTCCGTGCTCGACCTGGGCACGCTGCAGTTCACCGAGGGCAACGACCTCCCCTACTCGCTGTACGTGCCGACGTACGCGGCGATCGCGCACTACCACGGCCTGCACGGCGAGCGCCCGCTCGACGACGTCCTCGCCGACGCGGAGGACTTCGCGGCGAAGGAGCTGCCGTGGGCGCTGGCCCGCGGCGCCCGGCTGTCCACTCAGGACAAGGCGGAGGCGGTGGCCACGCTGGCGTCGCTGACCGGGCTGTCCGAGTCCTATGTGGACCGGGTGAACCTGCGGATCGAGCACGTCCGGTTCTTCACCGAGCTGCTGCGCGACCGCGGGCTGACGGTCGGCCGGATGGACGGCCGGTTCACGACGTGGGAGCCGGACGGCGGCCGCGAGCACATGAGCGACGACCCGTCGATCTCCCGCGTGGTCGGCGCGTACGCGGCGGCGTTCAACCACTACGTGCGGGCCGAGCTCGGCTACGAGAACGACCTGCCGTACGAGCTCATCAGCGAAGACACGTTCAAGGCGTGGTCGTACTCGGACTTCGAGGGCCGCTCGGTGTCGGTGGTCGACTCGCTCAGCGCGGCGATGCGCGCGAACCCGCACCTGCGCGTGCACGTGGCGTTCGGCCACTACGACGGCGCGACGGCGTACTTCGCGGCCGAGCACGTGCTGGCCCACCTGCAGATCCCCGAGGAACTGCGGGACAACATCGACACGGCGTACTACCCGGCGGGGCACATGATGTACGTCCACGAGCCGACCCGGGTGCAGCAGTCGAAGGACCTGGCGAAGTTCGTCAAGCGGGCGTCGAACCGCTGAGGGCCGCGGTGGTGCCCGGCGCGGCCGGGCACCACCGTCAGGCCACCGCGGCCAGGATCGCCCGGCGCCGCCGCACGTTCACGAAGCCGGCGACGGCCTGCGTCGCCACGGCGAGGACCGCGTACCCGATCAGCCACGGCGTGTACGCCGGCGGCTGCGCGTGCTCGGTGATCGGGTCGACGAGCACGGGTACCGCGTAGGCCGCGGGCATCGCGAGCTGCAGGTCCTGGATCCGCACGGCGCTGTCCACCGCGAGGGACGTCCCGTCTTCGGCGATGACCGGGCGCCGGAGGACGCCGGTCAGGATGACCGCCGTCACCACGCCGCCGAGCGCCAGCAGGCCGAGCCAGCTCCACGCGTATGCCCGGAACGGCGTCGTCACGAAGATCGTGACGCCGAGCGCGGCGCCGCCGGCGAAGGTGATCAGCAGGGCCGCGACGTCCCAGGCGCCGAGCCCCGGACCGGGCGGGCGCTCGATCGCCCGCGTGCCGAGCGACGCCAGTGCCTGCCGGTCACGCAGGCGCACCGCCCGCCAGTTGACCAGCTCGAGGGCGATGACGACGAAGAAGACGAACGCGCTGTCGGTCAGTTCCGCGCCGCGGACGCCGGGCAGGTAGTCCAGGGACGCGTAACCCACGTTGGCCGCGACCGCGGTCAACGTGGCCACGAGCGCCCACCGCCACCATCGGGGTGGCCGGGCGCCACCGCGGATACCGAGGCGCAGGGCCAGCAGGTCGGTCAGCGTGGGCACCTCGACGCCGTGCCGGACCAGCCAGCGGCCGGCCGCCGCGCGCTCGGTGTCCGTCACCACCGGGGCGCTCACCGGGCCGCCGTTCCGTAGGTGCCGAGCGGCAGCCGGCGGTACCGGCGCCGGTACCGGACCGCGGCGGCGATCATCGCCCCGAACGCCAGGACGAGGTAGCCCACCCGCACCGGGAACCACGGCGGCACGGACGGCCAGGTGGCGTCGAGGTCGATCCAGGCGAGCATGGTGATGCCCACTGCGGGCGCGAAGCTCAGGGCATCCAGGGCGCGCAAGGCCGCGTCGACGCCGAGCGACGCCGGGTCCTCGGCGATCACCGGGGCGCGCAGCACCGGACCGAGCACGAGGGCCGTCCCGGCGGCGCCGATCACCAGCGCCGCTGCCCAGCCCGCGCCGGCCGCGGGGCTGGTCGCGAACCGCGCGGCGCACAGCACCGCGCCGCCGGCGAACGTGATCGCCACCGACGCCAGGTACCACCAGCCCACCTGGGCGGCCGTGGTCCGCAACGACGGCCGGGCGCCCCCGGGAGCCAGCCGGGCGGCGAGGCGTTCGCGCGGGCGGACCCGGCGCCACTGCAGCAGCGAATACGCCGTGAAGAGCACGCTGACCAGCACGAA
Organism: Amycolatopsis sp. NPDC051102; assembly: GCF_040682815.1. Classification (NCBI taxonomy): domain Bacteria; kingdom Bacillati; phylum Actinomycetota; class Actinomycetes; order Pseudonocardiales; family Pseudonocardiaceae; genus Amycolatopsis; species Amycolatopsis sp. NPDC051102. Next base: position 390,307 of record NZ_JBFBBT010000006.1, read on the forward strand.
CTTGGCCGGCACCGGAATCGGCGGCAGCAGGATGACGACGGCCCAGATCGCGCCGAGGAGGGCCCCGTAGAGCGGGTACGACCGCCGGGCCTGCTCGCGAGCCCCGACGCGCAGCGCCAGCAGCGGCGTCGGCCGGTCCACCTCGACGCCGCGACGCGCGAGCCACGCCCTCGTCAGGTCGGCCTCCGCGGCCGTCAGCTGATCCGGCACCACCATGCGTTCCCCCCTCACCGGCCGTGGACCGCCGGGTCGGCTCGCCGGTCCACGCATCCCCCGTACACGCGCGCCGCGCAGGAGAGGTTGCCTCAGGCGCCGAAGTACCGCTCGAGCCGGGGCAGCGCTTCGAGCGCGCCGATGGCGCCGGCCTCCGCGATGCGCTCGTGGCGCCGGAGCTCGCCGTGCAGGTCCTCGGCGAGCATCCACCAGAGCTCGAGCTCGTCGATGCGCTGCTCGTCCCAGTCGGGGTCCGCCTTCTTCTCCGCGATCCGCTCCGGCGGCAGGTGGATGCTCAGGTCCTGGATCCGTTCGTGCAGCCGGTCAAGCTGCGGTGACGGGTCCGTCCGGTCCGGGATGACCAGGAACTGCTTGAGCAGCCACAGTTCCTGGCTTTCCGACAGCACCTCGCGGACGACCCGGGCTGTGACCGGCCAGTCGGACCGGGTGAGGAACTCGTCGTTGGCTTCGCCGTTCCGGTACTCCAGCGCGGGGCAGAGCCAGACCGGCCGCTCGACCCCGGCCGCGAAGTCCGCGCGGTCCGCGGCCGCCAGCGCCGCCAGGGTTTCTTCGTCGACGTCGACGTCGTGCTCCAGAGCCAGCACCATGGCCAGGTCGTCGAACAGCATCGGCGCCCAGAACCGCTGCAGCGCCGCGAGCACGGTGTCCCGCAGGTCGCCCGAGTCCATCCCGTCTCCCCCTCGCACGGAAAACGGCCCACCCCGGGGCCGGGGCGGGCCGTTTCCGCGATCGCTACTTCAGGTACTGCGAACCGCGCGTCACCGCCGCGTAGGCGTCAACCGCGCCGTGGCCGTAGAAGCCGTTGAACGACGGGTCGCCCTCACACGTGGCCGTGAACGTCGCGTCGCGGCCCTCCTTGAGGTAGTCCACCGTGCGCGGCACCGGGCAGGCGATCTTCGCCGCCGTGCCCTCGAGGACCCGCTGGACCTTGTCCGGGTCCATGCCGAACTCGCCGTGCGACTTCTTGCCGTACTGCGAGATGATCAGCGCCGCGACGCCGGTCGCGTGCGGGGTCGCCATCGACGTGCCCTGCAGCCACTGGTAGTAGCCGACGCGGCCGTCGGGGGCGGTCGCCTTCTTGACGCCCGCCGCCAGGCCGGCTTCGGTGATGTTGCCGTCCGCGTCGATGTTGCCCTCGGCGACACCGACGTTCTTCGGGTAGGTCGAGAGGATCTCGTTCTCGACCGTGCGGTACCACGGCGTGCCGAAGCCGTCGCGGAAGAACCCGCCCGGCGCCGACACCGAGATCTGCTCGAGGCCGTAGTTCGAGTAGTCCGCCTTCCGCTGGGACGGCCCGAAGGAGCTCACGCCGATCGTGTGGTTGCCCTCGACCGGCAGGTTGAGGCAGGAGTTGTTGTCCACCTGACGCGGGTGCGTCGTGTTGGCCGGGTAGTCCGGGCTGGTGGTGTCCGGCTGCGGCGCACCGAGGTCGGTGTGCTGGTTGCCCAGCGCGACCACCATCGTGACGCCCTTGCGGTGCGCGTAGTTCAGCGCGCGCTGGGTCGCCTCGATGATCGTGCGCTGCTCCGCCTGCTCGGCGGGCGAGTCCGCCGGGTTCGCCGTGCAGTTGTACAGCCACGGGTCGGTGTAGAACGACATGTTGACCACGTCGATGCCGGCGTCGCCGGCGTAGGTCAGCGCGTCGACGGTCGGCTGCAGGAAGAAGTAGCCCGAGTCCTGGCCGGCGCGGATGTTCACCAGCGTCACGTTCGGCGCGACGCCGGAGACGCCGAAGCCGTTGGCCGCGGCGGCGATGGTCCCGGCGACGTGCGTGCCGTGGCCGCCGTCGTCGTGGTTGACCGGGTCGACGCAGCCGCGGAACTCGCACGGGCCGTCGACCTCGACGCCGTTGACGTCGGTCGGGATGTCGCGGGTGAAGTTGCGCGAATCGGCCTCGTCGAAGTTCGGCGCGATGTCGGGGTGCGTGCCGTCGATGCCGGTGTCGATGACGCCGACCTTGACCTGCTTGCTGCCCGGCTGCTTGGTGCGCGAGAGGTCCGAGCGGACGGACTTGAGGCCCCAGAGCTGGTCGTCCAGCGGGTCCATGCCGACGGCCTTGTTCGCGGCGGCCTTGTGCGAGGCGGCGCCGCGGCCTTCCTTCTCGACGTTGTCGCTCTTGGTCTTCTTGCCGTTCTTCGGCACCGAGCCGATGACCTGCGCCTTGGCCGCACCGAACACGGCGCGGTTCGCGGACACGCGCTCGGTGAACCCGGTGGCCGGCGCGCTGGCCTTGATGAGGCCGACGGCGGTGTTGGTCTCCAGGACCGTGCCGCCCGCGGCCTTGATCGCCTGCTGCGCGGTCGCGATGCTCTGGACGTCCTTGGCGAGCACGGTGAATTCGGTCGCCGGGCCGGACAGCGCGGGCTGCGCCGACGCGGCCGGGACCGCGACCGCGGACACCGCGCCGAACAGCGGCACGGCCAGCACCGCGGCCAGAAGCCTGGGTCTCTTCACGTTTCTCCTCCTCGCAGAATGCGTTCCTGCACCGTATAGACCGGACATAGCACGTACAACGGCAAAAAGTACGTTATGGAACAACCGACTTCTGCTCGGCGAAGTGACAAGCTGACAAGTGCCCGTCCGTCCTGGGCACCAGTTCCGGCACCTCCGTCGCGCACCGGTCCTGCGCCTTCCAGCACCGCGTGCGGAACCGGCACCCGGACGGGGGATCCAGCGGGCTCGGCACGTCACCGGTCAGCCGGATCACCTGGCGGCGCCCGCGCACGGCCGGGTCCGCCACCGGGACCGCGGACAGCAGCGCCTGGGTGTACGGGTGCGACGGCCGTTCGTAGATCTCCTCGTCGGTGCCGAGCTCGACGATCTTCCCGAGGTACATCACCGCTACCCGGTTGGACAGGTGCCGCACCACGGAAAGGTCGTGCGCGATGAAGACGTAGGACAGGCCGAACTCGGTCTGCAGGTCGCCGAGCAGGTTCATCACCTGCGCCTGGATCGAAACGTCCAATGCGGACACCGGCTCGTCGCAGATGATCACCTTGGGCCGCAGCGCGAGCGCCCGCGCGATGCCGATGCGCTGGCGCTGGCCGCCGGAGAACTGGTGCGGGTAGCGGTTGAGGTGCTCGGGGTTGAGCCCGACCACCTCCAGCAGTTCCCGCACCTTGCCCGCGCGCGAGCCCTTCGGGGCGACTTCGGAGTGGATTTCGAACGGCTCGCCGACGATGTCGCCGACGGTCATCCGCGGGTTGAGCGAGGTGTACGGGTCCTGCAGCACGATCTGGATCTCGCGGCGCAGTTTCCGCAGCTCGGCACCGCGCATGGCGAAGATGTCGCGGCCCTCGAACTGCGCGGTGCCGCCGGTCGGTTCCTCCAGGCGCATCAGGACCTGGGCGAGCGTCGACTTCCCGCAGCCGGACTCGCCGACGACGCCGAGCGTCTCGCCCGGCAGCAGGTCGAACGAGACGCCGTCGACCGCCTTGACCTGGCCGATCGTCTTCTTGAACAGGATGCCGGTGCGGACCGGGAAGTACTTCTGCAGGTCTTTGACCGAGAGAATGGGATCAGGCACGGGAGCTCACCACCTCTTCGGCGAAGTGGCACGCACTCGTGCGGCCGAAGCCGATCGCGTGCTGCGGCGGAACGTCGACGCTGCACCGGTCCTCGGCCCGTTTGCACCGCGGGTGGAACGGGCAGCCCGGCGGGATGTCCAGCAGGCTGGGCGGCAGGCCCTTGATGGTTTCCAGCGTCTGTCCTTTGAGGTCGAGCCGGGGCAGGGAGTCCATCAGCGCGGCGGTGTACGGGTGGGCCGGCGCGCGGAACAGCTCGACGGCGTCGGCCTGCTCGACGATCCGGCCCGCGTACATCACCGCGATCCGGTCCGCGACCTCCGCGACCACGCCCAGGTCGTGGGTGATGAGGACGAGCCCCATCTTCCGTTCGGTCTGGATCTCGTGCAGCAGGTCCATGATCTGGGCCTGCACGGTGACGTCGAGGGCGGTGGTCGGCTCGTCGGCGATGAGCAGGTCCGGGTCGAGCGCCAGCGACATCGCGATCATCGCGCGCTGGCGCATGCCGCCGGAGAACTGGTGCGGGTAGTCCTTGATCCGGCGTTCCGCGGCCGGGATGCGGACGATGTCGAGCAGTTCGATCGCGCGCTTCCGGGCGTCCTTTTTGGACATGCCGAGCCGGACGCGCAGCTGTTCCTCGATCTGGAACCCCACGGTGAACACCGGGTTCAGCGCGGACAGCGCGTCCTGGAAGATCATCGCGATCTCGCTGCCGCGGACCTCGCGGCGGCGTTCTTCGGACGCCGTCAGCAGGTCCTCGCCGCGCCAGCGGACGGCACCGGCGGTGATCACGCCGGGTGGCACGTCGAGGATGCCCATCACCGTCTGGGCCGTGACGCTCTTGCCGGAACCGGATTCCCCGAGCACGGCGAGCGTTTCGCCCGCGTGCACGGAGTAGCCGACGCCGTTGAGCACGCTCGCCACGCCGTCGCTGGTCCGGAACTCGACGTGCAGGTCTTCGACTTCGAGCAGGAGTTCGTTGTCCGACAAGGGAGCTACCTCGACTTCGGATCGAGCGCGTCGCGGATGCCGTCACCCAGCATCACGAAGGCCAGCACGGTCAGGGTGACGAAGGCACCGGGGAACAGCAGCATGTGCGGGTCGTTCCGGAAGTAGTCCCGCGAGTCGGCGATCAGCACGCCCCACGAGATCACCGGCGCGCGCACGCCGATGCCGAGGTAGGCGAGCGTGGCTTCGGCGCCGATGAACGCGCCGAGCGCGATGGTGCCGTACACCAGCACCGGTGCGATCGTGTTCGGCAGCAGGTGCCGGAAGATGATCCGCGGCGTGCTCGCGCCGAGGCCGCGCGCGGCCTTGACGTAGTCGAGCTGCTTGGCCACCAGCGTCGCCGAGCGCATGATCCGCATGCCGACCGGCCAGCTCAGCACCGCGATGGAGCACACCACCTGGACGATGATCGTGACCGCGCCGGGGTTGGTGCCGGGCGCGTTGAACGTCGTCAGGATGACGATCGCGCCGAGCACGAACGGCAGGCCGGCGAAGATGTCGCCGAAGCGCGACAGCAGGCTGTCGACGAGCCGGCCGTAGTACCCGGCGAGGATGCCGACCACCGAGCCGAAGAGCACGGTCAGCAGCGTCGAGAACACCCCGACCAGCACCGACGCGCGGGTGCCGTAGATCGTGCGGGCGTAGACGTCCTGGCCCTGGTTGTCGTAGCCGAACCAGGCGTCCGCCGACGGGCCTTCGTTGGCGCGGGTCAGATCGCTGAACCCCGCGTCGCGCGAGCTGAACAGGCCGGGCGCGATCGCGATCAGCACGATGAGCAGGATGATCACCGCCGAGGCGATGACCGCCGGCTTGCGCCGCAGCTGACGCCAGGCGTCGCTCCACAGGCTGCGGGGTTTCTGCGGGCCGGTCGCGGAGTCGTCCACACGGGACAGCTCGGCCGCGTCGGCCCCGCCGCCGCCCACCAGGTTCGGGTCAGTCATAGCGGATCCTCGGGTCGAGAACGGCGTACAGCAGGTCGACGATCAGGCTCATCAGCAGGTACACCAGCACCAGCAGGACGACGACCCCGACGACGGTCGCGCTCTCGCGGTTCTGGATGCCGCGGAAGATGAGCCCGCCGAGGCCGTTGATGTTGAACACGCCTTCGGTGACGATCGCGCCGCCCATCAGCGCGCCCAGGTCGGTGCCCAGGAAGGTGAGCACCGGGATGACCGAGTTGCGCAGCAGGTGGACGAGGACGACCCGGCTCTGCGGCTGTCCCTTGGCGATCGCCGTCCGGACGTAGTCGGCGCGGCGGTTTTCGGCGATGCTCGTCCTCGCCAGCCGGGCCACGTACGCCATGGACAGGCTGCCGAGCGCGATGCCCGGCACGATGAGTTCGCCGATGCTCGGGTCGTCCGAGACGCTCGCCTCGATCCAGCCGAGGCCGTTGGCGCCCAGGGCGAGCTGCAGCACGATCGCGGTGACGAACACCGGGATTGAGATCAGGAAGGTCGTCGAGACCAGCACGAGGTTGTCGAGGAAACCCTTGCCGCGCAGGCCGGTGAGCACGCCGGCGGACAGCCCGATGACGGCTTCGATGAGCACCGCGATCACGGCCAGCCGCAGCGTGATCGGGTACGACGTGGCGATCAGGTCGCCGACCGAGGTGCCGTTGAAGGTCTCCCCCCAGTCGCCGGTGAACAGGCTGCCCAGGTACTTGAAGTACTGCACGAAGATGTTGTCGTTCAGGTGGAACTTCTCGGTCATCTGGGCGATGTAGGACGGCGGGCAGGCGGTCTGCCCGCACTTGCCGGAGAACGGGTCGCCGGGCACCGCCCAGACCAGGACGTAGATGAGGAACGTGGTGCCGAAGAACACCGGGATCAGCTGGAGCAGCCGTCGCAGGACATAGCGGATCATGACGAGTTCCTAGTGCGCGCCGGCCGTCGTGAGTGGCAAGGCGAGTTAGAACTCGCCTTGCCACTC
>NZ_JBFBBT010000007.1:0-196462 GCF_040682815.1 Amycolatopsis sp. NPDC051102
AAGCGTGCCTTGACAAACCCGACCGTCGACTGAAAAGCGGCTGGGATGAGGGGCGGGGGAGGTCTGGTGACGTCGTTGGTCATCTCGCGCTGCCGTCCGCCGGTTCGTCTCCGGACAAAGCTTGCGGCCGGTGCCCGCTCAGTTCTCCCGGCGCAGCATCCTGCTCACACCCGCCGCCACGGTCGTCGCCAAGATCCAGCCCGACGCAGTGAACCCGGCCGCTACCCAATTATCCGTTCCGTGCATGTACCACCGCGACTTGTTGCCGAAGTCGACGATCGGGACCAGCAGGTCCGCCGTGTAGATCACCGGGTTCCATTGCAGGCCGGTGTCCTGCTGGTTCACCACGCAGCGCTCGCCGTTGGCGACGACGCGGCCGGATTTGTCATATATACAGTCGTCCGAACCCAAGCCGAACCACAGGCTGCCCAGTACCAGCAGTGTCAGGAGCCAGCCGAGGGCTCGGACCGGGCGGTAGCCGTAGCCCACCATCGATCGCTGGAGCCAGCTCCACAGCCGGACTCCCGGGCCGAAGAACTTGAAGCCGCGGGCCAGTGCTTCGTACCTGAACTGCTGCTTGCGCAACGCCACCGTTGACGCGTGCTCTTCGTTTCCCGCCGCGCGCAACATGTGGGCCAGCTGGTCGTACGGGCCCGGGCGGTAGCCGCGCATGGCTTTGCGGAGCATCTCGATGCGGGCGTCCAGGGCCTTGTCGTCGTCGAGGGGGATTCCTTTCTTCAACGCGTCGTAGCGGAAGTCCTCCAGCTCGATGCCCTCGGAGGCGTCCCAGAACTGGTCGTTGTCGCTCAACGTTCCGCAGTGGGCGCGGCGCAGCACCACGCGGCCCGTCGGTGGCGCGCTCGGGGTCAGGATGAACTCGTCCGAGGCCACGTCGCCCGCGTCCAGGGCCACGTTGAACGGGGGCAGGGAGCCCAGCTGGGAGCCGCGGAGGTCCACGCGGCGGGCGACCTGGGCGCCGTCCAGGTTGACGCCGCCTTCCGCCACGAACGGGCGGCCGTTGTTGTCGCGTAGCGTCAGGTCGCGGCCGACCCGGCCCGTGCGGACGTCGAGGGAATAACTGCTGGTCTGGCGGCGGCCCGGGTCCGTCAGGCGGGTGCCCGCCAGGTTGATGCTGCCGCCGACGTCCACGCCCTGCAGGCGCAGCGTTCCGTGGATCGTGGCGTCCGTGAGCTGGAAGTTGCCCGCGATCTTCGACCGGCGGGCCGAGAACACGTCGCGACCCGGGTGGCGGAACATCGAGTTCCACGCCAGGAAGTTGCCGCCCACCGTGACGTCGGCCAGGCGCAGCTGGCCCGCCGGGACACGCAGGCTCGTCGCCTCGATGTCGCCGCCGATCTCGGTGCCGTCCAGGTGCAGCGCGCGGTCGTAGTACGGGACCGTCTTGCCGCGCTCGACGCGGATTTCGGCGCCGGCCAGCCGCAGCGAGCCGCCGATGCGGGCGTTGACCATGCGCAGCGTGCCCAGGGCCTGCAGGCCGTCGGACAGCTCGACGTTGCCGTCGACGCGCATGCGGTCCGCGACCAGGGCCGGCCGCGGGTCGAGGTACGGGTCGTTGGACTTCCACGCGTCGACGGCGATCGGGCCGTGCTGGGACACCGTCAGCTTGGCCTCGCGCAGCGAGATGTCGCTGTCCACCGTCGCGCTCGGCAGGTACATGATCCCGGTCGCGGAGAACCGCTTGCGCTGGCTGGCCGGCCCGTAGTTGTCGACCTCGCACAGCAGGCTGCCGCCGATGTGCAGGCCGTTGCCGTTGAGCGCGAAGCCGTCCGGGTTGTTCAGCGTGGCGCCCGAAAAGTTGACGTTACCGCCGGTCCGGACGCCGGGGAGGCGGACTTCGCCGTTCGCGACCATCCGGTAGGCCAGCAGCGCGCCGGTCAGCACGAGCCGATCGGCCTGGATCGCCTTGCCGTGCGGGTGCGAGATCACCGTGCGGGTCAGCACCATCGACCCCTCGATGACCGCGTCGGTCAGGTTGACCGCGGCGTTCGGCATGCCGCGCTCGCGGTCGTCGCCGCGCTGGACGGTCGTCTCCTCGATCTCGCGGACGTCCCCGTCGACCTGCACGACGCTGCGGATCAGCCGGACGTCGTTGCGGCTGCGCATGTTGCGGGCCTTGAGCCCCGGCAGCCAGCACTTGCGGAACACCAGCCCGAGCAGGTTCGCCTCGCGCACGTCCGGCGGCTGCTCGAACCGGCACCGCTCGAACCGGAACAGGTACTTCAGGTCCGCGGCCCGCAGATCCAGCGTCCCGGTGATGTAGGCGTCCTCGACGTAGACGATCGGGGCGTTCGTGGCCTGCCGACGCCAGCGCATCAGGCCCGCGTTGCCGGGTTTCAGCAGGTCAGCGGCCTTGACCTCGTACCGGCGGTCCGGGATGCCCGCGAAGGGGTCCAGCGGCGGCAACGCGCTTTCCGTCGACATGACCCCTCCCTCACCCCGCCACCAAAGTAGCGAAAAAACGGCGGAAACGGTGCTGGAACACCGTTTCCGCCGCAGGATCCCTCAGGCGTTGGGGTTGAGCACCCGGGCGAGGAACTCCTTGGTCCGCTCCTCGCGCGGGCTTCCGATCACCCGTTCGGGCGGCCCTTCTTCGACGACGACGCCGCCGTCCATGAAGAGCACCTTGTCCGCCACCTCGCGCGCGAACTGCATCTCGTGCGTGACGACGACCATGGTCATGCCGTCCTTCGCGAGCTGCTTCATCACGCCGAGGACGTCGCCGACGAGCTCCGGGTCCAGCGCCGACGTCGGCTCGTCGAACAGCATCAGCTTCGGCTGCATCGCCAGCGCCCGCGCGATCGCGACGCGCTGCTGCTGCCCGCCGGACAGCTGCGCCGGGTAGTTCTTCGCCTTGTCGGCGAGGCCGACGCGCTCCAGCAGCTCGTGTGCCCGCTGCCGGACCTGGGCCTTCGGCTCGCGCCGGACCTGGATCGGCGCCTCCATGACGTTCTCGAGCGCCGTCATGTGCGGGAAGAGGTTGAAGCGCTGGAACACCATGCCGATGTCCTTGCGCTGGAACGCGACCTCCTTCTCCCGCAGCTCGTGCAGCTTGTCGCCGCGCTGCTGGTAGCCGACCAGCACGCCGTCGACGTAGAGCCGGCCGGCGTCGATCTTCTCGAGGTGGTTGATGCAGCGCAGCAGCGTCGACTTGCCCGAGCCGGACGGCCCGATCAGGCAGAGCACCTCCCGCTCCTGCACCTCGAGGTTGATGCCCTTGAGGACGTGGACGCTGCCGAAGCTCTTGTAGATCCGCTGCGCGGACACCACGGGGGTCATGTGACGTTCCCTCCACCCCGGCTGAACATCCGCGACGCCCAGCCCTGCCGCTGGACCACGTCCCGCGAAGTGCCGCGCGCGAACCGCTTCTCGATCTGGATCTGGACCAGCGTCAGCACCGACGTCATGAACAGGTACCAGGCCGCGGCCGTGATGAGCAGCGGAACCGTCTTGTAGTTCTGCGCGTAGATGGTCTGCACGGCGACCATCAGCTCGTAGTACCCGATGGCCACGACCAGCGACGTCGTCTTCAGCATGGAGATGGTCTCGTTGCCGGTCGGCGGGATGATCACCCGCATCGCCTGCGGCAGGATGATCCGCCGCAGGGTCTTCGTCCGGCTCATGCCGAGCGCGCTCGCCGCTTCCAGCTGGCCGGAGTCGACGGACTGGATGCCACCACGGACGATCTCCGCCATATAAGCGGCTTCGTTCAGGCCGAGGCCCAGCAGCGACGCGGTGAACTGCGTGATCAGCTGGTTGGTGTCCCAGCTGACGAACTCCGGCCCGAACGGGATGCCCAGGCCGAGGCGCGGGTAGGCCAGCGCCAGGAAGTTCCAGATCACCAGCTGTGTGATCAGCGGGGTGCCGCGGAACAGCCAGATGTAGATGGCCGCCGCCCCCGAGGTCAGCGGGTTGGGCGACAGCCGCATCACGGCCAGCAGGATTCCGCCGACGATGCCGATCAGCATCGCGATCACGGTCAGGATCAGGGTGTTCTGCAGGCCGCGCAGCACCCGGGCGTCGAAGAGGTAGTCCCCGACGACCGGCCACTGCAGGGCGTTGTTCGTGATCACGCTGCGGACCACGATGAACGCGAGGAAGAGGATGACCACCCCGGCCACCCAGCGCCCGTAGTGGCGCACCGGGACGGCCTTGATGGCCTCCGCGTCGGTCGGCGCCTCGGTCGGAGGCGCTTCGGAGGAACTCACGAACTACGTCCTATCTCAGGAAGCCGGGTTGATCTCCGACTTGGTGACCGCGCCGGCCGCGTTCAGACCCCACTTGTCCAGGATCTTCTTGTACGCGCCGCTGTCGATCAGCTTCTGGATCGCACCCTGGACGGCCTTGCCGAAGTCACCGCTGTTCTTCGGCAGCACGATGCCGTACGGCGCCGTGTCGTAGGGCGCGCCGACCGACTCGAGCTGGCCGTTGGTCTGCTTGACCGCGTAGTCGATGACCGGGGAGTCGGCCAGCTCGCCCTGCACGCGCTTGGCGGTGAGGGCCAGGTTGACGTCGGTCTGGGCCTGCAGCTGCGTGACCTCGATGGCGGGCTTGCCCGCGCCGGTGCAGGCGGCGTTCTTCTTGTCGAGGTCCTCGACCTGCGTGGTGCCCTTCTGGACGGCGACCTTCTTGCCGCACAGGTCGTCGGCCTTCAGGCCGTCGGGGTTGCCCTTCAGCACGGCCAGCGAGGTACCCGCGCTGTAGTAGGAGATCATGTCGACCGACTGCAGCCGGTCGGCGTTGATGCTGAACGACGACATCGCGAGCTCGTACTTCTTGGCGCCGATGCCGGGGATGATGCCGTCGAAGGCGGCGTTCTGGAAGTCCATCTGCACGCCGAGCACCTGGCCGATGGCGGTGCCGAGGTCGACGTCGAAGCCGGCCGGCTTGCCGTTGTCGACGAACTCGTTCGGCGGGTAGCTCTGGTCCTGGCCGACCACGATCTTGCCGTCGGACTTCACGTCGGCGGGCACCATGGCGGCCAGCGCGTCGTCCTTCGCGACCGTGCCCGCGTCGCCGGAACCGGTGCCCGGGGCGGCCGCGGAGGTGCTGGAGCCGACGTTGCCCGCGCCGCTCCCTCCCGCTCCGCACGCCACGGTCAAGCCGACCAGGGCGAACGCAGGCAGCAGGGCGATCGCCTTGAGCTGGGTTCCTCGGGCCACGTCGTCACTCCTCGTAGTTCTCAGTTCGTGAGAGCACGCATATTGCCACTCATCCATACCAAAGCACAGCACCGTCGAGTTACGGCGAAGTTTCGCACTGCGCCCATCGCTCCCGGAGTGTCGCGCACGAAGGGGCACGTGGGTCAGGATGTCGCTCATGAACGCCACCCCGCCCCGGCTGCCCCCCTCCGGTCGACGCGCGAGGAAGGCGACGACCAGCCGGATCACCCGGCCGGGGGCCCGGTTCGACGGGTACCTCTCGCCGGATCGGCCGCACGCGGGCGCCTACGACGAGATGTTCGCCGCGGACGGCACGGTCCGCGGCCCGTACCGGGCGCTGTACGAGTCGATCGCGGCGCTCGACGCGCACGACCTGAACTCGCGGTCGCTCGCGCTGGACCGGGCGATGGTCGACCAGGGCATCACGTTCTCGCTGTCCGGGCAGGAACGGCCGTTCCCGCTGGACCTGGTGCCGCGGGTGATCCAGGCCGCCGAGTGGGCGAAGCTCGAGCGCGGTGTCGCCCAGCGCGTCCGCGCCCTGGAGGCGTTCCTCGCCGACATCTACGGCGACCGCCTGATCCTGCGCGAAGGCGTGCTGCCGCGGCGGCTGATCACCTCGTGCGAGCACTTCCAGCGGGAGGCGTTCGGCATCAACCCGCCGAACGGCGTGCGCATCCACGTGTCCGGGGTGGACCTCGTGCGTGACGAGGAGGGCACGTTCCGCGTGCTGGAGGACAACCTCCGCAACCCGTCCGGGGTGTCGTACGTGATGGAGAACCGGCGGACGATGGCCCGGGTCTTCCCGGACCTGTTCGCCCAGCACCGCGTGCGACCGGTCGGCGACTACGCGTCGCACCTGCTCCGGGCGCTGCGCGCGGCGTCCGCGGCGAACGTCGCCGACCCGACGGTCGTCGTGCTCACCCCCGGCGTCCACAACTCGGCGTATTTCGAACACTCGCTGCTGGCCCGGCTGATGGGCGTCGAGCTGGTCGAGGGCCGCGACATGTTCTGCCGCGACAACGTCGTCTACCTGCGGACCACCGAGGGCGAACGCCAGGTCGACGTCATCTACCGGCGGATCGACGACGAGTTCCTCGATCCCGTGCACTACCGGCCGGACTCCGTGCTCGGCATCGCGGGGGTGCTGAACGCGGCGCGCGCGGGCAACGTCGTCGTCGCGAACGCCGTCGGCAACGGCGTCGGCGACGACAAGCTCGTCTACACCTACGTGCCGGAGATGGTGAAGTACTACCTGAACGAGAAGCCGCTGCTGCCCAATGTGGACACCTTCCGGTGCTGGCTGCCGGACGAGTTCGACCACGTCATGGCGCACCTCGACGAGCTGGTCGTGAAGCCGGTCGAAGGCTCCGGCGGCTACGGGATCGTGTTCGGACCCGAGGCGACGCCGGCGGAACTGGCGACGCTGCGGCGCAAGGTGCGCGCGAACCGGCGCGGCTGGATCGCGCAGCCGGTGGTCCAGCTCTCGACCGTGCCCGCCAAGGTGGAGGACCGGCTGGCGCCGCGGCACGTCGACCTGCGGCCGTTCGCCGTCAACGACGGCAAGGACATCTTCGTGCTGCCCGGCGGGCTGACGCGGGTGGCGTTGCCGGAGGGCAGCCTGGTCGTCAACTCGTCGCAGGGCGGCGGTTCGAAGGACACCTGGGTGCTGGCGTCCCGGGCGTCGACGGCCGAACGCGAGCTGGAGCAACCCGCACTCGGCGCGATATCCACTGTGGATGGTCTAGCCGCCGAGCAGGGGCCCGAGCTGTCGATGTCCCAGCAGCAGCAACAGCAGCAGCAGCAGAGCTAGGGAGGTTCGCATGCTCGCCCGCAACGCGGAGTCGCTGTACTGGATCGGCCGGTACGTCGAACGCGCCGACGACACCTCCCGCATCCTCAACGTCTCGGTCCACCAGCTGCTGGAGGACGCGACCGTCGACCCGGACCACGCGAGCCGGCAGCTCCTGGCCGTCCTGGGCATCGACCCGGCGGGCACGGAGTCCCTGGACGTGTGGAAGCTGACCGAGCTGGTGGCGTACGGGAAGGACAACCCGGCGTCGATCGTCGGCTCGATCAACTCGGCGCGCGAGAACACGCGCGGTGCCCGCGAAGTCGTCTCGACCGAACTGTGGGAATGCCTGAACGCGACCTGGAACGCGGTGCCCGACCGGCAGCGCTACGCCCGCCGCGCCGGGCCGCACGCGTTCCTGTCGTTCGTGGAGGAGCGCGCGGCGATGTTCGCCGGGCTCGCGGATTCGACGATGAGCCGCGACGACGGCTGGCTGTTCATGGTGCTCGGCCGCTCGATCGAACGCGCCGACATGGTCGTGCGGCTGCTGCTCTCGCGGGTCGCGGACCGCGCGTCGTCCCCGGGCTGGATCACGGTGCTGCGCTCGGCCGGCGCGCAGGACACCTACCTGCGGACGTACCGGGGCGCGCTGGACGCCGGCCGGGTCGTGCAGTTCCTGTTGCGTGACACGCTGTTCCCGCGCTCGGTGTTCCACGCGCTGCGGCAGGCCGAGGAGTGCCTGCAGCGGCTCGACCCGGGCGGCGGCGCGCGCAGCAACGAGAAGTCCGAGGCCTTGCGCGAGCTCGGCCGGGCCCGCAGCGAGCTCGAGTTCCTGCGCCCGTCGGAGCTGCTCACCGACCTGCCGCGGCGGCTCGGGGCGTTGCAGACGTCCATCAAGGAGATCGGCGAAGCGGTCTCGATGCAGTACTTCAGCACGTCGCCGTGGGTGGCGTGGAGCGGCGCGGAGGTTTCCCTGTGACGTGGCAGCTGCGGGTCGCGCACCGGACGGGCTACCGGTACGCGACACCGGCGACGCAGTCGTACAACGAGGCCCGGCTGACCCCGCGCTCGGACCGCCGCCAGACGACGGTGGCGACGCGCATCGAGACGACCCCGGCCACCCGCGCCTACCGGTACACCGACTACTGGGGCACGGTGGTGACGTCGTTCGACCTCCACGCACCGCACACGGAATTCGCCGTGCTGGCGACGTCGGTGGTCGAGACGGCGGACGAGGCGGAACCCATCCGCACGGCGTCGTGGAAGGACCTCCGCGGCGAAACGGTGATCGACCACCGCACGGAGTACCTGACCCCGACCGACTACACCCCGCACGACGCGACGCTGGCGCGCGAGGCGCGTTCGCTGCGCACCGGCCTCGACCCGGCGGACGCGGTGCTGGCGGTGTGCGAGTGGGTGAACAAGCAGCTCAAGTACCAGCCGGGCACCACGGGCGTCCACTCGACGGCGACCGATGCCTGGCAGGCGCGCGAAGGCGTCTGCCAGGACTTCGCGCACGTGACGCTGGTGATGCTGCGCGCGATCGGCGTCCCGGCGCGGTACGTGTCGGGGTACCTGCACACGAAACCGGACGCGAAGCTCGGCGAGGTCGTCGAAGGCGAGTCGCACGCCTGGGTCGACGTCTGGACCGGCGGCTGGTGGGCGTACGACCCGACGAACGCGATCCCGGTCGGGCCGCGGCACGTGTGGGTGGCGATGGGCCGGGACTACGCGGACGTGGCGCCGTTGAAGGGCATCTTCACCGGCGGCGGCCAGTCCACTTTGGACGTCTCGGTGCAGCTGACCCGGCTCGCCTAGAGCAGGAAGGTCCCGCCCGCCGCTTCGGCCACCTCCGCGCCGAGGGCGGACACCGGCGTGTGCGCGCCGGGTTTGCCTTCGCCGCGGGCCAGGCGGGCGGCGACCTCGGCCACGACCGCCGCCGTGAAGTCCATGGCTTCGTCCGCGCGGAGCCAGCCCTCGCGGGTGGTTCCGCCGGGCCAGGTGACGACCGCGTGGCCCCACGTGTGCGTGCGGGGGCGGGGTGCCGGCTTCGTCCGGATGGCCGCGAGGCGCCGGACGGCGAAGCGGCGCACGGCCGGGATCGACGCCACCCGTCCGAGCAGCGGGACGAGGGCCCGGATCACCGGGGCCGTCGGGGCGAGTCCGGAGAAGACCGTGACGTCCGGCGTGCCGCTCGCGCGCTGGGCAGCGATCAGCTCGCCCGAGTCGACGCCCGCCACCTTCGCCGACTCGCCGTCCGGCAGGACGAGGGTGCGCGGCTTCGCGCCTCTGACCGTGACCGCGGTCAGGGCGTCGACGATGCTGGCGGCCAGCGCGACCCCCACTGTCCCGCCGTCGGACGCCACGGAGGCCAGCGCGTCGACCTCCACGTTGCTCGGCGTGTCACGCCCCTCACACAGCTTTGCGACGACGGCCTCGGTGGCCAGGACACCGAACCCGGCGCCGGTCACGAACGTGCTGCCGCCGGCCAGGGCCTCTTCGTGCAGGTCCAGCAGCCGCCGGACCGCGACCGGGTCCGCGGCCATGTCGACGTAGTGGCCGCCGGGCAGGCAGGCCCGGGCGATCGTCGCCGCCGTGGTGGCGTACTCGCCGATCGTGTTGATCACGACCGCCGGTCGCTGCCGCCGGATTTCGGCGGCCATGGCGTCGACGCCGTCGGCGACGACGTACGTCGCGCCGGTCGCCGCCAGGCCTTCCCGGTTGCGCCCCACCAGCACGACCGGCACGTCCCGGCGCTCGAGTTCGGCGGTGATGGCCCGGCCGGTACGGCCCAAAGCGCCTAGCACCCAGATCTCCATGACGGCTCCTCAGTGACGTCTCAGTGTGTCATCACTGAGGCTAGCAGGTGATGACACACTGAGACGTCAGCTAGGCTGAGGCGTGGCCAGATGGGATCCCGGGACCGCGGACCGGCTGCGGAAAGCCGCGCTGGAGCTGTACGCCGAGCACGGCTACGACGCCGTGACGATCACGCAGATCGCCGAGCGCGCCGGGATCACGCGCCGCTCGTACTTCCGCTACTTCCCCGACAAGCGCGAAGTGCTCTTCGCCGGCGCGGAACAGCTGCCGCCCGCAGTCGCCGAAGCCGTCCTCACCGCCGAAGAGGCGGAGTCGCCGCTTCGCACGGCTCTCGGGGCGCTCGCCGAGGTCGGTACGCGGGTCACGCAGCTCGTCGACCCGTCGCCCGAGCGCCGCGCGATCATCGCGGCCACGCCCGAGCTGCGCGAACGCGAGCGGAGCAAGGCAGCAGCGATCACCAGCGCGATCCAAGACGCCCTCGAACGGCGGGGCGTCCGTCCCGAGCTGGCCAAACCGGCGGCGCAGGTCGCGGCGATCGTCTTCGGTGCCGCCTTCGACCGCTGGATCGACGAAGGCGGGAGGCAGGAGTTCCCGGCCTACCTGGAGACGGCCGCCGCGACCTTGCGCGAGGCCTGTGGTTAGCCGCGCGCGTGGGCGTCCAGGATGTGCGCGACGGCCTCGGTGACCTGCTGCGCGTAGTCCAGGTGCAGCCACTCGTCCGGCACGTGGATGTTCGAGTCGGCCCCGCACGCACCGGTGACCAGGAACTGCGCCTCCGGGTACTTCCGGGAAAGCAGCCCCATGAACGGGATCGAGCCGCCCATGCCGGTCGCCCGGTGGGGGTGGCCGAAGACCTCGTCGCTGACCGTGCGCAGGGCCGCCGTCAGCCACGGCGACTCGGCCGGCGCGTTCCAGCCGTTCTCCGCCTGCGGGTTGTCGCCGAAGGTGACCTTCGCGCCGTACGGGACGTCGGTGGTCAGGGCGCGCTTCACGGCTTCGAGCGCCTTCTCGGCGTCGGCCGTCGGCGGGAGGCGGAAGCTCAGCGTCAACGTCGTGCTCTCGCGCAGGACGTTGCCGGCGTCGGCGGGCTTCGGGAAGCCGTCGGCACCGATCACCGACAGCGTCGGGCGCCACGCGTTGTTGAGCATCAGCTCCAGCGCGTCTTCTGTGATCACGCGCCCGCCTTCGACCAGCGGGAACGCCTTCGCCAGCGCCTCCGGGAAGTCCTGCGAGACGGCCTTGAGCTCCGACAGCCGGTTCGCCGGGACGTCGACCTTGAGCTCGTCCAGCAGCAGCTCACCGGTGGCGCTGTCCTCGAGGCGTTCGATCAGGTGCCGCAGGATCCGGAACGAGCTCGCGACGACGCCGGACGCGATGCCGGAGTGCTGCGCCGCGCCCAGCAGCTGCACGGTGACGTCGAGGTGCAGCATCCCGCGCAGGCTCGTGACCAGCCACAACCGCTCGTAGTCGCTGCCGCCGGCGTCGAGGCAGATGACCAGGGACACCTCGCCGATCCGGTCGGCCAGGTGCTCGACGTAGGCGGGCAGGTCGGGGCTGCCGGACTCCTCGCCGGTCTCCAGCAGCAGCACGATGCGGGCGTGCTCGCCGCCGGCCGCGTGCACGGCTTCGATCGCCGTCGTCGCCGCGTAGCCGGAGTAGCCGTCGTCGACGGACCCGCGGCCGTACAGCCGGCCGTCGCGGATCACCGGGGTCCACGGGTCGAGGCCCTCCGACCAGCCGCCCACCGGGGGCTGCTTGTCGAGGTGGCCGTACATCAGGACGGTGCCCTTGTCCGCCGCGCCCGGGGTCGCCGGGACGTCGACGAGCAACAGCGGGCTCCGGTCTTCGAGCTGGACGACCTCGAGGGTGGCGCCGGGCAGGTCACGCCCGGCGATCCACTCGCGGACGTGCTCGACGGCGGCGGCGAGGTGGCCGCTCTTCGCCCACCCGGCGTCGAAGGCCGGGGACAGGGCGGGGATCGCCACCAGCCCGGAGAGGCTCGGGATGACGTCGCTGGTCCACGACGAGACGACGGATTCACGCACGGATTTTTGCTCCACACGGCCATCGTGCCACGGAGGCGTTGGCGTGCCGCACATCACAACCTCACCTCACGCCTCGTGAGTGGTAAGGCGGGTTCTAACCCGCCTTGCCACTCACGAGCCTGGTGAGCGTCCCGGCTGACTGCCAACTCTCGTAGTTCCGACGCTCGGGCTTCCTAGCGTTTTCCCTGTTCAGGACCGGTTTCTCAGCAACAAATCAGCAACCGCGTCTCACCAAGACGGCGACCTTCGTGCCAGGATGTCCGCGAGAACCGTCAACGCCGACGGTGACTGAGCGCTTCGGACCCGACGCGCTGGTCCCCGCCGGTGCAGTCGCTGTGGTCGCCACAAGCGGCCGCCAGAGGCACCGACACCGAGGAGTACTGCGCATGCCGTCCGAACAGTGGACGCACCCGGAGCCCGGCGACGGGCCGGCCGCGGTAGCGGCCCAGCCGTCGCCGGAACAGGTGATCGCCGGGTTGCGAGCGACGAGTGAAGGTGGCGCTGAGCTGACTCAGCTGCTCACCCCCGAAGGCGAACGGGTTCCGTCGCCCCAGTTCGACAAGTACGTCGAGGACGTCGACGCCGAAGCACTCCGCGGCCTCTACCGCGACATGGTGCTGGTCCGGCGGGCCGACCGCGAGGCGAACGCCATGCAGCGCCAGGGCCAGCTCGGCATCTGGGTCCCGCTGCTCGGCCAGGAGGCCGCGCAGATCGGCTCCGGCCGCGCCCTCAAGGCGAACGACATGGCGTTCCCCAGCTACCGCGAGCACGGCGTCGCGTACGCGCGCGGGGTCGACATGAAGGACCTGCTGGGCATCTTCCGCTGCACCGACCACAGCGGCTGGGACTACCAGGGCACGGGCTTCCACCCGTACACCATCGTG
The DNA here is from genome assembly GCF_040682815.1 of Amycolatopsis sp. NPDC051102. NCBI lineage: Bacteria > Bacillati > Actinomycetota > Actinomycetes > Pseudonocardiales > Pseudonocardiaceae > Amycolatopsis > Amycolatopsis sp. NPDC051102. Next base: position 12,719 of record NZ_JBFBBT010000007.1, read on the forward strand.
ATCGGCAACCAGGTGCTCAACGCCGCCGGCTACGCGATGGGCCAGAAGTTCGAAGGCAAGGTCGGCGACGACGACGGCGAAGCGACCATCTGCTACTTCGGCGACGGCGCCACTTCGCAGGGTGACGTCCACGAAGGATTCGTCTGGGCCGCCGTCTACGACGCGCCGCTCGTCTTCTTCTGCCAGAACAACCAGTGGGCGATCTCCGAGCCGACCGAGCGCCAGTCGCGCCTGCCGCTGTACCAGCGCGCCCGCGGCTACGGCTTCCCCGGCATCCGCGTCGACGGCAACGACGTCCTGGCCTGCCTGGCGGTGTCGCGCTGGGCGCTCGACGAGTGCCGGCACGGCAACGGCCCGGTGCTGATCGAGGCGTTCACCTACCGGATGGACGCGCACACGACGACCGACGACCCCACCCGCTACCGGCTCTCCGACGAGCTGGAGGAGTGGAAGCTCAAGGACCCGATCGAGCGCGTCCGGGCGTTCCTGGCCCGCAACGGCTACGCCGACCACGAGTTCTTCGACCAGATCCAGGCCGAGGCCGACGCCTTCGCCGCCGACCTGCGCGAGTACACGTTCAACATGCCGGAACCCCCGCCGGAGCGGATCTTCAGCAACGTCTACGCCGAGGGCAACCCGGTGCTGGACGCGCAGCGCGAAGAGTTCCTGTCCTACCTCGACGGCTTCGTATCGGCGGGTGAGCACTGATGTCCGACCTCCAGAAACTCACCATCGGCAAGGCCCTCAACCTCGGCCTCCGCCGCGCGATGGAAGAGGACCCCAAGGTCCTGATCATGGGCGAGGACGTCGGCAAGCTCGGCGGCGTCTTCCGGATCACCGACGGCCTGCAGAAGGACTTCGGCGAGCAGCGCGTGCTGGACACGCCGCTGGCGGAGTCCGGCATCATCGGCACCGCGGTCGGCCTGGCCGTGCGCGGCTTCCGGCCGGTGTGCGAGATCCAGTTCGAGGGCTTCATCTTCCCCGGCTTCGACCAGATCTCCTCGCAGCTGGCGAAGCTGCACTACCGGACGCAGGGCAAGATCAAGATGCCGGTGGTGATCCGGGTGCCGTTCGGCGGCGGGATCGGCGCGGTCGAGCACCACTCGGAGTCGCCGGAGTCGCTGTTCGCGCACATCCCCGGCCTCAAGGTCGTGTCGATCTCGAACGCCGTCGACGCCTACTGGGGCATCCAGCAGGCGATCAAGTCCGACGACCCGGTGCTGTTCTTCGAGCCGAAGCGGCTGTACCACTCGGGTGCGCTGCGCGCGGAGATCGACGTGGCCGGGACACCGGTCTCGTGCTTCTCGTCGCAGGTCGTCCGCGAGGGCACCACGGCGACGGTCGTCGCGTACGGCCCGTCGGTGAAGGTCGCCCTCGACGCGGCCGCCGCGGCCGAGGACGAAGGCAAGTCCCTCGAGGTCATCGACCTGCGCACGCTCTCGCCGCTGGACCTCGGCCCGGTGTTCGAGTCGGTGCGCAAGACCGGACGGCTGATCGCGCTGTCGGAGGCGCCGTCGGAGTCGTCGCTGACCTCGGAGATCGCCGCGCGCGTCCAGCAGGAGTGCTTCTACTCGCTGGAAGCGCCCGTCCTCCGGGTGACCGGGTTCGACACGCCGTACCCCCCGGCCAAGCTCGAGGAGCACTACCTCCCCGACCTGGACCGGGTGCTGCACGCCGTCGACCGCTCACTCGCCTGGTAAGGGGGATTTCCGCGCAATGCCCACGTACAAACAGTTTCCCCTGGCCGACACGGCGGAGGGGCTGACCGAAGCCGACATCCTGTCCTGGCACGTGAAGCCGGGCGACACCGTGACGGTCAACCAGATCGTCGTCGAGATCGAGACCGCGAAGGCCGCCGTCGAGCTGCCGATCCCGTGGGCCGGGGTCGTCACGGAGCTGCACGTCGAGCCGGGCCAGACGGTGGAGGTCGGCACGCCGATCCTCACCATCGACGTCGACCCCGGTGGCGCTTCGGCTCCTGCTGCTGCGGCACCTGCTCCCGCCGAGGCGGAAGAGGAGATGAAGCCGCTGGTCGGGTACGGCTCGAAGACGGTGATCACGCAGCGGCGCGCCCGCAAGGGTGCCGAACCCACTCCGGTCGCCGCGGTCCCCGCCCCGCCGGCGCCTGCCCCGGTAGCGCCTGCCCCGGTGGCGCCTCGCGGCGGGTACGTCCCGCTGGCGAAGCCGCCGGTCCGGAAGCTGGCGAAGGACCTCGGCGTCGATCTGCACACGCTCGCCGGAACCGCGGATGGCGGCGTCATCACGCGTGAAGATGTCGAGCGCGCCGCAAACGGGACTCCAGTCGTGTCCTCCGTTGTCGAGAGCGGCTCCCGCGAGCGGCGCGTGCCGATCAAGGGCGTCCGCAAGATGACCGCGGCGGCGATGGTGCAGAGCGCGTACACCGCTCCGCACGTCACGGAGTTCCTGACCATCGATGTCACGCCGATGATGGAGTTCCGCGAGAAGCTCAAGAAGTCGCGGGAGTTCGCCGGGGTGAAGGTCACGCCGTTGACGTTCGCGGCGAAGGCCGTGTGCCTGGCGGCGAAGCGCACTCCGGACGTCAACGCGGTGTGGGACGAAGCGGCGCAGGAGATCGTCTACAAGGACTACGTGCACCTCGGGATCGCCGCGGCCACCCCGCGCGGCCTGATCGTGCCCAAGGTCCGCGACGCCGACTCGATGTCGCTGAAGGAGCTGGCGAACGCGCTGACGACGCTCACCGACGTCGCCCGCGAGGGCAAGACGTCCCCGGCGGACATGGCGAACGGCACGATCACGATCACCAACGTGGGCGTGTTCGGCGTCGACACCGGAACGCCGATCATCAACCCGGGCGAGTCCGCGATCCTGTGCCTCGGCGCGATCAAGGACCAGCCGTGGGTGGTCGACGGCGAGATCAAGGTCCGCAAGGTGCTCCAGCTGTCACTGAGCTTCGACCACCGCGTGGTCGACGGCCAGCAGGGTTCGGAGTTCCTGGCCGACGTCGGCGCGCTGCTGGCCGACCCGGCGATGGCCATGACTTACTGAGTTCTCGCAGGTGAGGGCCGCCTCCGGGCGGCCCTCACCTCCGGAAGACGATCTTCCCGGCGTCGAGGTCGACGTGAGTGCGCGGCGGGGCGCCGTCCGCCTCGTCGTCGACCAGCATCAGCTGGACCTGGCGCTGTTCGAGCTCGTGCTGCTTCGTGCCGCCGAGGATCGCTTCCACCTCTTCGGTCGCCGCGACGCTCGCCACCCGCTGGCCGTCACCGCGGCGGTGCCACGGCAGGAACCGCCGGCCCCAGACCTCGAACACGGCCAGCAGGAACAGCAGCACCACCAGGATCGGGAACGCCATCGCCCAAAGCACACCCATGGAGCCAACTTATACTCGCTTGACGGAGTGAGCACTCACTCCACACACTGGTGGCATGACACCAGCACCCGAGACCCGGCGAAGAGCGCCGAGCATGAGCGCCGAAGACCGGCGCGCCATGATCGTGCACGCGGTGCTGCCGCTCCTGATGGAGCACGGCACCGCCGTCACGACCAGCCAGATCGCCCGCGCCGCCGGCATCGGCGAGGGCACCATCTTCCGCGCGTTCAAGGACAAGGACGAGCTGTTCGACGCCTGCACCGCCGAGGTGCTGCGCCCCGACCACGTCCTCGATGCGATCGCCGAAATCCCCATCGAGCAGCCTCTGGCGGACCGGCTCGTCGAGGCCGCCGAGGCGCTCGGCGCGCACTTCGAGCGGATGGGCGCGCTGATGGGCGCCCTGCACGCGTCGGGCAGGCACAAGCAGCGCGACCCCGAGCAGCGCCTGAAGAACCGCACGATGAAGGGCGGCCGCAACGAGTCGATGGCCGCCATGCGCGGCGCGATCACCGAACTGTTCGAACCCGAGAAGGACCAGCTGCGGCTGGCCCCGGAGCAGCTGGCCGCGCTGTTCCTCACCCTGCTGTTCGGCGGCCGGCGGATGGCGCCGGACGACAACGCCGCCACCACGCGCCAGGTGGTCGACGTCTTCCTGCACGGCGCCGTGGAGGCTCAGTGATTCCGGGCGGTGGGGGCGGCCTCGAGTTCGCGTTGAGCCGGCGCGGTCGCCGGCGGCACGCGACGACGGTGCCGGAGAGCGGGCTCACCGGGCCCGTGGAAATTCCCGAACCGAAGCAGGAGGACCAGCCGAAGGACCTGCGCTCCCGGCTGTCGCGCGCGAAGACGTCCGTCGCGGGCACGGTCCGCGGCCTGCCGAAGGTCGCGAAGCTGACGTGGCAGGCGAGCCCGGTCCTGACGATCCTGCTGGCTCTGATCACGCTGTTGTCGGGCCTGTTGCCGACCGTGACCGCGTACATCGCGAAGCTGCTGCTCGACGCCGTCGTCGCGGCGATCCAGCACCGCGGCACCACGGCCGACATCGTGAACGTCGCGCTGTTCCAGTTCGGGGTGCTCGCGGCGACCGCGATCAGCAGCGCGCTGACGTCGATCGCGCAGTCGCTGCTGCAGGAACGCATGACGCTGACCATCCGCCACCAGGTGATGGCGCACGCGAGCGAACTGCACCTGGCGTACTTCGAGGGCTCGGCGTCCTACGACATGCTGCGCCAGGCGGCGCAGGAGGCCCCGACGCGGCCGCTGTCGATGATGACTTCCGCGCTGGGGCTGGTCCGGACGCTGATCACGTTCGGCAGCATGGTCGCGCTGCTCGTCGCGATCAGCCCGCTGCTGGCCATGGTCGCGCTGGTGGCGCCGATCCCGGCGTTCATCTCGCAGTCCAAGTACGGCTCGCGCGCGTTCTGGCTGACGTTCCTGATGTCGCCGATCAAGCGGCGGATGGACTACCTGTCGTCGCTGGTCACGACGGACACCTACGCCAAGGAGACGAAGCTGTTCGGGCTCGGCCCGTACTTCGTCGACCGCTTCCGCCGGCTGGGCGTGGTTTCGTACGAGCGGCAGCGGAAGCTGACGGTCAACCGCAACATCAGTTCGACGGCGTGGGGCCTGCTGAGCACGCTGGTGGGCTCGGCGATCGCGCTGTACATCGCACTGGAGGCGGTCGGCGGCCGGCTCACGCTGGGCGACCTGGCGTTGTACACGGCCGCGGCGACGTCGGTGCAGACGTCGGTGTCCGGGCTGTTCACGGCGTTTTCGGGGATGTACGAGAACAACCTCTACCTGGACACGCTGTACCGCTTCCTGGACACGAAGCCGGAGATCACGGCACCGCCTTCGCCGCGCCCCATGCCCTCCACTGTGGACGGTCACATCGAGTTCGACTCGGTGACGTTCGCCTACCCGGGCGCGGAGGAGCCGGCCCTGGAGGACGTCAGCTTCGAGATCCGCCCGGGCGAGACGGTGGCGGTGGTGGGCCGCAACGGCGCGGGCAAGTCAACGCTGTTCAAGCTCCTCTGCCGCCTGTACGACCCAACGGACGGCCGCATCCTCCTGGACGGCGTCGACATCCGCGAGTACGACCCGGACGAGTTGCGCCGGCGCATCAGCGCGATGTTCCAGGACTACGTGACATACCAGGGAACGGCGGCGGAGAACATCGGCCTGGGCGACCTCACGCGGCTCGAGGATCGCCCGCACATCGAGGATTCGGCCCGCAGGGCGGGAGCGGACGAGCGCATCAAGCGCCTGCCATCCGGCTACGACAGCCCATTGGGAAGGTGGTTCGACCAGGGCGTATCGCTGTCCGGCGGCGAGTGGCAGAAGATCGCACTGGCACGGGCGTTCCAGCGCGAGGCACCCATTTTGATCCTCGACGAGCCGACATCGGCGCTGGACGCCCAGGCCGAGCACGATTTGTTCGCCCGCTTGCGCTCGTTGTCCGAAGGCCGGACGACGCTGTACATCTCGCACCGGTTCTCGACGGTCCGGCAGGCGGAGCGGATCCTCCTGCTGGACCACGGGAAGGTGGCGGAGTACGGAACGCACGAGGAGCTGATGGCGGCGAAGGCGGGGTACGCGGAGCTGTTCACGCTCCAGGCGCAGGCGTACCTGGACGAGGTGCCGAGCTAAGGGATGAGCACGACCTTGCCGACACCTTCGCGGCTCTCGACACGCGCGTGCGCGGCCGCGACGTCGGCGAGGGGATAGGTGCGGTCGATGACGGGGGTCAGCGTGCCGTCCGCGACGAGGCCGAGCGCCTCGTCGCGGGCGGCCGCGACCTGCTTCCCGTAGGCGACGGGAAGCTCGGAAAATTCCCCGCTGATCACGTCCGAAAGTGACGGTCCACATCGTCTGTCAGGAGGGGACGTCCCAGGATACATCGAGATCGTTCAACACGGCGTAGACGTGATGCGCCCCATCTCGAGTTTTTAGCACAAGTCTTGTAGTGTTTGAACGATCTCTGACTGAGGAGTGATGACGTGTCGGGCAAGTTTCGAGTGGCAGGGCTGTTCGCCGGGATCGGCGGCATCGAGCTCGGGTTCCACGCCGCTCTTGGCGACGGGCTGGACACGGTTCTCCTTTGTGAGAGCTGGGAGCCCGCCCAGCAAGTCTTGCGTGCACGATTTCCCGGGGTCGACGTTCATCCGGACGTGCAGGAGCTTCGTGACTTGCCGGACAATCTCGACGTCCTCGCAGCGGGGTTCCCGTGCACCGACCTCTCTCAGGCAGGACGCACCGCCGGCATTCATGGGGCACAGTCCGGTCTGGTCGCACATGTCTTCGAGATGCTTCAGCTAACGAAGCGTCGCGGACGGCGCATGCCGTGGGTGCTCATCGAGAACGTCCCGAACATGCTGACTTTGGATCGCGGTGAGGCCATGGCCTACCTAGTCCGCGAACTCGAAGACTTGGGCTACCGATGGGCTTACCGAGTCGTCGACTCCAGATTCACGGGTGTACCACAGCGACGACGCAGAGTGATCATGGTTGCATCATGCACCGACGACCCTCGCGGTGTGCTATTCGCCGATGAGTCGGCTCCCTTAGACGAGAGCCTTCTGTCGTCAGACGCATTCGGCTTCTATTGGACTGAAGGCCGTTCAGGAGTCGGCTGGGCCAAGGATGCGACTCCGACGCTGAAGGGAGGTTCTGCGTTAGGTATTCCGTCACCCCCTGCCGTATGGCTGCCCGACTGGACCGATCGTCCAACTATTGTTCTACCGACGATCGAAGACAGCGAGGCACTGCAGGGGTTCAAACGAGGCTGGACCGACGCAGCTAGCGACAGCCGGCGCAACGGCCCACGCTGGAAACTTGTCGGCAATGCCGTCACGGTCGGCGTATCGACGTGGGTCGCCGAGCGACTGCTGGACCCCGGTACACCTCATGACCTCCCTTCGGTCGAATTTATTCGAACGGCTGGCTGGCCGACTTCGGCATGGGGCGAAAAAGGCAAAGTTCACAGAGTTATCGCCAGCGAATTCCCTCGGCAAGCCAAGTACACTCATCTGTTGGATCTACTAGATGTAGACCAATGCCTTCCGTTGTCACACCGAGCCGCAAGTGGCTTTTGGGGTCGGCTGCAACAAACCAATTTGGGTAGGTACCCGAATTTTCGCGAGGACTTGGCCGCGTACGTCGCTTTGACTGACCCGACTCCACGCGTTTCAGCGTGAAGGTCACCGCATAGCGTGAACAAGTCCGACAACGGGTAATCAGTCAACCTGCGGCCGCAACACTGGGTATGCTAGGCGAGTGACGGATCCAGCAACGACACGACTGGGCCTTGAGCAGGCTAGTCAACGACTTCTAGGCGTAGATCACTCCGCGAAAAGCACTACGAAGTACCGGCCGTTCGAGGCAGATCTTGCAAGAACCCTCGGCATCGCTGACGGATCGATCTATACGACGTACATTTCCAAAGCCGGGAACGCACGCGTAAGGTTTGACCAATCGGACAGGTCTCAACGAGCACAGCTCCTAGTCGCACTGATCGACCCACCAGCAAAAGAGCATCCAATGCGGTCAGTTGAAGCACTGGAGCGGTACTGCAGGGAAAAGCGAAGCGACGCCGAAATTCTTGTTCTCCAGGCCCATGAGTCCGGCGCATGGAACCCGTACGCTGTAATATTCGTTCCTTCCGAGCGAGTTCCCCTACTGCAGCCCATTATCGAGGCGATGCCCAATTTGCGGGTATTCTCGCAGAATCTAGGGATTGATCGGAGCAAAAACTCCAGTAGTACTTCTGAGATTCCTCGGTTTATCGTACAAAAGCCCGGCGAATATGACGACAGTCTATCATATCCATATATCGCACTACGTTTCGAAGACTGGCCCGACGACTCGTTCCAGACATTATTCTCGGTGTATCTATACCGCAGCTTCAGCGATCGAGAACTACTAGGAGAGGTAAAAATACTGAAGAAGGGACAAAGAGGAGGCAAGACCCAGCTTCCTTTGGAGTCCTTTTCTCAATTAGGACGAGACTATTGCTCACTCGGTCAAAGCTTTTCTTTTTACGAGGCACTCCGAAGGTTGCCTCAAAAAACTTATCAGGCGATACTCCGCGGTCTGCGTGACGTCGTCTACTCAGACGATGTACGCGCGGAATTCGAGAATGAACCAGGGTTCGAAGCCTCACTCGCGAGGACCGGCAAGGCGACGCTTGCCCTACAGGAGGCGAGTACGTTATTCATACATGATTCCAAACGACGCCGTCGAGGACTGCGGTTCAAGTTCGAGACGAACGTTGGCGGATCATCTTTTGAAGTAGATTTTGTATTCGATCAATCCTCGAATATCCCTGATAGAATCAATGCCATAGTCGGATATAATGGAACCGGCAAAACTCAACTCCTCGCAAACATTGCCCTGGTAGCCACCTCAGATCTGAAACAGCGCGAGGGCGAGAACAGCTACCGTGGACGGATCGTTGATTCGCCAAACGTTCGATTCAGCTCAGTCATAGCTATCTCGTATAGTGCCTTCGACACGTTTTCACTACCGGATGCGTTCTGGCATTCAGAAGATGAGAGGCGCGCGGCAGAAAAAAGGTTGCGCGAAAAAGGCGATGTATTCGGATACGCCTACTGCGGTCTTCGAAAGCGTTTGATCGGGCAGAAGTCAGGAGCTCCACGCGGTCTAAAGAACATCGATGAACTGACAAAAGAATTCTCACGAGCTCTCGAGGCGTCTCGCTCGGCAGAGAAACGCTCGATATTGATCGCGGCGTTGTCGATAGTACTTCGAGAACCTTCTTTTTCGCGCATAGGACTCGACCCCTACCTAGCTGCCAGCGGAGACGACTGGGTCGAGCATTTCGATAGATTGAGTACGGGGCATAAGATTGTCCTGAATATCATTATGCAAGTCATCGCTCATGCCGATCTCCGCTCGATCATTCTTATTGATGAGCCGGAGTCCCACTTACACCCTTCGCTGCTTTCCGCGCTTATTCGAGCTTTGCATACGATCTTACAGCGCCTTAACTCATATGCGATTGTGGCCACGCATTCACCGGTCGTACTCCAAGAGATACCGCGAAGGTACGTCCGCGTACTACAAAGGTTTGGCAACAAAACGCGCGTTGCAAAACCATCAGTCGAGACGTTCGGTGAAAATGCTGGAAACTTGACTACGAACGTTTTCCATCTCGATAACACTGAAACCGACTATCATGAAACTTTGAAAAGGTTAGCGGCCGAGATGGACATGGACGAGATCGAAGATTTATTCGACGGCGAGATGAGCGCACAGGCGAGAGCCTACATACTAAGTTTCAAACACTCCATGGGTGATCAATGATCTACCAAATACAAAAGCCTACCCGTGATGTGGTTTTTGATTACGATCAAACTTACGCTAAGAGACGATCCATTCACGCCAAGAAGTATCTTTCTGCGGCTCGAAACCAAGTCATCGACGCGTATGCTGCGTATGATTCGATTGCCGGTCATCCAAAAGACCTCACACCACTACCTCTGGAAGAGGATACAAGAAAGGCACTTCGCGGGAACTACGAAAATACGTACCAAGATGGACGACTCGCCCCGTTGCGGGCGGAGTTGTTGGCTGGAGCAGCCTACGAACTCTGTCCCATGTGTGGACGGAATCCCGTGGCAGAACTCGATCACTATCTTCCAAAAGATAAGTATCCTGAATTCAGCATCCTTGCATTCAACCTTATCCCTGTTTGCGGTCGCTGTAACCGCGCCAAGTCAAATCTGATCACGGGAAATAGGGGTTACCTCTTCCACGCTTATTACGATAAAGTGCCACATAGCCCAACCTTACTTGTCGCAAACCTGAATGTGACACCAATAAGCACCCTCGTAACATTCGAGGTGAACAAGAAGTTGCCGCAACAGCTATATCGTGATGCATGTTTTCAATTCAATACACTGAAACTGGCTGATCTATACGTCGGAGCTTCCATACCGGAACTTGTCGAGCGAATCGATCTATACCGGCAATATCACGAGTCCGGCGTCGGAGCCACAGGTGTGGCGTACGACGCAAGCAGGCACGCGAAACATCTTCGCAAAGAATTCGGTGCGCATTATTGGAAGGCAGCCTTATACGACGCCGTAGCGTCTAGTTATGATTATTGCAACGGGGGCTTCCGGCTTCTGGCCAATCGTAGAGATCGATGATCACCCGGAATGCGGCAAGGTGGCGGACAGATGGGTAACTCTCGGTATGAGTACTTGCTACGAACTGTAATCGAATACGTCCGTCCAGATCGGAGCAAAACGAGCAGGCTGTCCGTTGAACCGGTATGGCTATCGCTCTCCTACTCTACGTCTTCGCCGAGATCGCCGCGATCTGGGCGGTGGGCTCGGCTGTCGGCGTCCTCGGCACGCTGGGCCTCCTGCTGGCCGGCGCGTTTCTCGGGTCTTGGCTGGCCCGCCGCGAGGGCGCTAAGGCGATGAGGGCGTTCACCTCGGCAGCCCGCTCCGGACGGCCGGTGGAGAAGGAACTCACCGACGGCATGCTGGTTGGCTTGGGCGGGGTGCTGATCCTGGTGCCCGGCTTCGTCAGCGACGTGCTGGGGTTGCTGCTGATCCTGCCGCCATCCCGCGCGGTAGCGCGCCGGCTGTGGTTGAAGCGGACGGATAAGCGAGCGGTCCGGTTCGCCGACCGCCGCAGGGGCCCAGTCATGGTGGTGGACAGCGAGGTGGTCTCCTCGGACGAACCGCGGCGCGACCACCCCACGGTCATCGAGGGTCGCGTCGTCGAGAACTGATCCACGCTCGGCCAGAGTCTCCGATCTTTGTCACAATGGGCTCGTGGAGCGTCTGAAGACCACGTCCGCCGTGCGCATCCGGATGAGTCAGCAAAGGTCCCGTAACACCGGGATCGAGATGACCCTGCGCAAGGCTCTCCACGGCGCAGGCTTCCGTTACCGGGTGCACCGCCGACCGGTCGAAGGTGTGCGACGCGAGGCTGACCTGGTGTCCGGCCCCGCGCGCGTGGCGGTCTTCGTGGACGGGTGTTTCTGGCACGGTTGCCCGGAGCACGCCACTTGGCCCAAGAACAATGCAGAATTTTGGCGCGACAAGATCGAGACGAACCGCAGACGAGACGCCGACACGGACGCTCGGCTCAGCGAGGCGGGCTGGCTGGCCGTCCGAGTATGGGAGCACGAAACGGCGGAGACCGCAGTGAACCGTGTCATCGAAGCATTGCGAAAACGTCGCTGACACTCCGGCTTCCTGGCGTCGGAAAGCTAGTCCGCCGTCGGCTTGGGGATGTCGAAGTAGCTCGAGAACCGCACCGCTGGTGCGTACTCGCCCTTCACCTTCACCCTTCCCGTCACGAACATCGCCGCCACTGCGGCATTGCCCGTCGCCATCCGAATGAAGTCGTCCACCGACAACGTGATCGTGGTGTCCGGGGTCCGGGACAGATCCGTTGAAGACACGCACACCCCGTCCTCGATCACCGTCTGGAAACGGTCGTAGCCGTCCTCTCCCGAACCGTCCGAAAAGCGCCACGAAACCACGATGTCCACGTGGCGTGCGCGGGCCGGTGAGAAATGCTCTGACATTCGGCGGAATATCTCGTCCAGGAACACCGGTCGTAACTCCGGGTGGTCCGCGATCGCCTTCAGCTGCTCGCGGGACGCTCGGCGGACCACGTCCACCAGGACGTCCGTCGACAATGAGCTCAGCTCGATGCCCGCTCCGGCTTCGCCCAGCATGTGGAGGGTTTCCAGGACCTGGATGAACTGCGCCGGTGTCAGCCGGGCGATTCCCAGCTTCTCCGCGAACGCGTTCACCACGTGACCGCCGCGATGGGTACGGGGGCGGCGCCATTTCGCTTTCCGGGGCACTGGCGGACTATAACCGGTCAAGCGGGGTGCGGTAGGTCGAAGAAACCGATCAAGCCCGCCGCGAAGGCCAAGTCACCTTTGACTTTGATCCTCCCCGTGACGAACAACACCGCCGGTGTCGCCTGGTGCGTGATGAGGCGGAAGAAGTCGGTCGGCGCGATGGTGATGGTCACTCGCGGCGATGAGCGCATCTCGCGGCTCACCGTGCACGATCCGTGCGAGATCGCCGTCTCGTAGCGGTCGAAGCCGCCTTCGCCTGCTCCGCCCGACAGGCGCCAGTGGACCACCGCGTGGAGGTCGCGGGCTCGGTCGGGGCGGATGTGGGCGCCCATGCGGGCGAAGATTTCGTCCAGGAGGCGCTCGCGCAGGGCGCGGTCCGCGACGACGCTCTCCAGCTGCGCGCGCGACGCCGAGGCCACCAGGGAGGCGAAGCGGGCCGGCTCGACCTTGCTCAGGTCGAACGCCGGGGCGTGGGTGGCCAGCCTGAGCAGGGCGTTCAGGAGACGGCGGAAGTCGTCCTTGCGGAGGTCGCCGGGGTCCAGGGCGAGCTCGTTGACGTTGAGGGCGTGGGCCTCGGGGCTCAGCGGGTCGAGCCGCTCCAGGGCGTCGAGCAGCGGTGCCCCACGGAGCTCCGCGATCCGATCGGCGCTGGTCATCCCGGCGTTGTCGGCCATGGTCACCCCTCTCCGGTTACTCATGCGTAAGGCTACCCGCCAGTAGGTACGCGGGCAAGCGTGCCGAAATCACCCGCGCGTGGCAACGACCGGTACCGTCTCCGGGCAGCAACGAGGAGGTCCAGCGTGTCAGAGGAAGATCAGCGTCCGCCCGAACGGGCCAGGCGGCTGCCGCGTGCCGTGCGCGAGCGGCAGATCCTGGACGCGGCCGTCCAGGTCTTCTCGCGCCACGGCTACCACGCCGCGTCGATGGACGAGATCTCCGACGTCGCCGGGGTCTCGAAGCCGATGATCTACACCTACCTCGGCTCGAAGGAAGACCTCTTCGGCGCGTGCATTCGCCGCGAGGCAACGCGCCTGCTCGAGGCCATCCAGGCCGGCGTGCAGCCCGACCTGCCACCCGACATGCAGCTCTGGCACGGCCTGCGGTCCTTCTACCGCTTCGTCGCCGAGTACCGCGAGTCGTGGACGGTCCTGCACCGCCAGGCCCTCACCGTCGGCGGGGCCTTCGCCGCGGAGATCACCGACATGCGGGCGCGCGCGATCCAGCTCGTCGCCGCGCTCGTGGTGTCCGCCGGCACCCGCAAGGGCGTCGGCGAGCAGGCGGAGTTCTCCGGCGAAGGCCTGGCCGCGTCGCTGGTCGGCGGGGCCGAGTCGCTGGCCGACTGGGCCCTCGACCACCCCGACATCTCCGACGGCGTCCTGGCCTCCTGGATGATGAACCTCGTCTGGCTCGGCTTCAACGACCTCATCGAGGGCGCGGTCTGGAAGCCGTCAGAGTGAGCTGATCGTCCCCTCGAGGTGCGGCTTCGACTTGCTCCACAGCTCGAACGCCCAGCCGTCGTCCACGGACCAGGACGTGAAGCCCGCCTTCGCCGGCAACAGCACCGGCTGCTTGAAGCGGACGTCCACCGTGAACGCCTCCGGCAGCCTGCCCTCGAACGCCGCCAGCGCGTGGGCCTTCGTCCACATCCCGTGCGCGATCGCGCGCGGGAAGCCGAACAGGCGCGCCGTCAGCGGGTGCAGGTGGATCGGGTTGCGGTCGCCCGAGACCTCCGCGTAGCGCCGCCCGATGTCGGCCGGGACGCGCCAGATCGCGTCCGGCGTCGGCGGCGCCAGCTGGTCCCGCCGGGAAGGGGCACCCGAAGAGCCGCCGCGACGCAGGTACGTGCTGACGTCGGACCAGACGAGATGATCACCGGTCCAAGCCTCGCTGACGACGTCGAACTGACGCCCCTTCTCGTGCGGCCGCAGGTTCTCCGCGCGCACGCGCACGGTGAGCGGCTCGCCGATCCGCAGGGCGCGGTGCTGGGTGATCCGGTTCGCCACGTGGACCATGCCGAGCAGCGGGAACGGGAACCCTGGCTCGGTCATCAGCGCCATCTGCAGCGGGAACGCCAGCATGTGCGGGTACGTCGCCGGCAGCTCGTCGCTCAGCCGGAAGCCGGACACCGCGTTGTACGCCGCCAGGTGCGCCGGGTCGACGACGACACCCGTGCGCACCAGCTCCGTGTCGGGCAGCGAATCCCCGGACGGCTTGCGCAGGACGCCGCCGAGCAGCGCCTTCGGGTACAGCGTGGCCAGGCTCGGCGTGCTGTCGAGTTCGCGGATCGCCACGTCACGCCCCCAGCAGGGCCTGGCCGCAGACGCGGACCACGTTGCCGTTCACCGCGGCCGACGCCGGGTTCGCGTACCAGGCGATCGTTTCGGCGACGTCGACCGGCAGGCCGCCCTGGCCGAGGCTGGACAGCCGCCGCCCGGCTTCGCGGATGAACAGCGGGACCGCGGCCGTCATCTTGGTCTCGATGAACCCGGGCGCGACGGCGTTGATCGTGCCGCCGTACGCCGCCAGCTGCGGCGCGCCGACGTTCACCATGCCGATGACGCCCGCCTTCGACGTCGCGTAGTTCGTCTGGCCGACGTTGCCGGCGATGCCCGCGATCGACGAGACGCCGATGATGCGGCCGTTCTCGTTCAGCACGCGATCGGCGAGGAGCTTGTCGTTCACCGCGAGCTGCGACGCGAGGTTCACCGCGATCACCGAGTCCCACGCGCTCTCGCTCATGTTCCCCAGCGTCTTGTCACGGGTAATACCCGCGTTGTGCACAACGATGTCGACGCCGCCGTGACGCTCCTTCAGGTACTCCGCGAGCTTCGCGGGCGCGCTCGGCGAAGTGATGTCGAGCTGCAGGGACGACCCGCCGACCTTGTTGGCCACCTTCGACAGGTCGCCGCCCTGGGCGGGGATGTCGAGCGCGACGACGTGCGCGCCGTCGCGGGCCAGCACCTCGGCGATCGCCGCGCCGATGCCGCGGGACGCGCCGGTGACCAGCGCGACCTTGCCGGCCAGGGGCTTCTCCCAGCTGGCGGGCGCGGACGCCGTCTTGCCCTCGGTGCCGATCCGGATGACCTGCGCGTCGACGAACGCCGACTTCGCCGACAGGAGGAAGCGCAGCGTCGACTCCGTCGCCTCTTCGGCGCCTTCGGCGACGTACACGAGCTGGGCGGTCGCGCCGCGCTTCAGCTCCTTGCCCACCGAACGGATGAAGCCCTCGAGGGCGCGCTGCGCGATCCGCTCGCGGCCCTCGACCTGCTCGGGCGGGGTGCCCAGCACGACGACCCGGCCGGACGGGCCGACGCTGCGGATCACCGGGTGGAAGAAGTCGTAGACCTCGCGCAGGCGTGCGGGGTCGGTGATGCCGGTGGCGTCGAAGACCAGCGCCGCATGCCGGTCGGCCGCGGTGGCGATGACCTCGATGCCGGCGTCGGCCAGCTGGTCACGAAGGGTTTTCTCCAGCCGCCCGCCGGGCGCGGCACCGAGCAGGGCGGGACCTTCGAGCGCCGGTTGCCCGGGCCGGTACCGGCGCAGCGTCGCGGGATTGGGCAGGCCGAGCTTCGGCACCACGAACTTCCCCACCGGGGTTTTCGTGAACTGCTGGTACCTGTCAGCCATCGGATGCCTCCCGTGCAGTCTGCGTCACGTCGCAGTCTAACCTACTCCCGAGTAGGTTACAGTGTGAGGGACACGACCAGAGAGGTGAAGTCATGCCACCGAAGAAGACGCCCGCAGTACGCAAGGTCGCGATCATCGGGGGCAACCGGATCCCCTTCGCGCGGTCCAACGGCCCGTACGCGAAGGCGTCGAACCAGGACATGTTCACCGCCGCCCTCGACGGCCTGGTGAGCCGCTTCTCGCTGCAGGGCGAGGTGATCGGCGAGGTCGCCGCCGGCGCCGTGCTCAAGCACTCGAAGGACTTCAACCTGGCCCGCGAGAGCGTGCTGGGCAGCAAGCTTTCGCCCGCGACGCCCGCGTCCGACGTCCAGATGGCGTGCGGCACCGGCCTGCAGGCGATCATCAACGTCGCCAACAAGATCGCCCTCGGCCAGATCGACTCGGCCATCGCCGGCGGTGTCGACACGACCAGCGACGCACCCCTGGCCGTGAACGAGGACCTGCGGCAGATCCTCATCCAGCTCAACGCGGCCAAGACGCTCGGCGACCGGCTCAAGCTCGTCGCGAAGATCCGCCCGGGTCACATCGTCCCGGCGATCCCGCGCAACGAGGAGCCGCGCACCGGCCTCTCGATGGGCGAGCACGCGGCGCTGACCGCGAAGATCTGGGAGATCACCCGGGAGGCGCAGGACGAGCTGGCGGCGAGCAGCCACCAGAAGCTCGCCGCCGCCTACGACCGCGGGTTCTTCGACGACCTCGTGACGCCGTTCCTCAAGCTCGCGCGCGACCAGAACCTGCGCCCGGACTCGACCGCGGAGAAGCTCGGCAAGCTCAAGCCGGCCTTCGGCGGCCCGGACGGCACGATGACCGCGGGCAACTCGACGCCGCTGACCGACGGCGCGTCGACGGTCCTGCTCGCCACCGACGAGTGGGCGAAGGCGCACAAGCTGCCGGTGCAGGCGTACCTGACGTTCTCGGAGACCGCGGCCGTCGACTACGTCCACGGCGAAGAGGGCCTGCTGATGGCGCCCGCGTACGCCGTGCCGCGGATGCTCGCCCGCGCCGGGCTGTCGCTGCAGGACTTCGACTTCTACGAGATCCACGAGGCGTTCGCGTCGCAGGTGCTGGCCACGCTCAAGGCGTGGGAGGACCCGGCGTTCGCCAAGGAGAAGCTGGACCTGGACGAGCCGCTCGGCGCGATCGACCGGGCGAAGCTGAACGTCAACGGCTCGTCGCTGGCGGCCGGGCACCCGTTCGCCGCCACGGGCGGCCGGATCGTCGCGACGCTGGCGAAGCTGCTGCACGAGAAGGGGTCCGGCCGCGGCCTGATCTCGATCTGCGCGGCCGGCGGCCAGGGCGTCACCGCGATCCTGGAGAAGTAGCCGCACGAAAAAGGGCCGTCCCCCGCGGGGGACGGCCCTTTTCGCGTCAGTTGGGGAGGGCCTTCTGGGCCCGCTTCGCGAGCTTGTTCGCGCGCTTCTGCCCGCGGCGGCTCAGCCGCTCGGCGCTCTGGCCGACGTCCTTCGCGGCGCGACGCGCACGCCAGGCCGCCGACGGCTTCCCGTGCGTGTCGGCCACCGCCAGCAGCAGGCCACCGGCCAGGCTCGCGTTCTTGAAGAACTGGATCTGCTGCTGCTGCTTCTCGGCCGGGTCCTTGATGGTCCAGAAGCTGTGCGTCGAGAGCGTCGTCGGCACCAGGCTGCCGAGGAGCAGCCCCGCCGCGAGCCGCGGCGCCTTGCCGGACGCGAGCGCGAGACCGGCGCCGATCTTCACCGCGGCGTCGATCCGGACGAGCGTCACCGGGTCACGCGGGACTTGCTCCGGGACGACGTCGCCGAACTTCTCGAACGCGTTGTTGAGGAACGGTTCCGCCGCCTTGGCGTGGCCCTCGGCCTGCCTCAGCGCATTGATCCCGCCCGTCACGAAGATCGTGGCGAGCAGGGGACGTGCCACTCGACGGAGTATCACGGTCATAGCCTTCCTCGTACGGGCCGCTGCCTGGTCGAACCTACTCCGTGGATGCCCGCTCGGCCCGGGCTCGAATCCTCATCGCGCTTTCTGCGGAAATATCCCCTGGACGCTAGAGAGCGCTATAAAGCTCTAGCGGTTGACCTTGACGCTGCGTCAACTTCTATCGTCGACGGCATGGAGTGGTCGATCCAGGACATCGCCCGCTCGGCCGGGACCACGAGCCGGACGCTGCGCCACTACGGCGCGGTCGGCCTGCTCGAGCCCAGCCGGATCGGCGGCAACGGCTACCGCTACTACGACGAGCAGGCGCTCGTCCGGCTGCAGCGGATCCTGTTGCTGCGTGAGCTCGGGCTCGGGCTGCCGGCGATCGCCGAGGTGCTCGACGGCCAGCGCGACAGCGCCGCGGCCCTGGAAACCCACCTGGAGCTGCTCGAAGAGGAGCAGCGGCGGATCGGACGGCAGATCGAGTCGGTCCGCACGACCCTCCGGAAACTGAAGGGAGGTGAACGGCTGATGGCAGAAGAAGTCTTCGACGGCTTCGACCACACGAAGTACGAGAAGGAGGTCACTTCGCGATGGGGCGCCGAGGCGTACCGGCGCGGTGACCAGTGGTGGAGTTCGCTGTCGGCGGCGGAGAAGCAGGCCCACCAGCAGGAGCAGCGCGACATCGCGGCGGCGTTCGGCGCGGCGTCCGGGCTCGCCCCGGACTCCGACGAGGTCCAGGCGATCACGCGGCGGCTGCACGAGTGGCTGAAGCCGGCGGTGTCGTCCGTGTCCGCGGGGTACTTCGCGGGGCTCGGACAGCTGTACGTCGACGACCCGCGCTACGGGTTCGAAGGCGCGACGGCGGAGTTGGTCCGGGACGCGATGAAGATCTACGCGGAGCGGAACCTGGGCGACTAGCGGTGCGTCGTAGGGGCGCACTGGGGGTAGAGCCGAGCAGGGCTGCAGACCTGTTCGGCTCTATGTACGGCCATCCGATCGAACCTCGGCGACACGCCTAGCCGTCTATGGCGGAATATCGGGCTCACCCTAGAAACGCCGATAACTTGGCAGAGTGGACCCCATCCGCAACCCCTTCGCGCCGGGCGCCGGGCAACGGCCGCCCGAGCTGGCCGGGCGCGAGCGTGAGCTCAAGGCGTTCGAAGTGGTGCTGGAGCGGGTGGCGCGGGGGAGACCCGAACGCAGTCTCGTCCTCACCGGGCTGCGCGGCGTCGGCAAGACCGTGCTCCTCGGGGAGCTGCGCGCGATGGCCGTGCGGCACAAGTGGGGAGCGGGCAAGATCGAGGCGCGGCCGGACGCCGAGCTGCGGCGGCCGCTGTCGGCCGCGCTGCACCGGGCCATCCGCGACCTCGCCGTGCGGCACCGGGCGCCGGACCGCGTCGAAGAGGTGCTCGGCGTGCTCAAGGCGTTCGCGCTGCGGGCCAACAAGCCCGACGCCAAGCTGCGCGAACGCTGGCAGCCGGGCATCGACGTGCCCGCCGCACAGGGACGGGCCGACTCCGGCGACATCGAAATCGACCTCGTCGAGCTGTTCACCGACGTCGCCGAGCTCGCCGCGGACGTCGGCACCGGCGTCGCGCTGCTCATCGACGAGATCCAGGACCTGCAGCCCGACGACGTCTCGGCGTTGTGCGCGGCCTGCCACGAGCTGTCGCAGTCCGGCGCGCCGCTGGTCGTCGTCGGCGCCGGGCTGCCGCACGTGCCCGCGGTGCTCTCGGCGTCGAAGTCCTACTCCGAGCGGCTCTTCCGGTACGCGCGCATCGACCGGCTCAACCGCGAGGACGCCGACTTCGCCGTGATGGCGCCGATCGAGCGCGAGGACGCCGGCATCGAACCGGAAGCTCTCGACGCGCTCTTCGACGCGTCCGGCGGCTACCCGTACTTCATCCAGGCCTACGGCAAGGCGGCCTGGGACGCGGCGCCGTCCGACCCGATCACTGTCAAGGACGTCCAGGTCGCGGCGCCCGAAGCGGAGTCGGAACTGGCGGTCGGCTTCTTCGGCTCGCGCTACGAACGCGCGACGCCCGCCGAGCGGGAGTACCTGCAGGCGATGGCCTCGCTGACCCAGGGACGCGACGAGCCGGCCGGCACGGCCGACGTCGCCGTGTTCCTCGGCCGCAAGCCGTCGTCGCTGTCGCCGGCGCGCGACAGCCTCATGAAGAAGGGGCTCGTGTACTCCGCCGAGCGGGGCCAGATCGCCTTCACCGTCCCGCACTTCGGCCACTACCTGCTCGGACGCGACTGACCTGCGGTTTTCCCGCTGTCTCGCGCTCTATGAGCGTCGCTAAGTCTTTATCGGATTATCGCTATACATACTTAGACGCCTGTAGCGGGTTGCTTCGTCGTGACCGCCGCCGCCCCGAATCTCTCCGGCCCTTACCCAGCTTTGCCTACGATTCATCGGCGAGTGCGCCACATCACCGGATATTCGTTGGCTTCCTTGTGAAAAAAGGCGCATACTAGAGGCACACCGACCAAGAACCCTCGAAGGGGATGCAGAAACCGATGAACAACATCGCCGCCAAGCTCCGTGCCCGTCGCGCCGAGGCTCGCACTCGCCGGGCGCTGAACCGGGCGATCGACACCGCCGCCACCGCGACGGTCCGTCAGGAACTCATCGCGATCTCGCAGGCTCGCTCGGGCTACATGCGCTGATCTCTTCACCCCGTGGCGGTCGCCCATTCGAGTGACCTAGGCCACATCGTGCTCACGGTGTAACGCCGCCCCGAGGGGCGTCGATACCCAGTACGACCCCGTGATGCTGGCGGACCCCCGACCTGGCAGCATCGCGGGGTTTCCCATTTCCCCGGAAAATCCCTCGCCGGCGCCGACGTGTCCGGTAATCTTTGACTTCGTCAACGAACTTGTTGAGGTGGTCAATGAACGACAGTCAGCTGGCCGATCGGGTCGCCGCGGTCCGCGCCTTCAACCGGCTCTACACCGGGGTCATCGGCGTGCTCGACGAGGGGCCCGCGGACGCCGAGTACTCCCTGCCGGAAGCCCGCGTGCTCTTCGAACTCGCCCACCAGGACCCGCTACCGGTCACCGACCTGCGGAAACGCCTCGAACTCGACGCCGGCTACGCGAGCAGGCTGCTCGCCCGCCTCGAGTCACGCGGGCTGATCGTGCGCGAACGGTCCGAGGAGGACGCCCGCCGCCAGCTCGTGCGGCCGACCACCGCGGGCCGGGACGCCTTCGCGGTGCTGAACCGGCGGTCCACCGACCAGATCGGCGGGCTGCTGCGCCGGTTCGCCGACGAGGACCAGCAGCGCCTGCTGACCGCGATGCGCACGATCGGCGACCTGGTCGGCGACCGCCGCCGCGACCCGGCCCTCGTTCTCCGCCCGCCACGACCGGGGGACCTCGGATGGGTGGTGGAACGCCACGGCGCGCTCTATGCGCGGGAGTACGGCTTCAACGCCGGTTTCGAGGCGCTCGTCGCCCGGATCGCCGCGGACTTCCTGGACGCCCGCACCGACCCGGGGGTGGCGTTCTGGATCGCCGAGCTCGACGGCGAGCGGGTGGGCAGCATCGGGTGCGGGCGCGGCCCGGACGCGGACACCGCGAAGCTCCGGTTGCTGCTGCTCGAGCCGTCGGCGCGGGGACACGGCGTGGGCAAGCGGCTGGTGACCGAGTGCGTGGAGTTCGCCAGGGCGCACGGCTACCGCGCGATGGAGCTGTCGACGGTCTCGGTCCTCGAGGCCGCGCGGTCGATCTACCGCGCGGCCGGCTTCGAGCTCGTCGCCGAAGCCGACTTCGACGACTGGGGCCCGAAGCTGACCGACGAGACGTGGCGCCTGGAGTTCTAGCGCGGGACGCGGCCGAGCAGGAAGAACTCCGGGTTCGGCCGCAGCGCCGTGAGGTGGGCGAGACGGTTCGACATCGCGAACAACGCCGTGATGGCGCCGACGTCCCAGATCTCGTCGTCGGTGAGGCCGGCGTTGCGCGCGGCTTCGAGGTCGCCCTCACCGAACAGTGCCGAGTCCTGGGCGAGCGCGAGGGCCAGGTCGACGATCGCGCGGCCGCGTTCGTCCAGCTCCACCTGCCACGGGTTGCTCGACACCCGGTCGGCCAGCTCCGGGTCCTTCGCGCGGATGCGCAGGATCGCGCCGTGCGCGACTACGCAGTAGGTGCAGTGGTTGGCGCCGGAGGTGGCGACCACGACCAGCTCGCGCTCGGCCTTGCTGAGTCCTTCGGCGCGTTCCATCAGGGCGTCGTGGTAGTCGAGGAAAGCCCGCAGCTCGGCGGGGCGGTGGCCGAGGGCACGGAAGATGTTCGGCGTGAAGCCGGACTTCTGCGCGATCGCGCCGACGCGCTCACGGAGGTCGTCGGGCAGGTCTTCGAGTTCCGTCACCGGGAACCGGCTCACCGCGTCGCTCATACCCCGCACGCTAGTCGTGGTTGGCTGGTCGCGTGACGGACTACGTCGACGGGTACTGCGAACGCGTCGCGCCCGGGCTCTGGGGTGAACCGCTCAACAGTCTCAGCAACCTCGCGTTCCTGGTCGCCGCCGTGCTCGTGTGGCGGCTGGCCGAGGGAGACCGGACCGGACGGCTGCTCGCCGGGCTGATCGGGCTCATCTTCGTGGCCAGCACGGCGTTCCACCTGCTCGCGACGCGGTGGGCCGCCGTCGGGGATTCGGTGGCGATCCTCGTCTTCGTGCTGGTGTACGCCGGGTTGTTCCCGCGGGTGTTCTTCGGGTGGCGGCTGTGGTGGCTCGGGCCGCCCGCGTTTCTCGCGCTCACCCTCGTCACGGCGTTGCTGGGCGGCGGGCTCTACCTGTCCGCCGTGATCGGGCTGTTCGCGTTCGCCGCGCTGCTGGCCTTCCGCCGCGACGCCTACTGGACGCACTTCGCCGTCGCGGGCGCGGTTTTCGCGCTTTCGCTGAGCTTGCGCGGGCTCGACCGGGACGTGTGCGACTACGTCCCGGCCGGCACGCACTTCCTCTGGCACCTGCTCAACGGGCTGGTGCTGTACCTCGTTTCCCGAGCGGCCATAGCGTGGCAACGGCAGGCGTAGGCACAGCATTTACTTGCCACTACTTGCCGAAATCGCGTACCGGCAAGTATGCTCACCTCGGGCGCCGTGCACTACGTCGCCATCAGCAAGGGGGGGACCGTGGGGCTACCTGATTGGCGTTCACCAGCGCTGGGCACCCGCGTGCGGGTGGCCTTATGGCTGGTCAGTGAGGTCGGCGAGAACGGCACGTTCACGAAAGCGGAGTTGAGGACGGCTTTTCCAGACGTAGCTCAAGCCGAACGCCGGATGCGTGACCTGCGTCAGGCGGGGTGGGAGTTCGTCACCAGGCGCGAAGATCCCACTTTGAGCCAGGAGGAGCAGCGCCTGGTGAAAGTCGGAAGTCCGGTGTGGGAGCGGCAACATCGCGCCGCGGGCCTTGGTCTGCTCACCAATGCAGTACGGCGGCAAGTGCTCGACCGCGACCGCAGTCGCTGCGTACGCTGCGGAATCGGCGCCGGCGAGGCTTACCCGGACAGCCCTTCGACGACCGCACGGCTCGGGGTGCACCACTTCGTTCCCTTGGGGAAGGCCGGCGGCAAAGACACGATCGACAATCTGGTCACCGAGTGCACGCGGTGCAGTGACGGAGCCCGCGAGGCGACGCCCCCGTCACTGACCGAGGTTTGGCAACGCATCGAGGAACTCTCACCCGACGACCGGGTGCGAGTCCTTGCCTGGATGGTGCGGGGCAAGCGCGAGTTCAGCCCAGCTGAACAGGCATTTGCTGACGCTCGTCGGCTCCCGCCGGCCGAGCGAGAAGCCCTTATGAGCCGGTTGGCCGGACTGGTGGCCGAATGACCGACGTCGATGAGAAACCTTCGTCGGAGCCCAGGAAGCGCCTGCCCACCGTACGGACGATCCCTGCCTTGATCTCGCGGGTTGTCGCCGACAAGGACCAAACCCGCCACCTCGCGCTCCTCATGCGCACCGCCATCTGGCCGGTGGTGGCCATCTCCGCAATTGGCGCATCGGTGCTGGTGGTGCTCGTGTTGAACCCGTTGTCGACCGTCAGCGCCCTCACCGGTCTCGGTGTTGTCGGCGGCACTTTCGCCTGGCGACGCCGCCGCTCCAGTTGACTACCCCACCCGTACCCTCGCCGACCCGGAGGGCCGGCGAGGGTATCGAGAACGTCCTTAATGGATTAGTGGACGCCGATCGGGCGCAGGTCCTTGTCGTTCTCGTCCGCGTGGTAGTCCTCGGCGTTGGTGTCGTCGGTGCCGTTGAACACCTTCAGCTGCCGCGCGATCACCGTGACGATCGCCGCCACCACCAGGTTCGCGATCAGCGCCACGAAACCGACGTAGATCTGGACCGCCGAACCCGCGAACGGGTGCCAGCCGAAGATCGACATGTTGCCCAGGGCCAGTGCCGAGCCGCCGAAGTGCTGCTTGCCGTTGGCCGGGTTGGGGATGCCGTACAGCATGATCAGGCCCCAGCCGATGCCGACGACCCAGCCCGCGATCAGGCCCCAGCGGTGGAACCAGCGCGTGTACAGCGCCAGCGCGACCGCCGGCAGCGTCTGCAGGATCAGCACGCCGCCGATGAGCTGGAGGTCGATCGAGAACTGCGGGTCGATCAGGATGATCACGGCGACCGCGCCGAGCTTCACGACCAGCGAAGCCAGCTTCGCCTGCTTCGCTTCTTCCTGCGGCGTCGCGTTCTTGCGGATGTACTCCTTGTAGATGTTCCTGGTCCACAGGTTGGCCGCGGCGATCGACATGATCGCGGCCGGCACCAGGGCGCCGATGCCGATCGCGGCGAACGCGATGCCCGCGAACCAGGACGAGAACTGGCTGTCGAACAGCACCGGGACGATCGTGTTGCCGTCCGCCTTGCCGGTCGCCGCGTTCGTCAGCGGCTTGACGCCCGCCGTGATGGCCACGTAGCCGAGCAGCGCCAGCAGACCGAGCACCAGCGAGTACGCCGGCAGCGCGACCATGTTCCGCTTGATGACGTTGCGGCCGCGCGAGGCGAGCACGCTGGTCAGCGAGTGCGGGTAGAGGAACAGCGCGAGCGCCGAACCCAGCGCCAGCGTCGCGTACTGCAGCTGGTTGTTGGCCGTCAGCAGGATCGACCCGGCCGGCTTGCCGGTGGCCGGGCTCGGCGTGCCGAGCTTCTTCGCCGCCGCGTCGAAGATGTGCGACCAGCCGCCCAGCTTCGAGGGCAGGTAGATGATCGCCACCAGGATCACGATGTAGATCAGGATGTCCTTGACGAACGCGATCAGCGCGGGCGCCCGCAGGCCGGACTGGTAGGTGTAGAAGGCCAGGATGACGAAGGCGACCAGCAGCGGCAGGTGCCCGACGATGCCGGAGCCGTTGATGCCCATCGTCCGCAGCACGGCTTCGAGGCCGACCAGCTGCAGCGCGATGTACGGCATGGTCGCGACGATGCCGGTGATCGCGACCAGCAGCGCGAGGATCGGCGAGCCGAAGCGGCCGCGCACGAAGTCGGCCGGGGTGACGTAGCCGCGCACCCGCGACACCGACCACATCCGCAGGGCCGGGAGCAGGACGATCGGGTAGACGACGATCGTGTACGGCAGCGCGTAGAGGCCCAGCGCGCCGGCGCTGAACACCAGCGCGGGCACCGCGACGAACGTGTATGCCGTGTAGAGGTCACCGCCGAGCAGGAACCAGGTGATCCACGAGCCGAACTTGCGGCCGCCGAGGCCCCATTCGTCCAGGTGGTCCAGGGTGCTGCCGCGCTGCCACCGCGACGCCATGAAACCGAGGACGGTGACGAGCGCGAAGAGGATCGTGAAGATGATCAGCTCGGGCCACTGCAGGTTGCTCATCGAGCGTCCCCTTCGTCCAGGTCGTCGACGCTCAGCTTGTCCGGCGCGTCAACGGTCCGCTTGTCCCGCGTCATCAGGTAGACGATCCAGGTGCTCAGCACCCCGACGCCGACCATGAGGAACTGGAACCAGTAGAAGAACGGCATCCCGAACAGCCGCGGACCGTCCATGTTGAACAGGGGCGTGACCAGGACCAGCAGCGGGACGATCAGGAGCAGGTTCCACGGGCTGAATTGAAACCCGCGGACCTTTCCGTCGTGCTTCACCGTCGACATCGACCTCACCTAACACTCCCGTAACCGACCGCCTGACCTTAGAACCTGGGTGACAGGGAGTCACGTCTGTCCGATATCGATTTGATCGCCGCGGCCGCCGATGCCGACCAACGTCGCTTGCCCCGCCCCCGAGGGCCCGATATCAATAGCGCGACTCCACACGCGAAAACCCAAAAGGGGCAACCGTATGACACGACTCCGCTACGCGGTGGTGATCCCGGCCATCGCCGGCACCCTGCTGGCCGGGTTCACTCCTGCATTCGCAGGTCAGGAGGTCGCGGCCGGTAAGCAGCCGCTGAACTCCACGAACATCCCGGCGCAGTACGCGAACCAGAAGCTGGACTGGCACAAGTGCGCCGTCCCCGCCGAGCTGCCGACGGCCCCGCCCGCGGGTGCCGAGGACATGGAGTGCGCGACCTACAAGACGCCGCGCAACTGGTACCAGGCCAACGCCCAGATCGACCTGACCATCGCCGTCAGCCGGCTGAAGGCGACCAAGGACGCGACGGCCAGCGTCGTCACCAACCCGGGTGGCCCGGGGGCGCCCGGGCGGAACTTCCCGGCCCGCCTGCGCAACCAGCCGAAGCTGCGTGAGCACCAGGAGATCGTCGGCTTCGACCCGCGCGGCACCGGCAAGAGCACGAACATCACCTGCGGTGGCGCCATCGGCACCGGCTCGGACCTCGACCCGCGTGACCGCAGCAAGCAGAACCTGAACCTGATCCTCCAGGCGACGAAGTACGCGGCCCTGTCCTGCCAGGCGAAGTCCGGCGAGCTGGGCCCGCTGATCAACACCGACCAGACGGTCAAGGACATCGACCTGCTGCGCGTGCTGCTCGGCCGCGACAAGATCAACTGGGTCGGCTACTCGGCTGGCACCTGGATGGGCGCGCACTACGCGCAGGCCTACCCGACGCGCACCGGCCGGTTCGTCCTCGACTCCTCGACGGAGTTCACCACGACCTGGCAGAAGTCCTTCGACTGGCAGCCGCTCGGCTTCGAGCGCCGCTTCCGCCAGGACTTCCTCCCGTGGGTGGCGAAGTACGACAAGCTCTACCACTTCGGCACCACCGGCGAGGCGGCCCGCCAGACCTACGAGCAGGTCCGCTACGCCCTGACCCAGGGCGCGGTCACCCTGCCCGACGGCTCGACCGTCTCGGCCAACGGCCTGGACTCGTTCATCGCGTCGAACATCTACTCGAAGCGGTCCTTCCCGGGCCTGGCCGACTACCTGGTCAGCGTCCGCACGCTGACCCAGGGCACCGCGTCGGCGCAGGCCAAGTCGTCGGCCGCGCAGAAGGTCAAGGCCGCCGACAAGAGCACCGAGACCTCCGGCGCCCAGCCGCTGATGGTCCCGACCGACGGCGACGCCTACGACGCCTCGTTCTGGACCATCCCGTGCAACGAGGGTCCGTGGACCGGCTCCACCCAGAGCGCCATCAAGCAGTCGCAGAAGCTGATCGACCAGCAGCTGCCCCTGCTCGGCGCGGGCTGGTTCATCCAGCCGTGCCTGTTCTGGAAGAAGCCGCCGGCTCCGCTGCCGGTGCTCGACGGCCGGGGTGTCCCGCCGGTGCTGATCGTCGAGTCGGAGCACGACCCGGCGACGCCGATCGAGGGCGCGCGCCGCGCGCACAAGGCGTTCGAGAACTCGCGGATGCTGACCATCACCGGCGAGGGTGACCACGGCATCTACGCCGGCGGCAACGCGGGTGTGGACAAGGTCGTGGAGGCCTACCTGGTCGACGGCGTCGTGCCGAACGACCAGAGCCTGCCCGGCATGCCACTTCCGGTGCCCGCGGGCGCCTGACGCCACAAGGGGTAGTGGAGGCCCCGCCGAACAGACGTTCGGCGGGGCTTTTCCACACCTGTGCACAGAGTTGTCCACCACCTGTGGACAACTCTGGTATTAGTATTGGCGCCATGGTGCGCGTACCGCTGACAGACGAAGAGCGTGAACGGGGCGAGCGCCTCGGCCTGGCGCTGCGGGCGGCGCGAGCCGGCCGGAGCATGGTCGACGTCGCCGCCGAGGCCGGGATCTCGGTCGAGACGCTCCGGAAGATCGAGACCGGCCGCATCCCGACGCCGGCGTTCTTCACGGTCGCGGCCATCGCGGACGCCGTCGGCCTGCCGCTGGAGGAACTCCGCGCGGCCGTCACACCCGCCGCGTCGCCACCGCTTTCCCAGGCCAGCTAGGCCGGGCGCAGCTGCTTGAGGATGTGCTCGCGGTCGTTGAGGAACGCGCAGGCCGGCACCGGCAGGTCGTAGCTGTTGAGCAGCCGCTCGAAGTCGGAGAACTCGTCGGCCGAAAAGCCGAAGCCGACCTTGACGGCGTGCGCGGCCAGCACGTCGGCCAGTTCCTCCCACTCGCCCGCCCACAGCAGCGTGCGGTAGTGCGTGTAGTCCTCCGGCGCGAGCCGGTCGGCGAGGTGGGTCAGGATGCTGTCGGCGAAGAAGCTGATCCGGTTGCTCTGGAGGTCGGCGACCGTCGGGTTCGCCGGGTCGCGCGCGGTGTCGGGGTTGCGGACCACGCCGGGCCCGGCCACCGGGTAGGCGGTGTGCACGTGCCCGTTGTCCTCGACCAGCACGATCAGGTGCACGTTGAACCGCTCGCCGGCACACCGCCAGCGGCCGTTGCGCTGCTGCCGGCGGGCCTCGCTGGGGTCGTTCGCGACATCCTTGACCACCGAGATGATCTGCTCGTCGCTCCAGCCGGCCGGGAACTCGCTGGTCGCCCTCCGCCCGACGCCCGGTGCGTGTCCGCCGCCCACTGGCTGCTCCCTTCGTCGCACCGAGGGTAGGTCAAACGGCGGCGGCGAGCAGCACGATGCCGACCACCAGCAGGTCGAGTCCGCGGAAGAGCTGCCGGACGAGGTTGGCGGGCATCGGGCCCATCGGGGTGTCGACGAACGCGGGATTCGCGTAGTCAACGGCGGTGCGGGTGACCGTGCGCAGGATCGAGAGCACCGACAGCGGCACCGCGAGCCACGCCGTCGCGGCGAACGACGTCCCACCCGCGAGGGTGACCGCGAACAGCACTGCCGCCCAGAGCAGGCCCACCCCGGCGAGCACCAGGCCGTGGGCCAGGACGAGGGCGCGGTCGCCCGAGCCCAGCCACCGCCGCCGTCCCGGGTTGCGCCAGAGCTCGCCGAGCCCGCCGCCGAACGGCGTCAGCGCGACGTACGCCCCGACGCCGACCAGGACCGCGCCCGGCACGGTCGGCACCGCGATGTGCGCGACGACGACCGCGAGGCCGACCAGCAGCGCCGCGCCCGCGTACCGCGACCGGCCGAGCGTGCCCGCCCAAGCCAGCCGCAGCGGCGTCGGACGGCGCAGCGAAAGCCCGCCCACCGGCGCGGACGGCGGGAGCAGCATCATCGGGTCGAGGAAGGTGACGGCGACCGAGCGCAGCACCCGGCCGTCCCACCCGGCGAGCAGCGCCGCCGGCCCGCGCGCGAGACCGGTTCGCCGCCGAAGGCCAGCGGCACTGCCGCGACCAGCACCCCGGCCGCGACCAGCTGGACGGTCGCCGGGCCGAGACCGAAGGCGGCGATCCCGAGCCCGACGACCGCGAGCGCGAGCGGGCCGAGCGCGTCCAGGCGCAGCGACGTCCGCCTCGCCGCCGCGAAGGCCGCCACGCCGGTCGCGAGCACGATCGCGACGGCCGCCCGCCACTGGTCCAGGCCCGCGCCGCCGACGGCGAGCAGCAGCGCGGCCAGGTAGCCGGTCACCGCGACCACGCCGGTCCACGCGCCGAGCAACCGCAGCGTGACGACGCGGCTGCGGTCCACCGGGGCGAAGTCGAGCCAGGTCAGCTCCGCGGGTTCGACCCACGCGAAGCCGCGGCGCAGCAGGCCGCGCCAGCCCACCGCGCAACAGAGCGTCAGCAGCCCGAGCACGGCCGGGAAGTCCACAATGGACGATCCGTAGAGCGCCGGGCGCCAGCCGTCGACGTGGAAGAACGCGGTGAACAGGAACCCGGAACCGAACAGAAAGACGAAAGTGGCCGTGTCGCCGCTGAAGATCCCGCCGAACCGCTTGCGGCCCGGGATCCGCATCCGCTTCGGCGTCAGCGTCACCACAGTTCGAGCACGCTGTCCGCGGCTTCGAGCAGCGGCGGGTGGTGGGTGGCCACCACGACCGCCGCGCCGGCCGCCGTCGACCGGGCGATCAGCTCGACCAGCCACTCCTTGCCCGCCGTGTCCAGCGCGCGTTCCGGTTCGTCCAGCAGGAGCACCCGGTGCGGCCGGGCGGTGACGCCGAGCAGCAGCAGGCGGCGGCGCTGGCCCGCGGAGAAGTGCCCGGACGTCACGCGCATGCGTTCGCCCAGCCCGGCGTCACGCAGCAGTTCCTCGTGGTCGCCGAGATCGGCGCCGAACGAGCCGGCGAGCAGGTCCAGGTGCTGCAAGGGCGTCAGCTCGGCGAAGAAGTCGGAGTCGTCGAAGAGCACCGACACCTTGCGCCGGAACTCGACGTCCCGCTCGTCCGGCGCCTTGCCGTCGACCAGCACGCGGCCCCGCTGCGGCTCCTGCATGCCGTAGAAGCAGCGCAGCAGGGTCGACTTGCCGACGCCGTTGGGCCCGACGATCGCGGCGCATTCACCGGGGTCGACGCTGAAGTCGAGGTCGTCGAACAGCCACAGCTCGCCGGCCCGGACGCCGAGCGCCTTCGCGTCGATCACCGGAGGTGCTCGATGACCGGCGCGAACTCCTCGAAGTGCATCTCGAGGATGGTGAAGTAAGTGAAGCCGAACCGCTCCCGGTGCCCCCGGATCTGGTCGGCGATCTGCGCCGGCGTGCCGACGAAGGCCGACGGCAGCTCGCTGAGCTGCTCGACGGTGACCCGGCCCTGCAGACGCTCGGCGAGTTCGGCCAGCCCGGCGGCGCGGTCGTCGGTGATGGTGACGAACTGGCCGAGCTGGTTGAACTCCACTTCGGACTCGCGGGCCCCGAGCTTCGCGCGGGCGAACGCGACGCGCTCGTCGACCTGCTCCGCGCTGACCCCGCCGACGAAGCCGATGGTGTCGGCATGCTCGGCGGCCAGGCTGAGCACGCGGTCGCCGCGGCCGCCGATCAGCAACGGCGGCCCGGGCTTCCGCACCGGCGCCGGCTTGTGCTCCGGATCGGCGTACAGCCGCTTGAGCTCGGTGATCGTCCGTTCGAGGTGGTCGACGCGCTCGCCGGCGGACGGGAACGGCAGGCCGGCGGCCTCGAACTCCGCCTCGACGTACCCGGCGCCGAGGCCGAGCTCCAAGCGGCCGTCGGTGAACTGGTCGGTGCCGAGGACCTCCCGGGCCAGCAGCGTCGGGTTGTAGAACGCCGCGTTCAGCACATAGGTGTTCAGCTTGACGCGCGAGGTGGCCTCGCCGGCGAGCACCAGCGCCGGGAACGGCGGGGCCATGCCGAGGTGGTCGGCCACGGACACGACGTCGTAGCCGAGGTCCTCGGCCTTGCGGCACTTCTCGGCCCAGGCGGCACGGCTGCCGGACACGACCATGTTGACGCCGAAACGGAATTCCCCAGTCATGGTCACCAACGTACTCAGCGGAGCCGTTCGAGCACCGGCGCCAGCCGGTCCAAGTCGTCCTCGAGCACCGTGAAGTAGCTGACACCCAGGGTTTCCCGCGTGCGCAGCAGCTGTTCGGCCGCCGCCGCGGCGGACCCGACGAGGACTGTGGCCAGCGCGCCGAGTTCCTCGACGCCGAGGTGCGGGACGAGCTCGTGGGCCGCTTCCAAGGCCGCCCGCCGGTCGTCGGTGATCCGGACGAAGTGGACCATCAGGTTCAGCTCGGCGTCCCGGCCGTCGAGCACCCGCTTCACGAAGCCGGCGCGCTCGGCCAGCGCGGCGGAATCGGCCAGGGCCAGCCGCCCTTCGGCCGCGCCGGGCGCCGTGCCGGTGAGGGCGATGGTGTCGGCGTGCGCGGCGGCGAAGGTCAGCATCCGGTCGCCGCGGCCGCCGAGCAGCAGCGGCGGCCGCGGACGATCGGTGAACGCGCGCTCGAGCTCGGTGACGGCGTCGACGACCCGCCCGAACCGGTGGCCGGGCGTGCCCCAGCCGACCCCGGCGGCTTCGAACTCTTCGCGGACGTACCCGGCGCCGATGCCGATCTCCACCCGGCCGCCCGTGAGTTCGTCGAGCGCGGTGACGTCCCTGGCCAGCAGCACGGGGTTGTGGAAGCTCGCGTTGAGGACGTAGGTGTTCAGCCGGACCCGCTCGGTGGCCTCGGCGGCCATCAACAGCGCGGGTACCGGCGCGACCCGGCCGAGGTGGTCGACGACGCCGACGACGTCGTAGCCGAGGTCCTCGGCCTTCCGGCACTTCGCCATCCACTCGGCCCGTGAGCCGGGTACGTACAGCGCGACGCCGAAGCGGAACGGTCTCATGGTCGCGAAACTACCCGTAACAGGGAGAAGGGGACGCCTCCCGGATGCGGCCGGGAAGCGTCCCCTTCTGTCCGAAGGACTAGCTCAGGCGCTGCGCCAGCGCGTCGAGCTCGTCACGCAGCGACGTCGGGACCTTGTCGCCGATCTTGTCGAACCACTCCTCGATCAGCGGCAGCTCTTCGCGCCACTCCTCGGGCTTGACGTCCAGGGCGGCCTGGATGTCCTCGAGCGGCTCGGTCAGGCCCTCGGTGTCGAGGTCCTCGGCGCGCGGCACGAAGCCGACCGGCGTCTCGACGGCGTTGCCCTTGCCCTCGACGCGCTCGACGACCCACTTGAGGATCCGCGAGTTCTCGCCGAAGCCCGGCCACAGGAAGCGGCCGTCGTCGCCGCGGCGGAACCAGTTGACGTAGAAGATCTTCGGCAGCTTGTTCGCGTCGGCGTTCTTGCCCAGGGTCAGCCAGTGCTTGAAGTAGTCACCGGCGTGGTAGCCGAGGAACGGCAGCATCGCCATCGGGTCGCGGCGCACGTTGCCGACCGCGCCGGCGGCCGCGGCGGTGGTTTCCGACGACATCGTGGCGCCCATGAACACGCCGTGCTGCCAGTCGCGGGCCTCGTTCACCAGCGGGACCGTCGTCTTGCGGCGGCCACCGAACAGGATCGCCGAGATCGGCACGCCCTTCGGGTCGTCCCACTCCGGCGCCAGGATCGGGCACTGCGACATCGGCGTGCAGTACCGCGAGTTCGGGTGGGCGGCCTTCTCGTCGGAGTCCGGCGTCCAGTCCTGGTTCTTCCACGAGGTGGCGTGCTCGGGCTGGTTCTCCATGCCCTCCCACCAGATGTCGCCGTCGTCGGTCAGGGCGACGTTCGTGAAGACCGTGTTGCCCTTCTCGATCGTGCGCATGGCGTTCGGGTTGGTGTGCCAGTCGGTGCCCGGCGCGACGCCGAAGAAGCCGAACTCGGGGTTCACCGCGTACAGGCGGCCGTCCTCGCCGAAGCGCATCCAGGCGATGTCGTCGCCCAGGGTCTCGGCGCGCCAGCCCGGGATGGTCGGCTGCAGCATGGCGAGGTTGGTCTTGCCGCAGGCGCTGGGGAACGCGGCCGCGACGTAGTGGACCTTGTCCTCGGGGGAGATCAGCTTGAGGATCAGCATGTGCTCGGCGAGCCAGCCCTCGTCACGCGCCATCACCGACGCGATGCGCAGCGAGTAGCACTTCTTGCCCAGCAGGGAGTTGCCGCCGTAACCCGAGCCGTAGCTCCAGATCGCGCGCTCCTCCGGGAAGTGCGAAATGTACTTCGTTTCGTTGCAGGGCCAGGAAACGTCCTTCTCGCCCGGTTCGAGCGGGTGGCCCACCGAGTGCAGCGCGGGCACGAATTCACGCTCGGATCCGTCGGGCCCGACGAACTTCTCGAGTGCGGCCTTGCCGGCGCGGGTCATCACGCGCATCGAGGCGACGACGTAGGCGAAATCCGTGATTTCGATACCCAGCTTGGGATTGTCGTCGCCGAGCGGACCCATGCAGAAGGGGATGACGTACATCGTGCGGCCGCGCATCGAGCCCCGGAAGAGCTCGGTCATGGTGGCCTTCATCTCGGCCGGGTCCATCCAGTTGTTGGTCGGGCCGGCGTCCTCGGGACGCTCCGAGCAGATGAAGGTCCGGTCTTCGACGCGGGCGACGTCGTTCGGGTCGGAAGTGGCCCAGAAGGAGTTCGGCTTCGACTTGAGCTGCACGAACGTGCCGGCCTCGACCAGCTCCTGGTTGATCCGGGCGGCTTCTTCGTCGGACCCGTCGACCCACACCACGCGGTCCGGGGTGGTCAGTTCGGCGACCTCCCGGACGAAGGACAGCACGCCGGTGTGCGTCGTCGGCGCGGTGTCCAGTCCGGGGATGGCGACTGCGGTCATCTCTACTCCTGACTTCCGACGACAAAAGCGCCCACACCGGAACAACTCTGTCCCGGTGCGGGCGACATTGCCGGCGACCGAATGGCTTCGCGCACCGGCTGGCGAACCGGTGTGCGCGATTTGGGATTCCTTGAGAGTAGCCGCATGACCGGCGAGTAACCGAGAGCTGACGTGTAGGTTCTCTCACAAGAACGATAAGGGAATCGATTCAGATGTCACTTGATCGGTGCATTCGCTGAAAATCTTCCGGTGGCTTGCGACACAGCCGTGACCTGCTTGTTTTCATTGAAGACATGAAGAAAGCCCGAGGCCGGAGCCTCGGGCTTTCAAACTATGACCTGGGTCACTTTCAGTTCGGGGAAATCCACTGCCCGGTGCCGGAGTCGATGCGGGCGACGCCCTCCAGCGTCTGCGTGCCGGCCTCGCCCCAAGCGGCGTCCGCGGCCGGGTCGCTCCCGGGGTTCATCAGTCCACTGGAGACCTCGGTCCACTGGCCCGGTCCGGAGTGCTCGAACGTCGTGGTCGTGCCGTCGGCCTCGGTCTGCACCGCGACGTCGGCTTCGCCGTCGCCGTCCTTGTCGGTGAAGGCGATGGTGCCGCCGCTCTTCGTCTCGACGATGGCGGTGTCGTTGTGCCCGTCGTGGTCGGTGTCGATGGTCGCGACACCCGCGTCCACCTCGCCGTCCGGCATGTCCGCGTGGATGTGGCCGCCGGAGCTGTCGTCGCGGCCGCCGGTGTCGGAGTGGTCGTGCCCGCCGGAGCCGTCCTCGACCCACTGGCCGCTGGCCTCGTCGTAGACCGCCTGGTCGACGACCTTCCCGTTCTCGTCCAGCACGGCGTAGTGGTCGGCCTCGCCGTCGTGGTTCGTGTCGATGAAGGCCTGGGCCGAGCCGTCTTCGTGCTCGATGATCGCGGTGTCGTTCACCCCGTCTTCGTTCACGTCGTAGTTGACCTCGGCCTGGTACTCCTGGCCGTCGACGTGGACGGTCATCGCGTCCGGGCTGCTCGCGTCGGTGTCGCTGCCGCCACTCTCGTCGACCCACATGGGACTTCCCCCTTCGAACCGGGTAACACGCTCCGACCTGCTGTCTGAGGGTATGACTCACCGTAGGCCCGTTCGGTTCCGCTCCACAACCGGACCGGTGCTCAGGCGGTTTTGTCCCGCAGTGCCCGGATGCGCGTCAGGAACGCTTCGGCGCGCTCGCGGCCGTCGCTGACCTCTTTGAGCCGCTTCGAGACGACGGCGATCTTCTTGGCCCGCTCCTGCGCGCCCATCTTGATCGTCTTGTCGACTTCCTTCAGCTCGGCTTCGATCGCGTCGATGCGCCGGCCGAGTGCTTCGTCCAGCGCCATCGACAGCTGCTGCTCGGCCTCGATGAGCTGCTCGGCGACGAGCTGGTCGAGCGTCGAGCGGGCGTCTGCGATGGCTTCGACCAGCCACTGCTTCATGTGCTGCTTGTCGGCCGCGTGCTTGCGCGTGCGGGCCATCCACCAGCCGGCGCCGAGGCCGATGATGATCGTCGCGGGCAGCACGACCGGGTTCAGGATCGCGACGCCGGCCAGCGGCAGCGCGGCCACCTTGCCGGCCCCGACGCCGCCGGAGATGCCCATGAAGACGAGCAGTTTGTCCTCGGCCGTCGGCGGCTTCTTGTCCGGCGGGCGCAGCACCACCGGCGGCCCGCCGGCCCGGGCGAACTGCGCGCGGATGACGTCGAGCTCTTCGGGCGAGAACAGTTCCGACAGCGAGACGTTCGTGACCTGGTTCAGCCGCTGCGACAGCAGCATCGAGATCCGCTGCGACGTCGTCTGCAGCGCGATGTCGACCTGCTGCGGCAACGCGGCCAGCTCGTCGCGCTTGGCCGCGTCGATGAGCTGGCGGAAGTGGGTCTGCGCGTCCCGCATCTGCCGGGCGCTCTCGTGCCCGACCTCCACGCGGGTGCGCTGCACCTCGCCGCGCAGCTTGAGCTGCCAGCCGCGGGTCGAGCTCCGGCGTTCGGCCTGCAGCTGGTCACGGCGTTCGCGCAGCTGTTCGGCCTCGGCCTCGCCCGCGGACAGCGCCCGGCTCTCGGCCTGCAGCTTCGCCTTGAGCTCGCCCAGCGCGCTGGACAGCGCGCGCAGCGTGTTCGCCTCGCCGAGCATCGCCGAGCGGCCGACGAGCAGCTCCTGCAGCGCCGTCTGGATCGCCGCGACCCCGGACTTCTCACGCAGCATCGCGGCCATCTGCTCGTTGGGCGCCTTG
Source organism: Amycolatopsis sp. NPDC051102 (assembly GCF_040682815.1). Taxonomy (NCBI): domain Bacteria; kingdom Bacillati; phylum Actinomycetota; class Actinomycetes; order Pseudonocardiales; family Pseudonocardiaceae; genus Amycolatopsis; species Amycolatopsis sp. NPDC051102. The sequence goes on from NZ_JBFBBT010000007.1 coordinate 49,136, forward strand.
GCCGCGGTCTCGAACATCCGCGCCGACACGGGGTGGAACACGGCGTCGGCGAAGCGGGGCGCGTGCTCGCGCAGCAGCTGCCGGTCGGCCTCCATGACCTCCCGCCAGCCGCGGAACATGTCGACCTTGGTCAGCGCGAAGACCACGGTCTCGACGCGCTCGCCGACGTCGCGGAGGAACTGCAGCTCGGTCGAGGTGAACGGCGCCGACGCGTCGACGACGAACAGCAGCGCGGTCGCGCCCGCGGCGGCCTCCTTGGCGAGCTCGCCGTGCATCGAGTCGAGCCCGCCGACGCCCGGGGTGTCGACCAGCGAGAGCCGCTCCAGCAGCGGCACCGGCCCGCTGACCTCGACGTACCGCGGCGGGATCTGGCCCGGCGGCAGCTCGTGCGCGGCGGACACCCAGTGGATCAGCTGGCCGAGGTCGATCGGCACCGGCGCGAGCTGGCCGGGGTAGCAGGCCTGCGCGCCCCAGACGTCCGCGTGGTCGAACACCAGGTAGGTCGCGGTGGCCACATCGGCGTCCACAGGGGACAGTCCCGGCCGCGCAAGCAGGGCGTTGACCAGCGAACTCTTCCCGCGGTTGGTCTCCCCGACCACCACGACGGCCGGCTTCTTCGGCCGGGTCTTGCGGATGTCCTCGACCCACCTGGCGGCGGCCGGATCGGCGTCGCGGACGACGGTCAGCAGCTGGTCTCGGGTCGCGGCGACCTGCGCGGGCAGGCTCGGCGCGGTCGGTGCGCTCACGGGTTCTTCTTCGCGTAGACGGTGACGATCGGGGCGCGCAGCAGCCGGTCGTGGTCGGCGAAGCCGGTGACCTCGGTTTCCGCGACGATCCCGTCGAGCGCCGGGTCCTCGGTCGGCACGGCACCGCCGGCTTCGTGCCGGGCCGGGTCGAACCGCTCGCCGTCGGGCCGCAGCGCCTGGACGCCGATCGCGGCGAGGCCCTCCTCGAGGCGTTCGACGACGCCGCCGCTGCGGGCGCGGTCCAGCGCGTACAGGCACATCTGGATCAGCGCCTGGCGGTCCGCGAGAGCTCGTTCGAGCTCGCTCACCTGCTGCAAGGGGTGCACATCGGTGTCCGACGCGGCCGGACCGCCGTCGGTTCCCTCCCGGCGAAACCACGCCACCGCCCACCACCCCCGTCCCGGTTTCCGCCCGATTCCACCAGTTCCGGGCGGGTGGGCGCCAGGCGGGGCTCAGACGAGGTCGTCGATCACCGTGCGGAGGACCGCCTCCAGGCCCGGGCCGTCCTCGGCGAGCCGGGAGGAGACCAGCAGCTGGTCGTCGGCCGTGCGCAGCCAGATGGCGCCGGCGACCGAGATCTCGATGACGTTCAGGCGGAACGGGTACGCGCGGCGGCCGTGGCGGACTTCGGCCTCGCGCACCAGCTGGCCGAGCCGCTCGCCGGCGACGATCTGACGGCGGTAGAAGCCGGGGGCCCACGGGGTGCCGCCGGCCGGCTCGCCCGCGCCGCGCAGGGCGGGGCCGCGCGCGTTGGCGAAATGGCGGGCCGCGGCCGGGGCGAAGAAGTCGACCGCCTGGCGCATCGCCGAGCCCGCGGCGAGCGCCGGCCTGCCGTAGCGGGTGCGGGGGCTGCGCGGGTCCGGGTCCTCGCGGTGGCGCAGGAAGGCCAGCAGGTCGACCCACCAGTCGGCCCACTGGGCCTGGACGGCCGCGCGGTCGACCCCCGGTGGGACGTGCACCGGGACCTGCGGCTCCACCGGCGGCAGCACCTGTCCTTCGGAAACGGACAGGGCCAGGGCATCACGGATGTACAGCGCGACGTCGACCTCGGACTCGCTGCTCCAGCCCGCTCGCCAGGATGTCGTGTTTTCTAGGCGCACGTTCTCACAGTACGCGGGGAAACGCCGTGATCAGGCGAAGTCGGCAAGCAGAGACAAACTCACCCCTGCGGCTCCCGGACCTGTTGCCAGATCAAGAAGTACGCCCGGTGCACGACGTGCGCTACGCGGCTCTGCGCCGGGGTCGCACCGAAGGACGCGAAGGAGCGCCACCAGCCCGCCCGCTCGAGGGCGTGCGCGGCCAGCTCCGGCCGCGGGGCACCGGGCTTGCCGAGCTGGGCGCCGATGTCGGGGTTGCTGCCCACCCGCAGCACCTCCTCGGAGAGGTCCTCCGGCATGTCGACCGCGCCGGACGCGACCAGCGTCAGCGCTTCGAGCAGCCGCAGCTGGTGGGCCTCGGGCTTGGCGAGCAGCACCTCGATGGCGTCGTGGACGCGCTGGCGTTCCGCCGGGTCGCCCGAGGCGTGCGCGAGCGCGGTCACCGACGCCAGCGCCGCGGCCGCCTTGATGCCGTCGGCGCGGGCCGCGAACACCACCGCCAGCCGCTGCCGGACCGCTTCCAGGCCGGACGCGTCGAGCAGCGACCGCCGCAGCGCGCCCGCCGTGAGCTCCGGTTCCTTGCGGATGGCCTCGACGGCGTGCGAGATGCCGAACAGGTCGAGCTTCTCCAGCAGCCGCAGCCGGGTGCCCGCCGGGACGTCGCACTCCCAGCTCGTGAAGATGTCGGCCGAGATGAGCATGGTCTGCAGGACGTCGTCGTCGAGACCGGCGAGCTGCCGCAGGGCCTCGGCGTCGGCAGAGGTGAAGCCGCCGGACTCGGCCGACTCGGCGATCAGCCCGATCACCGGCAGCACGTCGGCCACGCGCGGCTTCAACGTCGACGCCTGCTTCTCGGCGAGCAGCGTCGCGGCCTTCCAGACGTCACCGCCGGCGCCGTCGACGGACTCGGGGGCGATGGTGTCGGCCTTGTTGAGCACGGCGATCGCGTTGACCGGACCCGCCTCGCGGCTCGCCGTCGCCGCGGTGAAGGCGGCGAGGGCCTGCTGGTCGTCCGCGCGAACACCCTGGGTGACGACGTAGAGCACGGCTTCCGCGCCGGCGACGGCGTTGCGCGAGGTGTCGTCGAGCTCGTCGGAGCCCTCTTCGCCGTCCTCTTCCTTGTGGTGCTTCGCGGCGCCCAGGAGCTGCTCGGTGCGGGACACCGACGCGGCGTCGAGCGAGCCGAGGCCCGGGGTGTCGATCACCGTCATGCCCTGCAGGACGGCGTTGGTCAGGTACGCCTCGATGTGCGACACCTCGTCGATGTCGACGCCCAGCTCGGCCGGGATCATCCCGTCCGCGGCGAAGGGCAGCACCTGCTTGCGGCCGTCGGTGAAGACGATCTCGACGCGGTCCACCGTGCCGTACTGGAACCGGGTCACCAGCCGGGTGCACTCGCCGATGTCGGTCGGCGCGACCCGGCGCCCGATCAGCGCGTTGACCAGGGTGGACTTGCCCGACTTGATCCGGCCGGCGACGGCCACCTGCAGCGGCGCGCCGAGCCGGCGCAGCACCTCCGCGAAGCCGGCGGCGGTCCGGGCGGAGACCTGCGACTGCAGGCGGTGACACAGGTTGGCCACCGACATCGACAGCGGACCCGCGAGCCGGCCCTGCTCCGGTGACGTCACGGCCCCCAGCCCTCCCCGTCAGATGGACAACCCCGTGAATCGTGCCATGCGCCTCATCCCCTGGTCGCACCGAAGGTGGTACCGCCGACCGACGCGCGATCCGCGCCGCGCGACCTAGGGTTGTGTGGTGCGACGGCTGAGCCTCTGGATGCGTGCCCACCCCATGGCGGGTGACACGGTGATCGCCGTCGTGCTCGGCCTGATCGACATGCTGCTGTTCGCCGCCGACGGCCTGGACGAGATCGCCGAGATGCCGCCCTGGTACATCGCCGTGCCGGTGAACCTCGCCATGGTGGCGCCGCTGGTGTTCCGGCGGAAGTCGCCGCTGTGGTCGGCGTACGTCGTGCTGGTGATCAGCATCGTGCACGGGACGCTCCAGCTCGGCGTCTCCAGCGTCGCCGGGCTGGCGATGAGCATCTACTCGGTCGTCGTCTACGCCGGGCGGCGGCAGGGGCTGGTGTACGTCGGCGCGGTCATCGCCGGGTCGGCCGTGCAGCTGGCGCTCGGCCCGGCGGACGAGCTCCTGATCTCGGCGCTGTTCCTGGCGTTCGGGATCGCCCTGTGCTGGACCCTCGGCGAGTTCGTCGGGGCCCGGCGCGCCTACGACGTGGAAGTGGAGGCCAGGTTGCACCTGCTCGAGACCGAACGGGACCAGGCCACCCGGATCGCGGTGGCCGAAGAGCGCGGGCGGATCGCGCGCGAGCTGCACGACGTCGTCGCGCACGCGGTGAGCGTCATGGTCGTGCAGGCCGACGGCGCTTCGTACGCGCTCCAGAGCAACCCCGAGCTCGCTCAGCGGGCCCTGCAAACGATTTCCGAGACCGGCCGCGGCGCGCTCGGCGAACTGCGGCGCCTGCTGGACGTGCTCCGCAGCGACGACGCCGACGGCGAGCCCCGGGTGCCGCAGCCGGACGCGCACGCCCTCGCCGAGCTGGCCGACCGGATGCGCACCGCCGGCGTGCCGGTGGAACTGGAGCTCGGCGAGCTCGGCGACCTGCCGGCCGGCGTCTCACTGGGGATCTACCGGATCGTGCAGGAGTCGCTGACCAACACGCTCAAGCACGCCGGCCGCGGCGCGACCGCTTCGGTGCGGGTGCAGCGCACGGGTGACCTGGTGGAGGTCCTGGTGTCCGACGACGGCGCCGGCGTCGGGCAGCTGGTCCCGGCCGGACGGCGCGACCCCCGGCTGCCGGGCGGGAACGGCTTGATCGGCATGCGCGAACGCGCGCACGTGTACGGCGGAACGTTGGACGTGGGCCCGGCTCCGGGCGGTGGATGGCAGGTCCGCGCGGCCCTGCCGGTTAGGTTGGACAAGTGATCCGGGTGGTGGTCGTCGACGACCAGGAACTGATGCGCGTCGGGTTCCGGATGGTGCTGGGTGCGCAGGCCGACATCGACGTCGTCGGCGAGGCCGGCGACGGCGCGCAGGCGATCAAGCTCGCCGAAGAACTGCGCCCCGACGTCGTGCTGATGGACGTCCGGATGCCGGTGCTCGACGGTGTCGAGGCGACGAAGCAGATCGTCGCCGCCGGCACCGCGCGCGTGCTCGTGATGACGACGTTCGACCTCGACGAGTACGTCTACGCGGCGCTGCAGGGCGGGGCCAGCGGCTTCCTGCTCAAGGACACCCAGCCCGACCACCTGGTGTCGGCGCTGCGCGCGGTCGCGTCGGGCGACGCGGTGGTGTCGCCGTCGGTGACCCGCCGGCTCCTGGACCGCTTCGTCGGCACCGGCGGCTCGCCGATGCGCGACACCGCCGAGCTGGACGTGCTGACCGACCGCGAGCGCGAGGTGCTCGTGCTGATCGCGAAGGGCATGTCGAACCTGGAGATCGCCGAGGCCCTGTTCCTGTCCGAGGCGACGGTGAAGACGCACGTCGGGCGGATCCTGGCGAAGCTGGACCTGCGGGACCGGGTGCAGGCCGTGGTGCTGGCCTACGAAACCGGCCTCGCCCGCCCCGGCCTGGGCTGAAATCCGGCGCCGGTCAGCGGTATGCGTCCGGCGGGGTCGCCGCCGGGTCCTTGCCCGCGTTCCGGACCTCGGTGAGCCAGCGGCCGAAGTCCGGGCGGTCGCCGTCGATGTCGGTGTAGCCGTACTCCTTCATCAGCGTCCACGACGCCAGCGTCTGCCCGGCGAAGCGGGCGACCTCCGGGTCCTGCGCCAGGGCCGCGACGCCGCGGGCCAGCAGGTACGGCGTCTCGGAGATCTTGAAGTCGGCCGGCGCCAGCTTGCCGACCGCGTCGCGCCAGTTGGCCTCGGTCACCTCGAAGTGGTCGAGCATCGACTCCGAACGCAGGAACCCCGGCGTCACCGCGAGCCCGACCGAGCCGTTCTTCGCCAGCTCCACGCCGAGGGCCCGGCCGAGCGCGCGGATGCCGCACTTGGCCAGGTAGTAGGGGAGGCCGGCGCCGACGTAGTCGTCGTTGTCGCCGTCGGTCACCTCCAGGACCAGCCCGTTGCGCGCGATAACGAGTGGCAGCAGCTTGTGCAGCGCGATCAGGTGCGTGTCGAGCGCGTTGTGCGTCAGGTCGAGCGCGTCTTCCAGCGGCGTCTCCCAGAAGGGCGCGTCGAAGTGGAAGTACATGTCGCCGCCCCAGACGTCGTCGACCAGGATGTCGATTCCGTCCACTTCGGACTCGATGCGGGCCCTGAGCGCGTCCACATCGGACACCGAGGTGAAGTCGCAGCGGACCACGGCGGCCTTGCCGCCCGCCGCTTCCACCAGTTCGCCCGTCTCCTCGATCGTCTCCGGGCGCTTCATCGGTGACGCCGTTTCGCGCGTCGTGCGGCCGGTGACGTACACCGTCGCGCCCGCGCGGCCCAGCTCCACCGCGATTGCCCGGCCACACCCGCGCGTCGCCCCGGTGACCACCGCGACCTTGCCCTGCAAGCTCATGAGTCCTCCCGTCCCCGCCACGCGGTCAGCACCGCGTCGACGTCCTCCGCCAGCCGGTCGGCCAGCCGCCCGTGCGGCCGGATCGACCAGTCGATCGACACCCCGTTGATCACCCCGAGCACCGCCCGGGCCGCCCGCGGCACGCTCGGCGCGTGGGGCAGCAGAGGAGCCGCCGCCCGCACGAGCCGTCGCAGCTCTTCTTCCACCGCCGTGAAGTGCTCGCCCAGCAGCGACCGCAGCACCGGGTCCCCGATGTCGACGCCGAGCTGGCCCAGGTGGTTCGCCGCCTCTTCGGCGTCGCCGAGCACCGCGTAGACCGACACCGCCGCGGCGCGCAGGCCGTCGACCGGGTCGTCCGCCCGGTCCGCGCTTTCCCGCATCTGCTCGACCGCCCGGTGCGTGGCCCGCCGGCTCATCGCCTGCAGCAGGCCGCTCTTCGAACCGAACCGCTGCGCGACCGTGCCGACCGATACGCCGGCCTCCGAAGCCACCTGCGCCAGCGTGAAACCGGGGCCGCAGCGGCCGATCACGGTCTCCGCGGCACTCAGCAGGCGTTCGTCGGTGATGCTCCTCGGCCGGGCCACGCCATTATTGAACCACAGTTCAATAATGGCGTCGAATCAGGGTTGACTCAGGGTCATCACTGATCGCGCATCGGCCGAAGAGCCAGCAAGGTACTACTCAGGTAGGGGGAGCGGTTCGGCCTCCAGGGTGACGCGCTGACCACCCCCGACCCGCGACGATGAACGCGTCGTAAGCGAGGGGCGGAAGAGGAGCAGCCATGATCGAGGCAACGGGCCTCACCAAACGGTACGGAAAAACGCTGGCGGTGAACAACCTGTCGTTCTCCGTGGCCGCGGGCCAGGTCACCGGCTTCCTCGGCCCGAACGGGGCGGGCAAGTCCACCACCATGCGGATGATCCTGGGCCTGGACAACCCGACGGGCGGCCAGGTCACCATCGGGGGCAAGAAGTACCACGACCTCAAGGAACCGCTGCGCACCGTCGGCGCGCTGCTCGACGCGAAGTGGGTGCACCCGAACCGCTCGGCACGCGCCCACCTGCTCTGGATGGCGAAGTCCAACCGCATCCCGGCGGCCCGGGTCGACGAGGTCCTCGACATCGTCGGCCTGACCAGCGTCGCCGGCAAGCGCGCCGGCGGGTTTTCGCTCGGCATGTCGCAGCGGCTCGGCATCGCCGCCGCCCTGCTCGGTGACCCCGAGGTGCTGCTCTTCGACGAGCCGGTGAACGGTCTCGACCCCGAGGGCATCCTGTGGATCCGGAAGTTCATGCACCGGCTGGCCGAGGAAGGCCGCACCGTTTTCGTGTCGAGCCACCTGCTTTCGGAGATGGCGCTGACCGCCAGCAACCTCGTGGTGATCGGCCGGGGGCAGCTGATCTCGCAGTCGTCGACCGAGGAGTTCGTCTCCCGCGCCGCGGAGAACACGGTCAAGGTCCGCTCGCCGCAGCTGGCCGAGCTCCGCGATGCCTTGCAGCGCGCCAGCGCCGGGGTCACGGGGGATGACAAGGCGCTCGTGGTGTCGGGCATGGACAGCGACAAGATCGGCGAACTCGCCGCCGCCAACCGGATCGTGCTGCACGAGCTGAGCCCGCAGACCGGCTCGCTCGAGCAGGCGTTCATGCAGATCACCGGCGACTCCGTCGAGTACCACACCGGCCTCGACGCCGAGGCGCAGCACGTGCTCGAGTCCGCCAAGTAACCGGGGAAACCAAGACCATGAACCTGCTCGCCGTGGAACGCATCAAGCTGTTCTCGACCCGCTCGCCGTGGTGGTGCGCGCTCATCACCCTGGCCCTGACCATCGGCTTCGCGGCCATTCTGGCCGGCGCCTCGCCGTCCGACTCGCCCATCGCGGTGTCGGCCACCCAGTTCGGCGGCTCCCAGTTCGGCATCGCCGTCGTCATGGTGCTCGCCGCGCTCGCGGTGACCACCGAATACCGCTTCAACACCATCCGCACGACGTTCCAGGCGGTGCCGCACCGCACGCCGGCGCTGCTCGCCAAGGCGGTCGTCGTCGGGCTGATGGCCCTGGTGATCGGCGAGATCGGCGCCTTCGGCGCGCTGGGCCTCGCCATGCTCATGCGGCCGAACGACGGCCTGGGCCTGCACAGCACGCAGGACTGGCTGAACGTGGCCGGGCTGGGGCCGGTCTTCGCGATCAGCGCCGTGCTCGCGGTGGCCCTCGGCATCCTCATCCGGCACAGCGCCGGGGCGATCGCTCTGCTGCTCATCTACTACTTGGCCGTGGAAGAGCTGGTGCAGATCATCCCGAAGGTCGGGCGCCACATCCACGAGTGGATGCCGTTCAACGTGGCGAACAAGTTCCTGCGCGGCTCCGCGGTCGTCGACGGCCCGGCGCCGTCGGACTCGCCGCTGAGCCCGGGCTGGGCGCTGGCGTACTTCGCCGGCATCGCGCTCGTGTTCCTGCTCGTCGCGCTCGGGGTCGCGAAGAAGCGGGACGCCTGAGGGGAACAGGGGAAAACGGGAATCCGGGTCGCGCTGTCGGGGGGGCGACCCGGATTCCCGTTTCGCAGTAGGCTTCCGGTGACGGACGAGGGAGCCCCATGATCGAAGCGACCGCGCTGACCAAGCGGTACGGCGCCACCACGGCGGTCAACGAGCTGACGTTCACCGCCCGGTCCGGGCGCGTCACCGGCTTCCTCGGCCCGAACGGCGCCGGCAAGTCCACGACCATGCGGCTGATCCTCGGCCTCGACCGCCCGGACGCGGGCACCGTGCTCGTCGACGGCGTCCCGTACCGCGAGCTGAAAGATCCACTCAGGACGGTCGGCGCGATGCTCGACGCCACCTGGCGCCACCCCGGCCGCACCGGGCGCGACCACCTGCGGTGGCTGGCCGCGACCAACGGCATCCCGGACAAGCGCGTCGAAGAGGTGCTGGCGCTGGTCGGCCTGACGAGCGTGGGCAAGACACGCGTCCTGCAGTACTCGCTCGGCATGCAGCAGCGGCTCGGGATCGCCGCCGCGCTGCTCGGCGACCCGCGCGTGCTGCTGTTCGACGAGCCGGTCAACGGCCTCGACCCGGAGGGCATGGCCTGGATCCGGCAGCTGCTGCACGCGCTGGCCGCCGAGGGCCGGACCGTGTTCGTGTCCAGCCACCTGCTGCCCGAGATGGCGCAGACCGCGCAAGACCTCGTCGTGATCGGCCGCGGCCGGCTGATCTACCAGGGCACGATGGACGGCTTCGTCGCACAGACCAGTGAACACGGCGTGCGCGTGCGCACCCCGCACGCCGAGGAGCTGCGGGCGGCGCTGACCGGCCAGGCCGAGTTCACCGAGGCCGACGGCGCGTTCGTCGTATCCGGAATGGACAGTGACCGGATCGGGCAGCTCGCCTTCGACGCCGGCGCCACGCTGCACGAGCTGAGCCCGATCACCGGCTCGCTCGAGCAGGCCTACCTCGACCTCACCCGCGAGGCCGTCGAGTTCGCCACCCCGGAGGCCGTCCAGTGACCGCGTCGACGAACCTCCTGCGCGCCGAGCGCATCAAGCTCTTCAGCACCCGCGCGCCGTGGTGGTGCCTGGCCATCGCGCTCGTCGCGCCACTGGGCTTCACCGCGCTGTTCTTCGCGCTGGCCGGGCCGGAAATCCCGCCGACGGTCGGCAACACCCAGCTCGCGAGCGGCAACGGCCGGACCGTGCTGCTCGTCCTGGCCGTGCTCGCGACCGCGTCGGAGTTCAACTGGGGCACCATGCGGCTGACGTTCCAGGCCGTGCCGAGCCGGGTGCCGGCGCTGCTGGCGAAGGTGACCGTCGTCGGCGCGGTCGGCGCCGTGCTCGGGCTGGTCGTCGGCTTCGGCTCGTGGGGGCTGGCGTCGCTGGTGCAGCCGGACGCCGACCTCGCGCTGCACACGGCCGCGGACTGGCGCTCGGTGCTCGGCCAGAGCCTGGTCTTCCTGTTCTCCGCCGTGGCCGGCGTCGGCGTCGCGCTCCTGCTGCGCAGCGTCGCCTTCGCGCTGACGGTCGTCCTCGTGTGGACGCAGGTGCTCGAGGGCGTGCTCCCCTTCATCCCGGGCATCGGCAAGCACGTCTACCAGTGGATGCCGTTCCACGCGGCCGACCAGTTCGTCAACGCGGGCGGGTTCACCGGCGGCGCGCTGCAGCTGCCCCCGCCCCCGCTCGGCCCGTGGGGCTACCTCGGTTACTTCGCCGCGATCTGCGTCGCCCTGCTGGCGGCCGGGGTGCTCGTCACGGCCCGGCGCGACGCCTGAGCGTGACCGCGGTCTCAATACCGCACAAAAGCTTGTTAACAAAAGGTGAAACAGCTGTGGCTTCCCTCACAGGCACCGGACATACTGCTACGACCAGGCAAGATTCATAAGTGAGAGCACCGGACCCGTCTGAACTCCCCCTGGAGGTGAATCTTGACGGTGGACACCGGGCAAGAATTGGGTGGCACGATTCCCCGAGCCCGCGTCGAAGACGACGCTCCCCGGCTCGAACCCATGCTGGACCTCGAATGGTCGCGGGCGATCGAACTCCCGCAGGCCGCCATGACGGCGGCCACGCCCGCCGAACTCCGCCGGGCGTGGGTGCACCGCGCGCCCGAAGACACCGTTCTGGCCCTCTTCCGCGCTTCGGCCGGGATGTCGGGCCCGATCCCCGCGCCGTGGTGGCTGCGCGCGATGGCGGACGGCAAGCTCGATTCGCGGGAACAGGGTTTCCGCGTCGAGGACCGGATCGCGCAACTGCTCGGCCCGCGCCCGGGGTGGGAATTCGTCCCGTGGGCCGCGGACGGTGAATCCGGCTACTGGGAGTTCATGCCCTCCGAACGCGGGAAATCGGGGCACGCGATTCCCACGACGGTGATGAACACCGACCGGCACCCGGGCTGGATCGACGTCCTGCCCGCGCACACCGGGCGGACCCCGGACCCGATCCCGGTGGCCGGGCTGGCGGGCCTGCGATCTCGTCTCGGGGTGTTCGAAGCCGTTCGTTGATCCATCCATGCCCCCGCCACCACCCTCAACGGAGGCGCTGCGCGCCCAGCTACATTCGGCCGGTGGAAAACGAGCACCAACCCCGGCTGCGCAGCGTGGTCAGTTACGTCAAGCGCGGTGGCCGGATGACCGTCGGGCAGCAGCGGGCGTGGGAAGAACACTGGCCGCGGCTGGGCCGCACGGTGAGCGAGCTGCCCGAAGGGCCGCTCGACTTCACCGCGTGGTTCGGCCGCGAAGCGCCGGTGATGCTGGAGATCGGCTCCGGCATGGGTGAGACGACGTCGCAGCTGGCCGCCGCGGCGCCGGAGCTCAACTACGTCGCGGCCGAGGTCTACGACCCGGGCCTCGGCCAGCTGATGCTGCGCGCGGAAAACCTCGGCGTCGAGAACCTGCGGCTGCTGCACGGCGACGCCGTCGTGCTGCTGACCGAGCACGTCGAGCCGGGGACGCTGCACGGCGTGCGGCTGTTCTTCCCGGACCCGTGGCCGAAGAAGAAGCACCACAAGCGGCGGATCGTGTCGCCGTCGTTCGCCGCGCTCGTGGCTTCGCGGCTCGCACCCGGTGGCACCTTCCACATGGCGACCGACTGGGAGAACTACGCCGAGCAGATGCTCGAGGTCTGCTCGGCCGAGCCGGCGTTGAAGAACCGGTACGACGGCTGGGCGCCCCGGCCGGAGTGGCGGCCGGTGACCAAGTTCGAGCAGCGCGCCGACGTCGAAGGCCGCGTCTCGCACGACTTGATCTTCGAACGGCGCTGAGCCGAGAAGCGCTGAAGGGGACTCTCCCCGGATCCCCTGCGGAGAAAGTCCCCTTCAGCTCACTACCCCCGGTATCCGCCCCTCCCCCGACAGAGGGACGAACGCCTTATTCGTCGGCCAGCGGCTCGGCCTGGACCCGCTTGAGGGCGGGTGTGCAGACCGACGCGCCGAGCAGGGCCACCCCGACCCCGAGCACGACCGGCGCCAGCAGCCAGGGGCTGAGCACGATGCCGCGCTCGTCGACCATGCTGTAGAGCCCAACGCCGACCAGTACCCCGACGATTCCCGCACCGATGGTGGCGACCAGCGCCGGCAGCGCGGCTTCCATCCGCAACGCCCTCGCCAGCACCCGCACCGGCGTGCCCGCGGCCATCAGCGCCCCGAACGTGCGACGGCGGTCCATCACCGAGCCCGCGGTCGCGACCGCGGCACTGCAGCCGGCCAGGATCCCCGCCGCGATCAGCCCGATCACGGTGACCCGGCGCAGGTCGCCGAGCTCGGTCTGCTGGTTGTAGAGGTACTGGTCGCGGCTGCCGATCTCCGCGCCCGCCGCCGGTGCGGCCAGTGCCGTCCGGACGGTCTCGCGGTCGGCGTCGGTGGTCGGCGCGACGACGGTGTAGTCCGTCGGCGTGAAGCCGTCCGGCAGCGCGGCCGGATCGACGATCAGCGTGTCCGACAGGTCCGCGTCGCGGGGGTGCACGGCTTCCACCCGCGTCCCCGACTTCGCGGCCATCGCCTGCCCCTCCCAGTTCGTGGCGAACTTGTACTGCGCCAGGTCGATCGCCGAGTCACCGAAGACGGCCGGGCCGCCCGCGCAGTTCTCCGGCGTGAGCCCGAAGCGGGTCAGCTTGACGGCGTCGGCACAGGTCATCACCAGCGCACGGTGGCCGTACCGGTTGGGCGCCTGCCCCTTCACCAGGTAGACCTCGCCGACCGCGATCGCCTTTTCGTTCTGGCCGTACTTCTGCAAGGACGCGTTGGCCTGGTCGACGATCCGGCCGGCGTTCTGGTCAGTGGCGTCGACGTAGAGCACGGAGTCGACGTAGGACCGCCCGCCGCCGGCCATCGATTCGAACGTCGGCAGCAGCGTCAGCGCCATCGACCCGGCGAACACCGCGAGCACGATCCCGGCGGAGGAGCGGTAGGCGCCCTTCGGGTCGTCACGCAGGCGGCGGCCGGCGAGCAGCGCCGACGGGCGCCGCCAGATCCGGACGAACGTGCCGCCGACCGCCGACGTCACCCACGGCCCGACGATCGCGGCCGAGCCGACCAGGAAGAACAGCCCGGCCATGACGAACCCGATCCCGCCGTACTCCTTCGCCGTCGTCACCGCGACGAGGAAGAACGCCCCGGCCGCGGGCAGGGCCAGCAGCCGCCACCAGTGCAGCGGCTTCTTCGTGTGGCCGCCGGTCGCGAACAGCGGGTTCTTCAGCACCCGGCGCAGGCCGAGGACGCCGGCCAGCACCACGAGCACCGGGATGGCCACGACGATGAACACCGTCAGCCCGACCGGCAGGGCGAAGTCGGAGGCCAGCCAGGTGCCGCCGGCCCACGGCACGAACGACGCGAGGCCGTGCAGCGCCGGGCTGATCAGCAGCCCGAGCAGGGCACCGATGCCGGCCGACAACGTCGTCTCGGCGGCCACCATGTTCGTGACCTGCCCCGGCGTCGCCCCGGCCAGCCGGATCGCGGCGAGCCGCCGTTCCCGCCGGGCCGCGGTCAGCCGCGCCGACGACGCGACCAGGACCAGGCTGGGCACCAGCAGCACGATGATCCCGACCCAGGACAGCAGCATGAGCAGCGGGTCCGGGCTCGCCTTGCCGCTGGGGAAATCCGCCAGCGGGTAGGCGTTCTTCGGCATCGCGTCCGGCGTGTGCCCGACGAGCGCGACGAGCTGTTCCGGGAAGCGGAGGGCGCCCTCGCCGAGGGCACCGACGGGCTTGCCGAACCGGTCCCCGAGCTGCGCGGCCGGGTTGGCCTGCAGGAGCCGGCCGAGCGCGGGGGACACGACGGTCTCGCCCGGCCCCGGCAGTTGCGGCACGCCCGGCGGCAGGGCGATCGACCCTGCACCGGCGACCGGCGCGATGTCGACGCGGACGATCTGCTGCCCGTCGAAATAGTCCGTGGTGGAGTTGAACAGCACCTTCTGCGGGCCGTCGAGCTGGTAGCCGACGTGGTGTTCGCCCTGCCAGAGGGCACGCTGCTCGCGGTTCTGCGTGGCGAACGGCAGCGTCGCCAGCAGCAGCACCAGCCCGGTCGCGACGGCCACCCCGATCGCGGTGAGGATCGCCGACGTCCGGGTCCGCCGGTCCACCCTCAGCACCCGCAGGGCGATCTGGAGCGAGTTCACGCCGCCAGCCTCGTCGCGATCAGGCCGTCGCGGATGGCGACGGTCTTCGGCATCGACTCGGCCAGCTCGCGGTCGTGGGTCACCACGATCACCGCGGCGCCGGTCTCGTGCGCGGCACCGAGCAGGGCGTCCATCGTCTCGCGGCCGGTGCGCGTGTCGAGCGCGCCGGTCGGCTCGTCGGCGAAGATCACCTTCGGCCGGTGGGTCAGCGCCCGCGCGATCGCGACGCGCTGGGCCTCGCCGCCGGAGAGCTCACCGGGGCGGCGCTTCTCCTTGCCGGCCAGGCCGAGGCGCGAAAGCCACTGGCGGCCGGCGTCGATGGCCTCCTTGCGGCCGAGCCCGGCCAGCAGCGACGGCAGCGCGACGTTCTCCTCGGCCGACAGCTCCGCGACCAGCATCCCCGACTGGAAGACGAACCCGAACTCGGTGCGGCGCAGTTCGCTGCGCTTCTTCTCGCCGAGGTGGTCGATCCGCTGCCCGGCCAGGAAGATCTGCCCGTCGTCGGCCCGGAGGATGCCGGCCAGGACGTGCAGCAGCGACGTCTTGCCCGAGCCGGAGGGCCCGACGATGGCGACGGCGTCCCGCGGCTGGATGTCGATGTCGATGCCGGCCAGGGCGTACTGGGTGCCGTAGCGCTTCACCAGTCCGCGGCCGGAGAGCACCGGGCCGTTCGTCGCGTGTGGAGTGTTCGGGTCCACGAGGTTCTCCCTGTCGGTTCGGATCTTGGTGCCGATGAGCCTCGCGGAGACCGGGGGGTGCCGGCTTCGGGCAGACGGCCAGTCACGCACCGGCCCGCATCGGCCGATCGGCCGAGGGAGCGCGGGCCACTCGGCCAAGGTGCGGGCACCGGGGAATCACGTAACGTCACGTTGTGCCCGCCGCGCCCCCCTCGAACACGCTCTCCACCCGCGCCGCCGCCCTGGTGCGGCGCATCGGCGTGCCCTCCGCCGTCCTGTTCGCCGCCCTGCTGTTCGACGTCGTTTACACGACGCAGGCGGCGCTCGACGACAACGGACCGCCCTTCGTCGACTTCGGCCTGCTGCCGGGCATCTTCGCGATGGCGGCCTGCGGGGTGTGGGCCCAGAAGCGCGCCGCCGTCGCCGGGGTGGTCGGCGGCGGGGTGCTGGTGTTGTCCACCCTCTTCATCCACACGCTGCGCATCCCGCCGTACTCCAGCGTGCTGCCGAAGGTGACCATCACCGAGGTCGTGGCCGGGGTGCTGATGGTCTACTACGTGGCCCGCCGGGCGCGGGCGGGCGTGGCGTTCTGCGTGATCGGCTTCCTGGTCTTCGCCGGCCTCACCGCCGTCTTCGGCCGGTACGCGGGCGTGGCCGAAATCGACGGCGGCACGGGCACCCAGGCGCTGCTGTTCGGCCTGCTGCTGCTCGCCGGCCCGCTGGTGCCCGCCATCGCGGCGCGCGACCGCAGTCCGCGCGGCGAGCCGCGGACCCGGCTGCTGCGCCGGGTGAACGAGCTGGCGATGGGGCAGTGGCCGCTGATGGGCCTGCTCGCGTTCGCGCTGCTGTTCGAGTTCGGCTACACGTACTCGAACACCGCCCGCGGGTTCCCGATCCTGTTCTGCTCGATCGTCGCGGCCGTGATCGCGGTGCTGTCCCCGCGGCGGCCCGCGGACGCCCTGCTCGGCCTCGCCGGGATCATGCTGCTGTCCGCGGTCGTCACGCCGTTCCTGCAACTGCAGTCGTACGAATACCCGGTGCCCGGCGGCATCCCGGCCACGCAGATCGTCGCCGGCATGGGCGTGGTGGTGAACCTGACCCGGGCGCGCGGGCTGAGCCAGTCCTGGGCGCGGGTCGCGGTGCTTTCGAGCGTCGTCGCGCTCGGGGCGATCCTCAATTCGGACGCGCGGCGCGGCCTGCAGACCGATCCGCAGACCCTGTCGGTCCTCGCGTTCGCCGCGACGCTGATGCTGGGCATCTCCATCGCCGTCGGCCTGATGCTGCGGTCGCGGGACTCCGAACGCACCCAGGCCGTGCAGTCCGCGGTGTCCGACGCCCAGACCGCCGAGCGGATGGCGCTGGCCCGCGAGCTCCACGACGTCGTCGCCCACCACGTCACCGGGATCGTCGTGCAGGCGCAGGCGGCGCGGCTGATGGCCGAGAAGAACCCGCAGATCGCGGTGGAGGCGATGGGCCGGATCGAGAACGCGGGTGTCGAGGCGCTCGCGGCGATGCGGCGGCTGGTCCGTTCGATGCGCGGCGACGCGCCGGCCGGGTCGAGCGAGTTCAGCGAGCAGGCGACCACCGACCTCGGCGCCGACCTGCGGAAACTGGTCGACAGCGCCAACCACGGCGTCCCGACGGCGATGCACCTCGACCTGCCGCCGGACCTGCCGCACGAGGTCGGCCGCTCGGCGCTGCGGCTGGTGCAGGAGTCGCTGACGAACGTCGGCAAGCACGCCGCCGACGCGACCGAAGCGTTCGTCGTCGCCGAAGTGCAGGGTGATCAGCTGCACCTGCGGGTGACGGACGACGGGCGCGCGACGACACACCGGCCGGCCGGCGGGTCGGGCGGCTACGGTCTGGTCGGCATGCGCGAACGGGTCGCGCTGCTCAAGGGCCGGCTCTCGGCCGGGCGCGGCCCGGACGGCGGCTGGCGGGTCGAAGCTTGGCTGCCACTGGCCGCCGGGGAAGGGGACGAGTGATCCGGGTACTGATCGCCGACGACCAGGAGATGGTGCGGATGGGGTTCCGCATGATCCTGGACTCCCACGACGACATCGAGGTCGTCGCCGACGTCGCGGACGGCGTCTCGGCGGTCTCGAAGGCCCGCGAACTGCGCCCGGACGTCTGCCTGCTCGACATCCGCATGCCCGGCCTCGACGGCCTCGAGGTGACCCGGCAGCTGGCCGGCCCGGACGTGACCGACCCGCTGAAGGTGGTCGTCGTCACGACGTTCGACCTCGACGAGTACGTGCACACGGCGTTGCGCAACGGCGCGTCCGGCTTCCTGCTGAAGGACGCGGGCCCGGCGCTGCTGATCGAGGCGGTCCGCGCGGCCGACCGCGGCGACGCGCTCGTCTCGCCGCAGATCACCGTCCGGCTGCTCAAGCACTTCAACAGCGGCGCCGCCGCGAAACCGCAGGTCCCGCCGCCGTCCGAGCCGCTGACCGCGCGGGAGCTCGACGTGGTCAAGGCGGTGGCCCGCGGGCTGACCAACACCGAGATCGGCGCGGAGCTGTTCATGTCGCTGTCGACGGTGAAGACGCACCTGGCGTCGGTGCAGGGCAAGATCGGCGCGCGGAACCGGGTGGAGACGGCGGCGTGGGCGTGGCGGAGCGGAGTCGTCTCGTGATTGCGGGTGCGTAGTATCCAGAGATGCAACGCCGTTTCCACGCACCTGTAGTTCTCCCCGCCGACCCGTCCTGTTCGCTTCTCCGTGACGCGGTCGTCGACGTCGACGCCGATGGGCGCATTTCGTACTGCGGACCGGCGGCCACCGCCCCCGAGTCCGCCGCACCGGTCACCACCCTGACCGGCATCCTGCTCCCCGGCCTGGTCAACACGCACGCGCACAGCCCGATGACGCTGCTGCGCGGCATGGGCGGCGACCTGCCGCTGCTGCCCTGGCTCAACGAGATCATCTGGCCGGCCGAGGCGAAGCTGCGCCCGGAGGACGTCCGCACCGGCATGCTCCTCGGCTCGGTGGAGATGCTCCGCCACGGCGTCACGACCAGCGCGGAGATGTACTTCGAAGGCGAGCAGCTGGTCGACGCGGTCCTCACGACGGGCGGCCGCGTACTGGTGGCGCCGCCGGTGATGGAGCTCCCGGGCCTGGACTGGAAGACCCAGCTGACGGCGATCGAGCGCTGGATCGACACGGACGGCCTCCGCTTCGGCCACGGCGACCGCATCGAGCTGGGCTACGGCCCGCACTCGGCGTACATGCTGTCGGAGGAGGGCCTGCGCGCGACGGCGGAGTCGGCCCTTTCGCGGGGCGCGCTGGTGCAGATCCACGTCGCCGAGGCGGCGGCCGAGGACCTTTCCGTGCGTGAGGCGCACGGTTCGGTGCCGGCGCTGCTTCGCGAGCTGGGCATGCTGGACGGCCGGATGCTGGCGGCGCACGCCATCCACCTGTCGGACGACGACATCGCGCTGTTCGCTTCCCACGGCGTCGGGATGGCGCACTGCCCGGGTTCGAACGCGAAGCTGGCTTCGGGCATCGCGCGCATCGCGGACCTGCGGGCAGCGGGGGTTGCGGTCGGTCTCGGCACCGACGGCCCGGCATCGAACGACGACATCGACCTGTGGGAGGAACTGCAGCTCGCGGCGATGTTCGCCCGGCTGGCCACGGGAGACTCGACGGTGCTGACGGCGGCGGACGTGTTCCTGCTGGCGACCCGGGGCGGCGCTTCCGCGCTCGGGCGGTCGGACATCGGGGCGCTGGAGGAGGGCCGCTGGGCGGACCTGGTGCACATCGACCTGGACGACCCGGCGTTCGCGTGCGGCCTGGACGTACCGGACGTGCAGCTGCTGTCGAATCTCGTGTGGGCGGCCGGATCACGGCGGGTGCGGGACGTCTGGGTGGCCGGCGAGCAGGTCGTGGCCGACGGGGAGTCGGTGAAGGTGGACCGGGCGAAGGTGCAGGCCGGCGTGGCCGAGACCGCGGCCCGGCTGCGGGTCTAACGCGGACGGAGGATGATCTCCGTCTGGTGGGCGTCCGGGGTGGCTGACACCGCCGTCACCACCGCCGTAGCCACCGAGTCCGCCTTCAGCAGGTGGCTCGTGTCGTACTCCCTGCCTTCGCCCGCGAAGATCTCCTGCTGCATCTCCGTGTCCGTGCGGCCCGGGTAGACCGACGTTACGCGGAGTTGCGGCTCTTCCTCGCGCAGGGCGTCGGCGAACGCCCGGACCGCGAACTTGCTCGCCGCGTACGGGGACCAGCCTGGGCGGGCGTTGCGGCCCGCACCCGAGTTGATCACCACCACGTGGCCGGCCGCCGCGCGCAGGGCCGGGAGGAGCAGGCGGGTCAGCTCGACCACCGCCAGGGTGTTGACCTCGAAGTTGTCGCGCCAGGCCGACGCGTCGGCGTCCTCGATGCGGCCCAGGCGTGCCACGCCCGCCGAGTGGACCAGGACGTCCAACGAGGAAATGTCCGCCACCGCCGCGGCGAGCGAGGCCGGGTCCGTGAGCTCCACCGGCCACGGCTGGGCGCCTGGGAGTTCCTCCGCCAGTGCGGCCAGCGCGTCGGCGTCGCGGCCGCCGAGCAGGAGACGGTGGGTCGGGGCCAGCTGGTGGGCGACCGCCGCGCCGATGCCGCGGGATGCGCCGGTCACCAGGGCGAGGGGAAGATCCGTCATGCCCCCACCGTAGCGGCGAAGCCGGCGTCCACCGTGCGGTCCTCGCGGTGGCCCGGGCCGAGCGTCCGCGGGGTCGTGCAGCCGGACGCCGGATCCGCGTCGGAGTCGCGGGCTTCGTCGCCGGCGCTCCTGGCCGTCGGGTGGTGGCCGTCCGCCGTGAAGCACACCTGGTACGTGCCGTCCTCCAGGCCGTCGAAGCCGTAGGTGCCGTCCGGGCCGGTGACGACGCTCGCCAGCTCCTTGCCGGCCGCGTCCTTCAGCACCGCCTTGACGCCGGCGAGGCCTGGTTCGCCCGCGTCCTGCAGCCCGTTGCCGTTGGTGTCGGTCCAGGCCAGGTCGCCGATCCGGTTCGTCGGCGTGACCAGGCCGACGTCGGCCGCGAAGTCCTGGTGGGAGGGCGCGCCGACCGTGCGCGGTGCGGTGCAGCCGCCGGCGTCCGCGTCCGAATCGCGGTCGTCGGTGCCGACGTCCTTGCGCGTCACCGCGAAGCCGTCCGGGACGGCGAAACAGACCTGGTACGTGCCGTCCTTCAGCTTTTCGAAGCCGTAGTGGCCCTTGTCGTCCGTCGTCGTGGTGCCGACCGTGCCGCCCGCGCCGTCCTTCAGCGTCACCTTGACGCCCGCGACGCCGGGCTCGTCCGGGTCCTGCAGCCCGTCGCGGTTGCGGTCCGCCCAGGCGAAGTCGCCGATCTTCGCGATGGGCGGCGGCGGGAGGACGGTGATCGTCGCCGACGCCGTCTTGTCGCCGAGCGTGCCGCCCGGGTAGTGGACACCGGTCACCTTCGCCGTGTTGACGTGCCCGTTGTCGGCCACCGTGAGGTCCGGGTGGTCGCAGGTCAGCTGCCGGTTCGCGCCCGCGGCCAGCTCGAACGGCCCGAACGGCCCGGCGCACCACGGGTCCGCGACGGTGATCCCGCTGAGGTCCTGCGTGCCCTCGTTGGTCACCGTGACGCGGTAGTGCGCGGTTTCGCCCGCGGTGACCGTCGCGAACGAGCCCCACGCGCCCGTTGCCGGGTTCTGCACTTCCTTCTTCACCGAGTACGCCGCGAGCTGGAGGTCGACGCAGTCCCAGTGCAACCGGTCGAGGGTCGTCGTGGCGAAGAACTTCACCGCGGCCGCCTTCGCCGGCGCGGTCGCCGCCGGGAAGTCCTGCCGGGCCAGGTCGCCTTCGCGGGCGTAGTGGTCGGCGACCAGCTTGGCCTCCTGCACCTGCGTGCCGGACGCGTCGAAGAACCGCAGGCCGGTGGCCGGTCCGTACCGCGGCGCGTTCGAGGCGGTCCAGACGCTCAGCGTGTAGACGCCGCCGGGGACGAACCGCTCGGTCTGGTAGGCGGTGCTCGTCTTGCCGTCCGGCGTCTGGATGACCGCCGCCCGGTGCCCGTCGACGGCGTACGCCTGCTCGGTCAGCAGCCTCGGCACCTTCGCCGCCGGAGTCCCGGGCGGGACGGGCGCGGCGGGGGTGAAGATGTAGCCGTCGGGCGCGCCGTTCCGCGCGGTTTCCTCGACGCTGGGGTTGGCGGCCACCCCGCCGCACGACGGCGGCGGCTCGTCGGCGGAAGCGGGCACGACCGCCGCACCGAGCACCACCACCGCCACTGCCGCCACGCGCGCCGAACGGACCATGCTTCGACTATGGCGCGTGACACCGGCCCGCACCGGCCGGAAGCCGTCCACTTAAGAGTGAAACTTGGCCGGTGCGGGCCGGTGACCTCAGCGTTCGCCGATGCGGCCGGGACGTCCGAAGCGGCCCGTCTTCCACACCGAGACGATGGCCGGCCGCGGCTGGGCGGTGCCGCCGTCCGGCCAGTGCGACGTCGGGTTCGCCGAGCTCGCCGCGTTCTCGCCCGGGTGCTGGACCGCGACGAGCACCAGGTCGTCGGTCACGACCGGGCCGCACGTCTCGGCGCCGACCGGCACCGACAGGAACTGCTTGACGTGGCCGCGCTCCGGGCCGGTGACCGGCACCGCGAACAGGCCGTCGTTCGCGCCGAGCGCGTTGCCGTCGGTGGCGACCCAGAGGTTGCCGTGCCGGTCGAACGCGACGTTGTCCGGGCAGGAGATCGGGCTGACCTGATCCTTCGGGAAGCCGCCGAAGTAGGTGTCCGCCGCCTTGGGGTCGCCGCAGACGAGCAGCAGCCGCCAGGAGAACCGGGTCGACGCCGCGTCGCCGCAGTCCTCCTCCCACTCCAGGACGTGGCCGTTCTTGTTGCCGTTGCGCGGGTTGACCTCGTCGACGCCCGCCTTGCCCGCCGCGCCGCGGTCGCTGTTGTTGGTCAGCGCCGCGTAGACCCGGCCGTTGACCGGGTTCGGTTCGATGTCCTCGGGGCGGTCCATCTTCGTGGCCGCGACCTTGTCGGCCGCCTGGCGGGTGAAGACGTAGACCTCTTCGGCGGTGAAGCCGTCCACAAAGGACTTGTCGCCGCTGACCAGCGGGATCCACTCGCCGGTGCCGTCGAACTCGCCGTCGGCCGGGAGCTTGCCGGTGCCGTCGATCTCGGCAGCCGGGCTGTCGCCGGTGAAGCGCGCAACGTACAGCGTGCCCTCGTCGAGCAACGCCGAGTTGTGCCGCCGCGCGTGCGCGCTGCGGCCGGGCTTGTACTTGCCCTTCGACACGAACTTGTAGATGTACTCGAACCGGCTGTCGTCACCGGAGTAGACGGCGACCCGGCCGTCGGCGGTGATCTTGATGTTCGCGGCTTCGTGCTTGAAGCGGCCGAGCGCGGTGTGCTTGACCGGCGTCGAGTCCGGGTCGTTGGGGTCGATTTCGACGACCCAGCCGAACCGGTTCGGCTCGTTCGGCTCCTGCGCGACGTCCCAGCGCTTGTCGAACCGCTCCCACTTGCGGGTGCTCGCGCCGGTGCCGACGGTGTAGCGCTTGAGCCGCGCCGCCGCGACCGGGTCGGTGACCTTGTCGGCGTTCGCGAAGTACTGGTCGAAGTTCTCCTCGCCGGAGAGCACCGTGCCCCACGGCGTCACGCCGCCGGAGCAGTTGTTCTGCGTGCCGCGGACCCGGCGCCCGGTGGGGTCGGCCGACGTCCGCAGGAACTTCGACCCGGCGGCCGGGCCGCGGACCTCGAAGACGGTGTCGAGGGTGATCCGGCGGCCGTACCGGCTCGGGACGACCTCGAGGCCGCCGCGGACCGGGTCGCGGCGGGTCAGCAGCACCGAGAGGCCGTGCGCCGCCCAGGCGATCCTGACCTGCTCTTCGGTCGGGTTCGCCGGGTCGTACTGGTCGGCCGGGAACATGTGGACCTCGGTCGTGTACTCGTGGTTGACCACGAGCAGGTTCGTCAGCCCCAGCGGGTCCTGCGGGATCAGGCCGACGAAGTCGTTGTTGTAGCCGAACTGCTTCGCCTGCGCGGCCGCGGTCTGCTTGGTGAAGTCGAACTTCGGCGCTCCCGCGACGACCGGGTCGCCCCACCGGACGACGACGCGCTGGGCGTAGCCGCCGGGCACGCTGACCTGGTCGAGCTTGTTCGGCGGGACCGGGTCGAAGTCGGTGCCGGGCACCGGCCGCGGCCGCGGCTTCTGCAGCGGCTGTGGCACCGGCGCGGCCGCGGCGGCCGTGCCGGACAACGCGGCGAACCCGCCCGCGGCGGCCGCCATCACCGCGCCGGCCTGGAAGACGCGGCGGCGGGAGATGTCTTTGACGACGTCGCCGAAGTACTCGTTGGCGGATTCGTTCGCCTCGGGGTGGGCGCACGCGTTGCCGCAGCGGTATTCGCAGGTCACCGGCGAGCGGCCGCCCGGATGGGCGGGGAACAGCGGGAGCAGACGGTCGGGCACGAGGCCTCCATGGTGGGAGTTCGGGAACGAACCGAACCTAAGCTCCCAAAACCAGCCTTTCCGGACATTCAGGTGAACGTCCGGTGTACTGGCCCCGTTCAGAACTCTTCGCCGACGAGCACCGCTTCCTGCGGCACGCTGTGCGGGTCGGCGGTTTTCTCCCGCAGCGAGAGCAGCGCACCCGCGACGACGCACAGCACGGCCGACGCGATGAACGGCGCCTGCGGCGAGCCGAACCACTCGGCGACGTGCCCGACGAGCGTCGCGGCGACGGCGCCACCGAGCCAGCGGCAGAAGTTGTAGCCCGCGCTGGCGACCGGGCGCGGCGCGTCGCTGATCGACATCGCGGTCCCGGTGAACAGCGTGTTCAGCAGGCCGGACACCAGCCCGGAGACGACGATCCCGGCGACCAGCACCGGCTTGCTCGGCACGGCGAGCACCAGCATCAGCACGGCGTACCCGAAGACGGCGGCCGCGGCGGCGTGCCGCTCACCCAGCTTGGCGGCGAGCCGCGGCGCGAGGGCGACCCCGGCGACGGCGACGCACAGGCCCCAGCCGCAGAACACGAGCCCGACGGCGATGGCGCTCCAGCCGAGGACGAACGGCGACCAGGCGAGCACCGCGAAGAACGCGGCGGTGTACAGCGCCGAGGCGACGGAGGTGCGCAGCAGACCGGTGTGCTTGAGCGCGCGCAGCGGGTCGAGCAGCTTGATCGGTGCGCGCTGCTCGTCCTTGTCGCTCTTGAGGAACACCGCGCACAGCACGAGCGCGCCGGCCATCAGGATCGCGGTGCCGAGGAACGGGCCGCGCCACGAGATGCTGCCGAGCAGCGCGCCCAGCAGCGGCCCGACCGACAGGCCGACCCCGAGGGCGGCCTCGTAGAGCAGGATCGCACCGGACTGGCCGCCGGTCGCGGCGCCGACGATCACCGAAAGCGCCGTCGCGATGAAGAAGGCGTTGCCGAGGCCCCAGACCGCGCGGAGCCCGACGAGCTGCTCGATCGACCCGGCGGCCGAACACAGCGCGGTGGCCGCGACGATCAGCGTCAGCCCGACCAGGACGGTCCGCTTGGCGCCGAAGCGGGCACTCGCCGCGCCGGTGACCAGCATCGCGATGACCTGGACGCCGAGGTAGGACGAGAAGAGCAGGGTGACCTGGGACGGCGTCGCGTCCAGGCCCTTGGCGATGGACAGCAGGATCGGGTCGACCAGCCCGATCCCCATGAAGGCGATGACCGCGGCGAACGCGGTGATCCACACCTGCTTGGGCTGGCCCTTGACGGCGTCCAGCAGGCTCGAGTGGTGTTCAGCGCTCATCGCTGATCAGTTCCTCCTTCTTGGTGACTACGAGCAACTTGGCGAGGGCCGGGAGGGCGGCTTCGATCGCGGCGCGGTCGGTGTCGTCCATGGCGATGAGCCGCTCGCGGAGGAACTCCTCCCGCGCGGCCACCGTCTCGGCGTAGAAGCGGCGACCCTCGTCGGTGACGTCCACGAGCACGGCCCGGCCGTCGGCGGGATCCGGGCGCCGGGTCGCGAGGCCGAGCCGTTCGAGCCGGCCGACGACGTCCGTCATCGACGGCAGCTTGACCTGCTCGAACTCGGCCAGCGCGCTCATCCGCCGCGGTCCGCCGTTGACCAGCTCGCTCAGCACCGAGCCCTGGGTGAGGGTCAGCGACAGCTGCGGCGTCTGCCGGCGCACCTGGTGGTACAGCCGGAAGACCAGCGGCCGCAGCCGGTGGGCGAGATCGGTGATCGCGGAAGTCACTTAGCCAGGCTAACAAAAAATAGTAAGCGTAGCTAAGTAACTCCTCTCACAGGCTAGGCTCGACGCATGGAAGCGGTGATCTTCGACCTCGACGGCGTACTGGTGGATTCCGAGCGGATCTGGGACGAAGTGCGGCGCGCGGTCGTCGCCGAGCACGGCGGCACCTGGCGCGAGGAGGCCACGCGGGCACTGCAGGGGATGAGCACCCCGGAGTGGGCCCGCTACCTGGTGGAGGAGCTGGGCGCGCGGCTGTCACCACCGGAGATCGCGACGCTGGTGGTCAAGCGCATGGCGGCCCGGTACGCGGCGGAGCCACCGTTGATCCCGGGCGCGGTGGAGGTCGTGCGGCAGGTGTCGGCACGGTGGCCGGTGGCGATCGCCAGCTCGTCGCCGGTGATTCTGATCAAGGGCTTCCTGGACGTGACGGGGCTGCCAGTCGGGGCGGCGGTGTCGTCGGAGCAGGTCGGGGCGGGGAAGCCGGCGCCGGACGTGTACCTGCGCGCGGCGGAGCTGCTGGGAGTGGCGCCGGCGGAGTGCGCCGCGGTGGAGGACACGACCAACGGGCTGCGGTCGGCGTTGGCGGCGGGGATGGCGGTGTACGCGGTCCCGAACCCGCACTTCCCACCGGACCCGGAGGTGCTGAAGCAGGCGACGGCGGTGGTGAAGAAGATCACCGACCTGCCGGGGGCGTTGGAGTCATCGCCCGACGCCTGACCCGCGCGGCGGGAAGTCGGGAGGCCAAGCACGACCGGCTGCTCGATGTGGCTGTGTGAGCTACTCGGCCGAGGACAAGAAGCCGTTGATCGTCTTCCGGATGGAGCCGGGTGGCGCGTCGTGTTCCTCCAGAGTGCCGATCGGCCTGCGACGAAGAGCGTGTGCAGTAGCGACGAGCCGGGTGGCGTCGGCAGGTGGATCGCCCCCGTAGCTGTTCTCGATCTGCTCCAGGGACAAGGATTCGCGGAAATTCGAGGCGGTCACAACTGGTCTCTCTCGTTCATCTTGGCGGTCGGCACGGTGTGCCCTTCCTGCCTCGGCAGGCAGCCGCGAAGAAGGCCGCCACCCAGTGGTGACGGCCCCCTCCGCAGACAGCCTTACCGCTCGAGCTCGCCGCGGATGAACTTCTCCACGGCGTCACGCGCGGTCGCGTCGTCGTACTGCTCCGGCGGCGACTTCATGAAGTAGGACGACGCCGACAGGATCGGGCCGCCGATGCCACGGTCGAGCGCGATCTTCGCGGCGCGCACCGCGTCGATGATGATGCCCGCCGAGTTCGGGGAGTCCCAGACCTCGAGCTTGTACTCCAGGTTCAGCGGCACGTCGCCGAACGCGCGGCCCTCGAGGCGGACGTAGGCCCACTTGCGGTCGTCGAGCCACTGCACGTAGTCGGACGGTCCGATGTGGACGTTGCCCTTGCCGAGGTCGCGGTCGACCTGCGACGTCACCGACTGGGTCTTCGAGATCTTCTTCGACTCGAGCCGCTCGAGCTCCTTCATGTTCAGGAAGTCCATGTTCCCGCCCACGTTGAGCTGCATCGTCCGGTCGAGCTGGACGCCGCGGTCCTCGAACAGCTTCGCCAGCACGCGGTGCGTGATGGTGGCGCCGACCTGGGACTTGATGTCGTCGCCGACGATCGGGACGCCCGCGTCTTCGAACTTCTTCGCCCACTCGGGGTCGGAGGCGATGAACACCGGCAGCGCGTTGACGAACGCCACGCCGGCGTCGATCGCGGCAAGGGCGTAGAACTTGTCCGCCACCTCGGAGCCCACCGGCAGGTACGACACGAGCACGTCGGCCTGCGCCTCGCGCAGCGCGGCGACGACGTCGACCGGGGTCTCGTCGGACTCCTCGATCGTCTCGCGGTAGAAGCGGCCGAGCCCGTCGTGGGTGTGACCGCGCTGGACCGTGACGCCCAGCGGCGGCACGTCGGCGATCTTGATGGTGTTGTTCTCCGAGGCGAAGATGGCCTCGGACAGGTCGCGGCTGACCTTCTTGGCGTCCACGTCGAACGCGGCGACGAACTCGATGTCGCGGACGTGGTACCCGCCGAAGTCGACGTGCATCAGACCGGGGACGCGGGTGGCCGGGTCCGCGTCGCGGTAGTACTGGACACCCTGGACCAGCGACGCCGCGCAGTTGCCGACGCCCACGATGGCCACCCGTACGCGGCGGTTCTCGCCCATGGGGGTTTCTCCTTCAATCCGTGTCTGTTCAGTAGGTCTGTGCCGCGACGCTGCGGCCCGGGCCGGGCGGCTCAGGTCTCCGGACCCTGCCGTTCGGCTTGTTCGTGCGCGATCAGCTCGTTGAGCCAGCGCACCTCCCGCTCGCTCGTCTCCAGCCCCAGCCGGTGCAGCTCGCGGGTGTAGCGATCGATCTTCTCCTCGGCCCTGGCCAGCGCCGCCCGCATGCCCTCACGGCGTTCCTCGACGCGGCGGCGGCGGCCCTCGAGGATCCGCATCCGCACGTCGGCCGGGGTCCGCGAGAAGAACGCCAGGTGGACGCCGAAACCCTCGTCGTCCCAGGTCTGCGGCCCGGCGTCGCCGAGCAGCTCGCCGAAGCGCTCCTTGCCCTCCGCGGTGAGCTTGTAGACCCGCCGTCCGCGCCGCGACCACGCCCGGTCGTCGGCCTCGTCCAGCTCTTCGACCAGGTACCCGGCCCGAAGCAGCTTCCGCAGGGTCGGGTACAGCGAGCCGTACGAGAACGTCCGGAACGTGCCGAGCGTCTCGTGCAGCCGCTTGCGCAGCACGTACCCGTGCATGGGCGCTTCGTGCAGAAGACCCAGGATCGCGAACTCCAGCACACCGCACCCCCTTTCGGGAACAAACCGAGACGACCGGCGTTGCTCCGAACGATCGCCTCGATCCAACCTACTCAGCCACTATATCGCCCCGATACATCGAAGTGGCGAAGCTAACCCTGACTGATTACCCGCGTGTTCCGGGGCTTCGCCCCGAGCCGGGGGCTCCGCCACCCGGAACCCCCATAGCCGGTGGGGGCGAAATTCACCGGAGAGTTATCGAACGTCCGGCGTGTCCGCCCCGGTCCGCGGCCTGGTGCCGCTAGGGGGCGTGGATCCCACAGGAAGAGCCCGTACTCTGTCCTCGTGAATAACCAGCGGCAGGTCGTGGACTACGCGCTGCAGCGCCGTGCGCTGCTGGCCGAAGTCCGCTCCGGGCGCGTCGGCAGCTACGAAGCCTGCGACGCGAGCCCGTACCTGCTGCGAGCGGCGAAGTTCCACGGCCGCGCCGGTGACCAGCCCTGCCCGATCTGCCGCCAGGAACCCCTGACCCTGGTGTCCTGGGTCTACGGTGACGAGCTCAAGCACGTCGCGGGCTCGGCGCGGACCCCGGAGGAGCTGGCCAGGATGGCGGGCTCGTTCGGGGAGTTCACCGTGTACGACGTCGAAGTGTGCCGGGCATGCCACTGGAACCACTTGGTCCGGTCATACGTCCTGGGCACAGGGGAACCGGCGAGTCCGCGAAGGACCACAGGCCGGTGAGCCACCGTACGACCAACGCAACGCGCAGGTCAGTGCCCCTGCGGGTACTGATCCGGGAGGACCGTCCGTGACCGACGACCACAACCGCTCCTGGCCCAACCAGGAGCCAGACGCACCTCGCCGTGCCCAGTGGCCGGGCGAAGACGCGGGACCGGCGTGGCCCGGTGAACCCGCCCGGCGAGCCAACCCGGCTCGCGGTGGCGCGCGGCAGTCCGGGCCCGCTTGGCCCGCCGGCGACGAAGGCGGCCCGCAGCGGCCGAACGACCAGGCACGACGTCCGCAGACACCGCCCGGCGGCAACCGCCGTCAGCCGCCCCCGCCCGGACGCCGTTCCGGAGCCCCGCCCGGCTCGCCGCCGCAGGGCTTCCGGCAGCCGCCGCCCGGCGGCCGCCGTCCGGAACCGCAGACCGAGCGTGAGCCGGATCTCATCACCCACCACGCGCACAACGGGACCGAGGACGCGTACGACTCGTACGACGACGACCGGCGCTTCGACGAGTTCGCCGACGACGTCGAGCCCCAGCCGGAGCTCGACGAGAAGGGCCGCCGGGTCCTCACGCCGGCGCAGCGGAAGAAGCGCCGCTGGAAGATCATCCGCCGCGTCGCGTACGCGTGCGTCGGCGTCTTCTTCGTCGTCCCGGCGATCGCGTTCGTGATCACGTACTTCATGGTCGACGTGCCGACGCCGGAGAGCGTCGCCGCACTGCAGAGCCAGCCGGTCACCTACTACTACGCCGATGGCAAGACGGTGATGGGCAAGTCGCTGCCCAAGGGCGGTGACCGTCAGCTGCTCAAGCCGGGCGACATCCCCGACGTCGTCAAGCACGCCGTGTACTCGGCCGAGGACGCGACCTTCGAGACCAACTCCGGCTTCGACGTCACCGGCATCCTGCGCGCGGTGTACAACCAGGCCACCGGTGGCCAGGGTGGTGGGTCGACCATCTCCCAGCAGTACATCAAGAAGGCCACCGAGAACGACGCCCCCAGCCTCAGCCGGAAGTGGACCGAGCTGGCCAAGTCGTTCAAGATGAACAACCAGGAGTCCAAGGAAGAGATCATCACGGGCTACCTGAACATCGTCTACTTCGGACGCAGCGCGAACGGCATCCAGGCGGCCGCGAAGGCCTACTTCAACAAGGACGTCAAGGACCTCAGCGCGTCCGAAGCCGCGTTGCTGGCCGGTCTGATCCAGGGCCCGAGCAAGTCGGAGAACCAGGACTACGCCACGCGGCGCTGGAACTACGTGATGGACCAGATGGTGGCCAACAAGTGGCTGCGCGCCGACGAGCGCGCGGCCGCGCAGTTCCCGACGCCGATCCCGAAGGTCACCAAGGACACCGGCCAGTCGATGCCGTACCACATCCAGCAGCGGATCGACGAGGAGCTGGCCGCCGAGGGCTACGACAGCACCAAGCTGCACGCGACCGGCGCGAAGGTCTACACCACCATCGATCCGAAGGCGCAGAAGGCGGCCGAGGACGCGGTCACGAACAAGATGAAGGGCCAGAGCGACCCCGAACTCCTGGGCGCACTGGTCGCGGTGAGCCCGAAGACCGGCGGCATCCTCGCGTACTACGGCGGCCCGGACGTGGTGAAGGGCGACGACGGCAAGGACAAGGTCGCCGAGGACTGGGCCAAAGTGCCGCAGAACCCGGGCTCGTCGTTCAAGGCGTTCGACCTCACCGCCTACCTCAAGATGGGCAAGGGCCTCGGCGACACCTTCGACGGGTCGAACAACCGGATGTTCCCCGGCCGCAAGTCCCCGCTGCGCAACGCGGGTGACAGCGCCAGCTGCGGTCCGCAGTGCACCGTGGCGACGGCGATGGAGATCTCCGCGAACACCGTGTTCTACGACATGGTGCTCAACGTGACGAAGCCGGCGCGCGTGGCCCAGGCCGCCAACGAGGCGGGTGTGCCGACGTCACCGCAGATGAGCCAGGACATCAACATCGCGCTCGGTGGTGGCGCCACCGTGGCCACCCCGGAGGCCATGGCCGCGGGCTACGCGACGTTCGCCGGCGAGGGCATGCGCCGGGACGCCCACTTCGTCGCCAAGCTGACCAACGCCCAGGACGAAGTCGAGTTCGACGAGAGCAAGTACCAGGCCAAGCCGGCGTTCGACGGCGACGCGCAGAAGACCGCGCAGATCGCGGGCAACGTGACCACGGCCCTCGGCCCGGTCATCACCCACTCGCACCTGAACTGCCCGGCCGGTCACCAGTGCGCGGGCAAGACCGGTACGCAGCAGTACGACGTGCAGCAAGGCGACCCGGCGAGCTACGCGAACCGCAACGCGCAGACGTGGATGGTCGGCTACACGCCGTCGGTCTCGGCGGCGGCCTGGGTCGGCGGCAACGGCAACCGACCCCTGCACGACAACCAGAACAAGCCCATCTTCGGTAGTACCTACCCGGGTCCCATCTGGGAACAGTTCATGAAGGAGTACCTGGACGGGACCCAGCCGGAGAAGTTCGACAAGGTCGAGCCGATCGGCAAGGACCCCAACGACGTGACCACGACGGCGTCGAAGCCGTCCGACACGCCGACGCCGACCGAGACGCCGACCACGACGCCGAGCCAGCCGAGCACGGAGCCGAACACCGAGACCGAGTCGAGCCCGACCAAGCCGACCAAGTCGCGGCCGGGTCCGCCGGGCACGGGCGGCCCAACCCCGCCGCTGCCCGGCGGTGACGGATTCGCCCGGCCACCAGGCTCGGAAACCGGCTGACGCAAAGGCCCCGCACTCACGAAGAGTGCGGGGCCTTTGCGTTTTCCCCTACGGCGTCAGCAGTTCCGGATGCTCCACACCGGACCCCAGTAGTACGACTCGTCGAAGCTGTTGGGCACCGGCGTCGTGTAGAGCAGGTTCCCGGACTTGCCGTAGAACCTGGCGCGCGTGCCCGACGTCTGCTCGTTGATCCACGAACCGGTGCCGGTCCAGTTCGGCAGCGGGTAGCTGGCGCAGTTGTACGCCTCGATCACGTCGCCCATGTACCACTCCTGGCTGTACGCACAGAAGTACCCGTCCTTGGCGTGCTGCTCGCCGTAGAAGCACGGGTCCCAGTCGGCCGCGGTGTTCGTCGTCTTCAGGTTCCGGACCTTTGTCTCACCCGGCACGGTGAGCGCGATGGTGGCGTTGCCGCCGAGATCGATCTTGTTCGGCGCGATCTGCTTCCCGCCGGTCGTGGCGAGGTAGCTGTCCGCCTTCGCCTGCAGCGCCGCGGCCTGGTCGGCGGTCAGCCCCGCCGCCACGGCTTCCGCGCGGAAATCCGGGTGCGTCTGCGCCGCACCCGCCGACACCGCGCCACCGAGCAAGGACAACGCCGTGGCCGCGAGCACCCCGGCAAGACGTCTTCCAGACATTACTTCCCCCTTCGGTAAATCATGATCGATAAACCCCAACGGTTCGCAGCCTGCCTGACGAACACCGGTGTGATCAAGGACGAAAAGTGAATTGCTTCCAATGGAGCAGAGCGCTCGGCGCATTGCGTCCGGCCACCCCTGAAGACGAGCACCACCTCCGACAGTCGGGCGTTTTGTCCGTAATTGCACCCGAATGGAGGCTGGCGTGAGTTGATCGACGAAAGCTTTGATGATCGAGTGCGCTGGGGTGTTTGCCCTGGCCACGACCGCCGGAGCACGGGGAGGCACCGGCGTCACAGCAGTACCCGGGGGAGAATCGTGTTCACTGGCCGGCTTGTGCCATTTTCCTGCACCGATCCGCGTCGAGCTTTCTGCTGCTCCGTCGGATAAGGCTTTCTCGTTTCACCAGTCCGCGCATTCAAAGGATTTCGTATGCCGGTTTCCCCGGCAACCGTGAATTCGGCGCACCCGGCGTGCGAGAGAGGGAAAAAATGAGACGAAGCTGGCCGAAAGCCGCGGTAGCGGCACTGGCCTTCCTCACGCTGACACCGATGATGACCGCCGCGGCCGACCCCGATGCGATGCCCGTGCTGCCGCCCGGCGCGGTGCAGGGCAACACGACCCCGGCCCCACCCGTCGATCCGCCTGCCGTCGACCCCGGCAAGCGCGACGAGCTGCTCGGACAGGGCTGGCAGCGCTCCGGCGACCGGCTCTGGACCACCAGCAGCGACGCGTCCGGGTTCCACGTCCTCGTGGCCGAGGCCAAGACCGGCTACACCTGGCGGACCGCCGCCACCCTCGGCAAGCCGAACGCTGACGTCGACCAGTGGATCGGCAACGCCTGCGTGACCGGTTCCGGCCAGCGGGCCGTCGTCGTCTACGCGCCCCGCCGGTTCACCAACAAGGAAGCGCTGACCGGCCGCGGCGGTCTCACCGCGGTCGTCGACCTCACCACCGGCGCGGTCACCAACCTGCCGGTGCGCACGTCGCTCGCGTACTACAACCCGGGGTGCGGCGCCGGGGAAACCGCCGCGCTGACCCAGGAAGCCGACGAGGACCTGGGCAAGACCGGAGTGCTCGTCGTCGATGCGGCGACCGGCAAGCTGAGCCCCCGCAAGGAGTTCGCCGGTCAGGTCACCTCGGCGACGCCGACTGCGGGCGGATTCGTCGTGGCGGACCGGCTGGGCCTGCTGAAGGCGGCTGACAACGGCGACCTGATCCGGCTGGTCAAGGACACCGGCGGCGTGCCGTCCGGCGTTCGCGCCGACTCAGCCGGCGGCGTCGTGTTCATGGACCGGGACAAGGACAAGGCCCGTGTCTTCCGCGTGGCGCCCGGCGCCGGCGGCAAGCCGGCCGTCACCGCGCTGGCCAGCGGGAAAGCCGGCGCGCTCGACGTCGGGAGCGGGGCCGGTCAGGTGTTCATCACCGGCCAGGCGGACACCTTGGCCGCGCTGCCCGCGCAGGTGCGGAAGCTGGACATCCCCGCGACCAGCGAGGTCTCGACGCTCGGCGAAGCCGCCGTCACCCACAGCCAGACGCAGATCACCAACGCGGACCCGGCCGTGCCGGAGCAGGTGCACATCGAAGGCCGGAGCACGAAGACCGGCAAGGCACTCGGCTTCAGCTTCAACCCCGGTTCGACGCCGAAGCCGCGCTGGAGCGACACCACCGACCCGGCCCGGACGTGTTCGGTGCCGCGCAACAACCCCGCCGTGCAGGTGTACCAGCCCAAACCGAAGCAGGTGGAGTGGGCGGCCGACATGGCGGTCAAGAGCCATCTGTACAACTCGCGCCCGGCGAACTGGAACGGCAACGGCATCAGCGCCTACACCCCGCAGGGGATGTTCCCGCCGGTCGCGCTGTCGCCCGGCGGCCAGGTGCCCGCCCAAATCCTGCTCGGCATCCTCGGCCAGGAGTCGAACCTGTGGCAGGCAAGCCGGTACGCGCTGCCCGGTGAGACCGGCAACGCACTGATCGGCAACTACTACGGCCTCGACATCTACGACGCCGACGCGGGCAATGACTGGGACATCCACTGGGACGATGCTGACTGCGGTTACGGCGTCTCGCAGATCACCGACGGTATGCGGCTGGCCGGGCACGCCAAGCCCGGTGAGACGCTGCTGTCGGCGAGCCAGCAGATCGCGGCGGGCACCGACTACGCCGCGAACGTCGCCGTCGGGCTCCAGGTCCTCGTCTCGAAGTGGAACCAGATGCAGACCCTCGGGATGACGGTGAACAACAACGACCCGACGAGTATCGAGAACTGGTTCTATGCGACCTGGGCGTACAACTCCGGCTACCACAACCCGGGCGAATCCGGTGCCAACGGCGCGTACGGGCTCGGCTGGCTGAACAACCCGGCCAACCCGCGCTACAGCCCGAGCCGCCACGCGTTCGGCAGCGACCCGCACGACTTCGCGCACCCGCAGCAGTGGCCGTACGAGGAGAAGGTGCTCGGCTTCGCCTCCTACCCGCCGAGCGGTTACGAGGCGCCGGGTGTCGAGGTGCCGTTCTTCCGGCCGGCCCAGTGGCTCACCGACAGCTTCCGGGCGACGGCGGTTCCGGCACCGCAGCTATTCTGCATCGCGGACACCGGCTGCCAGTGGGGTACTTCGAACGAGCCGCAAGCGCCCGACGTCAAGGGTGAGCCGTACGGTCCGTGCGCGCACAAGAACAGCGCCGGCCTGAACGACCTCAAGTGCTGGGTGCACAGTCCGGTCACCTTCAAGGCCAACTGCGCCAGGGAGTGCGGGTTCGAA
Source organism: Amycolatopsis sp. NPDC051102 (assembly GCF_040682815.1). NCBI lineage: Bacteria > Bacillati > Actinomycetota > Actinomycetes > Pseudonocardiales > Pseudonocardiaceae > Amycolatopsis > Amycolatopsis sp. NPDC051102. The sequence goes on from NZ_JBFBBT010000007.1 coordinate 84,079, forward strand.
AAGATCCGCTACGACTACCCGGACTACGCGGCGGAACAGGCGAACGGCACGAGCTACCCGCCCGCCTGCAACACCGTCGGGCTGGCCGGTAACGCGCTGACCGTCGACGACGTGCCCGGCTCGACCCATCCGATCCAGAACCCGAACTGCAACGGGATCGGCAAGAACTACGGCAGCTTCGACTTCGCCTTCGCCAAGGACGCGAACGGGTTCGAGGCCTCGAAGATCGACCTGCACCAGCTCGGCGGCGGGTACGGCTCGCACTTCTGGTTCAGCCACACCCGCGGCGACAACGTCGAGGGCCGCAAGCTGCAGATCACCGGCACCTGGACGTTCGACGCGATCGACGGCCTGGCGAGGGTGAAGGTGCACGTCCCGGACCACATGGCCGACGGCGGGTCGGTGACCTACACGATCGACACGGCCAACGGCCCGGTCCAGGTCTACGCATCCCAGGTGAACTCCGGGAACCGCTGGATGGATCTGGGTGTCTACCCGTTCAGCGGTGTGCCGAAGGTGCACCTGAGCACGATCGACTCGACCGGTGACGGGACGAAGAAGGTGGCGTGGGACGCCGCCGCGCTCGAACCCGCCTACGGTGTCGACAACCCGGGCGACTACAACCCGTCGTTCCGGAACTTCGGCTCGAACCTGTGCCTGATGCTGCACGGCAACACCCCGGCCAACGGCGCGGTGGTCGAGCAGCGGACGTGCACCGCGTTCAGCGCGAACTACTGGCACCTCAAGGAGCTGCGCACCGAAGGCAGCGGTACCGACCTGAGGCACATCGTGCAGATCGTCGACCGTGGTAGTTACCTCTGCCTCACGCCCGCCGGAGGCAGCACGGCCAGCGGAGCGGCGATCGTCGAAGCGACCTGCAACGTGAACGACACAGCTCAGCAGTGGAGCTTCGCCGACCTCGAGAACACCGACCCGGCCTCGTCGGAAGGCCTGGACAACGTGAAGAGCGGCCTGATCGTCGGGCCGAAGGACTCCGCCACGACGATCGGCGCGCCGATGACGCAACGCGCCCCTGTTGTGGACGGTGACCACGTGCTCGACGACACCCAGTGGTGGTTCAAGACCATGAGCCAGCCCTGATCGACCGGGCCCGGCAGGCACCCCGCCTGCCGGGCCCGTTCCGGTGAACCACAGCCGCCCGTGGTCCGTGTGGAGTGTCGAGGGGTCTGCGCCCGCAGCCCACTTGCGTACCGAGGACGGCCCGTGTACACCGACCGAAATCGCTCGAGGCCCGGCCGGCGGCCGGTTCCGCGTGGTCGTTACCAGCCACGCCGGCCCCTCCCGCCGCTGCCGGGCGAACTGCCCGTACCGGACGAACCCGCCGACGGCGCCCCGCCGACGGACCAGCGCCGCCGGCGCCGCTGGAAGACCGTGCGCCGGGTGGTGTACGTGCTGGCCGGCCTGTGCTTCGTCGTGCCCGCGGTCGCGTTCGTCGTCACCTACTTCGCCGTCGACGTGCCTTCGCCGGACAAGGTCGCGCAGTCGCAGGGCCAGGCGGTCACCTACCTCTACGCCGACGGCACCGAGATGGGCAAGGACGTGCCCGCCGGCGGGAACCGGCAGATCCTCAGCTCCGCGCAGATCCCCGACGTCGTCAAGAAGGCCGTGATCGCCACCGAAGACGCGTCCTTCGAGACCAACTCCGGGTTCGACGTCTCCGGCATCCTGCGGGCCGCCTACAACCAGGCCACCGGCGGGTCCGGCGGCGGGTCGACGATCTCGCAGCAGTACATCAAGAAGGCCACCGGCGACGACGCGCCGACACTGACCCGCAAGTGGGTCGAGCTGGCGAAGTCGTTCAAGATGAACCAGACCTACGAGAAGGCGGACATCATCACCGCCTACCTCAACACCATCTACTTCGGCCGCGGCGCGTACGGCATCCAGGCGGCGGCGCAGGCGTACTTCGGCAAGGACGCCGCCCAGCTGAACTTCTCCGAGTCCGCGCTGCTCGCCGGGCTGATCCAGCAGCCGGGCCGGTCGGAAAACGCCACCGTGGCGCGCGACCGGTGGAACACCGCCCTGGACCGCATGCAGCGCAACGGCTACCTCACCGCGGCCGACCGCAAGGCAGCGAAGTTCCCGACGCCGGTACCGCTCGTCGAATCGCGGCAGGGGACCACGATCAACCCGTTCATCAAGAAGCAGGTCAAGGCCGAGCTCGCGGCCGCGGGCATCCCCGAGGAGAAGTACTACGCGGGCGGGTTCCAGGTGTTCACGACGATCGACTCGAAGGCGCAGGACGCCGCCGAGAAGGCCGTCGCGCAGGGCATGGCCGGGCAGACCGACGACCGCATCCTCGACGCGCTCGTCGCCGTCGACCCGCAGTCCGGCGGCATGCTCGCCTACTACGGCGGGGCACCGATCGTGAAGGGCCCCAACGGCGAGGACCAGGCCGGGCGCGACTGGGCGGACGAACCGCACAACCCCGGGTCGTCGATGAAACCGTTCGACCTCACCGCTTTCCTCAAGGGCGGCCGCGGTCTCAACGCCGTGTTCGACGGCCGGTCGCCGCGGTCGTTCCCGGACGTGCCGCTGCCGGTGCGCAACGCCGGGACCACCAGCAGCTGCTCGGAGACGTGCACGGTGGCCGAGGCGATGCAGCGGTCCACCAACACCGTCTTCTACGACATGGTGCTCAACGTGACCAAGCCGTCGGGCGTGGCCGAGGCCGCGCAGGAGGCGGGCATCCGCACGAAGGACAACGGCGGCCGCAGCGTGCTGTTCACCGGGGACAACAACATCTCCATCGGCGGCGGCCAGACCGCCGTCACTCCCGCTGACATGGCCGCGGGGTACGCGACGTTCGCCTCCGGCGGGCTCCAGCGCGGCCGCCACTTCGTGCAGAAGGTGACCAACGCCCAAGGCGAGACCGCCTACGAGGCCGACACGCACGCGACGGAAGCGTTCGCGGACAACGACCGCGGCAAGAGCAGGCAGATCGCCGGGAACGTCACCGCCGCGCTGGCGCCGGTGATCCCGTTCTCGCGGCTGACCTGCCCGTCCGGGCACGAGTGCGCCGGCAAGACCGGCACCCAGCAGCACACCCCGGGCGACGACGAACCGGCGTCCGCGGCGAACACGAACTCCCAGACGTGGATGGTGGGCTACACGCCGTCGGTGTCGGCCGCGGTGTGGGTGGGCAGCGACGGCGACAAGGCACTGCACGGCCCCACTGGCGCGCCGCTGACGCCGTCCGTCGTGGCCGGCCCGGTGTGGCAGCGGTTCATGCAGCTCTACCTGGCCGGGAAGCCGGGCGAGCGCTTCGACCGCGTCCAGGCGATCACCGCGCCGCAGGACGACCAGTTCCAGTTGCAGCTCCAGCAGCAGCAACAACAGCAGCAGTTCCAGGAGCAGCAGCAGGACTTCACCGTCGGCCGCGGCAACCAGAACCAGCAGCAGCAACAACAGCAACAGCAGCAACGCGGTCGCGACCGGCGTGACGGCCGTGGGCCGGGGCGGGGCAACGGGAACGACACCGGCCAGGCGAATTTCGGCCCCTGACCTCCCCGGTCTGCCAGGATGGTCGCGGGACGCCCGTCCCGCGACCGTCCGTCGGGAAGGCCATGCGGAAACTCGTTCCCCTCACTCTCGCCGTCCTGCTGGCTATGCCGGCGACCGCGGACGCCGCGGGTCCGTACTGGGCGGACGAGCTCGGGCTGCCCGCGGCCTGGCAGCTCTCCGAAGGCGCCGGGGTGCGGGTCGGTCTGATCGACACCGGCGTCGCCGCGGACCCCGACCTCGACGGCGCGGTGCGGCCCGGCGCGGACTTCCCCGACCTCGGCGCGCCGCCGGGCGACGCCATCGGGCACGGGACGACGATGGCGCTGCTGATCGCCGGCCGCGGGACCGCCGGCACCCGCGGGGTCGCCCCGAAGGCGGAGCTCCTGCCGGCCCGGCTGACCGGTGGCCCGGCGGACGCGGTCGCCGCCGTCCGCTGGGCGGTGGACCAGGGCGCGAAGGTCGTCAACCTGTCGCTGGGCAGCGGCGGACGGTCCACCGAGTACGACGAAGCCGTGAACTACGCGCGTGACCACGACGTGGTCGTCGTCGCCGCGGCGGGGAACGCGGGCCAGGACCGCGAGGTGACCAGCCCGGCGGACCGTCCCGGCGTGCTGGCGGTGTCGGCGGTCGACCGCGCGGGCAAGTTCCGCGACGACGTCAGCGTGTCCGGCCCGGAGGTAAGTTTCGCTGCGCCAGGTGTCGACATCTCGACATCTCGCCCCGGCGAAACGGCGCCGACATCGGGCACCAGCCAGGCCGCCGCGATCGTGTCGGGTGTGGTCGCGCTCGTGCGGTCGCGGTACCCGGACCTGACCGCGGCGCAGGTCACCGACCAGCTGGCCCGGACGGCGAAGGACCTCGGCGCGCCGGGGCGGGACAACGAATACGGCTACGGGCTGATCGACCCGGTGGCGGCGTTGTCCACCGAGCCGGACACGGGCACTCCGTGGTGGGTCATCGCGCTGTGGGTGGCCGGCGGCGTGCTCGTGCTGGGCACGGCCTTCGTGGTGCTGAAAAGAAGGAAGCCGTGACCTCGGAGCTGGGGGTCACCGAGGTCACGGCCGGTCAGGGGGGTCAGACTTCGACCACGGTGCCTTCGACGCCGGAGCGGTGGGCGGCCTCGATCACGCGCAGGGCCGCGACCGACGACTCGGGGTCGACCGGGAACTCGCCTTCGCCGCGCAGCGCGTCGCGCACCTGGGCGTAGAACTGCTCGTAGCGGCCGGTTTCGGTGGGGACGGTCTCGACGTCCGTGCCGACGCCGAGCTTCCCGGCGTCCGCCGCCGGCTCTTCGCCCCAGCCCGCGTCCCCGGGCCGCAGCCCGGCCTTGATCTGCGGTTCTTGCACGTCCAGGCCGTACTTGGTGAACGTCGCCCGGTCGCCGAGCACCCGGAACCGCGGGTTCTGCATGCCGGCGAGCGCCGAGGACCACAGGTGCGACCGGACGCCGTTCGCGTGGTGCAGGGCGACGAAGACGTCGTCGTCGACCTGGACGCCGGCCCGGCGGCGGTCGACCTCCGCGTAGACCCGGGTGACCGGGCCGAACAGCTGCAGCGCCTGGTCGACGATGTGCGCGCCGAGGTCGTAGAGCAGGCCGCCGGCCTCGGCCGGGTCGCCGAACTCACGCCAGTTGTCCTTGGGCTTCGGCACCCAGCGGTCGTAGCGGGACTCGAAGCGGAACACCTCGCCGAGCCGGCCGGAGCCGAGGACCTTCCGCACGGTGAGGAAGTCGGAGTCGAGCCGCCGGTTCTGGAAGACGGTCAGGCCGACGCCCGCCGCCTTCGCCGCGGCGACGACCCGCTCGGCTTCGGCCGCGGTCGGGGCGAACGGCTTGTCCACGACCACGGGCAGGCCGGCTTCGATCGCCCGCAGCGCGAGCGGCACGTGCGTGCGGTTGGGCGTGCTGACGACGACGAGGTCGAGGTCGCCGGCGCGCTCGAACAACGCGTCGGCATCGGGCACGATCTCCGCGCCCGGGTGGTCGGTGCGCGCCTGGGCGGCGCTGCTCGACGTCGTGATCACCGCCGGGGTCAGCCCGGGCGTCGCCGCCACCAGGGGCGCGTGGAAGACGCGTCCCCCGATGCCGTACCCGAGGATGCCCACCCGCAAATCGTCCGCCATGCCCCTATTAAACAACAGCGTTGCCTAATTGACCAGACGTGCGAAGATCCTGTCCATGGCGGACACCGGAGTGAACCTGCGCGACATGCGCGACCACAACCGTGCCCTCCTGCTCACGCACATCCTGCGCGCCGGCGGGCTCAGCCGCGTCGAGCTGGCCGAACGCACCGGGCTCACCCAGCAGGCCGTCTCCAAGATCGTGCCCGAACTGCTCGACACCGGCCTGCTGGACGAGCAGCGCCAGCCGTCCACCGGCGTCGGCAAGCCCCGCACGCGGCTGCGTATCCGGGCCGGCGCCAAGCACGCGCTCGGCGCCCGCCTCGACCGCGACGAGTTCCACGTGGTGCGCACCAACCTCCTCGGCGAGATCGAAGAGGGGGCGGGCGGCCCGCTCCCGCCCGGCTTCACGCCCGCGCAGGCCGTCGAGGCCATCGGCGCCACCGCGCTCGAACTCGCCGACGGCTTCGACGTGCTCGGCCTCGGCATCGGCGCGGTCGGCCCGCTGGACCACCGCGCGGGCCTGGTCCGCGACGCGACGAACATGCCCGGCTGGCACGACGTCCCGCTGCGGGCCCTCCTCGAGCAGCGCACCGGGCTGCCGGTGACGCTGGACAAGAACACGAACGCCGCCGCGTTCGCCCGGCTCTGGCCACACGGCGAGCCGACGGCGACCGCGGTGATCCTCGCCGGCACCGGGATCGGCGTCGGCCTGCTGATCGACGGGCGGCTCTACCGCGGCCCGCGGACCAACGCGGGCGAGTTCGGGCACACCACGATCGCCTACGACGGGCCGCGCTGCGCCTGCGGGCGACGCGGCTGCGTCGAGATCATGGCCAAGCAGGCCCCCGACACCCGGACCGCCGCGGGCTTCCTCGGCATCGGCCTGGCCGACCTCGTGCAGGTGCTCGACCTGGAGCAGATCGTGCTGGCCGGCCGGGCGGTCCGCGACGAGCCGGGCGTCCACCGCGAAGCCGTTTCGGCCCGGCTCGGGGAACTGCTGCCGGCGCCGCACTGGCAGCGCATCGACGTCGTCGAAGACGCCTCCGGCGAGGAGATCGTCACCCGCGGCGCGGCCGCCGAGGTGCTGGCCTCGTACTACGCGAATCCGGCATGATCACCGGCTTCACCGCCGCGAACGCCGATCACCGATACCATCCGGCTCGTGCCAGAGGAGACCACGCGGGAGCCGGAGCGCGGACCCGTGACGCTGACCCGGGCGGAACGGGTCGTCCCGAGCTGGAGCGACCCCCTCGCGGCGGCGGTCACCAGACCACTCGGCGGACCGCTCGGTGAACACGCGGCGGTCGGCAGGCACTGGTTCTGGTCGCCCCAGCGCGTCGGGCTGCTGCTGGCCACGCTCGCGCTGATGCTGTGCTGGTTCGGCAAGGGCTCGTGCATCCAGCAGTACCAGGACTCCAGCGGCGCCACCCAGCTCGACTGGCGCGCGGGCCGCCCGTTCGTCGCGATGTGCTACTCCGACATCGTGCCGCTGTACGGCTCCGAGCGGCTCGACCGGCCGGGCACCTTCCCGTACGCCACGTCGTGGAAGGAGAGCTCGCAGACCGCCGAGGACAACACCCGGTACATGGAGTACCCGGTACTCACCGGCCTCTTCCAGTGGGTGAACGCGAAGCTGGCCGCGGGCTGGCTGAACCTCGCCGAGGCGGGCTGGCTCCCCGGCGCGCTGCCGGTGGCGATCTACTTCGACATCACGGCGTTCTTCCTGTCGGCCGCGTGGCTGGTCACCGTGTGGGCGACCGGCCGGACGACGAAACGCCGTCCGTGGGACATGGTGCTGGTGGCGATCTCGCCGCTGGTGCTGGTGCACGCCTTCACCAACTTCGACGCGCTCGCGACCGCGTTCACCGCGACCGGCCTGCTCGCCTGGGCCCGCCGCCGCCCGGTGCTGGCCGGCCTGCTGCTCGGCCTCGGCGCGACGGCCAAGCTCTACCCGCTCTTCCTGCTCGGCGTGCTGTTCGTGCTGTGCCTGCGCGCGGGGAAGCTCACGCCGTTCTGGAAGACCGCGGCCGCCGCCGTCGTGACGTGGCTGGCGGTGAACGCGCCGTTCATCGTGTTCACCACCCGCGGCTGGTGGGAGTTCTTCCGGATGAGCACGCTGCGGCCGATGGACCCGGATTCGCTGTACAACGTCTTCTCGTACACGACCGGCTGGGCCGGATTCGACGGTGTGCTGCAGAAGAACCAGACGCCGACGTACCTGAACATCACGGTGGCCGTGCTGTTCCTGGCCTGCTGCGCCGGGATCGCCTACCTCGCGCTCGCCGCGCCGCGCCGGCCGCGCGTCGGCCAGCTCGCCTTCCTCGTGGTGGCCGCGTTCCTGCTCACCAACAAGGTGTGGAGCCCGCAGTACTCGCTGTGGCTGGTGCCGCTGGCCGTGCTGGCCATCCCGCGCTGGCGGCTGCTGCTCGGCTGGATGCTGATCGACGCCGTCGTCTGGGTGCCGCGGATGTTCTACTACCTCGGCATCGACCACAAGGGCCTGCCCGAAGGCTGGTTCCTCGGCACGGTGGTGGTCCGCGACCTCGCCGTCGTGGGCCTGTGCGTGCTGGTGGTCCGGGAGGTCTGGTGCCCGGCGGCCGACCTGGTCCGGGCCGGTGGCGACGACGACCCGGCCGGCGGCTTCCTCGACGGCGCCCGGGACGTGATCATCCCGAACGCCACCCGGCGCCGCCGGAAGGCCGTCGTCGTCTAAACCGTCAGCCGAGCTGTTCGCGCAGGTAGGCGATGTCGGCGGCTTGGCCGTCCGGCGGCGTCTCCACGACGACCGGGGCACCCGCCGCCCGGGCGACGCCGACGAGGACCTCGGGGTCGATGGTGCCCTCGCCCTCGATGACGTTCGCGTGCCGGTCGCGGGTCGAGCCGAACTCGTCGCGGGAGTTGTTGAGGTGCACCAGGTCGATCCGGCCGGTGATGGCCTTGACCTTTTCGACGGCGGTGGCGAGGTCCCAGCCCGCGGCGAACGCGTGGCAGGTGTCCAGGCAGAACCCGGCGCCGAACTCGCCGACCTTGTCCCACAACCGGGCGATCACCTCGAGGTCGCGGGTCATCGCGTTCTCGCCGCCGGCGGTGTTCTCGATCAGGATCGGGACCTTGAAGCCGCCCTTCTCCTGCTCGCGCTCGAAGAGCTTGCGCCAGTTGTCCAGGCCGGCCTCGACGTCGTCGTTCGCGCCGACGTGGCCGCCGTGCACGATCAGGCCCTTGGCGCCGATCGCGGCGGCGCCGTCCGCGTGCTGCGTGACGTTCTTCCGCGACGGGATCCGGATCCGGTTGTTCAGCGAAGCCACGTTGATCAGGTACGGCGAGTGGATGAACACCTCGACCGGGTCGGCCGCGATGGCCTCGCCGTGCGGGTGCGGCTTCGGTGCCTTCCAGCCCTGCGGGTCGGAGAGGAAGAACTGGACGACGTCGGCTTTGCGCTCGGCGACCGCGGTCAACGGGTCGTCGTCACGAACATGGGCGCCAATCAGCATGCCGAGCACGCTACTCCGGAGCCCGGATCCGGCCGGTGGGCCCGGTTGGTGACGCTCGTGGAGTACCGTGAGCGCGTTCCGTGATCCAATTTGGTCCGACTGCCGGAGGACACCGATGGGGAAGCACGTCGTCCGGGTCACCGCGCTGGGGTTCACCTTCGCCGCCACGGCCGCGCTGGCCGCGCCCGGCGTGGCGGGCGCCGCACCCGACCCCACGCTCGGCGGGAGCTGCCAGGCCACGCTGCAGCAGGGGAGCGCGTCCGGCCTGGTGCTGGACGCCGGCGCCCCGCTGAACGCCCCGAACCGGCTCACCGTCGGCCTCGATTCGAGCTCGCGGAACACGAACGGCTCGGCGCCGCTGCTCACGCTGCCCCTCGGCGACACCGTGAAGGCGCTCGGCCTCGGCCAGGTGCCGCTGGTCGGCGACCTGACGGCGAAGGGCGTCTGCCCGGCCGCGCAGAGCACGGTCAACGCCGTCGGCAACCTGACGCAGGGCGTGGCGGCGGATCTGCCGCCGCTGCCCATCCCGCCCCTCCCGCCCGCGCCGCCGGGGCCGAACCCGCCCCAGCCCGCGCCGCCCGGCCCGAACCCGCCGAACCCGCCCGGCCCGACTCCACCGGTGCCGAACTCGCCGCCGGGCAGCAGTATCGGCCCGGTGGTCACCGGCCAAGGCAGCGCGACCCTGCCGGGTGACGCGATCTCGGGCATCTTCACCAACGCCGCCCTGCTGCCGGGCAGCCTGGTCCAGGTGCCGGTGATCGCCCAGGTCATCCCGGGCCAGCAGCTCCCGCCGACCGTCGACGAGCAGAAGTCCGGCACCGCGGAGGCGCTGCCCGGCGTCACCCCGCCGGCGAAGCTGCCGATGCTGCTCGCGGTGCTGGCGCTGGCGATCGTCGCGGCGGCTCTCGTCCGGGCCTGGATCCGCCGCACCCCGGCCTGACGCACGGTGACGTCCGCTTCCACCCGAATGCCGCACATTTCTGAACGAGCGGGCGTCACCCGGCTGCCTTAGCGTCGTTGTACTGGTAAGCAGGCGACGAGACCAGGGGTGGCGGGCATGCAGGATCGGACACGGAGGGCAACAGCGGTCGGTGCGGCGGCGGTCGTCCTCGCGGGTTCGGCCGTGCTCGGTATGCCAGGCACCGCCTCCGCGGACACGAAGACCGTGCCGTGCGGCAGCACCGTGTCGGCCCAGCCGGGTGACCACATCCAGGGCTCGCTGCTCGGCCTGCCCCTGATCGACCTGGGCATCGTCACCCAGGCGACCACCGTGCTGACCACCACCGTGAGCGGGCTGCTCAACACCGTCTGCAAGGTCACCGTGAACGTGGTGAACACCGTCGTCTCGCCGGTGCCGGTGGTCGGCGCGCCCGCGGCGAGCGCGATCAACCAAGGCGTCCAGAGCGTGACGAGCGGCGCCCAGCAGGGCCTGACCGCGGTGAGCGGGGGCGGCAAGCAGTCGTCGCCGCAGCCCGGCACAGGCGGCAACCCGCAGCAGCAGCCGCCGGCCCAGGGCGGGCCCGGGGGCGCACCCCAGCAGGGCGGCACCCCGGCCGGCGCGACGCCGATCCCGGACGCGAACAGCCCGCTCCTCCCTGGATTCTCGAGCACCCCGGTGTTCGGCGGCTTCCCCTTCACCCTCGGCACGGGCTACGCGCCGATGCGCGACTACAGCGGCATCCCGTTCGCGACGGCCGGGCTCTTCACGCCGTCGCCGGCGATCCGGTACGGCAGCCAGATCCCCGGCTACGCCCCGCAGTACGGTCTCACCGGTCCGGCCGGCCCGTCCGACGGCAATTCCGGGATCCAGACGGCAGGCCAGGCCGAAGCGCTACCGTCCGCATCGGACGGTTTCACGAACGGGTCGAATCTGCCGCTGCTGATTGCGGTTCTGGCACTCTCCGGAGTCAGTGCGGGTCTCGTTCGCACCTGGGTGCTCCGCCGGATGGCCGCTGCGAATTGATCCAACTGCCGAGTATCTTTCACGTATCTCGGTCGTTCATCCTGGTGTTGCCCGGAACGACGCCCCCGTAATTCCCTGGAGGACATGCTCGTGCGGAAGATCATGACCGTCACCGCCCTTGCCGCGTTCATGGTCGGCGGCGCATTCCTCTCCGCGGGCACGGCCTCCGCCACGACGACACTCGTCAGCAACAGCTGCACGGGCTCGGTCACCGGGCAGATGGGCGACCAGGTGGCGATCGACGGGGCTTCGGTGAAGACCCTCGTCACCACCGGCGCGAACAACGCCGGCACCCTCGCGATCGGCAGCTGGGCGGGCGATTCCATCGCCAAGAACCACTCGATCCTCGTGGGCCAGGTGCCGAACACGGCGGGCGGCGAAGCGACCGGTGCCGCGATCGGCAAGGCGGTCCGCACCGCGCTGGCCGCCTCCGGCACGTGGGGCCTCGGCCTCGACTGGAACAAGACGCTGAACAGCGTGGAGAGCACGGTCGCCAAGGGCTGCGGCCTCACGCTGCTCGCGAGCAACTACGTGGCGCCGAGCAACCCGGCTCAGCCGGGCGCGGGCGGCACCGGCACCCAGCAGGGCAGCACCGGGACCGCCCCCGGCGCGTCGGGCAACCTCTCGAACCTCAACCCCGGCACCGCCGGCGGCACGGGCGGCAGCGCCCCGATGCGCGACTACAGCGGCATCCCGACGGCGACCGCCGGCACGGCCGTCGCACCCGGCGTGCGCTACCCGGCGAACGGCACCCTCCCCGGTGACGCGTCGGCCCCCCAGGCGGGCGTGGGCGACCAGAGCGGCCAGAGCGCGGACATCCGCGACGCCGGCAACGCGCAGTCGCTGGCCTCGAACAGCGCGTCGAACGACGTGCAGCTGCCCATGCTGATCGCGGTGATCGTGCTCGCCGGCGTCACCGCCGGGCTGGTCCGCACCTGGGTGCTGCGCCGGGCGGCCTGACCCCCGGAGAAGACCCCACTGTCCGGTCTCCTCGATGCCCCCAGGTAGCCTTACCTGGACAAACCCTCCTGTCACGGACAGTCCGTGACCGCGAGCCCATAGGAGGTGAGTGGTTGTGTCACGCCATTACGAGGTAATGGTCATCCTGGACCCCACGCTCGACGAGCGCACGGTCGCTCCGACGCTGGACACCTTCCTCAACGTGATCCGCACTTCGGGCGGTTCCGTGGAGAAGGTCGACGTCTGGGGCCGTCGTCGCCTCTCGTACGAGATCAAGAAGCACGCCGAGGGCATCTACGCCCTGCTCGACCTGAACTCGTCCTCGGACGCGGTGAAGGAGCTGGACCGCCAGCTGTCGCTGCAGGAGACCGTGCTCCGCACCAAGGTCATGCGCCGCGAGATCAAGCGCGCCGCGGCCAAGCCCGCTGCCGCCAAGGCCTGAGCCCGAGGGGAACCCCGATGGCTGGAGACACCGTCATCACGGTGGTCGGCAACCTGACGTCCGACCCGGAACTGCGCTTCACCCCGTCCGGTGCGGCGGTCGCGAACTTCACCGTCGCGTCCACCCCGCGCACGCTCGACAAGCAGTCGGGCGAGTGGAAGGACGGCGAGGCGCTGTTCCTGCGCTGCAACATCTGGCGGCAGGCGGCGGAGAACGTCGCCGAGTCCCTGACCCGCGGCGCCCGCGTCGTCGTGCAGGGCCGCCTGAAGCAGCGGTCGTTCGAGACCAAGGAAGGCGAGAAGCGGACCGTCGTCGAGCTCGAGGTCGACGAGATCGGCCCCTCGCTGCGGTACGCCACGGCCAAGGTCAACAAGGTCAGCCGCGGTGGCGGCGGTGACTTCGGCGGCGGCGGTGGCGGCGGCGGAAACCGCGGCGGCGGTGGCGGCGGAATGCCGGCCGACGACCCGTGGGGCTCCGCCCCGGCCGCGAGCAGCAGTGGCGGCGGCTTCTCCGACGAGCCTCCCTTCTGATCTCGTACACATCCACACAGATTTGAATTACCAGGAGTAGACAGTGGCCAAGCCACCCATCCGCAAGCCCAAGAAGAAGGTCTGCGTGTTCTGCAAGGCCGAGAAGAAGGGCCGCCCGGAACTGATCGACTACAAGGACACCAACCTGCTGCGGAAGTACATCTCCGACCGCGGCAAGATCCGTGCCCGTCGCGTCACCGGCAACTGCAGCCAGCACCAGCGTGACATCGCCATCGCGGTCAAGAACTCCCGCGAGATGGCGCTGCTGCCCTACACCTCGACCGCGCGCTAAGGGAGGGCACTGACATGGCGAAGATCATCCTCACCACGGACGTGGCCAACCTGGGCGGCCCCGGCGACATCGTCGAGGTCAAGGACGGCTACGCGCGCAACTACCTGCTCCCGCGGGGCTACGCGATCGTGGCCTCCAAGGGCGCGGAGAAGAACGTCCGCACGATCCAGCGCGCGCAGGAGAGCCGTCGCATCCGCGACCTCGACCACGCCAAGGAGATCAAGGCGACGCTGGAGGGCCTCGGCGCCATCCAGCTCACCGGCAAGGCGGCCGAGGGCTCGAAGAAGCTCTTCGGTTCGATCACCGCCGGCGAGATCGTGGACGCGATCAAGGCGGCCGGTGGCCCGCTGCTCGACAAGCGCGTCATCGAGCTGCGCGACCACATCAAGACCGTGGGCAAGCACTCGGTCGGCGCCCGGCTGCACCCGGACGTCAAGGTCGACGTGCGGCTCGAGGTCAAGGCCGTCGCGCAGTAACGCAGTGCTTCGTGAGAAGGCGGGTCACCCCTGGTGGGTGGCCCGCCTTCACGCATTCCGGGGAACCTCGGACACCGAAGCGGCGTCGGAGGAGAATGGCCGAGGACGCGAAGGGGATGGGATCGCATGGCTAACGAGGTCAACATGTCCGCGCCGGCCGGCGGGAGCGGCGGCTTCACCTTCGACGCCGGCAAGATCGACGGCGTCATCAAGAAGTGGCAGGACCTGCAGGCCGACCTGAAGCGCGACTACGACGACGCCAACCTGATGGCGAACGTCAAGGCGCCCGGCAAGGAGTTCGCGAGCAGCGACTGGGTGAAGCTCGCGAACCCGTCCGGCAAGGCGTTCCTCGAGCAGAACAAGAAGATGCAGGAGTACGTCAAGAACTACATCGACGCGCTCACCGCCGCCAAGCAGAAGATCACCACCAAGGAGTCGGACACGCAGGCCGACCTTTCGAAGACGGGGAACCAGGCCACGTGAACCGACGACTCATCGCCGTCCCGGCGCTGGCCATCGCCGTGCTCGCCCTCACCGGCTGCGCCGGCAAGACCCGGGGCACCGCCAACCCGGCGCCCGTGACGGACTCGAGCAGCGAGACCACCCCTCGGTCCACCGCCGACACCGCCCCGCACGTGCCGAGCCCGCTGAACACCGGGTCGATCACGTCGGACGCCTGCGCGACGCTGTCGGCGTCCGCGCGCTCCGACCTGGGCCTCGGCGAGGGCCGGCCGCGCTCCACCGGCAACGGCCCGAGCTGCACGTTCCAGGAAGCCGCCGACCCGGGCAACCAGATCGACGTCACCACGGTGACGGCGAACAAGAACGGCCTCCAGGACGTCTACGACACGAAGGCCAACGACGCCTACTGGGGCGAGACGCAGGCCGCCGGGTACCCGGGCGTCTACGCCGCCGCGGTGGACGACCGCAAGAGCGGCAAGTGCGGCCTGTTCGTCGCGGTGACCGACCAGCTGGCGGTCAACATCCTGGTCCAGTACGACAACGGCGCCGGCGCGTCGGACCCGTGCCCGGTGGCGATGAAGTTCGGCGAGGCGATGATCCACACCCTGGGAGGCTGAGATGCTGGAACTGGTGCTGCTGGGCGGTTTCGCCGCCTACAACATGGCGACCACGCATTCGGACGACCACACGTCGGTGCAGGGCGACCGCAAGATCGACTGCTACGACATCTGGGAGAAGATCACCACCGGCCCCGGTCCCGGCTCGATCGAGAACGGGCAGGCGGCGGCGAGCCGGCTGAAGGGCGCCTACCAGGAACGTCTCGGCACCATCGACGACCTGGCCAAGGAGATGGACGCGGCCTGGACGGGCGGCGGCTCCGAAGCGGCCCAGCAGGCCGGCGCCCACCCGCTGCGGGTGTGGATGGAGGACTCCGGCACCAAGCTCACCGATTCCGACAAGTACCTCGGCGAGCAGCACAACGCGTTCACCACGGTGCACGCGCAGGTGCAGCAGGTGCCGAAGGACCCGCCGAAGAACAACCTGCTCAACGCGATCACGCCGTGGACGACCGACACCGACCGGGCGATCCGCGACTACAACGCCAAGGGCCAGGCCAACGTCGACGCCTTCAACACCTACTACAAGGCGAGCAACGACAACGGCCAGAAGATGCCGACGTACTCCGCGCTCCAGGGGCAGCAAGAAAACGTCAGCGTGGACGGCGGCAAGGACGGCAAGAAGAAGCCGGGCGGCGACGGCAACACCGGCACCGGGAACCCGAACGGCACCGGTTCGGTGCCCGGCGGCGTGAACATGCCGGGGCCGGGCGGGGTGCCGTCCTTCTCCGGGCAGCCGAACACGCCGGGCGGCGGTTTCGACCCGTCGAAGGTGCCGGGGTTCGACCCCGGCAAGCCGCCGAACTTCGACCCGTCGCAGGTGCCCGGTGGGAACTTCGACCCGTCGAAGCTCCCGGGTGGCGGCAGCTACACCCCGCCGAACTTCGGCGACGGCACCCACTCGTCGGGCTTCATCCCGCCGAAGATCCCCGGCGCCGGCGGCTTCGGGCCCAGCGGCTCGGGTGGCGCGGGTGGCGCGGGCGACTTCTCGATTCCCGGCGGCGGCTTCGGCCCCGGTGGCTCGAGCGGGATCGGCGACCCGTCGGCGGGCTTCGGGCCGGGCGGGGCGGGCTTCGGGCCCGGCGGCTCGACCGGCGCGGCCACGCCCGGCGGTGCGGGCGCGGGCCGGGGCGGCATGGGCGCCGGCGCCGCGGGTGGTGCGCTCGGCGCGGGCGGCGCCGGAGCGGGCCGCGCCGGTGCCTCCGGGATGGGCGGCATGGGCGGTATGCACCCCGGCGGCGCCAAGGGCCAGGGCGGTGGCGACGAGGAGCGGACCTCGAAGTACCTGCTCGGCGACGACCCGAACGACATCTTCGGGACCGACGAGCTGACCGCGCCGCCGGTCATCGGCGAGTAGCGCACGCGGGACGGCCGGGCGCGTGCCAAGATGGGCGCGCCCGGCTCGCACGGGTTCACCGGGTTCGAGCTTCATGGGGGAAGAGCGGTGCTGGACAGGCAGGTCACCATCACGACCGGCACCCTGATCAACCTGATCCGGCGCCGGGGCGGCGAACCGCACCTGGTGCTGGCCGAAAAGCCGGCCTGGTACAGCGACGAAGCCCAGCGGGCCGAGGACGAGCGGACCAACGCCGAGCTCGCCAAGGCCGGGCTGTTCGGCCCGCGCGGCATGCACCCCGGGTTCGTCGCGACGGTCGAGGCGATCGCCCGGCCGCAGCTGGAGTACTACGGCTGGATCGACGGCGGGTTCCAGGGCAAGCCGGTGAGCTACCGGCTGCTCGCCGGCTCCGCGGGCGGCGAGGCGTTCGTGCTGGCCAAGCACGAGGAGCTGGACGTCGTCGTGCTGGAGTCGACGAAGCCGCACGAGCTGCTCGACGACTTCCTCGGCCAGATCCCCAAGCTGGCGCCCGGGCGCGGGACGCCGATCGCGGTGCCGAAGAGCCGGCTCGAAGGCACCGCCCGCGGTGACGAAGGCGGGTTCGCCGTGCTCCGCAGCGACCGCCCGGCCGAGGGTGCGGAGGAGGCCGACGAGCTCCGCCGGATTCTCGCGTTGCGCCGGATGGGGAGCGGCAGCCTCTACGTCGCCGCCCGCAACCGCACCGGGGCGCGGCACCGGATCGAACGCCCGGTGAACTACATCGATACATCGGAAGGCCGATGGCTGACCGAGGAGATTCCGGGACGTGGCGAGAACCGGATCGCCTTCACCCCGGCCGACCAGCGCGTTCTCGCCGACCGGTTACGCAGCGCACAGGGCCGGCTCACCGCGGCCTGACGAGCGGGCCGTTCAGCCCACCGGGTTACCCGTCCACTCTCTGTGATTTTCATCCACAGGCCGCACGGTCCAATGGGTCTCGGCTGGTCCACGACACGCCGAAGGACGGACTTCGCGCGACACGCCGCACGAGTTTTCCGCAAGTTCTCCACAGCATGTCCACAGCCGCTGACCAGCAGATTCACCAAAGGCGATCACGCTTGTCCCCAAGTTGTCCACAGCTCTCACGCCACCTGTGATTGGTTACCCCCATTCATCCCCAGGTTGTCCACAGAAGGGTCCCCACCCTGAATTGCCATCGGCCTTCCGGGGGATCTAGCGTGCCCGCTCGGGCCTGTACTCACGGTGGCGCTCCGCGTGTCTGCGGCAGCCGGCCGAGGTTGTCACCGATCATCGGGGACAGGCCCGGGGGAC
This sequence comes from Amycolatopsis sp. NPDC051102, assembly GCF_040682815.1. NCBI lineage: Bacteria > Bacillati > Actinomycetota > Actinomycetes > Pseudonocardiales > Pseudonocardiaceae > Amycolatopsis > Amycolatopsis sp. NPDC051102. The sequence goes on from NZ_JBFBBT010000007.1 coordinate 101,605, forward strand.
GAAAGCACGGGATCCAGCCGCGTGCTTCGAGAGCGAAGATCCGGCATACTCGAACAGGTGTTCGACAAATGAGGAGGTGTCCGGGGCGGTGGCGCTGACCGACGACCGCAGTCCGATGTATGCGGAGAACGACCCGGGGCCGAGCGACCCCGGTCCGGGTGGCGGTGGGTTCGACCGCCAGCCGCCGCAGGACATCGCGGCCGAGCAGTCCGTGCTCGGCGGCATGCTGCTGTCCAAGGACGCGGTCGCCGACGTCATCGAAGCGCTCGGCCCCGACGACTTCTACCGGCCCGCGCACCAGGCGATCTACGACTGCATCCTCGACCTCTACGGCCGCGGCGAGCCGGCCGACCCGATCACGGTGTCGGCCGAGCTGGAGCGGCGCGGCGAACTGGGCCGCGTCGGCGGCGCGCCCTACCTGCACACGCTGATCGCGACGGTGCCGACGGCGGCGAACGCGGGTTACTACGCGGAGATCGTCTCGGAGAAGGCGGTGCTGCGCCGGCTGGTCGAGGCGGGTACCCGGATCGTGCAGTACGGCTACGGCGCGGCCGCGGCCGACGGCGCGAACATCGACGAGGTGGTCGACCGCGCGCAGGCCGCGATCTACGACGTCACCGAGCGGCGCACCAGCGAGGACTACGTCGCGCTGGAAGAGCTGCTGCAGCCGACGATGGACGAGATCGACGCGATCGCTTCGCGCGGCGGCCAGTCCCAGGGCATCCCGACCGGCTTCACCGACTTCGACGAGCTGACCAACGGCCTGCACCCCGGCCAGATGATCATCGTCGCGGCCCGCCCCGGTGTCGGCAAGTCGACCCTCGGCCTGGACTTCGCGCGCTCGGCGTCGATCCGCCACGGCCTGACCAGCGTCATCTTCTCGCTGGAAATGAGCCGCACCGAGATCGTCATGCGCATGCTCTCGGCCGAGGCGAAGATCCGCCTCGCCGACATGCGCGGCGGCAAGATGTCCGACGACGACTGGACGCGGCTGGCGCGCCGGATGAGCGAGGTGTCCGAGGCGCCGCTGTTCGTCGACGACTCGCCGAACATGACGATGATGGAGATCCGGGCCAAGGCGCGGCGGCTGAAGCAGCGCAACGACCTCAAGCTGGTCGTCCTCGACTACCTCCAGCTGATGACGTCCGGCAAGCGCGTCGAGTCGCGGCAGCAGGAGGTCTCGGAGTTCTCGCGGCAGATGAAGCTGCTGGCGAAGGAGATCGAGGTCCCGGTGATCGCGATCAGCCAGCTGAACCGTGGTCCGGAACAGCGCACGGACAAGCGCCCGATGCTGTCCGACCTGCGTGAGTCCGGCTCGCTGGAGCAGGACGCCGACCTCGTCATCCTGGTCAACCGCCCGGACGCCTGGGAGCGCGACGACCCGCGCGCGGGCGAGGCGGACCTGATCATCGCGAAGCACCGCGCCGGGCCGACGGCGACGATCACCGTCGCGCACCAGCTGCACTACAGCCGGTTCGTCGACCTCTCACACGACTAACCGAGGGCGCTGTACCCGCGGACGAACGCGGTGAGGAGCCGGCCGAAGGTCTCCCGGTCCTCGTCCGGCCAGTCCGCCATCACCTCCGCGAACACCCCGCGGCGGAAGGCGTGCAGCTCGTCGAGGTGCGCCTGGCCGGCTTCGGTCGGCACCAGCACCGCACGCCGTCCGTCGCGCTGGTCGGCTTCGCGGCGGAGCAGCCCTTGCTCGACCGCGCGCGCCACGAGCCGGCTGGCGCGCGGCTGGTCGACGCCCATCGCCGCGCTCAACGCCGTCACCGTGCTGGGTTCCCCGCGCTCCGCGAGCTCTTCGACGACGTCGAGCAGCTCGAACACCGGGTCGTGCGCGCCGCGGCCGCGGGCCTTGCCGATCCGGCTGAGGGCGCGCCGCTGCTGGCTGCGGCGGATCGCGATCATGGCGCGCTCGACGTCGGCCACCGCGTCCGTCATGGTTGCTCCACCTCCCAACTACATGTACTTTTACATGTAGTTGCTCATCGACATCTCGGAGTCCTCATGAAACCCCTCGGCTGGTGGCTGCGCCACCTCCACGAGCTCCTCGAATCCTCCATGGCCCACACGCTCGAGGCGGAGTCCCTGACCCGCCGGCATTGGCAGGTACTCAACACGATCGCCCTCGGCGCCCGCACGCCGGAGGAGGTCGACGCGGCGATGTCGCCCTTCGTCGCCGGCGAAGGCTCGATGGCGCCGAAGGTGGCCGATTTGCGCGGCCGCGGCTGGGTCGCCGAGGACGGCACCTTGACCGGCGACGGCCGCGAAGCCCACGCCCGCGTCGAAGACCGGATCAAGGCGTTCCGCGCGAAGAGCATGGCGGGCGTCAGCGACGACGACTACCGCACGACGATCCGGACACTGGAGCGCTGCGCCGCGAACCTCGGAGCCGCCTGAGGAATATCCCGGGCCGCCCGGGCGTCAGGTACTCTAGTAGTTGAATTTTCAATCATTGGAGCGCCCGATGACCCGCACCCCGGTTCTCTACCTCAGCCACGGCGCCCCGCCGCTCGCCGACGACGCGACGTGGACCCGCCAGCTCGCCGGCTGGTCCGCCGAACTCCCGAAGCCCCGCGCGATCCTGGTCGTGTCGGCGCACTGGGAGGAGGCGCCGCTGACCATCGGGGCGACTACGACGGTGCCGCTCGTCTACGACTTCTGGGGCTTCCCCGAGCGCTACTACCAGGTGAAGTACGCGGCTCCCGGCGCACCGGAGCTGGCGGCGAAGGTGCGTAAGCTGCTTCGCTCGCCAGACACGCCCGTGCACGACGCGCCGGAGCGCGGCCTCGACCACGGCGCCTACGTGCCGCTGGTCGAGATGTACCCGGACGCCGACATCCCGGTGCTGCAGGTCTCGATGCCCTCGCTCGACCCGCGGGAGCTGTTCGACGTCGGCCGCAAGCTCGCGCCGTTGCGCGACGAAGGCGTGCTGATCATCGGCAGCGGCTTCTTCACCCACAACCTGAGCGGCATGGCCCGCGCCACCGACGGGACGCCGCCGGCCTGGTCGGCCGAGTTCGACCACTGGGGTGACGAAGTCCTGCGCAGCGGCGACGTCGACACGCTGCTCGACTTCCGGCACAAGGCGCCCGCAGCGGCCCTCGCGCACCCGCGGATCGAACACTTCGCGCCGCTGTTCGTCTCCCTCGGCGCCACCTCGGACGAGGGATCGGGCCGGACGGTGATCGACGGCTTCTGGCACGGCCTGGCGAAGCGGTCCCTCCAGTTCGCCTGACCTCCCGCGAACGCGAGCGAGCCCCAGGAGCCGGTGTCGGCTCCTGGGGCTCTTCGTCTCCAGGGAAGGAGAGCTATTCGGTGTTCGCGGGTGGACCCGCATCCGCGGTCGCGTCGGCGGAGCGCTCCGTGCGAGGTCGCCCTCGCGGCGCGGTGGAGCGCCGGCCGCCGTGACAGCGGGGTCTTGGGGGGCCGGGCGGGTTCCCGATCGGAACCCGCCCGGCGTCACCGCACTACTTGCGCTTGACCAGGCCCAGCAGCTTCGCGAGGAAGCCGGTGGAGTCCAGGCCCGACATCGCCGGAACGCTGTCCAGCACCGGCAGCTTGGCGCTCACCGGCAGCTTGGCCGGGACGGCCGGGGCGACCGGCAGCGCCGGGGTGGCCGGCAGCGCCGGAACGGCGGGCAGGTCCGCACGCTGGGTCTGGCCCGGCAGGACACCACCCACGGCGGGCAGCGCCGGCAGGGCGGGCAGGCCGGCAGCCGGCAGGTCCGCACGCTGGGTGTGCGCCGGCAGGAGCCCGCTCAGGGCAGGCAGGCCGCCGGTCGGCAGGAGCCCACCGACGCCGGGCAGCTTCGGCAGACCCGTGGCCGACAGGAGCCCACCGAGGAGCGGCAGGTCGGCGGCCGGCTGGTCCGCACGCTCGGTGTGCCCCGGCAGGAGACCGCCCACGGCGGGCAGCGCCGGCAGGGCGGGCAGGCCGGCAGCCGGCAGGTCCGCACGCTGGCTGTGGCCCGGCAGGGCCTTACCCGCGGCCGGCAGCGCCGGCGCGGCGGGCATGGCCGGCTTCGGCAGCGCCGGGGCGCTGGAGAGGTGACCCACGGCCGGCGACTTCGCCAGGTCGGCCGCCTTCTGGGCCGCCTGCTTGGCCGCCGACGGCGCGCCGCCGACGTGCTGGACGCCCACCGGGACGGTGGTCGGCAGCTTGGGGAGGCCGTCGGCGGACACCCCGGCGGTCGGCAGCTTGCGGGCCACGTCCTTCACGGCGGGCAGGCTCCGGACCGGCAGCCCGGCCGTCGGCAGGTTGCTCATCAGGCCGTGCACCGAGGGCAGCCCACCGGTCAGCCCGGCGATCGGCAGCTTGCCGGTCAGCCCGCCGAGCAGTTCGTTCAGCGAGGGCAGGCCCCGGGAGGGCAGCCCGCTGCGGAACGCCGCCAGCGACGGCAGCTGGCGAGCCCCCAGCTCCGAGCCCTCGGCCGGGAAGAGGTTCTCGTCGTCGTCGATGGTCGTCAGGTTCGACGCCTCCGCGGTGGCGACCCCGATCAGCTCGAGGGGCACCCCGTAGATCTGCACCGGGAGCGCGAACGCGCCGTACAGGTCGTTGCCCGACACGGAGGATCCGTTGCCCCCGGTCACGGACTTGCCGCCGTTCTCCGTGGCCAGCGTGTTTTCGCCGACGGCGTGCGAAACGCCGGCCACGGCCGCCGCGTCGCCGAACAGCTGCGCGATCGCGGTCACCGGCAGGTCGAGGATGTTGCCGGACATCGCGCCCTCGACACCGGAGGTGGTGTCGTTGCCCGAGTTCTTCACCTCGGTCATGTTGATGCCGGCGCCCTTGGCGACGCCCGCCGCGCTGACGGCGTCCCCGAAGACCTGCGCCACCGGCAGCGCGTCCACGCCGACGATGTTGCCGGCCACACTGCCGCGGTCACCGCTGGTGGTGGCGTCGCCGCCCGCCGCCGACTCGACGTCGTTGGTGCCGGCACCGTTGCCGAGCGCGCCACCGGCGATCCCGTCGCCGAACACCGAGCCGGCGCCCGCGATCGGGGCCTTCACGATGTTGCCGGTCAGGGCGCCGAAGCGGCCGTCGGTCACGGCGTCGCCGCCCGCGGTGGCGTCGGTGATGTTGTCGTTCGCGCCGGTGCCGATGCCGCCGAGCGCGGCGCCGGTGCCCATCGCCTGCACGGGCAGCGCGACGGGGGCCTCGATGATGTTGCCCGCGCCGGCTCCGCCGGGACCGTGGGCCTTGACGGGACCGCCCGCGTTGGACGTCGTGTCGGTCGAGCCCTTGCCGTGGCCCTGGCCGATCAGGGCGCCACCGATGTTGGCGGCCTGCACCGGCAGCGACGCCGGGACGGTGCCGAGGTTGGAGCTCAGGAAGCCGCCGTCGTCCACGGTGCTGCCACCGCCGCCGCCGGAGACGACCTTGGTCTCTTCGGCCGCGCCGGAGCCCTGGCCGATGAACGAGCCGCCGATGCCGAAGACCTCGGCGGGGAGCCCGACCGGCACCTGGACGAGGTTGCCCGAACCGGACGAGTTGTTGCCCTGCGTGCCGTCGTACGCCCCGGCGGTGACCTTCTTGTCCTCGGTCGCGGTGCCGGTCGCGTTGCCGATGTGGCTGCCGCCGATGCCGAAGACCTCGGGCGCGCCCGCGGCCTGGGTGTTGAGGATGTTGCCGCCGAGGAAGGCGCCGTTGCCCTTGGTGAAGCTGCCGTTGCCCGCGTTGACGTCGGTCGTGTTGTCGTGCGTGGCGTTCGCCTGGCCGATGTAGGTGCCACCGATGCCGAAGGCCTCGACCGGCAGGCCGAGCGACGGGTTGAGGACGTTGCCCGACCCGCTCGAGTTGTCACCGGCGGTCTTGACGAAGCCACCCGAGTCGACCGTGCTGGACGAAGTGCCGGGGTCGGTGAGGCCCGCCGAGGAGTTGCCGATCCACGAGCCCGCCACACCCGCGACGTTCGCGACCGGGGACAGCGAGGTGGCCCCGCCGTTGCCGGAGAGGAACGATTCGTTGCCGCTGGTCTGGAGGTAGGTCGGGACGCCGCTGCGAGCCTTCCGGGTACTGCCTGCCGCGGCGTCGGCCGAGTTGTCGCAGCCTTCGGAGTTCGACAGCGAGCCCCACACCGCACCGGAGTTGCAGTTGAACTTCACCGGCACGGCGATCGGCGCACCGACCACGTTGCCCGACTCGGAGGCGGCGTTGCCGGAGCTCAGCAGCGAACCGCCGGACGCCCCGACGGTGTCGGCCGAGTAGCCGTGGCTCTGCCCGTTGCCGAGCAGGTACGAAGCGGCGTTGCCGGTCACCTGCACCGGGGTGGCGAACTGGCCCGCCACCACGTTGCCGGAGAGGGCCGAGCCGTCGCCGTTGGTGTCGATGTCGCCGGTCTCGGTCGTGCTCTGGCTGGCCGACCCACCGGTCACGCGGCCGGTGCCGCCGGCGACCCCGCCGCCGTTCCCGGCGATCTGGACGGGGAGGGCCCAGTCGAGGACCACGGCGTTGCCCGCGATGCTCGAGTCCTGGCCCGTCGTCTTGAGGTCGTGGTCGTGGCCCCAGGACTGCTGGTGCTGGGTGCCGTTGACGTGCGCGTCGCCGACCGCGCCGATCGCGTTGTCCACGATCTGGATCGGGACGACGACGTCGCCGCTGATCTTGTTGCCCTTGAGGTTCTTGTGGCCCGGGGTGAAGCCGCCCGCACCCTCCGCCTGGGACGCGCCGCCCAGGGTGGTGTCGTTGATCGGGCTCGAGTAGTCGAGGTGCCGGGAGCCCTCGTCCAGCGCCTTGCTGACGGGCTTGGTGCTCAGCTCCGTCTGCCCGGCGGGCAGGTCCAGCTGGCCGAAGGGGGTGCCGACCGCGTTGTTGGCTTCCTGGATCGGAGCCGTGACGTTCAGGTCGAGCGGGGAGGCCGGGGTGTCGGGGTTGACGTTCTCGTCGGCCGAAGCGATGCCGGTACCCAGCATCAGCAACCCACCCGTGACAAGTGCGGTCTGGAGTCCGCGCTTTGCCCACGTCTGCATGGGGTTTTTCTCCTTTATTTCGGGTTCCCTTGCGGGCTTATGGGGGTGCGCTCGTCGAAATTCGAAATGTGTCCGAGCCGCACCGAGGGGGATGGACTTCGTGCGGGCGCACCAAGGCGCACCGCCGTGTCACGGGCATGGAGCGGACGCGACGCCGTCAACGAAGGACGGACGTGGGCGCGTCAGCGACCCGTGAAGGGAGGTGTTCAGTCAGGAGTGACGCCGGGCTGTTCGCCCGGGGTGCGCAGCGAGTGGCGCAGGCCGGCGCGGGTCATCGCCGCGACGGCGGTGTCGACGGCTTTGGTCGTCCAGGAAGGGACGCCGAAGTTGAGACCGTCGAGGTGTCCACCGGGGGCCGTGGTGCCACCCGGGGCGGTGGGGACGGCCGGCGCGATCGGAAGCGGCGCCGGGGTCAGCGGCGACGGCAGGTCACGGTGCCCGTCGCGGAAGTGGCCCGCGGCACCGGTGACGTCGTCGGCCTGGGAGCCCGCCGGCGTCGCGAGCGCGGCTCGCAACGCGGCAGGAAGTTCGACAGTGGTGACGGCGGGCGTGCCGGCCACCTGGCCGGCGCCCGGGGTCACCGGTTCCCCGCCCGGGGCGGACCCGGGGAGGCCGGGCAGCGGGACCAGGGTGCCCCGGCCGGCCGGGGCGAGCAGCTGCCACACGTGGTGGCCGAAGTCCTTGGCCGGCTCGGGAGCGATGGTCTGCTCGATGACCTGGCGGGTGTCCTCGGGCTTGCGGGCGATGTGTTCGAACGCGCCGAGGGTGCGCTCCGCCGGGCTCAGCACCGCGTCGTCGGCGAGGTCCGCCACCGAACCGCCGACGCGCTCGGAAACCTCGCGCTCGACGTCGGCGGCCTGGGTGCGGTCGCACGCGCGGTGCGGCTCGCTCCACGTCGTCGCGTCCTGGTGGCAGGCCGTGTGGGCGACCCCGCCGGCGACATCGCCCGCGAAGTGCGCGGCACCGTGGTTCACGTCGCCGAGGCTGCCCGCCGTGGCGTCGCTGACCGGGGTGACGGAGGCGGTGCCGACCTCGACGGTCTCGGCGGAGGCGGCCGCGCCGGAAACGAGCCACGCGGCGGCCGTGCCGGCCACCGCGCCACCGAGCACCAGCAGCGCACGCGACACGAGCCGGCCGGCGCGCTTGGCGCCCTGCCCCTCGTTCGTCGCGGTCTTCGCCACTGGTGGGTTCTCCTCGCATCGGGTATTCGACCGGCCACATGCCGTTGCGGAAGCGACCTAACCAAATCCGCGCCACCCCGCGCACCCCCGACTCGGCTTGATGCCCCCATCGTGTGAAAGACACACCGTGTAATCCGGTTTGACGTTCGGTGATCATGCCTGGCCGTCAAGCGTGTCGGACGCGGCCGTCGGAAAGCGGCCGAATCGGGCGGTCCAGCCGCTACGGTGAGCCAGTGACCCACGCGCGACGCGAAGACCCGTTCCTGCCGGAGCACGAGGACGTCACCGGGCTGATCCCCCGGGGCCTGCGCATCAGCGCGGCGCTGGCGTGGCGGTTCATCGTGGTGGTCGCCGCCCTGTACGCCGTGGTGTGGGTGATCGGCTACCTGTCCGTCGTCGTCATCCCGCTGGGCATCGCCCTGCTGGTTTCGGCGTTGCTCGCGCCGGCGGTCCAGAAGCTGGTGGCGGTGCGGTTCCCGCGCGGGCTGGCGACGGCGATCGTGCTGATCGCCGGGCTGGCCGTGCTGGGCGGGCTGCTGACGTTCGTCATCACGCAGTTCTCCTCCGGCCTGCCGCAGCTGCAGCAGCAGGTGAACGCGAGCCTCGACCAGATCAAGAACTGGCTGCTCAACGGGCCGCCGCACCTGCGCCAGGAGCAGATCCAGGACTTCATCAACCAGGCGATCGGGTTCATCCAGAACAACCAGGCGTCGATCACGACGACCGCGCTGACCACGGCGAGCACCGTCGGCGAAATCCTCACCGGCTTCCTGCTGACGCTGTTCATCACGATCTTCTTCCTCAGCGGCGGCGAGGGGATCTGGACGTTCCTGGTCCGCGCGGTGCCCGGCCGGGTCCGCAACCGCGTCGACGTCGCCGGCCGCCGCGGGTTCGCGTCGCTGGTCAGCTACGTGCGGGCGACCGCCGCGGTGGCCGTCGTGGACGCCGTCGGCATCGGTATCGGCCTGTGGATCATGGGTGTGCCGCTGGTGATCCCGCTGGCGACGCTGGTGTTCATCGGCGCGTTCATCCCGATCATCGGCGCCGTCATCACCGGCGGGGTGGCCGTGCTGATCGCCCTGGTGACCAACGGGTTCATCGGCGCGGTGATCGTGCTGGGCATCGTGATCGGCGTGATGCAGCTGGAAAGCCACGTCCTGCAGCCGCTGCTGCTGGGCCGGGCGGTGAAGCTGCACCCGCTCGCGGTGGTCCTCGCCATCACCGCCGGCCTGGTCGCGGCCGGGATCGCCGGCGCGCTGCTGGCGGTGCCGCTGCTGGCCGTGCTGAACGCGGGGGTCCGCTCGCTGCTGCACGAAACGAACCCCGACCCGGCCGAGGTGAACGTCCTCAAGGACCAGGCCGCCCAGCCGAACGACGCCGAGCCCGGGTCGCCGAAGGCCGAACTCGCGACGGTCGGCGAGGCCGAAGCCGGCTCCTCCACGGCGGAGCCGCCGAAACGCGACAAGAAGCCGTGACCGTCAGGAGGACGCCCGACCCGGTCACGCCGATGTGGCGGGGCGTGCTCGCCTTCCGCGTGCTGACCTGGGCGTTCGCCTGCGCCACGGTGATCGTGCAGAGCGGCCAGTACCGGCGCGAGTGGCTGGCGTGGGCGGTCCTCGGCGTGATGGCCGTGTGGTCGGTGGTGAGCAGCTTCCTCTACCTGCGCGAGCGGACGCGGCCGCCGGCGCTGGTCGTCTTCGACCTCGTGCTGAGCACCGGGCTGCTGATGACGTCGCCGTGGGTGCTCAGCGACGCGCAGTTCGCGCTGAACGTGCCGCTGATCACCACGGTGTGGGCGGCGGTGGCGCCGGTCGCCGCGGGCGCGCGCTTCGGCGCGGCCGGCGGGGTGCTCGCGGGGCTGGTCGTCGGGGTGGCGACCGCGCTGGCGCGGCAGAAGTTCGACCTCGACGTCGCTCGCGACGGCGTCCTGCTCGCCGCGGCCGGCCTGCTGGTCGGCATGGCGGCGACGATGGCCCGCCGGTCGGCGGCGCGGCTGGAGCAGGCGCTGCGGAAGGAAGCGGCGACGGCCGAGCGCGAGCGGCTGGCGCGGTCGATCCACGACAGCGTGCTGCAGGTGCTCGCCCGGGTCCGCAAGCGCGGCAACGAGGTCGGCGGCGAAGCGGCGGAGCTGGCCCGGCTGGCCGGCGAGCAGGAAATCGCGCTGCGGTCGCTGGTGACGACCGAGCCGGTGCGGCCGAACGACAGCGGCCGGACGAGCCTGCGGGCCGCCCTGCAGCTGCTCGCGACATCGTCGATACAGGTCTCGGCCCCGGCCGACGACGTCGAGCTGCCGGCGCACGTCACCGGCGAGCTGGTCGCCGTGACCCGCGAAGCACTGGCGAACGTCGAGAAGCACGCCGGCCCGGGCGCACAGGCGTGGGTGCTGCTGGAGGACCTCGGCAACGAAGTCGTCGTGAGCATCCGCGACGACGGACCGGGCATACCGGACGGCGTTCTCGAGCGAGCGGCCGCGGACGGGCACCTCGGCGTGGTGGAATCCATCCGGGGGCGGGTCCGCGACCTTGGCGGGAGCGCGACCCTCGACACCGGGCCCGGCCGGGGCACGGAGTGGGAGGTCAGGGTGCCGAGCACGAGGGGTGCGAGATGAGCGACGAGCCGCGGATCTCCGTGATGGTGGTCGACGACCACCCCATCTGGCGCGACGGGGTGGCCCGCGACCTCACCGAACACGGCTTCGACGTGCGGGCGACCGCGCCGGACGCCGGCGCGGCGCTGCGGATCGCCCGGACCGTGCTGCCGGACGTCGTCCTGATGGACCTGAACCTGGGCAGCACCTCGGGCGTGGACGCGACCCGCGAGATCACCGCGGCACTGCCGTCGACGAAGGTGCTGGTGCTGTCCGCGAGCGGCGAGCACAAGGACGTCCTGGAGGCGGTGAAGGCCGGCGCGTCCGGCTACCTGGTCAAGTCGGCGTCCGCGGCGGAGCTCGTCGACGCCGTCCACCGCACCGCCGCCGGCGACCCGGTGTTCACCGCGGGCCTGGCTGGGCTGGTGCTCGGTGAGTACCGGCGGATGGCCGACGCGTCGCGGGAGGACACCGCGGGCGCCGAGCCTCCCCGGCTGACCGAGCGCGAAACCGACGTCCTGCGCCTGGTCGCGAAGGGGCTGACCGCGCGGCAGATCGCCGAGCGGCTCGTGCTGTCGCACCGGACGGTGGAGAACCACGTCCAGTCGACGCTGCGGAAGCTGCAGCTGCACAACCGCGTCGAGCTGGCCCGGTACGCGATCGAGCACGGCCTCGACGGGGAGTAGTCCTCACCGGAGGACCGCGAAGCCCGACCAGTTGCCGGCGGGCAGGGCGGCCCGGCTGAGGCGCCACTGCGGTTCGCCGGGGTGCCAGGCGGCCAGGACGCGGTCGGCGAGCACCAGGTCACCAGCGTCCGACCAGTCGAAACCGCCACCGCGGCTGAGGTGCTCGGTGACGAACGGCATGCCCGGGGCGTGGTCCCAGCTCGGCCCGTCCGGGCGGAGCAGCCAGATGTCCCGCGTCTGCGTGTTGGTGCCGCGGTAGGCGGCATTCGCGAAGTCGACGGCCCAGATCGCTCCTTCGCGCGAGGGCACCACGGTGGGTGCCGCGCCGATCGACGGCCGGCTGAGCTTCTTGCTGCTGTTGTCCCGCAGGTCGACCAGGGTGAGGTCGGTCAGGCCGTCCAGCAGCAGCCAGTCGCCGGCGGCACCGAGGATGCGCGGCGCCTGCCGGACCGTGCGCCCGGTCGCCGGTTCGATCAGGGCGTCGGTCGACTCGGCGGCACCGGCGTTGATGGTGATCAGCAGACCGTGCGCGGTCTCGGCCCGCACCTGCGTCCGGCAGCTGGCGGACTGGCCGCGGCCGAGCTCGCCGGCGGTGAACGAGACGTGCTGGAGGCGGCAGTCGTCCGGCGCGTCCTGCCGGATCAGCCAGACGCCTTCGCCGCCGGCGTCCGGCCCCGCCGACCAGGCGCGGCCGAGCGACCGCGGCGGGCTCGACGGCCCGGTGTACTCGAGGATCTCGGAGGGCTCGCCCTCTCGCGGGAACGGCGGGCGGACCATCAGGACGACGTGCTTCCCGACCCGCACGACGTCCAGCCGGACGTCACCCCCCGGGTAGCCGGGCGCGGTGGCCACGGCGCCGCGGTCGGCGTCGAACAGGGTGGGGGCGACGGTCGGCAGCAGCGCGGTGACGCCGATGCCACCGGTCGCCTCGATGCCGGAGAGTTCCGCCAGCGGCCCCGGTGGTGGTGGCGGCGGTGGGGGTGCGGCGTTGGTGCACGCGGACAGCAGGACCAGCGCCGTGACGGCGGCGGCCGCGCGGACTACGGGTCCGTTCAGGGTTTTCCCCCGATCTCCCTGGTGCAATCCGGTTCTACCATCGTTGGCATGGGCGAGGAAGAGACCGCGGCGGCGGAACCGGTGACCGAAACCAAGCCGTTGGGCGAGCGCGATCTCCGGGTGTCGGACGACGAACGGGAACACGTCGTCGGTGTGCTCCAGAAGGCGATCGGCCGCGGCATGATCGACCTCGACGAGTTCACCGAACGCACCGACCGCGCGCTCGCGTCGCGGACCCGCGGCGAGCTGAACGCGGTGCTGGCCGACCTCGCCGGCCTCTACCACCCGGCGGCAGCCATGGCTGCCGCTCCGTCGTACGCGCCTCCGGTGGGTTACGGCGGCGGCTACTCGACCGGGCAGCGGTTCGAGCTGAACGCGAAGTACTCGTCGCTGCACCGCGGCGGCCCGTGGGTGGTGCCGTCCGAGCTGGTCGTGCGCAACAAGTACGGCTCCACGAAGCTGGACTTCACCGAGGCCCAGGTGCAGTCGCCGGTGGTGCACATCGAGCTGGACGCCAAGTGGGGCTCGGTCGAGATCATCATCCCGGAGCACGCCGCGGTGGACCTCAACGCGATCAGCGACGTCAAGTTCGGCGCGATGGAGGACAAGACCCGCAGCAACGGGCGGATGGGCAACCCGCGGTACGTGCTGACCGGTCGCGTGCACGGCGGCTCGCTGGTCGTCCGCCACCCGCGGCGCGGGCTGTTCGGCTAGCCGGGGCCCCTCTGCCCCCGGCGTCAAGAAGGCCTCCCCACCCAGGCATCGGGTGGGGAGGTCTTCGCCCGTCAGGCGGCCAGCGGCCGGATCGACCGCAGGTGCCGGGCGACGAACCAGATCAGGGTGGCGAAGGCGACGGCGGCGAGCCCGGCGACGACGTGCAGCCCGTCGGGCAGGCCGTGGGTACGGACGACGGCGTTGCCCAGCGTGCCGACGGTCGCCAGGCCGAAGGCGTAGCCGAACTCGTTGACGGTCTGGGCCAGCGAAGCGGCGGCGCCGGCCTTGCGCACCGGAACCGACCCGACGACGAGGTCGGTGCCGAGGGCGACCATCGGCCCGACCCCCAGCGCCGTCACGGCGAACCCGAGCGCCGGCCACACGGGCCCGGCGGCGGGGTCGACGAGCGCGAGGACGACCATCCCGGACGCGGCGAGGGCGATGCCACCGGCGATCAGCGCACCGGGCCGCACGCGGCGGGCGAGCACGGGCGCGGCGAGGAAGCTGACGGTCGAGCAGGCCATCCCGGGCAGCAGCCCCAGCGCGGCCCCGACCGGCGACAGGTGCTGGGCGAGCTGGAAGAACTGCGCGACGAAGAGCATCGTGGTGCCGCCGAGCATGCTGAACACCAGCATCCCGCCGAGCGTGGTGCGGAACGCCTTCGCGGCGAACAGGCTGAAGTCGATCAGCGGGTCGTCGAGCGTCCGCTGCCGCTTGACGAAGACGTAGCCGACGGTGACACCGATGACGAGGGCGACGACGGGAGCGGTCCGGACGCCGTCGCGGGCGAGTTCCTTGACGCCGTAGACGGTGGGCAGGATCGCGGCGAGGGAGAGGCCGACGCTCGGCAGGTCGAGCCGCCCGGCGGTCTCGTCGCGGTATTCCGGCAGCAGCTTCGGCCCGACGACCAGCAGCAGCACCATGGCGGGCACGCCGAGCAGGAAGACCGAACCCCACCAGAAGTGTTCGAGCAGGAAGCCGCCGACCATCGGCCCGACGATCGCCCCGACGGAGAAGCAGCCGGCCCAGATCCCGATGGCTTCGGCCCGCTGCCGCGGGTTTTCGAACAGGGTCCCGATGAGCGAGAGGGTCGACGGAGCGAGCGTGGCCCCGGCGATCCCGAGCGCGGCCCGGGCGGCGATCAGCATGCCGGCACTGGTGGAGAAGGCGGCGACGACGGAGGCGCTCCCGAAGGCGGCGGCCCCGATGAGCAGCAGTTTCCGCCGCCCGATCCGGTCCCCGAGCGTCCCCATGGTGACCATGAACCCGGCGACCATGAAGCCGTAGGTGTCCATGATCCACAGTTGTTCGGTCCCGTCGGCGTGCAGGCTGACGGCAAGCTTCGGCAGGGCGAGCACGAGCACGAAGACGTCCAGCGAGACGAGCAGGGTGGGCAGCGCCAGCACGGCCAGCCCGGCCCACTCCCGGCGCCCGGCCCGTACGGCACCGGCCGGCGCGGCGATGGTGGCGGTCATGGTGAGGTCCTCTCGGCTCGATCGTTCCCTTTCACCCCTGCGTCGAGCGGCGACGGACGGGATCGACAACCAGCCGAGAGTTTTTGAAGGGAAGTCCGTGAAGGCCACTCGGGATGGCCGAGCAGGCCTTCACGGACTTCGGGCGAGTTGCCCACACCCCTCGATCAATGTGGACAACTACGCCGGTCCAGGTTCGCACAAGCCGGCACGGTCGGTGATGACCGATAGACTGAAAGTGGGGGGGCGCCCCTGCGGGTGGGTTGATTCGACGGGGGTCGAATAGAAGCGGCGGCCTGCCAACCCGCACGCAACAAGCGGCGCCGAGCCGCCCGAGGTCACCCGGCCACGAACAGCCGCGCGCCTACCCAGCCGTCGCCGACCGCCGACGCATCCCAGCCCGGCAGCGCCGTCAGGGGCGGGCCGCCGCGCGGGCTGCCGTCGGATCCGATGTCGCCAACGCCGCTTCCGCCAGGGCTTCGCACTCCGCGAGGCTCGTCGCCGCCAGGCTGGCTCCCACCGTGCGGATCGCCGGGGCGTTCATCGACAGGCTCGTCAGGCCCAGGCCCGTCAGGACCAGCGCCAGCCGCGGGTCGGCGGCCGCTTCGCCGCAGACGCCTGCCGGTTTGCCCGTGGCCTTGGCCGCGTCGCCGATCAGCTTCAGGAGGCGCAACAGGCCCGGCTGCCACGGGTCGTTGAGCTTGGCCACCGCGCCGAGCTGGCGGTCCGCCGCGAACGTGTACTGGGCCAGGTCGTTCGTGCCGACCGAGACGAAGTCCACCGCTTCGAGGATCTCGCGGGCGCTCAGCGCCGCCGCCGGGATCTCGATCATCACGCCCGCCCGGCTGATGCCCGCCGCGCGGACGCGGTCCGCGAACCACGCCGCCTCTTCGACCGTCGCGACCATCGGGGCCATCACCGAGACCTCGGCGCCCGAGTCCTCCGCGGCGCCCGCGATGGCCTCGAGCTGGCGGTCCAGCACCTCGGGGCGGTCGAACGCCACGCGCAGCCCGCGGACACCGAGCGCCGGGTTCAGCTCGGCGTCCGGCGACAGGAAGGCCAGCGGCTTGTCGGCGCCCGCGTCCAGGGTCCGCACGATCACCGGCTTGCCCGCGAACGGCGCGAGCACCGCCGTGTACGCGGCGCGCTGGTCGGCCACCGACGGCTCGTCCGAGGCGTCGAGGTAGCAGAACTCGGTGCGGAACAGGCCGACACCTTCGGCGCCCGCGTCGGCCGCGGCCTGCGCGTCGGCCGGGGAGCCGACGTTGCCGTAGACCTTCACGCGGTGACCGTCGGCCGTCGCGCCGGTGCCGTTCCACTCGGCCAGCTGCGCCACCGTCGCCGTGACGACCGGGGCCGACGGGTCCGCGACCTCGACCGCGCCCGTGTCGCCGTCGACCGCAAGCGCTTGCGCGTCCAGGGCCAGCAGGCCGCGGACCGCGACGACGGCCGGGATGCCGAGGGCACGCGCCAGGATCGCCGTGTGGCTCGTCGGGCCGCCCTCTTCGGTCACCAGGGCGAGCACCTTCGCCGGGTCGAGGCCCGCGGTGTCGGCCGGGGCGAGGTCACGCGCGACCAGCACGCTCGGCGACGCCAGCTCGGGCACCCCCGGCGGCGCGATCCCGAGCAGCTCGGCGATCAGCCGGTCGCGAACGTCCCGGACGTCGCGGACGCGCTCCGCCATGTACCCGCCGGCCGCGGCCAAGGCTTCGGCGAAGCCTTCGGCGGCCTGGTAGACGGCTCGCGCGGCGGGCAGCCCCTGCGTCTTGACCAGCGTTTCGGCCTGCGACGCCAGCGCCGGGTCGGCGGCCATCGCGGCCGTCGTGATCAGGATGGTCGCCGCTTCGCCGGTCGCGGTCTCGGCCTGCTTCTCCAGCCGGCCGGCGACGATCGCGGCCGCGGGGGCGATCCGGGCGGCTTCGGCGGCCGGATCGGCCGGGGCCGGGGTGGCTGCGGGCTCGCCGAGCGGCTCCGCGACACGAACGACGGGACCACTCGCACGGCCGGGGCTGACGGCGACCCCGGACAGAAGCTCAGACGACATGGTCTAGACCATAGCTCAGATAGGTGCGGATATCTCGTGGTGGCGGGCACAAACCGCGTTGACGCACCTGTTCGAACACCGGCCGGACCTCCTCGTGCCCCCAGGCGTCGGCCAGCTCGTCTCGGCTGCGCACCGGCCGTCCGGCCAGCATACGACGGAGGCTCCACGCCTCGGCCGAGCCGCATGATCGCGACGTGGTCCGGCCGCGATTGATCATTCCCCCAGGTCGGCGGCGGTGGGGTAGGACGGCTGGGCGCCGCGCCGCGTCACGCTGAACGCCGCGACGCGCACCGCCCGCTTCGCCGCCGAGACCAGGTCAGCGCCGTCGGCGAGCGACGCGGCGAGCGCGCCCGCGAAGGCGTCCCCAGCTCCGGTGGTGTCCACGGCCTCGACCGCCGGCGACTCGACCCGGCTCACCGAACCGGCCTCGACGACCACGGCCCCGGCCGCCCCGAGCGTGACGACGGCCGTCCGCGGCCCGAGGTCGAGCAGTTCCCGGAAGTCGGCGCCGGGACCGGTCAGCCAGGCGGCCTCGTGTTCGTTGACCAACAGGACGTCGAGCTTGGCCAACGTCTCCGGGGACAGCTTCGCCGCCGGCGAAAGGTTCAGGAGCACCTTCACGCCCTTTTCGGCGGCGCGCGCGACGGCGTGTTCGACGGTCGGCAGCGGCACCTCCAGCGAAACGACCATGACCTCGACCCCGTCGAACACGGCCTCGACGTCGGCGGGCTCCACGCTGGAGTTGGCGCCCGGGGAGACGAGGATCGAGTTCTCGCCGTCCGGGGTGACGGTGATGTAGGCGATGCCGGTCGGCCGGTCGCTGGTCCGCACGAGGCCGGTGTCGACGCCGGCGGCGCGGAGCGAGTCGAGCAGCAGCCGGCCGTAGGGGTCGTCGCCGACGGCACCCAGCAGCGCGACGTCCGCGCCGAGCCGCCCCGCGGCGACCGCCGTGTTGGCGCCCTTGCCGCCCGGCGAGAGCACGGTGTCCCCGCCGAGCACGGTCTCCCCGCCACCCGGCCGCCGGTCCACCGCGACGACCAGGTCGGCGTTGGCGGATCCCACAACGAGCACGTCAGAGTTCATGCCTGGCACTGTGCCACGAAAGCCGTGCGGACCAGGCCAGCACGGGCAAGGAAGGGAAAGTGAAGGTTTTTGTAACTTATCCGGGGCTGAGTGCGACAATCATGCGAGCAGCGGAAGCCCGTCACTCGATCGGGGGATGACCGTCCCCCGGCCGTCACTACGTGGCCCGGTCCCGCTCTCCTGGTGCGTCATCGCGGAGACGTGATGACGTTGCCCCAACCGGCGCAAGCCGGGCAGGGCATCGGGTCGCCGGCGTCGATCACGTAGCCCCCCGAGTGATCGGCGTCGGCGGCGCCCCGCCCCACCCGAGGGTCAACACGATGCCGCGGGGCAGCACCGCGGGCGCGCACTTGCTGAACTTCCGCGCGGCCGCGGCGCTCAACGGCCACGGCAGGCGGTACCAGCCATCGCCCAGCGCGAGGCGCTCGGCCTCGCCGTGGCGCAGCGGGAAATCGAGGTCGGCCGGCCGGAATTCCAGGTGACCGCCTGCCAGCAACCGCAGTTCGGCGACTTCGCGCCAGCTCAGTTCGAGCTTCCGGTAGTACGTGTCCCACAGGAAGCCCGTGTTCGAGAGCCGCAGGTCGACTCGGGACTCGCGCTTCTGGGTGTTGTATTCGGCGGCGTGGACGAAGGCGGCGAGCACGACGACGGCGCCCAGCAGGATCCGGCAGGCGGTGTGCAGGAAGCCGGACGGCCAGAATTCGGCTCCCGCGTATGCCACGCCACCGAGCAGCACCATGGCGAAGTCGAAAAGCCACACGCTGCGGCGATCCCACCCGTTGACGTGGATGTTGACGTGGTTCAGCTCGGGCGCCGGGCCGGGCGTGAGCGGGGGCGATGGTGCGGGCGGCACCGCGGCGACCGGCCGTTCGGTCACGCCGGCGTACTTCCCGGCGACCTCGCGGACACGGGCTGCTTCGGTGACCGACAGGGTGATTCCGGGTACGAGAAACCCGCCCTCGGCCACCGGTGTCAGGCCCTGGTGGCGCTCTGCGAACCGGGCGTCGGCCGGCTCGAGCACGACCCGGAACGACTTGTCGCCGCCAGGCTCCGCCGGAACCGCGACGGCTCCCAGTTCGTTCCAGCGCACGGCCCAGACGACCCCGCCGATGATCCGCGAAATCCCGGAGGCGTCGAGAACCAGTTCGTCGACCACCGGTTCCGGCAGCGAGCGGAAGACCAAGATCAGCCCGATCAGCCCGAACCCCCCGCCGAAGACGCAGCCGGCCACGCGCGGGCTCTGCTGGGACGCCGACAAGCCCGCCCACACGATTCCGGCGCCGACGGCGAGGAGTACCGCGGCCAGGATCCAGTGCCGCCCGGCCGTCCGCGAGACGACGACAAGGCGGCCGCTCTCCGGCGCGGTCACTCGATCGAACCTGAGATGCGCCGAGCCCCCTGGTTGTCGAAGAGGGGTGCCGCGGCCGCGGTCTCCTTCTCCGGCGGCTCGTCATCGTCGTCGCCGTCCCAGCCCTCGGCCACGTGCTTCAGAACCTCTTTGCCCGCCTCCTTCTTGACCGCCTTCGCCAGTTCCTCACCGAACTCCGGACCGAACTTGTCGCCGAACTCCCGCCGGGCGTCGGCCGCGAACTCCCGCCCGACATCGCGGAGGTTGTCGCCGATGGAGTGCTCCGAGGAAACGACTTGACCCCAGGTCCGCCGGTTGGGCCGGCCTTCTCGCACCTTGTCGGCGAAGGACTTCGCGTCCTTCGACTCGAGCAGGCCGCCGACACGCCGCAGCGGGCCGGGCAGCCTTTCGGCACCCCTGCGCAGCACGTCCCGCACCCGGCCGAAGATGCCGGTGATGCGGTGAAAGAGATCCTGCGCCTTCTTGAAGGCCTTGACCAGCTTCTTGATCCACTCCATGCACTTGCTGCCGGTCTTCACCGCCTCCGCAGTGCCTTCGGTGGCCATGCCCGCGGGCAACGCGGGACCGGGATACCGGCAGGCGATGCTGATCAGCTTGCCGACGCATTCTGAGATCAGGTCCCGCACGATCGAGCGCACGACGCTCAGGATCGTCTTGCAGATCTCAACCAGTTTCGAGATCGCATCGGCCCCGGTCGCCACGCCCGCGTACGTCGCCGCGCGGTCTTCGGCGAAGGCGCGATAGGCGTCCGCCGAGGCGCCTTCCCAGGTCGCGCTGTCCTTCTTGACGGTGTCCTGGAGGGCGGTGCTGATCTTCTCCAGCTCTTTGCCGACGTTCTCCCAGGTGCCGACCATGTTCTCCAACGCGGTCTGGTCACCGGTGAGCCAGTCGAGCGGCTCCCGCAACCACGGGAAGAACTCCATCGCCCAGCCGACGGCCGCGGAAGCGAGCGTCCCGATCGGGTCCGCGACGAGGCCCACGATGCCGGTGGCGCCGAACCCGGCGTTCACCAGGCCCTCGGCCCAGTTGCCGTCGGCGACGGCGGTGCCCGCGTCCCAGAAGTCCTGCAGGAGGCCGGCGCCTTCGAGCGCGCTGCGGTCGTCCGCCGCGTCCGTCTTGATCAACGGGTTGTCGGCCACGCCTCAGTCCTCCACCTTGAACAGGTCCTTGAACTCCGCCTCGTCGGCTTCCTTCAGCTGCTCCCACAGCTGGATGCGCGCCGAGTGGTCGTACGACGACGTCGACGCCGATTCGATCGCCATCTCCGCCACCTGCTGGGCAAACGCGCAGATCGCCGCGAGCGGGATACCGAGCAGACCGAACGCTTCGGGGTGCTCGGTCGCGCGGGCGGCTTCCTTGCACTTGTCGATCCGGTCGGTGATCGCCTCGATGTTCTCCCGGTGTTTCCGCAGCTCCTGTGGGTCGACCGCGAAGCCGGGGCCGCCTGGTCCGGTCATGGTTCCCTCCCCCCTTTCCGCGCGTCAGCGCAGGTAGTCGCCGTCGCCGAAGTAGTCGTCGTCGTGGCCTTCCTCCGCTGCCGGGCGAGCGGGCCGCGGCGGCTTCGGAGACGGCGGCAGTCTGCGCTCGGCTTCGGGGACGAACCGGGCGCCGTCGTCCGCCGGCGGCGCTGGTGGTGCGGCGAACCCCTCCGGCTCGGGCTCGGGGAACTGCCGCTCGAGGCGGCTGACCAGCTCGTTCATCACTTCCGGGCCGACCGGGTGGGCGACACCCGCCTGCACCGCCGTGGCGAGCTTGCTCTGCGCGGCCTTGACCGTGCGGAGGATTTCCTCGGCCAGATCCGGTTTGTCACGCACGCTCGTACCGATCGTCAGCCCGACCAGGTTGCCGGCGTGGTCGACCTCGACGGCGATCTGGCCGTCCCGGCTGCGCTCGGAGACCGTCACCGCCTCGATCTCGCTGACCATCAGCTCAGCCTTGCGCCGGGACTCGGCCATCCGGGCCTCGAAGTCCGCGATCAGCTGCTCAGGGTTCGTCACGCGAACCTCCCCGTTCACGTCAGTAGCCGTACGGCGACCGAGTGTGGCACACCGCACCGACAGTTATCGGCGTTTTCGCGCGGTGTGACGAAGGCCCCGTCGTTCCTGCCGCCCTGAACTGGTCCATTCTTCGTACAGCCGGTAACCGATGGCGTATTGTCCGTGACGCAAGAGGGGAGATCGAACGCGAGGGGAGCGCGGTTCGGTGGGGTTGTTCGGTGACATGCTCGACGCTGCCAAGCACGTCGGGTCGGAGATCGCGCGCACCGTGGAGTCGGGCGCCGACGGTCTCGGCAAGGTACTGACCGGCGCGGGCGTCGGCCTGGTCGCGGGCGGACCGGTCGGCGCGGTCGCCGGTGCGTACGTCGCGTCGCAGACCGGGACCGGTGCGGACAACCCGCAGGCCGCGGGGTTGTCGCCGGGGCAGCTGGTCAGGGCCGTGCTGAACGGCCCGGGCACCGAGTCGCTGCAGCAGGTGCACCAGGCGGGCGTCGAACAGTCGGATTACCAGCGCCGGCTCGAGCAGGGCACGCGCGAACTGACCGCCGGCCTCGAGTCCGCGTGGACCGGCGGCGCGTCGGACGCGGCCCGGGAGCGGCTCCAGCCGTTGACTGCGTCGGCGGCTTCGGCGTCCACGACACTGGATCGCAACTCGACACTGGCCCAGGCGCAGATCGACCAGTTCCACCAGCTGAAGAACTCACTGCACCCGGACGTCACCGACCAGCCGCCGACGCGCAGCGCGTGGGACGTCGTGACGCCGTGGGACACCGACACCGAAGACAAGATCAACCAGTACAACCGGAAGGCCCAGGAGAACGTCGAGCGGTACAACGCGTACTCGCAGCAGTCCAGCTCGAACACCGCGGCCCGGACGACCGACTACGGCCAGCTCCGCGAGTACACCGGCGGCGACTTCACCGTGCAGGACCCGAAGAAGCCGGTCGAGCCGCCGTCCAAAAGGACGACGCGGACCGGTGGCGACGACCACCGGCCGATCGGGGCGCAGGTCCAGCCGCCGCCGGCGGTCCACCCGCCGGTCGCGCCGCCACCGCCGGGGCAGGTGACACCGCCGGGGCAGGTCCCGCCACCCGGGCAGGTCACGCCACCGGGATGGCACACGCCAGGCGTGGACGACAGCGTTCGCGCGCAGAGTTACGTGCCGCCGTCGACGCAGTTCCCGCCGGGCTACCAGCCACCGGGGACGGGCCCGGGCGGCTTCGGCCCCGGTTCCGGTCCCGGCGGCTTCGGGCCTGGTTCGGGTCCCGGCGGCTTCGGCCCCGGTGTCGGCGGCGGGTTCGGGCCGGGGTCGTCGTCCGGCGCGAGCGGCGCGGGTGCCCGCGGTCCGGGCGCGGCCACCGGAGCGGCCGTCCCGGGCGAAGGACGTCCCGGCGCGGCCGGCGGGGTCCGCGGCGGCACGGCGGGCAAGCCGGGCTCGCCGGGGATGGGCGGCATGGGGCAAGGCGCCAAGGGCGGCAAGGGTGAGGAGGACGCGGAGCACCAGCGCGCGTCCTACCTGGTGGAAGCGGATCCGGAGAGCATCTTCGGCGGGTCCGACGAGCGGACGGTGCCCCCGGTGATCGGGCTGTGATCTTCTTGCCCAAGGCCGCCCTGCTCACCGCGTGGGAGTGGGAACGGCACGGCCCACCGCCCGCCGTCCTCGGCGCCGCCAACCTCTGGCTCGGCGACGAGACCCGCAAAAGGCTCGACGCGAAGGTCCTCGACGTCCTGACGTCGCTTCGCCTCGCGACGGGCGGCACGTTGACGCGGGAGTTCCGCGACGTCCTGCGTGTCCTCGCGAACGGCGCCCACGAGTTCACGGCGTGGCTGGGCGACATCGAAGCGGACGAATCAGGCGCGGCCCTCGTCTCCGCCGACGGCCCCGACGCGCTCCGCCTGATCCGCAAGGACGACGACGTCCGGATCGACGTCGTGGAGCCGTCACGGATCGCGGAGTCCCTGGTGGACGTGCTGCCACCGGTGCCACCGGCCCGGATTTCGGCGGTGTCGATCCCGGAGGCGCGGTTCTCGGGCCGCGCGGAGGAGCAGTCGTACGATCTCGACGACCCGACCACCGACCGGGAGCGCGACCCGCTGCCCTGGGCCCGCCGGCTGATGGCCGCCCGCCGGACGGGGCTACACCAGTGCTACGCGCTCAAGCGGGGTGTTCGCAGCGCGCCGATCACCGCCGTGGACATCGCCGGGACCGGGCGGGTGCTGACGTACGTGTACCCGGGGCGGGAACGGATGGTCAGCTTCCAGCCGGGGACCCGGGGTGCGCTGACGGATGTGCTGTACGCGACCCTGAACGGGTTGGGGGGAGGACGATGACGAACTCGATCTTCAGCGGGATCGGTTTCTGGGCCACGGACCTGCCGAGCGGGGGATCGCAGCCCGCTGGTGGGCAGGGGTTCGCGATGAGCTCGGCCGAAATGCGCACGATGCTCGAAAAGGCCAAGAATCAACGTGAAACACTGGCCGAGCAGTTGCGAAAGGCACGGTACTTGTTGATGGCGAAGCCGCCGGCAGAAGAACCGGTCAGCCAAGCGGCGGTGAACGGCCCGAACGGCGTCAACGAGGCAGCTGCGTACTACGAAGGCCACCTGCACTACCAGTTCGATTACCTCACGGAGTTGATCCAGAAGTTGCAGCAAGCACTCGGCATCACCGAGGCCGCGGATCAGCAAGCAGCAGACTCGACCAAAACGATCAAGGGGTCGCTCGAATGAGGCGTCATGTTCTCCTGGCCGCCACTGCAGTCACCTTGGGAACTGCGTTGCTGACCTCGTGCACCGGCAAGACCCCGACGAACGGCACGGCCGGTCCCGTATCGACCAGCAGCGCGGAATTGCCGAACAGCGGGGCGCCGAAGGTAGGCAACCCGCTGCCGGCGGCCGCACTGGAAGGCAGCCCCTGCGACTCGGCTCTGACGGCCGAACAACTCAGGGGATACCTCGGGCAACCGACCGCCCCGAAGACGAGCGACACCGAACTCGGCCTCACGTGCGACTGGGCCAGCGCCTCGGGAACGGCAGCCGGCATTCTGGTCGGATACGACACCAAGTCCGGACAAGGATTGAGCCTCGCCTACAAAAACGTGAAGCCGAAGGCCAAGCGGTGGGTGGACGACCTGGAGCCGATCCAGGGCTATCCGGCGGTGGGTTACGTGGACGCCGGAACCACAGACAACCGCGCCTGCGTGATCGTCGTCGGCGTCGCGGACGATCTCACCTACTCCGTCTCGCTGAGCATCGGCGACTCCGCGGTCCAGGCCGGTAAGGACGCCTGTCAGCTCGGGCGGGGTGTGGCCGACACCGTGCTGACCAACCTCAAGGCGCGCGTCTGAGCTGCACTTTTCGTTACGGCCGACATCGCGTTGATGCAATATCTGTCGTACCAAACACCTAGACTGTTCGGATGAGCCACCCCACGCGGAGGGGTCGCGCGCGTGCGGCTACCGAACAGGACATCCGGCGGACCGCCCGGAAACTGCTCGTCGAGCAGGGGCCGGAGGCGGTCACCCTGCGTGCCATCGCGCGGGAGCTGGGGATCACCGCGCCCGCGCTGTACCGGTACTACGAGTCGCGGGACGACCTGGTCGAGAACCTGCGGCTGGACGTCTGCGCCGACTTGGCGGACGAGCTCGCCGAGGAGATCGCCGAGCTGCCGGAAGACGGTGTGCTGCAGCTGTTCGCCATCTGCAAGGGTTTCCGGCGGTGGGCGCTCACCCACACGAAAGAATTCACGCTGGTCTTCGCGTCGCCGACGGGCGGGGTCGGGTCGACGTCCGGGAGTGCGCTGAGCCGGGTCGACGAGCCGTTCGGGCGGATCTTCCTCGCCGCCGCCGGGCGGGTGCTCGCGCGGCACGACATCGTGCTGCCCTCGGCCAGCGGCGTTCCGGACGAGCTGCGTGACGACCTGCAGACCTTCCAGGAGTCGCTGGTCGCCGTGCTCGCCGAGTCCGATCAGGGTGTGCCGGTGGAGAAGATCGACCTCGGCGTGACGTACCTGATGATCCAGTTCTGGGCCCGGCTCTACGGGCACGTCACGCTCGAGGTCTTCGGCAACTACCCGATCCCCATGTCGAAGCCGGACGTCCTGTTCGAGGCCATGCTCATCGACCTCGCCCGGGAGATCGGGCTGTACTCCGGCTAAGCCGCGTGGCCGCCGTCCACCGAGAGGACCGCGGCCGTCACGTATTCGGCGCCCGCGGAAGCCAGGTAGGACACCGCCGCGGCCACCTCGGCCGGCTGTCCGTAGCGGCCGGACGCCGTCATCGCGGCCTGGTCCGCCGCGTACGGGCCGTCGGCCGGGTTCATGTCCGTGTCCGTCGGGCCGGGGTGGACCAGGTTGACCGTGATGCCGCGCGAGGCCAGCTCCCGCGCCAGCGCCTTGGTCAGGCCGACCATCGCCGCCTTGCTGGTCGCGTACAGCGCCATGCCCGGGCCGGGCACGCGGTCCGTGACGCAGCTGCCGATCGTGATCACGCGGCCGCCGTCGCTCAGCACGCCGGCCGCCGCCTGCGTCGTCGCGAAGACCCCGCGGACGTTCACCGCCAGCACGCGGTCGACGTCTTCCAGCGAAGTTTCGCCGAAAGCGCCCACGAACCCGACGCCCGCGTTGTTCACCAGCACGTCCAGCCGGCCGAACTCCGCCACCACAGCCGAAACGGCGGCCGAAACCGCCGCCGCGTCCGCCGAATCCGCCTGGATGGCCAACGCGCGGCGGCCGAGGGCCTTGATCTTGTCGACCACCTCGGCCGCCCGCTCGGCGTTGTGCACGTACGTCAGCGCGACGTCCGCGCCGTCCTCGGCGAGCCGCAGAGCCGTGGCCGCGCCGATGCCGCGGCTGCCGCCCGTCACCAGGGCCACCTTGCCGTCGAGGGTCATTCCCGGTTCTCCTTCGATCGAGCCGTTTTCGTTGACTGCTCAATCAAATCGGGAACGCCCGCGAACTACCGGCGGCTTTCCGACGCGGCGTTAGAGGACGATGTTGACCAGCCGCCCCGGGACCACGATGACCTTGCGGGGCGAGCCGTCGCCGACCATCGCCGCGACCTTCTCGTCCGCCAGCGCCGCGGCCTGCACCTCGTCCTGAGACGCGGAAGCCGCGACCGTCACCCGGGACCGGACCTTGCCGTTGACCTGGATCGGGTACTCGACCGAGTCCTCGACCAGGTACTTCTCGTCCACCACCGGGAACGGGCCCTGCACCAGCGAGTCCGCGTGGCCCAGCCGGTGCCACAGCTCCTCCGCCAGGTGCGGGGCCAGCGGCGCCAGCATCAGCACCAGCGGTTCGGCCAGCTCACGAGGTGTCGACGCGGCCGCGCCGTACACCTTCGTGACGTGGTTGTTCAGCTCGATCAGCTTCGCGCCGGCCGTGTTGAACCGCATCTCCGCGTAGTCCTCGCGGACGCCGGCGACCGTGCGGTGCAGCACCTTCCGGTCGGCGTCCGTGGCCTCGTCGGCGGACACCCGCAGCTCGCCGGTCTCCTCGTCGACGACCAGGCGCCACAGCCGCTGCAGGAACCGGTGCGCGCCCACGACGTCCTTGGTCGCCCACGGGCGCGACATGGCCAGCGGGCCCATCGCCATCTCGTAGAACCGGAACGTGTCGGCACCGTAGTTCTCGGCCATCTCGTCCGGCGTGACGACGTTCTTCAGGCTCTTGCCCATCTTGCCGTACTCCTGGGTGACCTCTTCGTCGTTGAAGAAGTACTTCCCGTCGCGCTCCTCGACCTGCTCGGCCGGGACGTAGACACCGCGCGAGTCCGTGTACGCGTACGCCTCGATGTAGCCCTGGTTGAACAGCTTCCGGTACGGCTCCTTGGAGCTGACGTGGCCCAGGTCGAACAGCACCTTGTGCCAGAACCGCGAGTACAGCAGGTGCAGCACCGCGTGCTCGACGCCGCCGACGTACAGGTCGACGCCGCCGGTGTCGTCCGCGCCGTGCTCGCCGGGCCGCGGGCCCAACCAGTACTGCTCGTTCTCCGGCGCGCAGAACGTCTCGCTGTTCGTCGGGTCCACGTAGCGCAGCTGGTACCAGCACGAACCCGCCCAGTTCGGCATCGTGTTGATGTCGCGGCGGTACTTCTTCGGGCCGTCGCCCAGGTCCAGCTCGACCTCGACCCAGTCCGTCGCGCGCGCCAGCGGCGACGACGGCATCGAGTCGCGGTCCTCCGGGTCGAACGTCACCGGCGAGTAGTCGGCGACCTCGGGCAGCTCGATCGGCAGCATCGACTCGGGCACGGCGTGCACTTCGCCGTTCTCGTCGTAGACCACCGGGAACGGCTCGCCCCAGTAGCGCTGGCGCGAGAACAGCCAGTCGCGCAGCTTGTACTGCACGGTGCCGGTGCCGGCGCCCTTCTCCGACAGCCAGTCGATCATCGTCTTCTTGGCCTCGGCGACGTCCATGCCGTCCAGGAAGCCCGAGTTGATCGCCGGGCCGTCACCGGTGAACGCCTTGCCGTCGAAGCCTTCCGAGGGCTGCACGGTCCGGATGATCTCCAGGCCGAACTTCTCGGCGAACTCCCAGTCGCGGACGTCCTGGCCGGGCACGGCCATGATCGCGCCGGTGCCGTAGCCCATCAGCACGTAGTCGGCGACGAAGATCGGGATCTGCTTGTCGTTGACCGGGTTCGTCGCGTACGCACCGGTGAAGACGCCGGTCTTCTCCTTGTTCTCCTGCCGGTCCAGCTCGGACTTCCGCGACGCGGCGACGCGGTACTCCTTGATCGCCTCGGCGGGCGTCTCCGCGCCGCCGGTCCAGCGGGAATCGACGTCGGCGGGCCACGCGCCGGCCGTCAGCTTGTCGACCAGCGGGTGTTCCGGCGCCAGCACCATGTAGGTGGCGCCGAACAGCGTGTCCGGCCGGGTCGTGAAGACCTCGATGCCGTCTTCGCCGGAGGTGAAGGTGACGCGGGCGCCGTGCGAGCGGCCGATCCAGTTCCGCTGCATGGACTTGACCTTCTCCGGCCAGTCCAGCAGGTCCAGGTCATCGACCAGGCGGTCGGCGTACGCGGTGATCCGCATCATCCACTGCCGCAGGTTGCGGCGGAAGACCGGGAAGTTGCCGCGCTCGCTGCGGCCGTCGGCGGTGACCTCTTCGTTCGACAAGACCGTGCCCAGGCCCGGGCACCAGTTGACCGGCGCTTCGGAGATGTACACCAGCCGGTGGTCGTCGATCACCTTCTTCCGCTCGGACGCGCTCAGCGCGGCCCAGTCGCGGCCGTCCGGCGTCGGCCGCGAGCCGTCGGCGAACGCGGCCTCCAGCTCGGCGATCGGCCGCGCCTTGCCCGCTTCGGTGTCGTACCAGCTGTTGAAGATCTGCAGGAAGATCCACTGGGTCCAGCGGTAGTACTCGGGGTCGATCGTGGAGATCCGACGGCGTTCGTCGTGGCCCAGGCCCAGGCGCCGGATCTGGCGCAGGTAGGTCCGGATGTTCTCCTCGGTCGTCTTGCGCGGGTGCTGCCCGGTCTGGACGGCGTACTGCTCGGCCGGCAGGCCGAACGCGTCGAAGCCCATCGTGTGCAGCACGTTGCGCCCGATCATCCGGTGGTACCGGGCGAAGACGTCGGTGCTGATGAAGCCCAGCGGGTGCCCGACGTGCAGGCCGGAGCCCGACGGGTACGGGAACATGTCCTGGACGAACAGCTTGTCGCTGGGCACCGGCTGCCCCTCGACGGCGAGCGGCCCGACGGGGTTGGGCGCGTGGAAGGTGCCCTGGTCGGCCCAGTGGTCCTGCCAGCGCTGCTCGATCTGCCCCGCCAGCGCGGCCGTGTACCGGTGCGCCGGGACGTCGGTCCCTGTTGTCTCGGTCATCGCCGTCTTCCTCCGTGGGAGCTAACTCGAGGCACGTTTCCCGCCGAGAGTTCATCCAATACCGCCAGAAACAACTCGACCCCTCAGCCACCAGGGCATGAGGGGTCGCCGCGCCGGCCGGGCCGGGCCCGGTCAGCGCGGCAGGCTAAGGAGCAGCCGAGCCGTGTTCATGTGCACATCGTAACTTGCTGGTCAAAGCCGTTCGGAGGGGACCGCCAGTGCGACGAACTGCGTGACCTGCGTCGGCGAGAAGTTGTTGTCGCTGACCAAGATCAAGCTGCGCTCGCCGCCCGGCAGCTTCGGGCCCCACGTCATGCCCTCGATGTTGTCTACAGTGGACAGGCCGAGGTCGGCGGCGTCGAAGAGGAACCGCTTCTTCACCGGCTTGACGTGCTTGGCGTCGGCCAGGGACTTCACGTTCAGGACGTTCGTCGCGCCGCTCGTGTCGATCTCGTAGACGCGGACCTTGTTGCCGACGCCGGTGACGAACGAGCGCTCCATCATCAGGAACTTCGTCGGGTCGGCCTGGTCGACGGCCAGCATCGAGGACACGCCCGTGGTGGCGAACGCGCCATCAGGCACCGGTGACGCGAAAATCGGCTCTTGCGGGTAGGCGTACTGCGCGAAGACCGGACCGAACCGGGACTGCAGGGTGATCCGCGACAGCGCGCCGGCGGTCGTCGTCGGCATCGGGCCGTCCTGCAGCAGCGGGCCCTCGACCTCGCTCGCCAGTAGCGAGCCGAACCCGGTGAACGTGATGCCCTCGAGCACCAGGTTCTGGCGCGGGCCCGCCGTCGGCGTCATCTTCTCGTTGGCGGGAATCGGCAGGTCACGGACGTATTCGCCGGTCCGTCGCGCCTCGCGGATCGACGGGTCGATCAGCGTCGTCGCTGTCCGCTCGCCCTCCTGCGACCAGTAGTAGTCGCCGGTCCAC
The DNA here is from genome assembly GCF_040682815.1 of Amycolatopsis sp. NPDC051102. Taxonomy (NCBI): domain Bacteria; kingdom Bacillati; phylum Actinomycetota; class Actinomycetes; order Pseudonocardiales; family Pseudonocardiaceae; genus Amycolatopsis; species Amycolatopsis sp. NPDC051102. Next base: position 131,525 of record NZ_JBFBBT010000007.1, read on the forward strand.
GGGTCGACGCGCAGCTCTTCCGGATCGACCGTCTGCTCGTTCTGCGGCTTCGCCGGGTCGTTCTGCGCGAGCGGCGGGTACGGCGTGCCGTCCGGGCGCAGCAGCGGCTTCGTGCCGGTGAGGGTGACGTCGCCGACGCCGTGGGCGGTGACCGGGAAGGTCGCCGTGTAGAAGCGGGCCGGGTTGATCGCCGACCGGTCGTCGCAGATCAGCGCGTAGCCGCCGGTCCGCGGGTCGTAGTCGATGCTGGACAGGCCGCCGACCGTCGTGCCCTGGAACTGCAGGGCGTTCGGGACGATCTTTTCGCCGAGCAGCCGGATCGGCCGCTGGTGACTCTCGGTGGCGCTCGCCGGCGCGGCGGCGAGGATTCCCCCGATCAGGGCAGCGGTCAGGACGGTGGGCAGTACACGCGGTGACATGGCCTGTAGCACAGTCGATCAGGGTATCCGGCAGGTTGCCGGGACGTCACGCTTATCCTTGACCCCGTGTTCGCTATCGCGCTGGTTCCGGTCGTGCTGGGTCTGCTCGTCGGTTTTGGTGGGTTCCTCGGGTTCCGCGAGCGCTTGACGCGCGAGGGCGGCACCGGGGTGCGCACGGAAGCGGCATTGCGCAGCGAAGAAGCTTTCAAGCTGGCCAACCGCGTCGCGGGCCTGCCGACCATGGCCGGGGGCGCGATCGCCGTGCTCACCGGGCTGGCCGGGCTGGCCATGCCGACGACCGGTGGTCTCGTCTCGGCCGCGGTCGCGGGCGTGCTCGCCATGGTGCTGCTGGTCATGGGCGGCGGCATGCTCGGCAACCGGGCCGCGCTGACCGTGCCCGCCCCGGCTCCGGCGGCGCCGGCCGGCTGCAGCGGCTGCGCGTGCGGCGCCGGCGGCTGCGGAGTCTTCAAGAAGGACGAAGCCTAATTCCGCTGGAGGTCGCCCGGATGGGTGGCCAGTAGCGCGAGCGGGATGCCCTGCCGGCGCAGGACCTGGCTCCACAGGTCACCGTCCGGCGAGGCCAGGATGTCGCTCGGCAGCGCCGGCACGATGACCCAGTCCTCGCGCTCGATCTCGCCGGCCAGCTGACCCGAGTCCCAGCCCGCGTACCCGGCGAACACGCGCACGCCGCGGACCTTCGGCACCAGCACCTCGGGGTCGGTGTCCAAGTCGACCAGCGCGACCGGCCCGCGGACGGCGATCACGCCCGGCACGCTCGCCGCCGTCTCGCCGGTGCGCAGCGCGGCCAGGCACAACGCCGTCTTCTTCTCCACCGGACCGCCGACGAACACCGCCTGCGGCTCGGCGACGTGCCCGCCCCAGCTGGGCAGCACGTCGTGCACGGCGACGTCGCTCGGCCGGTTCAGGACCACGCCGAGCGTGCCCTCCGCGCGATGATCGATGACGAACACCACGGTCCGGCGGAAGTTGGGGTCGACCATCGTGGGGGCGGCGACCAGGAGCGTTCCCGGTTCAACCTCGGCGTCCGCTGGCACGCGACCCATGATCCCACCCCTGGCCCTGCGAATTACTTCGGCTCGGGAACAATCGCCCCACGAGCCCCGTTTGAAACATGTGGTCGGCGCACTCCGTGTCCCCCGGGCTCACTGAAGAACCGCCTTTGTGGAATACCGTCCGGCTGGAGCCACACTGCGCATAGCCGCCGAGAGGCGACCTCAGTGCGCCGGCCACCCGAATCTCTTGACCGGTCTCCCACGGCCGGGCCTTAACCTTGACTCCGTGACGATCAGCGCCCGGACGGCGACAGTGCGAAGAGGGCCCAGGGAGCTGCTGAAGGACCCGGACTTCCGGCGTCTGCTCTTCACGCGCTTCGCCGCCAGCTGGAGTGACGGCGTGTTCCGCGCGGGCCTCGCCGGAGCCGTGCTGTTCAACCCCGAGCGCGCCGCCGACCCGCTGGCCATCGCCGGCGGGTTCGCCGTCCTGCTGCTGCCGTACTCGGTCGTCGGGCCGTTCGCCGGTGCGCTGCTGGACCGATGGGACCGGCGTCGCGTGCTGATCTTCGCGAACCTCCTGCGCGGGCTGGCGATCGTCTGCGCGGCGGGCGCCGTCGGCTTCGGGTTCGGCGGGATCGGCCTGTTTTCGCTGGCCCTGGCCGCGGAAGGCATTTCCCGCTTCATCGGCTCCGGGCTGTCGGCGTCGCTGCCGCACGTCGTCGAGGAGGAGAGCGTCGTGACGGCGAACGCGTTCGCCACGACGCTCGGCTCGGTGGTCGCCGTCCTCGGCGGCGGCTGCGCGATCGGCCTGCGGGCGCTGTTCGGGAGCAACGACGTCGGATCGGCGGAGACCACGGCGTTCGCCGTCCTCGGCCCCCTGGTCGCGGCGTTGCTCGCGCGCGGGTTCGCCCGCGGCGTGCTCGGGCCGACGGTGGTCGACGAGCCGCCGCACCCGGTGCTGGCCGTCGCGCGCGGGCTGGCCGACGGCGCCCGCCACGCCTGGCGCGCGCCGAGCGTCACGGCCGGGTTCGTCGCGCTGTTCGCGCACCGGGCGTCGTTCGGGGTGTCGCTGCTGGTCACGGTGCTGCTGATGCGCAACTACTTCACCGACCACGGCTTCTTCCGCGCCGGCCTGCCCGGGCTGGGGCAGATGGCCGCGCTCGCCGGGGCCGGGCTGCTGCTGGCCGGGCTGCTGACCGCGCGGATCATCCGCCGGTTCGGGCGGCTGCGCGCGGTGCTCGGGGCGCTGGTGCTCGCCGCGATCGCACAGTCCGCGCTGGGCCTGCCGATGGTGCTGCCGCTGGCGCTGCTCGCGTCGTTCGTCATCACCGGGGCCGGGCAGGTGCTCAAGCTCTGCGTCGATTCGTCGATCCAGCTGGACGTCGCCGACGAAGCCCGCGGCCGGGTGTTCGCGCTGTACGACACGCTGTTCAACATCACGCAGGTAGCCGCGGTTTCGCTGGGTGCGCTCGTCGTACCGGACGACGGCCGTTCGCCGGGCCTGCTCATCGCCGCGACGGTCTGCTACCTCGTCGGCGGGGCCGGCTACCTGCTGGCTCGACGCCGCGTGATTCGCTGACGCAAACACCCGAACCGGTCACGATGACTGCTCCATTGGCATTAGGGTGACCGCAAGTCATTAGTAGGTTCGAGGGACACCGGGGGCACCTGTGACCACCGCGGGCGACGACCGTGCACGGCTCGAAGCACGGAATGCCGCGATGAAGGACCAGATGGACACCCTCCTGGAGAACTTCGAGCGGCAGACGGCGCAGCTGCGCGACGCCCAGGCCGCGGCGGCCGAGACCACCGCCCAGGTGAGTTCCCCCGACGGCCTCGTCCGCGCCACCATCGACGCCGGCGGCAGCCTCGCGAAGCTCGAATTCGCGCCCGCCACCTTCGAGCGCACGACGCCCGCGCAGCTCGCGAGCACCGTCCAGACGCTGGTGCGTCAGGGGTCGCTCCAGGTCAAGCAGAAGATCGCGGACCTGATGGCGCCGATCACCGAAGGCCTGCCCGACCTCGCCGACCTGGTCGAAGGTGCGCCGTCGCTGGCCGGGCTGGTGCCGCCGATCCCCGCGTTCGACGAGTTCGCCGAGGCAGCGCCGGCACCGCGGCCCGAGTCGTTCGAGGACGGCGGTTCGATCCTGCGCAACGAGCAGGCGCCGATGCCGATGCCCGCGCCCAAGCCCGCGCCCAAGCGCGTCCGCCCGCCTCGTGACGAGGACGAGGAGCCGCCGTCGTCCTGGATGACAAGGGGCGACTGATGCCGGACGGGGGTTCCGGCTTCACCGCGGAGCCGGACGCGGTGCTGCGCGCGTCGAACGGCCTGGTGACGGCCGCCGACGGCCTCGACAACGCGGCGAAGGCGCTGCAGGCGGCTCTCGACGCCCAGGGCGAGTGCTGGGGCGGCGACGACTCCGGCAAGGAGTTCGCCAAGGACTACGTGCCGGGCGCGCAGGGCGCCGTCGAGGGGTTCACCAACCTCGTGCAGGGGTTGCGGGGGATGCAGCAGAACGTCGCCAAGTCGATGAAGGCCCTCACGGGCGCCGACGAAGACGTGACGTCCCAGCTGGGCAAGGGGCATTGACGCGTGGGGATGGAGATGCCCGACGCGGTCAAGTGGCTGCTGCCGATCGTGGTCGGGGAGAGCTGGCCCGAGGGCGACGAGACGAAGCTGCGCGCCCTGCGGGACGCGTGGCACACGGCATCGGCGTCGATCGGCCCGGTGTCGGAGACGGGCAACCAGGCGGCGTCCGGCATCCGCGACAACTGGACGGGCGACGGCGCCGACGCGTTCGCGGAGCAGTGGAAGAAGTTCGTCGAAGGCGACGAGGCCTACTTCAAGCAGCTGGCCGACGCCACGAAGGCCCTGGGCGATTCGTGCGACCAGACGGCACTGGACGTCGAGTACACGAAGTACATGATCATCATTTCGCTGATCATCCTGGCGGCCCAGATAGCGGCGATGATCGCGGCGGCCGCGGTGACGTTCGGCGGCTCGACGGCGGGGATCGCACCGGCCCAGATCGCGACCCGGATGACCGTGCAGATGCTGTTCCGGCAGCTGCTCGAGAAGCTGGCGCAGCAGGGGTTCAAGGAGGTCGCGAAGGAGCTGCTGGAGAAGCTGCTCAAACAGGGCCTCAAGAAGATCGGCATGGAGGTCCTCAAGAACGAGGCCATCAACCTGGGCATGGACGCGGGCATCCAGGGCCTGCAGATGGCCAAGGGCGACCGCAAGAGCTGGGACTGGTCGAAGACATCGGACGCGGCGATCTCGGGCGCGGTCGGCGGAGTGGTCGGCGCGGCATCGGGATCGATCGGCCGCGGAGCGACCGAGGGGCTGTCCCACAGTGCGGGCGGCCAGGTCGCGGACGCGGCCCTCCGTGCGGGAGCGCGTGGCGCGGTCGAGGGGGTCGCGCAGACGGTCGGCCAGGCGGCGGTCACGGGCGATCTGGGGTCGCTGACACCGGAGCAGCTGCTGATGGGGGCGTCGAGCGGAGCCGTCGGGGGCGCGGTCGGGGGCGCGAAGGAGCAGCTGCACTCGGTTCACGAGGCGAATATCCCGCGGGAGGCGGATGGGGCTTCGCCAGAAGGTGAGGCTTCGGAGCCTGAGTCGCGGCGGGAGGCGGCTGGGGCGGAGGAGTCGCGGCAGGAGGCATCGTCCGAGGCTGGGGCGCGAGGGGATGAGCCACGGTCGCAAGCTGAGGGCCAGGGTGAGGAGCCTCGGGCGCAAGCTGAGACCCGAGGCGAGGAGCCGCGGCACGAAGCATCGTCCGAAGCCGGGGCGCGGCAGGATGAGTCACGGTCGCAGGCTGAAGCCGGGGGCGAGGAGCCTCGGGCGCAAGCTGAGACCCGAGGCGAGGAGCCGCGGCACGAGTCTGAGGCTGCGCCGCGAGGCGAGGAGCCTCGGGCGCACGCTGAGGCCCCGGGCGCCGAGCCCCGGCAGGAAGCATCCTCCGAACCCGGGCCGCAAGGCGACGAGCCACGCCCGCACGCTGAGTCCCAGGGCACCGAACCTCGGCACGAGGCTTCGCCCGAGCCCCAGGCGCGGAGCGAAGGACCTCAGCACGAGGCTTCCTCCGAACCCCAGGCGCGAAGTGAACAGCCTGCGCACGAGTCGTCGTCCGGGCCGAGGCGTGAAGAGCCGCCGTCGGTGCCTTCCGAAGCGGAGATCCGTCGGGAGGCTGCGGCGCCGCGGCCGGGTGTCGACCACGCCCACCAGCCGGAGGCAGTCCGGGCGGTGGATTCGCCGCAGGCGACGAGCTCGTCGGGTGGGCCGTCGCAGGGCGGTTACGGCATGGCCCCGCCGCCGGGATCCGGACCGGAGCCGGGACGGCAGAGCGGTGGACGTCCGCAGGACAACGTCGGCGCGGCCGGGTTCACCGGTGGGGCGAGCCAGCCGTTCGCGGCTGATGCGGGGATGTTGCAGAACGGTCCGTCGCCGCAGCAGGCAGCGCCTCCGCCGGGCGGTGGGTTCGCGCCGCCGCCGGGCGGCATGCCGAACGGTGGTGGTGGTTCGGGACGTGCCGGTGGTCCGCAACCGGGCGGGTCGGTGCCGCCGCGGGGTGGGCAGCTGCCGCAGGATCCCCGCCGGTTGTTCCAGAGTGGACAGTTGCCGGGCCGGCCGGGTGGGCAGGCGCCGGGTCGGCCGCACCAAGGCGGACCGGTTCACCCGGGTGGGCAGGGACCGGTTCGCCCGGGAACGCAACCGTTCCCGGGCGGCCAGCCGCCGGCTCATCCCGGTGGACAGCCGCCCGTTCAGCCTCACCAGAACGGACAACCCCCAGCTCAACCACACCTGGGCACGCAGCCGTGGCAGGGCGGCCAGCCACCGATTCACCCCCAGGCGCAGCCGCTCCGGGGCGGTCGGCCGCCTCATCTCGGCGGACCGACCCATCAGAACGGGCAACCACCCGTTCACCCGGGCACGCAACCGTTCCCAGGGGGACAGCCGCCAACTCATCTCGGTGGGCAACAGCACCCGGGCGGGCAACCTCACCAGCACGGACAGCCACCGGCTCACCCGGGCGCGATCCCTGCCGGACCGCCACCGAATCATCCCGGCGGGCACGCCCACCAGAGCGGACCGCCACCGGCGCAGGCGTTCCCGGGTGGGGCGCCTCATCAGCGTGGGCCGCACGTTCCCGGTCCGGCACCGCAGGGCGGGTTCCATCCGCAGGATCCACGACGGATGCCGCCTCCGGGCGGGCAGCGTCCTGGTGGGTACCCGGCTCAGCCGCGGGGTCCGCAGGGGCCCGGCTCGCATCCCGGTGGACGGCCGCCGATGGCGCCTCCGCCCGGTGGGCGGCCTGCGGTGCCGCCGCATGGTTCTCGTCCGGGGCCGCCTGTTGTTCCGCCGCCGCGGTTCGGGGCGCCGGGGGAGCACCTTGCTCGTGGGCCCGTTGAGCAGCCGCGGGCGTTCGAGCCACCTGCTCAGGAACGCCCGGCTGGGGCCGAACCGGCGGTGTACCGGCAACCGGCCGAACACGCTGCACCGGAGCAGCCGCTCGATCACTCCGCCGCGCCTGCGGGCGAACACGCCCCTGTCCAGGAGCGATCTGCCGAGCAGCCCGCGCACGAACAGCCGCCGGCCGAACCCGCCCCGGCACACGAGCCGCCCGCTGACGTGCACGACGTCCCTGAGCCGGCCGGCGCCCCCGAACACCCGCGACCCGACGAGCCCTACCTCACCGACCAGCGGTTTCACACCGAGGACCCCGTCGGAACCCGGCGGATCGAGGACACCTTCATGGACTCCGGGCGGCACAGCCCCGAGTCCGGCGAGTGGCGGCACGAACAGGTGCGCCGGGAAGCCCTTGCCAAGCGGGACGAGTTCCACCCCGGTGTCTCCGATGCCGGCGCGCTCGCCGTGCACGCCTACACGCGGTACGAGATGGTCGGTCCGCTCAACCGGGCGCTGCGGATGGGCGGCTCCGAGCTCGTCGACCTCGCGCCGCAGGCCGGGGCGCTTGTCTCCGGGCTGAACGAGCTTCCGCCGCACGTCGGGACCGTGTCGCGGCGGGTCGACTTCCAAGGGGATCCCGGGCGGCTGCAGGCCTTCCTCGGCCGGTTCCACGAAGGCGCGCACATCACCGAACCGTCGTTCCTCAGCTCGTCGAAGGTCGACGCGGAACATCCGCGCAGCTCCTTCCCCGGCGAGGTCGAGATGCGGATCCAGTCCAAGACCGGCCGTGACGTCGAGGCCATGGCCAGCATCGGGCACGAACGCGAGGTCCTCTTCAAGGCCGGGACGCAGTTCGAGATCACCGGCGTCGAGAAGGGCCCCGGCCACCCGGACAACCCTCACCGGCGGCCCGGCGACCCGCAGTGGATCGTGCACGCCGAGGAGGTCACCGCCGGGCATCCGCGGCACCTCGCCGAGGCCGATGCCCGGCAGGCGATCGAACGGCGGCGGGCCGACGAGCGCGCCGACGAGGCACGTTTCCAGCGTGAGGCCGACGCCGAGCTCGAGCAGTTCTACGCCGAACACCCGCACCTGCGGCCGAGCGGCGACATGTCGAAGCTCACCGCCTTCGACGACCCGAGTGCGCCGCCCCCGCCCGTTCGGCGGCCGCCCGCCACCGGGGCTCCCGAGGGTGGCTGGGCGCAGCTCGCCGAGCCGCTCCGGCCGGGTGGGACGCCCGTGCTGCACGCCGGGTCCGTCGAGACGCCACAGCAGCACGCCCGCCTCGTCCGCGACGCCGTTCCCGAGCTCGGTGCGGTCAACACTCGCAACCACTACGCGCCGGACGCCCTCGAAAACGGCTTCCGGACGAACGCCGCCGAGTCGATGGCCGCCTTCGAGCGGCGGATGAACGGCGAGGACGTCGTCGCCGGGCCCGCGCGGGGTGAACGCCTCGACGGGCCGTGGAGCAGCCGGGGCAGCTTCGACGACGTGGCCCGCGACCTCGGCGAACGGCCCGTCGGCGCACGGTCCGCCGTCGCCTTCGAACACGGTGGTGCGGAACGGCTGGTCGCCGCCGTGCACACCGAGCACGGCATCGTTTTCGCCGATCCCGTCAGCGGGCGGCTGGCCGAGCTGCCGCACGACGCCGCCGGGATCCGGGAACTGCCGCTCGGGCCGCCGCACGAAACGCCGGCGATCGCCGACCGCCTGAACCCGGCGTCCGAGCGGGTGCCGCACGACGAGGGCTACCTCTTCGACGGCGACCACCGCGGCACCCCGGCCGACCACGAGAGCATCCGCCGCGCGGTCGGCAGCGAGGACGTCTACCAGCAGATCCACGACCGCGCGCTGGCCCGGCAGGACGCCGCCGGGCTGCCGCTGTCCGACGAGGGCGCCGTCGCGGTGCACGGCTACACCCGCGGCGAGTACGCCTACGACGTCAACGAGGCCCTGCGCCGCGGGCCCGGGCACCCCGGTTTCGAGCTCGCGCAGGCGAACGCGCGGGCCGTCGTCGACGGCCTCAACCAGGTTCCGCGCACGTCCGGTGAGAGCATCCGCGCCTTCGACGTCGGTGGCGATCCGCGGCTGGCCGAGCTCGTCGCCGGGCCGTACGAGCCGGGCGCGGTGGTCGTCGAGCCCGCGTTCTCCAGCGCGTCCATCAAGACCGGCGAGTTCGCCACCAGCAAGTTCGGCGACGACGTCGAGCTGCACGTCCGGTCGGACAACCTCCGCGACATCTCGAAGCTCGCCGAGAACCCGTCCGAGCGCGAGACGCTCTCGCCGCCCGGCACGCAGCTGCTGGTGCACGAGCGGCGGCTGGAGATCACGCCCGAGGGCCGCCGCAAGTGGGTGATCGAGGCCGAGGAGATCGGACCCGGCCACCCGCGTCACCTCGATCCCGAGGCCGCGCAGCACAAGATGGCCGAGCGGCGCGCCGAGAACGAGCACAACGCGGCCGAGTTCGAACGGCGGCGGCAGGCCGCGCTGATGGAACGCCTCGGTGGCTTCGGCGAAGCCGAGCCGGCGCAGCACCACCAGCCCGGACACCAGTCGGTCGGCGACGTCCTCGACGGCACCGCCGAGACACCGCACGCTCCCGAAGCACTGCCGGACTACTCGACGCTGGCGCGCGCGACGAACCCGCCGTCCGAGCCGGCCATCCACGCCGACACGGCGACGCCGGCCGAGCGAGCGGCCTACGTCCAGGACCGGCACCCGCACTTGCGCGAGGTCAACCCGGGCTTCCACCAGCCGGGCGCGCTGGAGAACGGGTACATGTCCAACTGCACCCGCGGGCCCGAGGCGTACCTGGACCGGCTGCGTGGCGGTGACATGACGGCCGAGCCGGTCCTGTTCCACGAGATGGGCACGCGCGGCACGCTCGAGCACATCGAAGGCCGGTTCGGCGAGACGTTCTCCGAGCGCGGCAGCTACGACGACGTCATCCGCGAGATGCGGGACCGGCCGCTGGACCACCACGCCGTGGTCGCGGTGAAGTACGAGGGCCCGAACGGTGTCGTCTACGGGCACGTCGCGATGGTCGTGCACACCCGTGACGGCGTCGCGTTCATCGACCCGCAGTCCGGCGACCTCATGCACCTGCCGCAGCCACCGAAGGGCATCAAGCTGATGCACGTCGGCACGCCGGAGGAGGTGCACGTCCAGCCCGAGCACGCCCCGGGCGAGGCGCACGGCGGCTACGGCCACGCCCCGCAGTCCCGGCTCGACGAGCTCCTGGCCCAGCCGCGGGTCGCCGAGGCGCTCGCCGGCGCCACCACCGACCTCATCGTCAAGGACCACGAGGGGAACCCGCAGAACCTCGGGCCGGTCGGCGAGTTCGTCCGGACGCGGCTGGCCGGGCACCCGGAGCTGGTCGACCTGCTCCACGACCCGGCCAACGAGTTCCTCACGCGGTCGCTGCTGCGCAAGCCGGAGACGATCGCCAGCCTGCTGGTGCACGACGAGGCCATCCCGATCCTCGCCGACGCCGTGCACGAGGTCCACCACCCGGATCCGGACGCGGAACCGGTGGGCCCGCACGCGGAGCCGACGCCGCTCACGCCGGAGCAGGCCGAGGTGTCGCGGGAAGTGATCGACCAGGCGGAGGGCCGCCCGAACGCACACCGGAAGCAGGCACCGTTCGACCAGAGCAGGCTCGGGGACGAGGCCTACACGCGGGAGTACCTCGCCGAGCGCTACCGGGAAGCGGCCCGAGCGGACCTCAGGCTGAAGGAGATCCTGCCGCCGCTGGCCGAGGAAACCGGCGGCCACGCCGGGTTCCGGCCCGGACCGAAGTCCGAAGGCCGGGCGATGGACAAGATCAACACCAACTACGACGGTGACGCGTCGCGGCTGGTCGACCTGGCCGGCGCGATGATCCAGTTCGAGCGCGTGCAGGACGCCTACGCCGCGTTGGCGCGGATCGCCGAACACCCCGACCTGGAGATCGTCGACTTCGACGACCGCTTCGCCAACCCCGCTCCGGCGGGTTACCGCGACCTGCAGATGAGCGTCCGCATCGACGGGCACGTCGCCGAGCTGCGCCTCCACCTGAAGGCACTGGACGATGTCTCGGCGTACGAGCACTCGCTGTACGAGGTGCGACGTGACCTCAAGGCGCTCAAGAAAGCCGAAGACCGACCACACACCGACGAGGAACAGGCCCTGATCGACGGGCTGATCAAGCGCGAACGGGACCTGTTCTGGGACGCGCTGCAGGGGAGTCTTTAGATGGTCCAGACGCCGTCCTACTTCGAGTACTACGACCACACGTACGTGGTGGAGAGCACGCCCGACGGCGGGCTGACCGGTCGCATCCTGAACTGGAAGACCGGGGATTTCGAGGAAAAACCGGAACACGTCATGGACGTGCTCTTCGACCACGGCCCGGACATCCGCAGCCTTGACCGCGAACGGTTCGTGCGCCGGACCGAGGAGGAGCGGCACAACTACCTCCGCGGGGACGGGCCGATCTTCGCGCTCTACCAGACCATCGACGCGATCTGGGCCGCGACCGAAGAAGAGAACCGCAAGATCACCAAGGAAGAGCGGGCGCTGATCGACTCGATCTACCGGCGCACCTTCAAGATGTGGGAGGACGAGTTCGCCCGCCGCGCCGCCGGTGAAGCCCCGACCTTCACGTTCACCTCGGTGATCCCGCAATGATTCACGTGGAACATCGGCTTTCGCCCGAAGCGCAGCGGACCCTCCTGGTACGCCTGGGAAAGCTCGTCCGCGAGCACAGCGTGGACGCCGCCGCGCCCGCCGTCGTCGACTTCCGGCAGGTCGGCGCGCACTCCGAAGTCGCGGGCCACAACACCGCGACGCCGGACGAGCTGACCGGCCTGTTCACCGAACTGCGGGCCGGGATGTACACCGAGGACCGCGGCACCTGGCTGCAGGCGCGGTTCACGCTCACCCCCGACGGCGCCTTCGACTTCGACTTCGCGCTCGACGACGATCCGCAGTGGACGGACGCGCCGGAGCCGGCCGCCTACCCGGCGGAGCTCGCCGCGTTCCCGCGGGCCGACGAGCACATCCCGGACTGGTGGCGGCTGCGCGCGCAGCTCCCGCTGGGTGTGGTGTTCCGGCACGCCGACGCCGGCGGCCCGGACGTCGAGCGGCCGCCGCTCACCGACACCGAGGTGCCGCTCGTGCTGCAGTACCTCGAGCGCGAAGCCGTCGTCCACGAAGACGGCGACGAGCGGTTCCACACCGACGGCACGTGGATCTGGTCCGAAGCCGTCCCGCTCCTGCTCGCGAAGCACGGCGTGCCGCCGGAGCCGGACCTCGTCGCGCACATCCGCCGGAACCACTTCCAGCCGCCGTACGTCGAGCCGCTGGTCCGCCGGACCGCGGAGGCGGACCTGCTGGGCAAGCCGCGGCCGAAGCCGGGCCGCGCCGACGTGAAGAAGACCACCGGGGACGTCGCCGCCGAGCTGGAGACGACGCCGGACCCGAAGCTCGGTGACGAGGAGCTGCTGATCGTGCTGGTCCAGCGGCTGGGCGAGCACGGTGTCTGGCCGGAGGCGTACCGGGTCGGCGAACGCGCGGACGGCGCGTGGTGCCTCAACTACACCCCCGACGGCTGGGAGGTCGCCGCGTACGCCGGCGGCAAGCCCCGCGAGCCGAAGCACTTCGGGCGGCTCGAAGACGCTGCCCAGCAGCTACTCGGCGCGTTGCTGCTGCACCCGGCCCGGATGACGGCCGGGCACGAAACGCCGCTGGAAACGGCCAAGGAGCTGGACGACTGGCCGGTCCACCCGGCTCCGGGTGAGCCTCCCCTCACCCTGCTCCGCAACAAGCGCATCACCAGGCTGGTGGCGGGTACGGTCGTTCTGCGCTTCGGCGAGGAACCCGGCAATCTCGTTCACCACGGCGAGGTACGGTTCGCCACGACGTCGCTGCCGCTGGAACGCGAGCGGGTGCGGCGGACCTACCGGCTGAGACGCCCGCTGCACGTGATCACCGGCATCACGGTCCCGTGGGCGAACCTGCCGGGTGGTGCGGTGGCCTTCGTGCTGCCGAAGACGATCGCCGAGCACGAGTCCGACGGAAGCCTGGAGAGGATCGAGTAGGTGGAAGCGGCGGAAGCGATTGCCAAGGTCGGCCAGTGGCTGCGCGCGGTGCACGGCCCGGACGTCTCCGGTCCCGCGGGCTTGCGGGTGGACACCGAGAAGGTCCTGCGCATCCCCGAGGGCTGGTCGGTGCCCTACAACACCATCGCGTTCCTCGACGAGGGCCGGCCGGAGAAGGAGATCTTCCCGCCGCCGTCGGTCGTGGTCCGCGAGCCGGACGGCGAGCTGCGGCAGGCGCACCCGCACCCGGGCGGGCTGTCGGTGCCGGTGGCGTTCCCCGGCCAGGAGAACTGGCGCGAGGTCGTCGACCCCGAGTACGTGAAGGCCGGGCTCGGCGAGCTGGGCGTGCCGCTGCAGGCCGTCGCGGGCTGGGTGAAGGTCGACGCCGAGGGCAACCAGACCGGCGAAGAGCGCGAAAACCCCGAGTACAAGGCCGGCCCGATCCGCCGCGGCTACCCGAAGCCGGAGAACACCCTCGAGACGCTGCTGTCGTTCGGCAGCGTCGGCTGGCTGACCCGGGAGCTGCTGCTCATCGGGCTGATCCGGTGTGAGGTGTTCGTCCCGCTCGACCTGGAAACCGGCAAGACCGACCGGTTCTACTTCGCCGAGGAACGCAACGAGCTCAAGGTGTTCAGCTCGACCCGGCACCTGCCCTCGCGCGAGCACGGCTGGTGGAAGGTCGACGTCGCGACGCTCGCGGAGTTCGAGCACCCGCCGAACCTGGTGATCAACGGCGGCCCGACGACCATCGAGGACGTCTCCAGCGGCGAGCTCGCCGAGATCGTCAAGCGGTTCCCCCGCCACGAGCCGCGCATCGACGTGCACGGCCGCTGCCCGGAGGCCGAGGAGGACCTGATCCGGGTCGCCACCGAAACCGCGTCCCGGATGGGGCTGCCGGATCCGGTGAAGCCACCGCTGCTGGCGGCCGAGAAGGCCCGCCGGCGCGGCTTCGAGCTGACCGCCGAGGAGTGCGCGAAGACCGTGCTCGGCGAGTCCTGGCTGAAGCGGTTCACCATGCCGGAGCCGCCGCGCAGCAAGCCCAACGACCTGCGCGCGAACGGCCTGGCCCCGGCGTACGACAACGCCGGCCGCACGGTGCCGCGGCTCGACACGTTCGGCAAGTACTTCGAGCAGGACCTCGAGGGCTTCCGCTACGGCTGGCAGCGCGTCACGGGCGCGTACGTCGGCTTCGCGCTCGGTGAGGCCCTCGGCGCGGCCGTGGACCGGATGATGTTGCACGACATCCACGCGAAGTACGGCATCGAGGGCGTCGCCGACCTGGTCCCGGCGTTCGACCAGCCCGGCCGGATCGGCTCGCTGACGCAGCGGCTGCTGTTCTACACCGAGGCCGCGATCCGCAGCCCGCACCGCGAGCGGCCGGAGTCGCGCGAAGCCGAGCAGCTCTTCCCCGACGTCGTCCGCGGGGCGCTGCAGCGCTGGCTGCGCACCCAGGGCGCGCCGATGGACGCCGTGGACGGCTGGCTCGTGCAGGTCCCTGACCTGCACGCCCGGCGTGACGCCGACGACGCCGAACTCAACGCCTACCACCAGCTCGCGACCGGGGCCGCGGGTGCGCAGCCGATGACCGGCCCGGCCGCGCTGATCCCGGCGCTGCCGGCCGCGCTGACCATGGCCGGGCCCGGCAGCGGGTTGAGCGGCGGTGCGCGCCAGGCCGTGCGCGAGCTGGCCGGCGTCACCCACCCGACCGAGCCCGACCTGGCCGCCGCGACCTACCTGACCTGGCTGTTCGAGCACGCGCTGACCAAGGACCCGTTCAGCTTCCCGATCTGGAACACCAGCCGCGAGGTGCTCAACCCGGACAACCAGTTCCAGCAGGGCCCGGAGTGGACGGCGATCGCGGAGATGGTCGCCGAGTCGGTGCCGTTCTTCGGCGAGCACGGGCTGCCCGACCTGCGGATGCCCGAGCTGATCGGCGACGGCAAGACGACGCTGTCGGTGCTCGGCCGCGCCTTCGCCGCGTTGTCGGGCTTCGAGAACTACCCGGAGCAGGCGCTGCTGCGCGCCGTCAACCACTCCGGCCGCAGCGCGCTCACCGGCGCGATCGCCGGCGCCCTGCTCGGCGCGCGGACCGGGATTCCCGGGCTGCCGCAGAAGTGGGTCGACCAGCTGGAGCTGCGGTACCTGGTCGAGAACGTCGCTTCGGACGCCTACTGGCACTTCGACCGGCATTCGGCGCTGAGCGCCCTCGGCGACCAGTGGATCGAGCGCTACCCGCGGCATTAGCGCGAGGATGGGGAGAATGACAGAAGCGGAAGCCGGCGGCTTCGTCGAGTGGCGCCCCGACGTCGACCCGGAGTTCGACGAAAAGGCGTTTCCCGGCCTCGGCATCCCGGTGCGCGCCATCCGCGGCTGGACGCAGTACACGCTGTTCGGGGAGCCGACCGGCCCGCGCCGGGGCAACGACCAGTACACGCCCGGCCCGGTGTGGCGCGGGTTCCCGGTGCCGACGACCGACGCCGAGAAGCTGCTGAACTACCTGAGCGTCAACTGGATCAGCCGCGCCGACTTCGCCCGGGCTCTGCTCGACTGCGAGGTGTTCGTTCCCCTGCTGGACGGCGAGCCGCTGCTGCGGCCGGTGCCGGCCACCGGCGGCCGGGAAGTCATCGCCTACAGCTCGTCGGCGAAGGTGCCCGGGCGGTACCCGCGCCGGTGGCGGGCGACCGTCCGCGAGCTGCCGTCGTCCGGGCTGACCCTCGACCCCGGCACCGGGCAGGTCCGCAGCCTCACCGCGGCCGAGCTGACCGAAGCCCGCGGCGGAGCGCCCGAGCTCCGGCCCCGCGTCGAGGAACTCGCCCCGGAAGCCGGGCCCGAGGTCGCCGAGGCCCTGCCCGGGCTGGTGGCGGAGTTCGGCATCGAGCCGCCCGACCTGCTGGAACGCCACCTCCGGTACGCCGTGGACCACGCCCGCGATCACCACTTCGAGCTGACGCCCGCGGAGTGCGTCCGGTACTTGCGCGGCTTCGCGTGGCAGTACCGCAACGGCGTCCGGCGCCGGGCCGGGCAGTACCCGGAATGGCCCGCCGACCTGGGCGCCAACGGTCTGATCGCGCACGTGGACGAGGACGCGCGCCCGCGGCCGGTGCCGTGGACGTTCGGGAAGTTCTCCGCCTTCGGCACGCTCGCCGGGCGCTTCGCGTGGCACCGGATCGTCGGCGCGTACGTCGGCTTCGCGATCGGTGACGCGCTGGGCGGCGGCGCCACCGGCCCGCTGCCGATGGGCGGCCTCACGCGGCACCTGCTGTTCCACACCGACGCGGTGCTGCGCGGCCTGCCGCCGGTGCCGACCGGCGAGGTCCCGGCGACCCTGCCCGAGCCGGACCCGGTCGGCTGGCTCGCCGTCGCGACGCGGCACGCGGGCCCGGCGCCCGCCGAGTTCTCCGCGCTGCTGGCCACGGCGTTGGCCGCGACGCCGGCCGGCGCGGTCGCGCTGGCCGACGTCGACGGTGAGCAGTACGCGAAGGACGTCGCCCGGGAGCTGACCGGCACGGCGGCCGGCGCCGAGGTCACCGAAGGCGTCGAGCTGCTGGTTTCCCTGTTCCAGGCCCTGCTGACGCGCGACACGTTCGCGTTGCCGGTGCACGTCCGCCTGCGGGAGGTGGGCGGCGACCTGGCCGCGTCGACGCTGGCGCTGCGCGAGGACCGCGACGCCGACGACGTCGCCCAGCTGGAGAGCATCGGCGACGGCCGGGGCGTGCGGTCGGTGCTCGGCCGCGCGCTGTTCGCCGCGGCCAAGCGCGGCTACGACCCGGAAGCGGCGATCACGCTCGCCGCGCGGTCCGGCCCGGTCGCCGGGGCGCTCGCCGGCGCCATGGTGGGCGCGCGGCTCGGCGTGCCCGGCCTGCCCGCCGCGTGGGTGGCCGCGCTGCCCGACCTCGGCCTGCTCGACGACGTCGCCAGCGACGTCTTCTGGTACTTCAACCGCAACGGCCTCCAGACGGAGACCGCCGAACACCCGCGGTGGGAGCGCCGGTACCCGAGCGGCCGGTTCACCACGGAACCGAAGGGACCCGACTTGCGATCGCGACTCCGCGGCAGCCTGCTGGCCGGGGCGATCGGCGACGCGCTGGGCGCGAAGACGGAGTTCGACTCGATCGACCGGATCCGGGAGATCGCCGGCCCGGCCGGCATCACGGACTTCATCCCCGCGTACGGCGGCGTCGGCCGGATCACCGACGACACGCAGATGACGCTCTTCACGCTCGAGGCGCTGATCCGGGCGCACGCGCAGCAGCGGCGGACCGGCTCGGCCGACGTCGTCCACTCGCTGCAGCTGGCCTACCAGCGCTGGCTGCACACCCAGGGCGTCACGTGGGACCGGGCGCGCGGGCCGCAGTCGGCCGTCGAGGCGCCGGACGGCTGGCTGATCACGCACCAGGAGCTGTTCAGCAGGCGTGCTCCCGGCCTGACCTGCTTCGGCGAGCTGGAGGCGTACGGCCGCTCGGGCGTCCGCGGCACCATCGAGCGTCCGGTGAACAACTCGAAGGGCTGCGGCGGCGTGATGCGCGCGGCGCCGATCGCGTTGTGGTCGGACGACCTCGCCGAGGTGTTCCGGCTGGGCGCCGAGAGCGCGGCGCTGACCCACGGTCACCCGAGCGGGTACCTGTCGTCGGGCTGCTTCGCGGTGATCGTCCACGAGCTGCTGCACGGGAAGCCGCTGCTCGACGCGGTCACGACTGCGCGGAGCGAGCTCGTGAAGCACGCGGGGCACGAAGAGCAGAGCGCGGCGCTCGACGCGGCCTTGGCGATGCCGGGACCGCCGACGCCGGAGAAGCTCGAGGCGCTGGGGCAGGGCAACGTCGGCGAAACGGCGTTGTCGATGTCGGTGTACGTCGCCCTGACCACCACGGACGCCGACTCGGCGTTGCTCGCGGCGGTCAACCACAGCGGCGACAGCGACTCGACCGGCTCGGTCTGCGGCAACCTCGTCGGCGCGATGTACGGCGAAGAAGGCCTGCGGAAAAGCTGGCTGGACCAGCTGGAACTCCGCGATGTCATCGTCGGCTTGGCGGACGACGCGCTCACCGAGTTCGGCCCGGATGCGCCGGGCGACGACCGGTGGTTCGCTCGGTACCCGGTCGACTAGATTTTGGGCTACTGGGGACGGGGAGGACAAACGTGCGTTACCGGGTTGAAGTAGCCGAACGCCCGGACGGCCTGTATGCGACGTGGGGTGAGGGGACCTTCCGCGCGCAACGGTCGACCACGGACGGCACGGTGCTGCTGTCGGTGCTGCCGGAGGAAGAGGCGCCGGAGGGCTTCGACAAGGAGTTCGAGGGCCGGCCGGCGAAGGTCGTCCCGGCGAGCGAGGTGCCGTCGACGTTCACGCTGCGCACCTTCGCCGAGTACGACGGCGAGGTCTTCGAGGTCGCGCCGGGTCCGCGGCCGGAGCTGACCCTGCGCTGGGTCCACGACGACGCCGTCCGCGCGGCGCAGCTGGGGCTGACCGACTTCTCGGTCACCGTGCCGGCCAAGCAGGTCACGGCGCTGTGGCAGACGCGGCTGGACTTCACCGAGGCGCTCCAGGCGCGGCCGCAGCCGGGCACGGGCGACCAGAACGCGCTGCTGCGCGCCATCGGCCGGACGCTGCTGCACACCGTGCCCGGCGGCTGGGCGCGGGTCGGCGCGCAGTTCCGGCAGGTCGGCGACTACGCGGAGATCGAGGTCCGGGCGGTCGGCGACGAGGACGGCCCGGTGTCAGTGTCGCTGCCCGCGGTGCCCCGCCTCGGCGGGCTGTTCGCGCGGCTGCGGGCCGCGATGTTCCAGGCCGAGGCCGGCACGTGGTTCCAGGGCACGTTCACCCTCGACGCCGAGTCGCAGTTCGACTTCGACTTCGACGCCGACCGCGAGCCGGACTGGCGGGTGCCGCCCAACGACGGCGGCCGCCCGTCGACCGCGGCCTACGAGCTGGAGCTGGCGACCTTCCCGCGGTCGCCGAAGCACCTGCCGGCGTGGCTGACCGCGAAGGCCGGGCTGCCGCTGGACGTCGTGTTCCGGCACGCGCGGATCGCCGACTCGCACGCCGAGGGCGAGCGGCCGGTGGTCAACCGGCCGCCGGTGCCGCCGGACCAGGTCCGCGGCCTGCTCGACTACCTGTTCCGGGCGCCGGTGGCGCTGCACCGGCCGGCGCCGCTGCCGGACATCTTCGGCGGGCCGGCCGCGAAGCCGGACGTGCCGAACGCGTTCCACACCGACGGCACCTGGATCTGGCCCGCCGCCGTGCCGCACTACCTGCGCAAGTACGGCGTGCCGCCGGAGGCGGAGCTGGTCGAGCACATCCGCGCGGCCGGGTTCCGGCCGCCGTTCGTCGGGGAGCTGGTGCGCGCGACGGCGGAGGCGGAAGTGCTCGGGCAGCCGCGGCCGCCGCAGACGACCGCGGACCTGCCGGACGAGCGCGCGCTCACCCGCGTCGCCCGCGGTGAGCAGGTGCGGAACCTGCGCGGCGCGGAGACGCTGGAGCTGCTCCAGCAGCGGCTCGCCGAGCACGGCGTGCCCGCCGCGGCCTACCGGATCGGCGCGAACGAGATACCGGCCGAAGGTGTCTGGACGCTGCGCCGCGCCGAGAACGGCTGGGAGGTTTCCCGGCCGCCGTCCGACGAGCCGGTGGCGTTCGGCTCGCTCGGCGACGCCGCCCGGTTCCTGCTCGGCGTGCTGCTGATGCTGCCGCCGCGGCCGGCGGAGGAGTCCGACCAGCCCGCCGACTGGCCGATCCTGCCGATGCGCGGCGAGCCGCCGTTGAACTTCTACCGCGGCAAGCGCCTGATCGTGCTGCCGCCGGGAACGACGGTCGTCCGGTTCGGCAACGAGACCGGCAACCTGGTGCACGCCGGCGGCTCGCGGTTCGTCGAGACGGCGCTGGCGTTCGAGCGCGAACGCGAGAAGCGGCTGTACCGGGTGCAGCGCGCGATCCGGGTGCTGACCGGCGTGACGGCGCCCTGGGGCGGGATGCCGGGCGGCGCGGTCGCCTACCTGCTGCCCCGGCCGCTCGCCCAGCACCTGGAGACGGGCTCGCTCAGCAGGCAGTGATCAAGACGGCGGGCGACCACCAGTAGTCGGCGAGCGGTTCGACGCCGACCTCGGTGAAGCCCGCCGTCCGCAGCTGCTCGGCCCAGGCCGCGGCCGGGTGCTCCCAGTTCGTCCGCTGCTGTCCCGACACGATCCCGAGCAGCACCGGCAGCAGGAAGCCCTGCGCGACCAGCGTGGCGTCCTCGCCGTATTCGGCCACGCCACGCTCGTAGCGCTCGACGAGCGACCGCAGGTGCTCCGGCGAGCCTTCCTCGAACTCCGGGACGTCGAACTCGGCCAGCACCAGCGTCCCGGTGCGCGGCTGCAGCGTGCGCAGCACCTCGGCGCGCTGCTCCGGCTCGATGGACTGCAGCGCGAACGTCGACTGGACGAAGTCCCACCCCAGGTCGTCGCGCGCGAGGAACTCCTGCGCCGTCGACTGCCAGCACTGGGCCGACGGCACCCGCTCGTGGACGCCGTCGAGCAGCGCGGCCGACGGCTCGACCAGGTCGATCCGCGGCGGCAGGTGCGACGCCTGCTCCAGCGCGGGCACCACGGCCAGGCCGTCACCGCAGCCCAGGTCGAGCAGCGACTCCGGCTTCCCGGCGTCGTAGCGCGCGGCCAGCTCGGCGCTCAGCGCCCGGTACAGCTCGACGTTGCCGCCGCCGCGGATGAACGCCGTGAACGCGCTCGGCTGGTCGTACACCGGCGCCGAGCCGTCGCCGGCCAGGTACGTCCGCAGTTCGTCCGCCAGCGTGGAGCCGGCCAGCCCGGCGTGGGCGGCGAGTTCAGCGGCCTGGTCGCGGTCACCGGAGCGGTAGGCGGCCAGAGCGTCGGCGAGCAGCTCGATCGAGGTCATGTTCCAGGAGATATCAGAACGGGACCCACAACGTCACTCGCGTGCCGCCCCCGGCGAGTCCCGACTCGACCAGCGACGTCCCGCCGACCTCGGCCAGCCGCGCGGTGATCGACTCGCTGATGCCGAACCCGGCCGGGTGCTCGGCCGCGCTGAACCCGCTCCCGTGGTCGCGGATGATCACCGCGATCCCGCCTTCCTGCTCCTCGACCCGGACGACGACCCGGTCGGTGCCGGAGTGCTTCATCGTGTTCCGCAATGCCTCGCGGACGGCGTCGCGGATGGCGATCTGCCGGACCTCCGACAGCGTGTCGTCGTCCAGTTCGGCCACCACGAGCTGGGCGCGCAGGCCGTCGCGGGCCATTTCGGCGGCCAGCGCGGCGAGCTTCTCGCCCAGCGGCCGGGCGCCGGCCTCGGCCCGCTCGGACGCCGCCGACTCGATCGTGTGCCGGATCTCCATCGCCTGCGCCCGCGCCAGCCGCTGGATCTCCACCAGGCGCTGCTCGGCGTTCGCGGTGCCGGACAGCGCCATCGCCTCCAGCGTCTGCAGCACGGTGTCGTGCAGCATCCGGTGCTGCTGGGCGCGCTCGGCGAGCCGTCCGTTGCGGGTGCCGTAAGCCAGGGCCAGCCGCGTGCCGAGCCCGGTCAGCACCAGCGCGGCGGTGGCCAGGAACAGCTCCGCGAGCAGCACCGAGTACGTCGAGAAGGCGGCCGGGACCTGGAACCGGCCGGTGTTCAGCCAGTTGGCCAGCATCCGCAGCGGGAAGCCGAGCAGGCCGAACACCACGCCGCTCGGAAGGCCCAGCGCGAGCGTCAGCAGGCCGATCTCGCCGAACAGGTGGACGCTGGTGACCGCGAGTGCGTCGAAGTACACCGGCGTCGGCACGGTCAGCGCGATGACCAGCGGCGAAAGCACCGTGAAGGCCAGGTCGACGGCCAGCAGCTTCCCCGCGTTGCGGCCGCGGAACGGCGCCGAGCGGAACATCCAGCGGAGGCCGGCGACGTTCAGCGCGACCGACAGCAGGGTGAACACCCCGACCGGCAGCAGCCCGGTCGCGCCGTGCTGAAGGACGTAGACGCCGAACTGGCCGGGCACCGCGAGCAGCCGGTAGGCCAGCGGGATGAGCACGACGTACCGGGTGGCGCGCAGCAGCAGGCCGTCGCGCTCGGTGGGGTCGATCGGGCCCGACATCCGCGAGATCCGCCGCAGCGCGTGCATCGGCGCCGGGTCGGCGATCTCGTCGGGCAGCTCACTCGTGGCGGTGGCGATCGCGGGGGCGCCGCGCCTCAGCAGCGCCACCAGGAAGCTGCCCCCGCCCGCCACGGCTCACACGTCCCCGACGCCGTTTTCCGCGGCCCACTTCTTCAACTCGGCGACGGCCTCGTCGTGGTCGAGGGGCCCGCGGTCCAGCCGGAGCTCCTTGAGGAACTTCCACGCCTTGCCGACGTCCGGTCCCGGCTTGAGGCCGAGCAGCTCCATGATCTGCTCGCCGTTGAGGTCCGGCCGCACGCGGTCCAGATCCTCCTTGGCCTTGAGCGCGGCGATGCGGGCCTCGAGGTCGTCGTAGGTCGCCTGCAGCGCGGCCGCCTTGCGGCGGTTGCGCGTGGTGCAGTCGGCGCGGACCAGCTTGTGCAGCCGGGTCAGCAGGGGCCCGGCGTCGGTGACGTACCGGCGGACCGCCGAGTCCGTCCACTCGCCCTTCCCGTAGCCGTGGAACCGCAGGTGGAGGAACACGAGCTGAGAGACGTCGTCGACGATCTCCTTCGAGAACTTCAGCGCCCGCAAACGTTTGCGGGCCATCCGCGCGCCTACCACCTCGTGGTGGTGGAAGCTGACGCCCCCGCCCGGCTGGAACTCCCGCGTCGCGGGCTTGCCGACGTCGTGCAGCAGCGCCGCCAGCCGCAGGACGAGGTCGGGCGCCGACGTCGGCTCGTGCGTCTTCTCGAGGTCGATCGCCTGGGCCAGCACGGTGAGGGAGTGCTGGTAGACGTCCTTGTGCTGGTGGTGCTCGTCGATCGCCAGCCGCATGCCGGGCACCTCGGGCAGCACGCGGTCGCCGAGCCCGGTGTCGACCAGCAGCTCCAGGCCCGGCCGCGGGTCGGCCGCCAGCAGCAGCTTCGACAGCTCGGCCTGCACCCGCTCGGCGGTGATCCGGTCGATCTCGCCCGCCATCGACGTCATCGCGTCGACGACCCGTGGAGCGGCGGTGAAGCCCAGCTGCGCGGCGAAGCGGGCGGCCCGCAGCATCCGCAGCGGGTCGTCGGCGAAGGACTCCTGCGGCGTCGCCGGGGTGTCCAGGACCTTCTCCCGCAGCGCGCTCAGCCCGTCGTGCGGGTCGATGAACGTCTTGGACGCCAGGTCGACGGCCATCGCGTTGACCGTGAAGTCGCGGCGGAGCAGGTCGCCCTCGATGTTGTCGCCGAAGGTGACCTCGGGGTTGCGACCGACGCGGTCGTAGCTGTCGGCGCGGAACGTCGTGATCTCGAGCTGCATGCCCTTCTTCGTCACGCCGACCGTGCCGAAGGCGATCCCGACGTCCCAGACCGCGTCGCCCCAGCCGCTGACGATCTTCAGCACCCGGTCCGGCCGGGCGTCGGTGGTGAAGTCGAGGTCGCCGGACCGGCGGCCGAGCAGCGCGTCGCGCACGCTGCCGCCCACGAGGTACAGGCGGTGCCCGGCGCTCGCGAACCTTTCCGCCAGCTCCTCCGCCAGTGGAGCGACCTCCATCAGCTCCACCACCTGCTTCTCGACCACGTCGTTCACGAAAATCCCACTACGTTCCAGGTGCGGTTGCTCCAGGCACCGCCGGACACGGACACGGAGAGCCAGCCTACCGGGGCAACCGTTTGCTCTAGCATCGCAGCATGTCCGGATCAGCCGGCCGCCCCGGCGCCTCGAAGCCGCGCAGGCGGCGGAGGCGTCAGCGCGGCCGGCGCCTGACCACGGTCGACGAGACGTCGGCCGGTGGTCTCGTCGTGGACCCCGATCGCGAACAGGCGGTGCTGATCGGCCGGCTCGACCGGCACGGCAGACTGCTGTGGTCGCTGCCCAAGGGCCACATCGAGGACGGTGAAACGGTGGAAGAGACAGCCGTGCGCGAGGTGAAGGAGGAAACCGGCATCTCCGCGCGCGTCCTGCGGCCACTGGGCACCATCGACTACTGGTTCGTGGCCGAGAAGCGGCGCATCCACAAGACCGTGCACCACTTCCTGCTCGAAGCGCTCGGCGGTGAGCTGTCCGACGAAGACGTCGAGGTCACCGAGGTGGCCTGGGTCCCGCTGGCCGAGCTGGAAGCCAAACTCGCCTACTCCGACGAGCGCAAGCTCGTCCGGAAGGCCAAGGAACTTTTCGCGCGCCCGGACGTCCACGGACGAGACGAGCACGCCCCTGAGGGAGCCCCCGAGTGAAGCGGTTCGCCGCAGCCTTCCTTTCCGTCCTCTTCCTGGCCGTCCCCGCCCTCGCCGGAGCCTCGGTGGCCCAGGCCGAGGAGGGTGCCCGCCTGCGTGTCGACCTGAGCGGGCTCAGCCCGCGGGTGATCACGACGTCGACGACGACGCTGACCGTCACCGGCACGGTGACCAACACCGGCGACCGGAAGGTCACCCGGCCGCAGGTGCGGCTGCAGGTCGGTGACCGGGCGACGACCGAGCGCGGCGTCGGCGACGTGCTCTCCGGCGCCGTCATCAAGGACACCCCGCTGACCGACTTCACCTCGGTCGCCGAAGTGCTGGAGCCCGGGCAGAGCGCCCCGCTGAACATCAGTGTCCCGCTGACCGGGACGCGGGCGGAGCGGTTGAGCCGTCCCGGCGTCTACCCGCTGCTGGTCAACGTCAACGGCACGCCGGAGTTCGGCGGGCCCGCCCGGCTCGGCGCGGTCAGCATGCTGATGCCGGCGCTGACCGGCCCCGGCAAGCAGGCGCCCAGCCGGTCCGGCGCGCCGAGCATGACCCTGCTCTGGCCGCTGACCGGCAACGTCCCGCACGTCTACGCGTCGCCGTACGGCAGTCCGCTGGTGCTGGCCGACGACCGGATGGCCGCCGAGATCAGCGGCGACGGACGGCTGAACGCGCTGGTCACGGCGGCCGCGTCGGCCGTGCGGACCAACTCGGACCTGGCGAAGTCGATGTGCTTCGCGCTCGACCCGGACCTGCTCGCCACCGTCGACGCGATGAGCCGCGGCTACCTCGTCCACACCGAGTCGGGGAACGTCGACGGCAAGGGCGCCGACGCCGCGAAGGCGTGGCTGTCCGACCTCCGTTCGCTGGTCGGCAGCCGCTGCGTGGTGGCGCTGCCGTTCGCCGACGCCGACCTCGACGCGCTCACCCGCATCCACCCCGGCGACACGGGCCTGGTCACCCGCGCGGCCGCCGGCGCGGCGACCATCCAGCAGCTGACCGGCGTCACCCCGCAGACCGGGGTGCTCTGGCCGGACGGCACGCCCAGCGCGTCGGTGCTCTCCGCGCTCAGCGAGGCGGGCGTCCGGACCGTGCTCGCCGACGCGGGCAAGCTCGCTCCCGCGGCCGGCGGCGGGGTCACCGTGCAGGGCAGCACCGTCCGCGTCCAGCCGACCGACTCGCTGATCTCCGCCGCGATGACCGGCGTCCCGGCCGTGCCGGACTCGGTCACCGTGGCCGCCACGACCGAGCGGGCGGTCGCGAGCCAGAACGGTCTCGGCGCGCTCGCCTTCCGCGCCGGGCTGGGCCAGCCGGCCGGGCAGCAGCGGCCGAACCACCTGCTGATCGCGCCGCCGCGGCGCTGGGACGCCTCGGCCGAGGAGTTCACCGCCTACCTGCGGCAGGTCGGCGACTTCCTCGACGCGGGCCTGGTCACCGCGACCGGGCTCTCGACGCTGCTCGCCGCCGGCCCGGCGGCCTCCGGCACGGTCGGCGACGGCGGCCAGGACCCGGCCGGCATCGACGAGGGGGTCGTCTCGACGCTCTCGGCGCTCGACGTCCAGGCCACCGGGCTGGCGTCCGCCATGCAGCTCGACCCGACCAAACGGGTGAAACCGGACGACGTCGTCGAGCCGGTCCGGCTGGCCGAGGTGCGCGGCGCGTCCACGGCGTGGCGGGGCCTGCCCGCGGACGCGGCGACCGCGAACGCCCAGGCCGAGCTGGCGTCGATCAGCGGGCGGGTGACCGTCTCGCAGCCGAAGCAGACCATCGCGCTGGCGTCCGGGAACTCGCCGCTGCCGGTGTACGTGAGCAACGACCTGCCGGTCGGCATCAACGCGCGGTTCACCCTGAACAACAACACCGGCCTGCGCCCGGAGGACGCCAAGGACTGGTACTTCCCGGCCAGCGGCGGCAAGAACTACTTCCTGCCCGTCGAGGCGCTGCGGGCCGGCCGGTTCAGCGTCGATGTGTCGTTGAGCACGCCCACCGGTACCCCGCTCGGGTCATCCGCGCGGTTCGAACTGACGTCCACGGAGTACGGCGCGATCACCATCATCGCGACCGTCGCCGCAGGTGTGGCCCTGCTTCTGCTCGCTTCCCGGCGCATCTACCGACGGGTGAAGGACGCCCGCGCCGGCCGGGACGTCGTGGGCTGATCGCTCGGCCTTCGAGTGTTCCGGGCCGTTCACGATTACCCTTGGTCCGCACGTGCGCGGCACCCGGCCGCGGCACCGGAGACGAGCACCGAGGATTGGGCACGCGTTGGAGAGAGAGCCGGGCTTACCACCCGAGCGTGCGGGTCGTCCTCGGCGCGAAGGCCCCCCGCCCCCGCAACGCGGGGACGGACCGCCACGCGCGTCGCAGCCGGTCCGCCGCCAGCCGCCGCAGCAGCCGCCACCGGAGCGCGGCCGCCGCCAGCCGCCCCGCAACGGCCAGACCCGCCACCTGCCGGCGCCCGACGAGGCGCCGCCGCGTGACCGCCGCGACGTGCCCCCGCGCCGCCCGGCCCGTGATGACGACCCGGCCCGCCGCCCGGCCCGCGACCAGCGTCGGCCGCGCGACGACGCGCCCGCCCGCGGACGCGACCAGCGGCCGCCTCGCGATGAGGGCTGGCCCGTCCACGACGAGCCGCCGGTCCGCGACGGCCGCCCGCCGCGGGACGGTCGCCCGGCAGGCGACGAACCGCCCGTTCGCGACGGCCGTCCGGTCCCGGTCGACGGCCCCGTCCGCGATGGCCGCCCGGTGGGCGACGACGGCCGCCCGCCGCGGCGCGTCCCGCCTCCGCAGGGGCCGCCGCCGCGCGGCGCCCAGCCCCCGCGGGCCGCGGCCCCGGCACCCACCCGCGTCCAGCCCGTGCCGCCACCGAACCCGCCGGGTCCGCCGCCGGGCGCCCCGATCCAGGGGCGGCTGCCGCAGCCGGTTC
The DNA here is from genome assembly GCF_040682815.1 of Amycolatopsis sp. NPDC051102. Lineage (NCBI taxonomy): Bacteria > Bacillati > Actinomycetota > Actinomycetes > Pseudonocardiales > Pseudonocardiaceae > Amycolatopsis > Amycolatopsis sp. NPDC051102. The sequence continues at coordinate 158,642 of NZ_JBFBBT010000007.1, forward strand.
CGCCGCCGCTGCCCCCGCCCACGACGCCGCCCCCGGGCAATCCCGCCGTCGGCACCCCGCCGGGTGGTCCGGCCCCCGGCACTCCGCCGCCGGGCACGCCGGTGCCGCCGCGCGGCCGCGGCTCCCGGCGTCCGGCGCCGGTCCGGCCGTGGCAGGAGGAGGCCACCCAGGTCCAGCGCCCGCCCGACCCGGAGGCGACGCGGTTCATCCCGCGCACCGCCGGCGTCCCGATGAACTCGCGCTGGCCGGTCGCCGACCCCGACGTCATGCGGCCGTACGACGCGCTGGCCACGCAGGTCATGCCGGCGCTCAAGGGGCCGCTGGTCAAGCCCCGCCCCGACGGGGAAGCGCCGGAGGCGCCCGCCAAGGCGCCGTCGCTGGCGAAGGCGTCCGGGCGGATGGCGATCGCGTCGCTGATCAGCCGGATCACCGGCTTCCTGTGGAAGCTGCTGCTGGTCGGCGCGATCGGCCAGGGCATCGCGAACGACTCGTTCAACGTCGCGAACACGATGCCGAACATCATCTTCGAGCTGCTGATGGGTGGCGTGCTCGCCAGCGTGGTGGTGCCGCTGCTGGTGCGTTCGCAGGACGACCCCGACGGCGGCGCGGCCTACACCCAGCGGCTCATCACGGTGGCGTTCACGCTGCTGCTGGTCGGCACGGTGGTGGCGGTGATCGCGGCGCCGGCGTTCACGAGTCTCTATGTCGACTCGTCCGGTCAGGCGAGCGCCGACCTCACCACGGCGTTCGCTTACCTGCTGCTGCCCGAGATCTTCTTCTACGGCGTGTTCGCGCTGCTCTCGGCGGTGCTCAACGCCAAGCAGATCTTCGGCCCGACGGCGTGGGCACCGGTGATCAACAACCTGGTCGTCATCTTCACGATCCTGGTCGTCTGGATCATGCCGGGCGACATCGACACCGGCCACGTCTCGATCACCGACCCCAAGGTGCTGACGCTGGGCATCGGCGTCACCGGCGGCATCGTCGCCCAAGCGCTGCTGCTGGTGCCGCCGCTGCTGCGGTCCGGCTTCCGGTTCAAGTGGCGCTGGGGCATCGACAAGCAGATGAAGGAGTTCGGCGGCCTCGCGCTGTGGATCCTCGGCTACGTCGCGGTCAGCCAGATCGGCTACACGATCAACACCCGCGTGCTGACCAGCGGTTCACCCGGTGGTGTGACCGCGTACAGCAACGCCTGGCTGCTCTTCCAGCTGCCGTACGGCGTCATCGGCGTCTCCCTGCTGACGGCGATCATGCCGCGGATGAGCCGCGCGGCCGCCGACGGCGACCACAAGAAGCTGATCGGCGACCTGTCCTACGCGTCGCGGATCTCGACGGTGATGCTCGTGCCGATCTCCGCGGTGATGACCGTGGTCGGCGGCTCGATCGGCATCGCGCTGTTCACCTTCGGCAAGGGCACGGTCGCCACGGCCGAGCGGCTCGGCGACGCGCTCGCGATCTCGGCGTTCGCGCTGCTGCCGTACGCGCTGGTGATGCTGCAGATGCGCGTGTTCTACGCGATGAAGGACGCGCGCACGCCGACGCTGATCATGATCGTGATGACGCTGGTCAAGGTGCCGCTGCTGTACCTGTGCCCGGTGCTGCTGTCGCGGGACAACGTCGTGCTCGGCGTGATGATGGTCAACGCGCTGACGTTCGTGGTCGGCGCGATCCTCGGCCAGGTTTGGCTGTGGGTGACGCTGGGCAACTTGCGCAGCAAGCGGGTGATCGGCGTGATTCTCTTCACGGTCGTCGCGAGTGTCCTGGGTGTCGCCGCCGCGTGGGTCGCGGGCAAGCTCGTGCCGGACTCGTTCGGACCTACTTTCGGTGCCTGGGTGAAGCTCCTGCTGCAGAGCACCGTGGGCATCGTCGTCTCGTTCGGCGTGCTGATGGCGCTCAAGGTCGAAGAGCTGAGACCGGCCACTTCGAGGTTCACCCGGTTGATCAAGCGCGGGTAACGATTGCGGTACGGAAGGCGACGACTCCCGCGTCGTATTCTGGGTAACCTTGGAGCGGGGAGCTAACGGGAGAGTGCGGGTGGACACGAGGCGGAGCGAACAGGCGGGGGGTGCGAACCACGTGGGCAAGGCCCAGGTCGGATCGCTCGCCCCCGGGCGTGTGGTCGGCGACGGCCGCTACCGCCTCCTCGCGCAGTTCGGCGTGGACGAGCGGGGGGACGCGCACCTCTGGCGCGCCCGGGACGGGCAGCTGAAGCGGGACGTCGCGCTGACCCTGCTGGTCGGCGACCCCGCGGACCCGGAAGCCGCCCGGCTGGCCCGGCGGACGCTCGAGCGCGCGACGCACGCGTCCAAGTTCGGGCACGGCGGCGTCGCCCGCGTGCTGGACGTGCTGGCCCTCGGCAGCGGCATCACCTCGAGCGAAGGCCTGCTCGGCGTCGTCGTCGCGGAGTGGACCAAGGGCAGCGACCTGGTCGACCTCGTCGCGCAGCGGCCGGTGGCGCCGGCCGCGGCCGCGCGGATGGTGCAGGCGCTGGCCGAAGCCGTCGAGCAGGCGCACCAGAACGGCCTCGTCCTCGGCCTCGACCACCCCCAGCGCCTGCGGCTGACGCCGAACGGCGCGCTCAAGCTCGCGTTCCCCGGCCCGCTGCCGGAGGCGACGCTGCGCGACGACGTCAAGGCGCTCGGCGCGGTCCTGTACCTGCTCCTGACCGGCCGCTGGGCGCTGCCCGGCGGCCCGCCCGCGATCCCGGCGGCGCCGATGACGCCGCAGAATCGGATCGTCCCGCCGCGCCAGCTGGTGCCCACGGTCCCGGCCGACCTGTCGTCGCTGGCCGTCCGCACGATCGAGGACGGCGGCAACGGCGGCATCCGGACCAGTGCGGCCATCCTGCGCGTCCTCGACCAGGTGGCCGAGGAAGAGGAGCGCACCCAGCTGATCAAGGCCGTCGGCGGTGACCCGGCCGAGGCCGACGGCACCATCTGGACGACGAAGAAGCCGGTCAAGGACGTCGCCCGGCGGCGCAAGCTCGCCCTCGGCGTCACCGTGCTGGTGGTCGCGACGGTCGTCATCCTCGCCTGGGGCGGCCTGATGCTGATCAACGTCTTCCAGGGCGACTCGAAGGCGAGCGGGCCGTCGATCAACGTCGCCGCGCCGCCGGCGTCGAGCCAGTCCGCGGCACCGCCGCCCGCCTCGTCGTCCGCGCCTGCCCCGCCGGCGGCACCGAAGGTGGGCGACGCGGTGAAACCGAAGGCGGTGACGGTCTACAACCCCGAGGGCAAGGGCGACAACCCCGGCCGCGCGAAGAACGTGATCGACGGCGACCCCGGCACGGTGTGGAAGACCGAGCAGTACAAGCAGCAGTTCCCGACCATCAAGCCGGGTGTCGGGCTGGTCGCCACCTTCCAGGACCCGATCAACCTCAGCCAGGTCAAGATCAGCGGCGGTACGCCGGGCACGAAGGTCGAGATCCGGTCGGCGACCGAGAAGGACCCCGACCTGGCCGACACGAAGGTGGTCGGCAACGGCGACCTCCAGGACGGCGACACGACGATCCAGCTGGCGCAGCCGGCCCAGGGCGAGTACTTCATCGTCTGGATCACCCAGCTGGGCGGCGACGACGGCGAGCACTTGTCCCAGATCGGTGAGCTGAGCTTCCTGCCTGCGGGGTGACGCACCCGACAGGGTCAGTAGGCTCTGCCGGGTGACAGCTGCAGCTCCCACGGATGCGGATCTGATAGCGGCTCACGCCGCGGGGGACCCTCATGCGTTCAGCGAACTCGTCCAGCGACATCGCGACCGCATGTGGGCGGTCGCCCTGCGCACGGTCCGCGACCCGGAAGAGGCCGCCGACGCGCTGCAGGACGCGTTCATCTCCGCGTTCCGGGCCGCCGACAAGTTCCGGGCGGAGTCGCAGGTCACGACGTGGCTGCACCGGATCGTGGTGAACGCCTGCCTCGACCGGATCCGCCGCCGCCAGGCGCGCCCGACCGTGCCGCTGCCGGAGACCGGCTTCAACGAGCCGGCCACCCCGCGCGACTCGATGGCCGAGCGCGAGACGAGCTTGCTGGTGCGCGAGGCGCTCGACCAGCTGCCCGAAGAGCAGCGTGCCCCGATCGTGTTGGTCGACGTCGAGGGATACTCCGTGGCCGAGACGGCCAAGCTGCTCGGGATCGCCGAAGGCACGGTGAAGAGCCGGTGCGCGCGGGGCCGGGGAAAACTCGCGAAGGTTCTCGGGCACCTGCGGAACCCCGATGCGATTGCGAACGTCCCAACTCACGAAAGCAAACGGGCCGGGCGTCAGCCGGGTAGCGGGGAGGGACGATGACGGACGAAAGCCGGGGGATCGGGGGGACCGTCGGTCCGCCCTGGTCTGTCGACGTGCTCGCCGATCTCCACGCCGGCGTCCTGGACGAGGCGCGGGCGGCCGAGCTGTGGCCGCTGGTCGACGCCGACCCGGAGGCCCGCGAGATCCTGGCCGCCCTCGACGCCACGCAGGCCGACCTGGCCTCGCTCGCCCACGCACCCGCCCCGCGGATGCCCGCCGAGTTCGCCGCCCGGCTGGACGCGGCGCTGGCCGCCGAAGCAGCGGCCAGGTTTCCCGATGCCGGGCAGACAGCTTCGGCATCGCAGGACGCCCAGGTGGTGGACCTCGCGGCGGCCCGGCGCAAGCGGAACAAGCGGCTCGGCTGGGCCGCCGGCGTCCTGACGGCGGCTGCGGCGGCGGTCGTCGCCGTGACCGTCGCGCTGCCCTCGACGTCGCAGCAGACAGGCACCCCGAACGTCGCCGCACCCGCCCCGACGGGCCCGTCGGTCGGCAACGACGGCGCCGGCGCGCAGGCCCTGATCGGCAAGGCGGTCGGCGTCCGCGACTTCGGCCCGCTGCAGAACGAGGACCGGCTCGACGCGTGCATCGCGGCGGCCGGGCTGGACCCGAAGGTGCGCCCGGAGGGCATCCGCCCGGTGAACGTCGGCGGCAAGGCCGGGGTGATGATCATCCTGACCACCGGCAAGCTGGCCCAGTTCCGCCTGGTGGCCTTCGGCGCGGACTGCGGACCAGGGAATCCGGCCGTGTTGTTCGACAAGGTCGTCGGGGAGAAGTAGCAGCTGTCACGGCCGGGAACATGGCCACCTACGATCGTGTTGAGCCTGGTACACGGGTCACTACGAGCGGAGGTCACGGGTGGCTGCCGAGGAAATCAGGAACCTGATCATCGTCGGGTCGGGTCCTGCCGGATACACCGCTGCCGTTTACGCGGCGCGGGCCCAGCTTGAACCGCTGGTGTTCGAGGGCACGCAGTTCGGCGGCGCGCTGATGACGACGACCGAGGTCGAGAACTTCCCCGGGTTCCGCGACGGCATCATGGGTCCGGACCTGATGGAGGAGATGCGCAAGCAGGCCGAGCGCTTCGGCGCCGAGCTGCGCGCGGAGGACGTCGAGTCGCTGGAGCTGACCGGGGACGTCAAGTACGTCGTCGCGAACGGCAAGCGCTACGCCGCCCGCGCGGTCATCCTCGCCATGGGTGCCGCGGCGCGGTACCTGAACGTGCCGGGCGAGCAGGAGCTGCTCGGCCGCGGTGTGTCGGCCTGTGCGACCTGTGACGGCTTCTTCTTCCGCGACCACGACATCGTGGTCGCCGGTGGCGGCGACTCGGCGATGGAGGAGGCGACCTTCCTGACGAAGTTCGCGAAGTCCGTCACGATCGTCCACCGGCGCGACGAGTTCCGCGCATCCAAGATCATGATCGAGCGCGCCCGCGCGAACGAGAAGATCAAGTGGAAGCTGAACTCGCAGATCACCGGCGTGCTCGGCGACGGCAAGGTCGAAGCCCTGCAGCTCAAGGACACCAAGGACGGCTCGGAGTCGACGCTGGACGTGTCCGGCTTCTTCGTCGCGATCGGCCACGATCCCCGCAGCCAGCTGGTGAAGGGGCAGGTCGACCTGGACGAGGACGGCTACGTGCTCACCCAGGGGCGCACTTCGTTCACGAACCTGGACGGCGTCTTCGCGGCCGGCGACCTGGTGGACCGCACCTACCGGCAGGCGATCACCGCCGCCGGCTCCGGCTGCAGCGCGGCGATCGACGCGGAACGATGGCTCGCGGAGCACGGCGAGTCGGACGCGCACGAGGCGGCCGAGCTCGTCGGCGGCGGCTACGGCGCGGGCACCAACTGACTTTCCGGCGTTCACTCACCCTGAAGGAGAAACCATGACCAACACCGTGAAGGTGACCGACGCGACGTTCGTCGACGAGGTCCTGACCAGCGAGAAGCCGGTCCTCGTCGACTTCTGGGCCACCTGGTGCGGGCCGTGCAAGATGGTCGCCCCGGTGCTCGAGGAGATCGCGGCCGAGAACGGCGAGAAGCTGACCATCGCCAAGATCGACATCGACGAGAACCCGAACACGCCGCGTGACTACCAGGTGATGTCCATCCCGACGCTGATCCTGTTCCAGGGCGGCAAGCCGGTGAAGCAGATCGTGGGCGCGAAGCCGAAGGCCGCGCTGCTGTCGGACCTCGCCGAAGTCCTCTGAATCGAACCACCCCGGCGGACCCGGGGCCTGCGGGAATCCCTCCCGTGGCCCCGGGTCCGTCGCCGTTCGGGGGAATCTGCGCAATGTGGGTGAATCGTGCGTGACGACAACGCGGGCGGGTACTCCACGAACGGGCCCTTGACCTACCTACCGGGCCTGCGCTGTCACCCAGAGTTGGCAAGGCACAATAGAGCACCTGGGCCCGTCCCAGCGAAGGTTTTCCCAGTCCTGCCACGCACCGGATCCCCCGAACCGGTGCCTGAGGAAGAGCGAGGAGTGCATGCGGGTACTCCGCCGCGGTGACGCCGGTCCGGACGTCGCCGAGATCAGGTCCATCCTGGCCGGGATGGACCTGCTCCCGCCGGTCACCGGTACCGACGCCTACGACACCTTCGATGTCGCCGTCGAGAACGCCGTACGGGCCTTCCAGCAGAGCCGTGGGCTGATGACCGACGGCATCGTGGGTCCGGCGACGTTCCAGGCGCTCAAGGGCGCCAGCTACCACCTGGGCAGCCGCCCGCTGTCGTACATGATCGCGTCCCCGGTTCACGGCGACGACGTCTTCACGCTGCAGGAGCGGCTCACCGAGCTCGGCTTCGACGCCGGCCGCCCCGACGGCTACTTCGGTCCCCAGACCGAGCGCGCGCTCAAGACGTTCCAGCGCGACATGCGCCTGACGCCGGACGGCATGTGCGGCCCGGCGACCATCCGCGAGCTGCACCGCCTGTCCTCGCCGCGTGCCCGCGGCGGCCGCCCGGTCTTCCTGCGTGAGCAGGAGCAGGTGCGCCAGGCCGGTCCGCGGCTGCGCGGCAAGCGCATCGTGATCGACCCCGGCCACGGCGGCGACGACCTCGGCGTGGTCGCCGGCGGGCTGCGCGAGGCCGACATCGCGTGGGACCTCGCGCGCCGCCTGGAGGGCCGGATGAAGGCCACCGGCATGGAGGCGCTGATCTCCCGCGGCCCGAACCACAGCCCGACCGAGCTGGAGCGGGCCAAGTTCGCCAACGACGCGGGCGCCGACCTGTTCCTCTCGCTGCACAGCGACAAGAACCCCTCGCCGCGCGCGCAGGGTGTCGCGAGCTTCCACTTCGGCAACGGCAACGGCACGACGTCCACGGTGGGGGAGCTGCTGGCCGGCTTCATCCAGCGGGAGGTCGCGGCCCGCACGGGCATGCTCGACTGCCGCACGCACTACAAGTCGTGGGACATCTTCACCCGCACCCGTTGCCCGGCGGTCCGGGTCGAGATCGGCTACCTGACGAACCCGGACGACGCCCGCAAGCTCGGCGACCCGGGCTTCCGCGACATCGTCGCGGAAGGCATCCTGATCGCCGTCAAGCGCCTGTACCTGCTCGGCGAGGGCGACCAGCCGACGGGCACGTTCACGTTCGCCGACGTCCTGGCGCACGAGCTCGCGAAGGCCGAATAGGGTCGACCACAACCCCTAGCGGCTCTCCTTCACCTGCCCCACCACCCCTGGGGACGCCATGCGTGCGTCCCCAGGTTTCCGGGCAGTTCTCCACAGCTTGTCCACCGCTCCTAGCAGGGCTCTGTGGATAACTCGGCACTTATTCCACAGTTGTGCACACACGCCTTTCAGGCGTGCCGAAGCACAGGCGCAAACGTTTGCGGATCCGGAATCAGGCGCGGCCGAGGCTCGGCTCGGCGGTGGTGATGGTCACCTGGCCGAGCAGCCGCTCCAGGGCCGCCTCGACGTCTTCCTTCCAGGTGATCGCCGACCGCAGCTCGAGGCGCAGGCGGGGCCACTTCTGGTGCGGGCGGACCGTCTTGAAGCCCACGCTCTGCAGGAAGGCCGCCGGCAGCACGCAGCTGTGGCCGCCGTCGGGGTCAGCCTCGTCGGGGCGGGCGTCGCCGAACGCCTCGATCGCGCGGACACCGCGCTTGGTCAGGTCCTTGGCGACCGCTTGGACGAGCATCCGGCCCAGCCCGCCACCGCGGAACTCCGGCAGCACCTGGAACGCGGTCAGCAGGACGGCGTCGGCGCTCGGCGGCGACGTCGGGAAGGCCAGCGCGCGCGGGACGGCGTTCGGCGGGGCGTACAGCACGAACCCGACCGGCAGCGTGTCGCTGTAGACGATGCGGCCGCAGGAACCCCACTCGAGCAGCACGCTCGACACCCAGGCTTCCTTTTCGACCTCGGTCGCGCCGAACTCCTCGGCCTGGTGCTTCAGGTGGGGGGCCAGCTCCCAGTACACGCACCGGCGGCAGCTCTTCGGCAGGTGCTCCAGGTTGTCCAGTGTGACGCCCACGACGCGACGCGACACTCGTGACCTCCCTGACCTGCGCTCCCGACCGGCCTCCCGGTCGTCAAGCCGCGCAAAAGCCACGGCACGAACACGGGAGCCATGGTCGAGGATAGGCCGATGTGACAAGCACCGAAAGGCCAGGGGGCCCTGATGGGTGCCCGGTTACACTCGATGGGATCTACCAGCTCCCGCGGGAGTGACCGTGTCCGCCTAGCCCCGGGTGAACGTCGATGAGCGAGAACCGCCCCAGCAAGCCGCACAGTGGTCTTCAAAAACACAGCGGCCGCCAGAACCTCGACCCGCACCTCGAGCGGTACGCCGCGCGCACCGCCGGGATGACCGCCTCGGAGATCCGGGCGCTGTTCGCGGTGGCCAGCCGGCCCGAGGTGGTTTCGCTGGCCGGCGGCATGCCGAACCTGGCGGCACTCCCGCTCGACACGCTGTCGGCGCAGGTGGCGGAGATCATCGCCGAAGACGGCCTGGTCGCGCTGCAGTACGGCTCGGCGCACGGCGTCCCGGTGCTGCGCGAGCAGATCTGCGAGATCATGGCCCTGGAGGGCATCAAGGCGCACCCGGACGACGTCGTGGTGACCGTCGGCTCGCAGATGGGCCTGGACATGGTCACGCGGCTGTTCTGCGACCCGGGTGACGTCGTCATCGCCGAAGGCCCGTCGTACGTCGGCGCGCTGGGGTCGTTCGCCGCGTACCAGGCGCAGGTCGTGCACGTGGCGATGGACGAGCACGGCCTGGTGCCCGAGCTGCTGCGCGAAGCGCTCGACCGGACCGAGAAGGCCGGCCGCCGGGTCAAGTTCCTGTACACGATCCCGAACTTCCACAACCCCGCCGGCGTCACGCTCGCCGTCGAGCGCCGCGCGGAGATCCTGGAGATCTGCCGCGAGCACGGCGTCCTCGTCGTCGAAGACAACCCGTACGGGTTGCTGGGCTTCGACGGGCAGACGTACCCGGCCCTGCGCTCGACCGACCCCGAGAACGTCGTGTACCTCGGGTCGTTCTCGAAGACGTTCGCCTCCGGCCTGCGCGTCGGCTGGGTGCTCGCGCCGCACGCCGTGCGCGAGAAGCTCGTGCTGGCCGCGGAGTCGGCGACGCTGTGCCCGCCGACGTTCAACCAGATGATCGTGTCGCGCTACCTGGCCACGCACGACTGGAAGGGCCAGATCAAGAAGTTCCGCGAGAACTACCGCGAGCGGCGGGACGCGATCCTCTCCGCGCTCGACCAGTACCTGCCCCCGGGCTGCTCGTGGACCAAGCCGGACGGCGGCTTCTACGTCTGGGTGACGGTGCCGGAAGGCGTCGACACGAAGGCGATGCTGCCGCGCGCGGTGACCGCGCGGGTGGCGTACGCGTCCGGCACCGGCTTCTACGCCGACGGGTTCGGCAGCCGGCAGATGCGGCTCTCGTACTGCTACCCGACGCCGGAGCGCATCCGCGAGGGCGTGCGGCGGCTGGCGGCCGTGCTGGAGTCCGAAATGGACCTCGCGCGCACCTTCGGTAACGTGAGCGCGCGCCAGATGCAGGGGCCGCAGAACCCGTCCCCGGACACGGTTTAAACCTTCTTAAGGAGTTCCCACGGTGGTCGACCGTACCGTTGCCGTGCTCGCCGGCGGTCTTTCGCACGAGCGCGACGTCTCACTGAGGTCCGGGCGACGGCTGTCCGCAGCGCTCAAGTCCGCGGGCTTCGGCATCGAGGAGTGGGACACCGACGCGGGCCTGCTGGAGCGGCTGCGCACGCAGCGCCCGGACGCGGTGGTCGTCGCGCTGCACGGCGGCGAGGGCGAGAACGGCTCGGTGCAGACGGTGCTGGAGATGCTGGGGGTGCCGTTCGTCGGCACCGGCTCCCAGGGCTGCCGCCGCGCGTGGGACAAGCCGACCGCGAAGGCGCTGCTGCAGAACGCCGGGTTCGTGACGCCGGGCTGGGCGGTGCTGCCGCACAGCACGTTCCGCGAGCTCGGCGCCCAGGCGGTGCTCGACGCGATGGTCGAGACGCTCGGCCTGCCGCTGATCCTCAAGCCGGACCAGGGCGGCTCGGCGCTCGGCACTCAGGTGGTGCGCGAGGCGGCGGAGCTGCCGGCGGCGATGGTCGGCTGCTTCGCCTACGGCGACACGGTTCTCGCCGAGCGGTTCGTGGACGGCGTCGAGGTGGCCGTGACGGTCATCGAGAGCGAGGGCGGCCCCGAGGCCCTCCCCGCGGTCGAGATCGTCCCGGAGAGCGGCGTGTACGACTACACGGCTCGCTACACGGCCGGCCTGACCGACTTCTTCACCCCGGCCCGGCTCGACGACGCCGCGGCCAAGGCGGTGGCCGAACTCGCGGTCGCCGCCCACCGCGTCCTCGGCTTGCGGGACATCTCGCGGACCGACGCGATCGTGGCCGCGGACGGCACGGTCCACTTCCTCGAAGTGAACCCGTCGCCGGGACTCACCGAGACGTCGACCGTCCCGATGGCCATCGACGCGGCGGGCAAGTCGCTCGGCGCGGTGTTCGCCGAACTGATCGCGCGGGCGATCTCCCGCTGACTTTTCTACGCGAAAGGCCGCCTCGGAAGTTCCGTGGCGGCCTTTTTCGTGTGATCACTTCGCGTGGTCGTCAGGACTGCGATGAGCAATCATCACCGTGACGAAACACCCTGGGGTGGATCCCTAATCGGTTTTCGGTGTCTGATTTGCCCCGTTCGCATCGATGATCGCGACGATCCGTTCGAGGTCGTCGACCGACCCGAACTCGAGGGTGATCCGGCCCTTGCGGCGGCCGAGGTCGACCTTCACGCGGGTGTCGAACCGGTCCGAGAGGCGGTTCGCGAGCTCCTGCAGTCCCGGCGCCTGGATCGGCTTGCGCGGCGCGGGCTTCGGCTTGGCCGGCTTCTCGCTCTTCTTGAGCGTGACGGCTTCCTCGGTCGCCCGCACCGACATGCCCTCCGCGACGATGCGCGCGGCGAGCTCCTCCTGGCTCTCGGCGTCCTCCAGCGAAAGCAACGCGCGCGCGTGCCCGGCGGACAGGACGCCCGCGGCCACCCGGCGCTGCACCGGCAGGGGGAGCTTGAGGAGCCGGATCGTGTTGGTGATGACCGGGCGGCTGCGGCCGATCCGGCTCGCCAGCTCCTCGTGGGTGACCGCGAACTCGTCGAGCAGCTGCTGGTACGCCGCCGCCTCTTCGAGGGGGTTCAGCTGGACGCGGTGGATGTTCTCCAGGAGCGCGTCCCGGAGCATCGACTCGTCGGCGGTCTGCCGGACGATCGCCGGGATCGCGTCGAGGTCCGCCTGCTGCGACGCGCGTAGCCGCCGCTCGCCCATGACGAGCTCGTACTCGTCGTTGCCGAGCTCGCGGACGACGATGGGCTGCATGAGCCCGAACTCGCGGATCGAGTGCTCGAGTTCGGCGAGCGCGTCTTCGTCGAAGACCTGGCGGGGCTGCTTCGGGTTCGGCTTGATCGAGCTGACCGGGATCTCGCGGTAAACCGCGCCGGCGACCTCGCCGCCGTGCTGCTGCGCCTGCCCGTTGGCCGCGAACCAGCCCTTCTCCTCGGCCGTCTTCTTGTCCGCCGCCGCGCTGTCGGTGGGCGCGGGGAGCGGACCACCGCCGGTGGGTCCGGTCGGGATCAGGGCGGCGAGGCCGCGCCCCAGCCCTCCTCGACGCTCGGTCATGTCGAACTACCCTTCTCCATCTGTGCGCCGCGCTCGGCGATCTCCTTGGCCGCGTCGACGTAGCTCATCGCCCCGCGCGAGCCGGGGTCGTAGGCGAGCACGGTCTGGCCGTACCCGGGCGCCTCGGACACCTTCACGCTGCGGGGGATGACCGTCTTGAGGACGGTGTCGCCGAAGTGGTTCCGCACCTCGTTCGTCACCTGGTCGGCCAGCTTGGTCCGGCCGTCGTACATGGTGAGGAGGATCGTCGAGACGCGGAGTTCACGGTTGAGGTGCTGCTGCACGAGCTCGATGTTGCTCAGCAGCTGCCCCAGTCCTTCGAGCGCGTAGTACTCGCACTGGATGGGGATGAGCACTTCCTGCGCGGCGACCATCGCGTTGACCGTCAGCAGGCCCAGCGAGGGCGGGCAGTCGATGAGGACGTAGTCGACGCCGATCTCGTCGAGGATCTCCGAGGAGATGGCTTCCTTGAGCCGGGACTCGCGGGACGCCATCGAGACGAGCTCGATCTCGGCGCCGGCGAGGTCGATCGTCGCCGGGACGCAGAAGAGGTTGGGGGACTGCTCGGTCGGCTGGGCCGCTTCGGCGAGCGTCACCTCGCCGATGAGCACCTCGTAGATGGAGGGCGTTCCGGACCGGTGGTCGACGTCGAGCGCGGTGCTCGCGTTGCCCTGCGGGTCGAGGTCGACGACGAGGGTCTTGAGCCCGTGGACGGCCAGCGCGGCGGCCAGGTTGACCGTGCTCGTGGTCTTGCCGACGCCACCCTTCTGGTTGGCGACGGTCAGCACGCGACGGCGACCGGGGCGGGGAAGCGTCCGCTCCGGGTGCAGCAGACGCGCGGCGCGGGCGGCTTCTTCGGCGATCGGCGTCCAGCCCACGTCGTGGCTGGTCTCCGTGGAGTCGGACGGCGGGGGATTCACCGGTCTCGACACCTCCTCCATCTAGACGTCTGGTCGGTGGTCGAGTCGCGTCGTTTCACGTGGAACATCGCGGCCCGTTAACGCTTCCTGCTCCGCGCCTTCGGCTTGGCGGCCGTCGGTAGGCGACGGATCTTCACGACCGTGCTGGGCACCTCGAGGACCGCCGCACCACACTCGACGATGAGGGGATCGGCCCCGCCGGCCTTGCGGATGGCGGCACCGTCCCGATCGATCTCGTCCGCCGCGCTGGCGCCCTTGAGGGCGACCAGGAAGCCATCGGGACGGACCAGCGGCAGGCACCAGTCCGCCAGACGAGCGAGCGGGGCGACCGCGCGAGCGGTGACGATGTCGGCGCCACCGAGCTGCTCACGCACAGGCCGCTCCTCCGCGCGTCCACGGACGATGGTGATCGGGAGTTCCAGCTTCTCGGCCACCTCGGCCAGCCAGTCCACCCGGCGGGCCATCGGTTCGAGCAGAACGATATCGAGGTCGGGTCGCGCGATCGCCAGCGGCACACCCGGAAGCCCGGCGCCGGACCCGACGTCGACCACGCGGACACCTTCCGGCATCTGCTCCCCGATGACCGCCGAGTTGAGCACATGCCGTTCCCACAACCGCTCGACTTCCCGGGGACCGATCAGCCCTCGCTCCACGCCGTGGCGCTCCAGGAGTTCGACGTACCCAGCCGCTTGGTCCACGTGCGCACCGAACACCCGCTCCGCCGCGGCCCGCACCGACTCCGCGGCCTGCTCCAAGCTCACTCCGTCTACTCCTCGTCCGCCGGTTTCACGTGAAACCGCGCTCGTTCGATTGTCCCCGATGAACCGGAGAAGACGAGCCGACAGTCCGAAGATGTGGACAACTCCACTCAGCCGGCCGTCGCTGTGGACCGTTCCACGTGAAACATCACGCGTGTAATTCGCTCGGCCGAGCCGCCGCGTTGCCCATCGACGCCAGCCAGCCGTACTCGATCGCGTGCACGCGGGGCGTCCCCACGAACGCCCGGTCCGCCTCGGACGTCTCCGGTGTCACCCACGCCAGCGCGCGGGGGGCACTGGCGCGGGAACCAGTAGTCCGGCGCACGGCCCGCATCGACCGCCCAGACGTACACCTCCGGCCGCTGTGCCGTCGCCGCCACGTGTGGCTCGAAGCGCGTGATCGTCGGGTCTTCGGAGAAGTGGACGACCTCACCGGGCACCGGGCGCATGCACACAAGAAAGCGGCCCCACCCGACCGAGGTCAAGTGGGGCCGCTCTGCGCGTGAAGCTCAGGACTCCGGGAAGATCACCACGCGGCGCTTCGGGTCCTCGCCCTCGCTCTCGCTCGTGACGCCCGAGACGGTCGCCACCGCGTCGTGGACCACCTTGCGCTCGAACGGGCTCATCGGCTGCAGCCGCACCCGCTCGCCGCTCTTCAGGACCGACTCCGCCGTCGAGCGGCCGAGCTCCTTCAGCTCCTCGCGGCGGTCCGCGCGCCAGCCCGCGATGTCCAGCATCAGGCGGCTGCGGGAGCCCGTCTCCTGCTGGACCGCCAGGCGGGTCAGCTCCTGCAGCGCCTCGAGCACCGTGCCGCGCGGGCCGACGAGCTTCTCGAGGTCCTCGCCGCCGTCGATGCTCACGATCGCGCGGCCGGCTTCCACGTCCAGGTCGATGTCACCGTCGTAGTCGAGCAGGTCCAGCAGGCGCTCGAGGTAGTCGCCGGCGATGTCGCCCTCCTGCACGAGGATGTCGTCGCCACCTCCCGCCTTCTGCTCGGCCGCTTCGCCTTCGGCGGGGGTCACGTCGTCCTGATCGGCGTCGATCGTGTCGATCGTCTCCGACATCATTCGTCTCCTCTCCGAACCGGTCGCGCCTCAGCGGCGCTTCCGGCCCGACTTCCTGGTCGAGTCTTTGAGAAGGCCCGGCACGCCGGTGCCGTTGTCCTTCGAGCCGTTGGTGTCGGCCGGGGCCGTGTCCGCCGCGGTGGCGCCGTCCGCCTTGGCGGCGGCGGCCGCCGCCTCCGCCGGGGTCGTCTGGGCGAAGCCGTGGGCCGAGCCGGCCTTGGTGACCTTCTTCGCCGAGCCGGCCTGCGCGGGCTGGTTCTTCTTCTGCTGGACCGGCTTCTGACCGACCTTGGGCGCCGTCGGCTTCTGACCCGGCTTCGGGCCGAGCGACGCGCGCTTCTCCGCGGCCTCCGCCTTGCGGGCCGCCTCTTCCTTGTCGATCTTCGTGTAGACGAGCCGCTGCTGCATCAGCGTCCAGCCGTTGTTCGCCAGCCAGTAGAAGAGGAGGCCGAGCGGGAACAGCGCACCGAAGACGAGGACACCGAGCGGGAAGATGTACATCGTCAGCTTGTTCATGATCGCGGTCTGCGGGGTGGCCGACGCGGCGTTCTGCCGGGCCACCGAGTGGCGCGCGGTGAGGTGCGTGGCGATCGACGCGACGATCATCAGGGGCAGCGCGACCGGGAGGACGCTCCAGTGGAAGCCGACGTTCGTGGCACCGCCGCTGACGACGCCGACACCGTTGTAGACGGCCTCACCGAGGTTGACGCCGAACAGCTTCGCGTTGACGTAGGACTGGACGTCGTGCTGGGTGAAGAAGTAGTTCTCGGTCTTGGGGCCGCCACCGGGCGGCGGCATGGTGAACGCGCGCAGGACGTGGTTCAGGCCGATGAAGACCGGGATCTGGAGCAGCATTGGCAGGCAGCTGCCGAGCGGGTTGACGCCGTGCTCACGCTGGAGCTTCTGCATCTCCGCGGCCTGGCGTTGCCGGTCGTTCGCGTACTTCTTCTGGAGCTTCTTCATCTCCGGCGCGAAGTCCTGCATCTTCTTCATCGACCGGACCTGGTTCACGAACGGCTTGAACATGATGCCGCGGACCGTGAACGTCAGGAAGATGATGCCGAGGATCCAGGAGATCGCCGCGGCTTCACCGAAGACGAGCCCGAAGACCTTGTGCCAACACCAGAGGATGAAGGACACGGGGTAGTAGATGAAATCGAGCACTGCTGCTACTCCTCGATCGGTGTTTCAGGTCGTCGGTGGCGCCACGAGAACTTCTCGGGCACGGGGTCGCGGCCGGGAGGCGTCCAAGGGCCGCAGCGCAGCAGCCGGCGCAGCGCGAGGTAGGAGCCGCGCCCGGCACCGTGCCGGGTGAGGGCTTCGACTGCGTACGCGCTGCAGCTCGGGTAGAACCGGCAAGCCGGTGGGAGGAACGGCGAAATCGCCTTGCGGTAGAGCTTGATGGGGAGCAGGAGGACCCAGGCGACGGGGCCGGGCCGCGGGGGCTCGGGCGCTGTGTCGTGGTCGTGGTCGTGCTCGGGGGTGGCTCGCATGCCGGTCACACCGCTGATCCGTGGTCGGGGGCCGCGTCCGCGGGACGCGTCGGGCGGGGGACATCCCCGGCCGGACGGCGCGACGACAGAAGCCCCAGCCGACGCAACGCGGCGTCGAGATCGGACCCGAGCTCGGCGCTGGACGCGGTCGACGACGGCGGCAATGCCCGTACGACCAACGCAGTACCGGCGGGCAGTGTTCCGAGCCGGGCCGAAACGAGGTGACGCAGCCGCCGGCTGACGCGGTGGCGGACCACCGAGTTCCCGACGGCCTTGCTCACCACAAAACCCGCCCTGGCCACCGACGGCACAGTCTCATCGGACTGCACAGCGTCGGCGGCCACGGACGGGTCCGTGGTCAGTGCGTGGACGACGAGGCGGCGCCTGCCTGCCCGGGACCCGCGACGGAGAACCACGCGGAAATCCTCACTCCGCCGCAGACGTGCGGCAGCCGGCAGCACGGCGCGCCCCGACGTGCCGGATCAGGCGGACAGCGCGGCGCGGCCCTTGCGACGACGGCCAGCCAGGATGGCCCGGCCGGCACGCGTCCGCATGCGCAGGCGGAAGCCGTGCGTCTTGGCGCGGCGGCGGTTGTTCGGCTGGAAGGTGCGCTTACCCTTGCTCACTGCTTCTCCTGTGTGTCGCGTCGGGCGAGAAGAATCTCTTCCCCCCACCTGGCGTGTCGTGCGGGCGCACGGCAGTCTCTGGTGTCTCCTACCAACGTGTGGCCTCGTCACGACGAGCAACGACAACGTGGGCACGCGAAACGCACCCGTCGCATACGGGAGACCTTACGAGGGTACGCACCCCCGTCGGGCGGCCGGTAAGCACCCCCTCGGCCACGGTACGCGACCGGCCGGACCGCTCGGGGAGTTCGACGCCGCGGCACCGAATGGCCACCCGCCGTGCACCGTGAAATGCTGGCGCCCAGGATGCCTTGTGGCCGCGAGCGGGGCTTGTTAGCGTGCCTCTCTCGGGTCACCGGTCGAGGTGCACGAGTATCCGGGTGGTGGAGTGCCCACCGGCGTACGACGAGCCCGCAGGTGACGTCACCGTGGGTCGCCGTACATTAGTGCACAGCTGTGGACAACTATGTGGATATTCGCTGTGCCAGTGCGCGGACAGGTCCTCCTGTGATCGCCGGGTGGAGTGACCGGGACGTTCCGGGGGCCGGCTCGGCCGTCCACGCCGACGAGGGGAGGGGAGCCAGACAGGTGTCGGAACACCAGCACAATCTGGGTGTCATCTGGGAACAGGTGGTACGCGAACTGTCCGACGGGACCCTGTCCCCCCAGCAGCGCGCCTGGATGCGCGTGACCCGTCCCATCGGCCTGCTCGACGGCACGGCGCTCCTGGCGGCGCCCAGCGACTTCGCGAAGGAAGCGATCGAACGCGGCCTGCGCGGCGCGATCACCGACGCGCTCTCCCGGCGGCTCGGCCGCGCCATCTCGCTCGCGGTGAAGGTCGACACGGCCGAGGCGGTCGTCCCGTCGCCCGCGCCCCGCTACGCACCGTCACCCGGCCGGGTGGAAAACGGCGCGAGCCCGGAAACCGCGCCGCCGATGCCGGGCAACGGCGCGCCGATGATGCCGCCCCCGCGTCCCGAGCCCGCCCCGCCGCTGCCGCCGCATCAGGCCGTCGCGGCGAAGCCGGACGACGACGGCGACACCGACGAGGAAGTCGACGAAGAGGGCGAGGCGCTCGCCGCCGTCCACGAAATCTGGCCGACGTTCTCCGGCCAGCCGATCGCCGGCCAGCCGTACACCGCGCCGGCGCAGCCGCAGACGTCGAAGACGAAGCTGAACGAGAAGTACACCTTCGACACGTTCGTCATCGGCGCGTCCAACCGCTTCGCGCACGCGGCCGCGGTCGCCGTCGCCGAGGCGCCTGCCCGCGCGTACAACCCCCTCTTCATCTGGGGTGAGTCCGGGCTCGGCAAGACGCACCTGCTGCACGCGGTCGGCCACTACGCGCAACGGCTCTTCCCGGGCATGCGCGTCCGGTACGTCTCGACCGAAGAGTTCACGAACGACTTCATCAACTCGCTGCGCGACGACCGCAAGGTCGCCTTCCAGCGCCGCTACCGCGACATCGACATCCTGCTCGTCGACGACATCCAGTTCCTGGAGGGCAAGGAAGGAACGCAGGAAGAGTTCTTCCACACCTTCAACACCCTCCACAACGCGAACAAGCAGATCGTCGTCAGCTCCGACCGGCCGCCCAAGCGCCTCGAAACGCTGGAGGACCGGCTGCGGACGCGGTTCGAGTGGGGCCTGATCACCGACATCCAGCCGCCCGAGCTCGAGACGCGCATCGCGATCCTCCGCAAGAAGGCGGCACAGGACAGGCTGGCGGTGCCGGGCGAGGTCCTCGAATTCATCGCTTCGCGCGTCGAGGCGAACATCCGGGAACTGGAAGGCGCGCTGATCCGCGTCACGGCGTTCGCGTCGCTGAACCAGCAGCCGGTCGACAGCGCGCTCGCCGAGATCGTGCTGCGCGACCTGATCCCCGACTCGCACGCGCCGGAGATCACCGCGCCGACCATCATGGGCGTCACGTCCGAGTTCTTCGACGTCACGCTCGACGACCTGTGCGGCCCCGGCAAGACGAAGGCGCTCGCCACCGCCCGCCAGATCGCGATGTACCTCTGCCGCGAGCTGACCGACATGTCGCTGCCGAAGATCGGGCAGACGTTCGGCGGCCGCGACCACACGACGGTCATGCACGCGGACAAGAAGATCCGCAAGGAGATGGCCGAGCGCCGGCGGATCTACGACCAGGTGCAGGAGCTGACGTCGCGCATCAAGCAGCGCGCCCGCCAGTAGCACATCCCTTATCTCCCAACGACTTCGGGGCGTCCGCACACTGTGGACGCCCCGAAGTCGTCTTTGGAGCGTCTGAAGCACGCGTACGCCGGCGAAGCAGCGAAGGTGCGTACGCGCGCTTCGCCAAAGTCGTGAAAATTGTTTGTACACAAGGAAGTTTCCCCATGGTGTGGGCGGATTGCCCACAGTGCCAACGGATCTCCCACCAGCGACGACGCCGATATCGTCCACACCTCGCCCACAGGCGATCCACAGCGCATCCACACCCTTGTCCACGCTGATTCCACAGGTTGCCCACATGATGTGCACAGGCGGTGCCGGTCACTCGGAAGAGGGGTTCGGACCCCGTCCGGTAGCCCCAGACCCTGGGTACAAATCGCCGCACACCTGGGGACAACCATGGGGACAACTGGGGACAGCTGTGGACGAATCCGGGCCGGCCCGAAACCATCCACGGACCGCCCGATCTACCCACAGGTCCACCACCACGGTTACCCACACGCCCGCGAGCGGTCCGACCTGCGCGAACGAGCTCGATCCACACAATCCACAACGCCTATTACTGCTACTGCCCTTAGATCTCTTGAAAGAGAGAAAAAGATAAAAACAGGCGATGGGCGAAGTTGGGGACAGCCGCGAGATCGAGTCGTCATGTCGACAAACTCAAGGGGAGGCCGAGGTGACGGCGGCCGCCGTGACGGCCTAACGTGGATGCCTGCACCTGGTCCGCGCTCCGGCCGCTCACGCGGAGGGCGGACCCGGCCGGAGGGGGCCGCCGGTCCCGACCCGGGAGATCGAGGCCTGGCCCGAGCCCGCAGTGGGCTCGACCGTCGAAAGGATGCGCGCATGAAGATCCGCGTCGAGCGTGACGGGCTCGCCGACGCCGTCGCGTGGGTGGCCAGAAGCCTCCCGTCCCGGCCGCCCGTGCCGGTGCTGGGCGGCGTCCTCCTCGACGCCGGTTCGGACGGCGACACCGACGCGCTGACGGTCTCCGGCTTCGACTACGAGGTCTCCGCCACGGTGGGGGTCCCGGCGACGATCGCCGACGGCGGCCGCCTGCTCGTGTCCGGTCGCCTGCTCGCCGACATCACCAAGGCGCTGCCCGCGCAGCCGGTCGAGATCTCCGTCGACGGCGCCCGCGCCACCATCACGTGCGGCAGCGCGCGGTTCTCCCTGCCGACCATGCCGGTCGAGGACTACCCGCAGCTGCCGTCCCAGCCCGCCTTCGCGGGCGAGCTCGCCGGCGACGCGTTCGGCCAGGCCGTCACCCAGGTCGTCGTCGCCGCGGGCAAGGACGACACGCTGCCGATGCTCACCGGCATGCGGCTCGAGATCTCCGGCAGCTCGCTGACCCTCGTCGCGACCGACCGGTTCCGGCTCGCCATGCGCGAGTTCACCTGGCAGCCGGCCGAGGGCCTGGCCGACGCCGCGGTGCTCGTCCCGGCGCGCACCCTCGCCGAAGCGGCCAAGACGCTCGGCGCGAGCGGCGCCACGATCCGCCTCGCGCTCGCCAGCGGCGAGGGCCTGCTCGGCCTGTCCGGTTCCGGGCGCTACACGACGACCCGCCTGCTCGACGCGGAGTTCCCGCCGTACCGGCAGCTGCTGCCGGCGTCGCACACCTCGCGCGCGGTCATCGACGTGTCCGCGCTCACCGAGTCCATCAAGCGCGTTTCGCTGGTGGCCGAGCGGGGGACTCAGGTACGACTGGAGTTCGGGGACAACTCGCTGCGGTTGTCCGCGGGCGGCGACGACGAGGGCAGCGCCGAAGAGGAACTGCAGGTCGAGTACGAAGGTGAGCCGGTGACCATCGCGTTCAACCCGGGTTATCTCGTCGACGGCCTGGGCGCGCTGCACAGCGACCGGGCGGAGCTGACGTTCACCACGCCGAACCGGCCCGCGCTCATCAAGCCCGCCGACGCCGAGGGCAACGTCGTCCCCGGTTACCTCTACCTCCTGATGCCGGTCCGCCTCCCGGGCTGATGGACATCTTTCGGGGGTCCGGGTGGCGAAGCCCCCGGCCCGGGGCGAAGCCCCGAGCGACACAGCAACTCCTGAGTACGTAAGGGGATCTCGATGGTTCAGCTCGGTCTGATCGGCCTGGGCAAGATGGGCTTCAACATGCGTGAGCGGCTGCGCGCGGCCGGTCACGAGGTGGTCGGCTACGACCGCAACCCGGACGTCTCCGACACGACGTCGCTCGAAGACCTGGTGTCCAAACTGGACGGCCCGCGGATCGTCTGGATCATGGTCCCGGCCGGCGACCCGACGCGCCAGACCGTCACCGAGCTGAGCAACCTGCTTTCCGCCGGCGACATGGTGATCGACGGCGGCAACTCGAAGTACACCGACGACAAGCTGAACGCGGACCTGCTCGCGGCCAAGAGCATCGGCTACGTCGACTGCGGTGTCTCCGGTGGCGTGTGGGGCAAGGAAAACGGCTACGGCCTGATGGTCGGCGGCGCGGCCGCGGACGTCGAGAAGGCGATGCCGATCTTCGACGCGCTGCGTCCGGAAGGCCCCCGCGAAGAAGGCTTCTCGCACGCGGGTGACGTCGGTGCCGGCCACTACGCGAAGATGATTCACAACGGCATCGAGTACGGCATGATGCAGGCCTTCGCGGAGGGCTTCGAGCTGCTCGAGGCGGCCAAGGTCGTCAAGGACGTGCCCGCGGTGATCAAGGGCTGGCAGCGCGGCACGGTCGTCCGGTCCTGGCTGCTCGACCTGCTCGTGCGCGCGCTCGACGAGGACCCGGAGCTGGACGACCTCGAGGGTTACGTCGAGGACTCCGGCGAAGGCCGTTGGACGCTGGAAGAGGCGATCAACAACGCGGTGCCGGCGCCGGTCATCTCGGCCGCGCTGTTCGCGCGGTTCGCTTCGCGGCAGGAGCACTCGGCCGCGATGCGCGCGGTCGCCGCGCTGCGCAACCAGTTCGGCGGGCACGCCGTGAAGAAGGTCGGCGGATAAGGAGCTCCGGGTGTATCTGCGACACCTGCAGGTCACCGACTTCCGCTCCTGGCCACAGGCCGATCTCGCCCTCGAACCGGGGCCGACCGTGCTGGTCGGCCAGAACGGCCGCGGCAAGACCAACCTGCTGGAGGCGATCGGGTACGTCGCGACGCTGGGCTCGCACCGCGTCGCGACGGACGCGCCGCTGATCCGGCACGGCTGCGAGCGCGCGCTGGTGCGCGTCGCGGTGGTCAACGACGACCGCGAGCTGACGGTCGAGCTGGAGATCACCGCGGGCCGGGCGAACCGCGCCCGGGTCAACCGCGGTGCGGTCGGCCGGCCGCGTGACGTGCTCGGGATCCTGCGCACGGTGCTGTTCTCCCCGGAGGACCTCGCGCTCGTGCGCGGCGACCCGGGCGAGCGGCGCCGGTTCCTCGACGAACTGCTGGTGCTGCGCGCGCCGCGGTACGCCGGGGTCCGGGCGGACTACGAGAAGGTGCTGAAGCAGCGCAACGCCCTGCTCAAAACGGCGGGGAAACGACGTACGGGTCGCGAAGACCCGTACGCGCTGTCGACGCTGGAAGTCTGGGACGACCACCTCGCGGTGGCGGGCGCGGAGCTGCTGGCCGCGCGCCTGAACCTGGTCGCCGACCTGGCGCCGTACGCGGCTTCGGCGTACATGGGCGTCGCACCCGACTCGCGTCCGGCGAGGATCACCTACCGGTCTTCGCTGGGGGCGGCCCTGCCGGAAACGTACGGCGTACCGGATGGTGAACGGGCGCAACCCGACGTTCTCAAGGACGTCTTACTGAAGGCGCTCGGCGAGGCCAGGAAGGCCGAACTGGAGCGCGGGATCAGCCTGGTCGGCCCGCACCGGGACGAGCTGGAGCTGATCCTGGGCCAGGCGCCGGCCAAGGGCTACGCGAGCCACGGCGAGTCGTGGTCGTTCGCGCTCGCCCTCCGGCTCGGCAGCTACGAGCTGCTGCGCGGGGAGGCGGGCGAGCCGGTGCTGCTGCTCGACGACGTGTTCGCCGAGCTGGACCGCAAGCGCCGGGCCCGGCTGGCCGAGGTGGCCGCGAGCGCCGAACAGGTGCTGGTGACCGCCGCGGTCGACGAAGACGTGCCCGGAGAGCTGTCCGGGCACCGGTTCGTGGTGGCGGATGGTGCGATCTCGGGTGGCTGAGCAGCGCGGACGACGTCCGGCAAGATCGAACCGGGCACCCGGTGTGATCGCCGACACAGCAGTTACCCACCGATCTGGGGACAAACCTGTGGACAGTGTGGATAAACCCGTGCCCGAGTTATCGCCGCGCGTGACCAAAACGCCGGATCAGCCCCTTGACGTCCCTCGCAAGGGCGTTAACCCACACGAGAACGGGTCTTCGGGCACGCAGAGTGAAGACGGCGCTGCTCCGAACGGGAACCCGATGACGGGCCGCGACCTCGCGCACGCCGCCCTCGAGGCCGCGAAGGCCAAGGCCAAGGAACGCGGCACTTCGCCCGGCCGGCGCCGTCCCGCGACCGGCGGCGGGCAGAACCCCCGGCGTCGCCGCTGGTCGGGACCGGGCGCGGACCCGCGCGACCCGCAGCCGCTCGGCCGGCTCGTCTCGCGGCTGGTTCGCGACCGCGGCTGGAACGAGAGCGTCACGAGCGCCCGCGTCTTCGCGCAGTGGGCGCGGCTGGTCGGCGAAGACGTCGCCGAACACGCCCAGCCGGTCGCGCTCAAGGACGGCGAGCTCACCGTCCGCGCCAGCTCCACGGCGTGGGCCACCCAGCTGCGGTTGCTGCAGGGAAAGCTGCTGGCCAAGATCGCGGCGGGGGTCGGCAACGGCGTCGTCAAGCGGATGCGGATCCAGGGCCCGACCGCTCCGAGCTGGCGGAAAGGACCCCGGCACGTGCCGGGGCGCGGCCCGCGTGACACGTACGGCTGACCCAGGTTGCGCGATGCTCGGTTGAATGCCCCGAGAACGCATCCAGACCTCCCGAGATACGTCAAGACTCGGCTCGAACCGATTTCGTGCGTCTGTGACGCATTCAGGGGTGTCCTTGCCGCATGTCAGCGGACGCGGCCAAGTACACTGGAAGGGAGCGAGCGTCCGCTCGGGCGAGACGAGGAGAAACAACGCCGGTGACCGAGAACAAGCACGAGTACAACGCGTCGTCGATCACGGTGCTCGAAGGCCTCGAAGCGGTCCGCAAGCGCCCCGGCATGTACATCGGTTCCACTGGTGAACGCGGGCTGCACCACCTCGTCCAGGAGGTCGTCGACAACTCCGTCGACGAGGCGATGGCCGGCCACGCCACCAAGGTCGAGGTTACTCTCCTCGCCGACGGCGGGGTGCGCGTCGTCGACGACGGCCGCGGCATCCCGGTCGACATGCACCCCAAGGAGCAGAAGCCGACCCTCGAGGTCGTGCTCACCGTGCTGCACGCGGGCGGCAAGTTCGACAGCGACTCCTACGCGGTGTCCGGCGGCCTGCACGGCGTCGGCGTCTCCGTGGTGAACGCGCTGTCGAAGAAGCTGCTCGCCGAGGTCAAGTACGGCGGCCGCAGCTGGCGGCAGGAGTACACCGACCAGGTGCCCGGCCCGCTCGAGGACCTCGGCCCGGCGTCGGAGACCGGCACCACGATCACCTTCTGGGCCGACGGCGACATCTTCGAGACCACGACGTACAACTTCGAGACCATCTCGCGCCGGCTCCAGGAGATGGCGTTCCTGAACAAGGGGCTGACGCTGTCCCTGCGCGACGAGCGCGTCGCCGACGAGGACACCGAAGCCGACGCCGAGGGCAAGGTCGCGCGGATCAAGGAAAAGACCTACTGCTACCCGGGCGGGCTCGAGGACTTCGTCAAGCACATCAACGGCAGCAAGGACCCGATCCACCCCAGCGTGATCTCCTTCGACGCCAAGGGCACCGGCCTCGAGGTCGAGGTCGCGATGCAGTGGAACACCGGCTTCACGCCGTCGGTGTACACGTTCGCCAACACGATCAACACCCACGAGGGCGGCACCCACGAAGAGGGCTTCCGCGCCGCGCTGACCCGCGTCGTCAACTCCTACGCGCGCGACAAGAAGCTGCTCAAGGAGAAGGACGCCAACCTGACCGGCGACGACGTGCGCGAGGGTCTCGCCGCGATCGTCTCGATCAAGCTGTCCGAGCCGCAGTTCGAGGGCCAGACCAAGACCAAGCTGGGCAACAGCGAGGCCAAGACGTTCGTGCAGCAGACGTCGAACGAGTGGCTGGCGGACTGGTTCGAGCGCAACCCCACCGAGGCGAAGACGATCATCAACAAGTCGATCTCCTCGGCGCAGGCGCGGATGGCCGCGCGCAAGGCGCGTGACCTGGTCCGCCGCAAGGGCGCGCTGGAGATCGGCGGCCTGCCCGGCAAGCTGAAGGACTGCCGCTCGACGAACCCGGCGGAGTGCGAGCTCTACATCGTCGAGGGTGACTCGGCCGGCGGCTCGGCCAAGGAGGGCCGGGACTCGATGTACCAGGCGATCCTGCCGATCCGCGGCAAGATCATCAACGTCGAGAAGGCCCGCATCGACCGCGTCCTCAAGAACACCGAGGTCCAGTCGCTGATCACCGCGCTGGGCACCGGCATCCACGACGAGTTCGACCTCGAGAAGCTGCGCTACCACAAGATCGTGCTGATGGCCGACGCCGACGTCGACGGCCAGCACATCACCACGCTGCTGCTCACCCTGCTGTTCCGGTTCATGGCGCCGCTGATCGAGCACGGCCACGTCTTCCTGTCGCGGCCGCCGCTGTACAAGATCAAGTGGCCGCGGGCGGAGCCGGAGTACGCGTACTCCGACCGTGAGCGCGACGCCGTCATCCAGGCGGGTGTCGAGGCCGGCAAGCGGCTCCCGAAGGACGACGCGATCCAGCGCTACAAGGGTCTCGGCGAGATGAACGCCGAAGAGCTGTGGGAGACCACGATGGACCCGGCGAACCGGCTGCTGGGCCAGGTCACGATGGACGACGCCGCCCAGGCGGACGAGCTGTTCTCGGTCCTGATGGGCGAGGACGTCGAGGCCCGCCGGTCGTTCATCACGCGCAACGCCAAGGACGTGCGCTTCCTGGACGTGTAGGCGTTCCCCCCCCCGCTCTTTGTCCCGCTAGGACTCTCCACTCGAGAAGGACCTCATGACGGAAACTCTGCCGCCGGCTCCGGAACACGACCGGATCGAGCCGGTCGACATCCAGCAGGAGATGCAGCGCTCCTACATCGACTACGCGATGAGCGTCATCGTGTCGCGGGCGCTGCCGGACGTGCGTGACGGCCTCAAGCCCGTCGCCCGCCGGATCCTGTACTCGATGTTCGACTCCGGTTTCCGGCCGGACCGCGGGTACAACAAGTGCTCCCGCGTCGTCGGCGACGTCATGGGCAACTACCACCCGCACGGCGACTCGGCGATCTACGACGCGCTGGTCCGGCTCGCCCAGCCGTGGTCGCTGCGGTACCCGCTGATCGACGGCCAGGGCAACTTCGGCTCGTCGGGCAACGACCCCGCGGCCGCCATGCGGTACACCGAGTCCCGGCTCGCGCCGCTGGCCATGCAGATGCTGGCCGACATCGAAGAAGACACCGTCGACTTCTCCGACAACTACGACGGCCGCACGCAGGAGCCCGACGTCCTGCCGTCGCGGTTCCCGAACCTGCTGGTCAACGGCGGTTCCGGGATCGCGGTCGGGATGGCGACGAACATCCCGCCGCACAACCTGCGCGAGGTCTCCGAAGGCGTCGCCTGGGCGCTGGAGAACCCGGAGGCGACCGACGACGAGCTGCTGGCCGCGCTCCTGGTCCGCATCAAGGGCCCGGACTTCCCGACCAGGGCGATGATCCTCGGGACGTCCGGCATCGAGGACGCCTACCGCACCGGCCGCGGCTCGATCCGGATGCGCGCGGTCGTCGAGGTCGAAGAGGACGCGAAGGGCCGCACGATCCTGGTCGTGTCCGAGCTGCCGTACCAGGTCAACCCGGACAACCTGGTCGAGAACATCGCGAATCTGGTCCGCGACGGCAAGCTCACCGGCATCGCCGACATCGCCGACGAATCCAACAGCCGCTCGGGCATGCGGATCGTCGTCACGATCAAGCGCGATGCGGTCGCGAAGGTCGTGCTGAACAACCTCTACAAGCACACCCAGCTGCAGCAGAACTTCGGCGTCAACATGCTGGCCCTGGTCGACGGCGTGCCGCGCACGCTGCGGCTCGACCAGATCATCCGGCACTACGTGAAGCACCAGGTCGAGGTCATCGTCCGGCGGACCAAGTTCCGCCTGAAGAAGGCCGAAGAGCGGGCCCACATCCTGCGTGGGTACGTCAAGGCGCTGGACATGCTCGACGAGGTCATCGCCCTCATCCGGCGGTCGCCTTCGGCGGACGAGGCCCGGCCGGCCCTGATGGAGCTGCTGGACGTCGACGAGATCCAGGCGACCGCGATCCTCGACATGCAGCTGCGGCGCCTCGCCGCCCTGGAGCGTCAGCGGATCATCGACCAGCTGGCCGAGATCGAGCTGGAGATCGCCGACCTCAAGGACATCCTCGAGAAGCCCGAGCGGCAGCGCGCGATCATCCGCGACGAGCTGATGGCGATCGTCGAGAAGTACGGCGACGACCGGCGCACGAAGATCATCGGCTTCAGCGGCGACGTCACCGACGAGGAACTGATCGCGGTCGAGGACGTCGTCGTCACGATCACCCGCACGGGGTACGCCAAGCGGACGAAAACGGATCTGTACCGGTCGCAGAAGCGCGGCGGCAAGGGCGTGCAGGGCGCGACGCTGAAGCAGGACGACATCGTCCAGCACTTCTTCGTCTGCTCGACCCACGACTGGATCCTGTTCTTCACGAACAAGGGCCGCGTCTACCGGACCAAGGCGTACGAGCTGCCCGAGGCCAACCGCAACGCGCGCGGCCAGCACGTGGCGAACCTGATGGCGTTCCAGCCGGACGAGCAGATCGCCCAGGTCATCGAGATCAAGAACTACGAGGTCGCGCCGTACCTGGTGCTCGCCACCAAGCGCGGCCTGGTGAAGAAGACCAAGCTCACCGACTTCGACTCCAACCGCTCGGGCGGCCTCATCGCCATCAACCTGCGCGAAGGGGACGAACTGGTCGGCGCGGTGCTGGCGGCGGCGGAGGACGACCTCCTGCTGGTGTCGGCCGAAGGCCAGTCGATCCGCTTCCACGCGACGGACGAGGCGCTGCGGCCGATGGGCCGCCCGACGTCCGGCGTGATGGGCATGCGCTTCAACGACGGCGACGAGCTGCTCGGCATCAGCGTGGTCAAGGAGGGCAAGTTCCTCCTGGTCGCGACGGACGGCGGCTACTCGAAGCGCACGGCGATCGAGGACTACCCGGTCCAGGGCCGCGGCGGCAAGGGCGTGCTCACCATTCAGCACGACCGGAAACGTGGCAGGCTGGTGGGTGCGCTCATCGTCGACGCCGAGGACGAGCTGTACGCGATCACCTCGAGCGGCGGCGTGATCCGCACGCCGGCGGGCGACGTCCGCAAGGCAGGACGGCAGACGAAGGGGGTCCGGCTGATGAATCTCGGCGAAGGAACCACTCTTCTCGCCGTCGCACGCAACGCGGACGAGCCCTCGGACGTCGCCAATGGTGACACCCCCGAGGACGCTCCGGCTCCGGAAGCACCTGAGACGGGTGAAGAAACGACGGCGCAGTAAGTTCGGCGACGGACAGCGCCCCCACGGCACGGGTAAGGACTGACTCTTCGTGACACCGACCGAGAATCCCGAGGCAGCGGGTTCGAACGGAACGCCGGCGAGCCCGCCCTGGCAGCGGGTAGACAAGGAAGGCGACGCCGAAGCGACGGTCAAGCTGGCCACGGAGGAGGCAACCCCCCCAGCCGCCGGGGCGCAGCCGGCCGCCGTGGTGACGGGAAGCGCGGCCCCCCGCCTCTTCGGCGGACCCGATACCCCACCAAGCGGCTCGGGCGAGGTCCCCCCGGCCTCGACGCAGCGAGCGCGCCCAAGCGCCCTGCGTCGTCCCGGCCGGGGCCCCCGCCGAGCATCACTGCAGGTGAAGCGCTTCGACCCGTGGTCGGTGCTGAAGCTGTCCCTGGTCCTGGGCGTCGCGATGTTCTTCGTCTGGCTGGTGGCAGTCGGCGTCCTGTACACGGTCCTGGACGGCATGGGCGTGTGGGACAAGCTGAACGGAACGTACTCATCCCTGGTGGGCGGCGAGGGCGCGAACGCATCCTCGGAGCCCCTGATCAGCGCAGGACGAGTGTTCGGCATCGCGGCCATCCTCGGCGCGATCAACATCGTGCTGGTCTCGGCACTGGCGACGGTGAGCGCGTTCATCTACAACGTCTCGGCGGACCTGGCAGGAGGCTTGGAGGTCACCCTGTCGGAACGGGAGTGACCCGGTTGCAGGGCCCCTTCGGGGGTCCTGTAAAGTTCTCCTCGTTCAAGGGCCTATAGCTCAGGCGGTTAGAGCGCTTCGCTGATAACGAAGAGGTCCCAGGTTCAAGTCCTGGTAGGCCCACGCAGGTCAGAGGCCGGTTCGCACTTCGCGAGCCGGCCTTTTTCATGACCTGAGTGACAAAGTGAGTGACATGCGGGGTGTCTGTCAGCCCGGCGGAGCCTCGGCGTCACCAGTCGTCTGCTCGGCAACGAACCGGTCCCAACGCGGCCCACCGTAGTCGCGGAGCCAGTCCACGAGTTGCTGACGATCGGGATGCTCTTCGAGCGCATCCATCAACTTGCCACGGCTAGTCAAACCCTGGGAGTCCGCGAACGTCAGGTACTCGTTGAGAGCGGCTCAAACGTCTGACGCGAACTGCTGAACGTCCGCCCAGCTCACGGTCGGCATGCTCGAACCGTGAACTGCGTTGTTCCGGACATCTTCGTACAGCCACAGGGCAGCTGCCGGATGACGGAATCCTCCGGTCACTGCGTGGCTCAGCGTCGCACGACGGAAGGCGAGTTGCTCACCCTTCATGCCGCTGGACTTGTCACCGAGGATCGCTTCGAGCGCGAAGAACTGGTAGAGCATCGCTACCAGGGGATCGTCCGCGAACATCGCACGTTCGATCCAGCGCAAGGCGACGATGGCCTTCACATCGATAGGGCTGGTCGCATCACCAGCCAGTCTGGCCGTTGGCCGATCAGCGAGAGCCTCGACCGTGGGTCTGTTGACCGTTAGCTCACTCGCACCGTTGGCCATAGCGCGCCACTCGCCGGCGCCGTTTTCCAACTCGGCGACGGCACCGACGCGGAACCGCAGCTGCACGGCGCGCACGCTGTAGTTGTCGAGGAAGGCCACGCGCAGAACCCGTAGAGCACGCTCGACCTGGAAGCGCGCTCGGTCCCGCATCAGCTCCAGGTTGGTGCCGGTGACCTCAACCTCAGCCAGACAGCCTGAATGAGTGCCTAGGTTGGGCGCCTGGCGTCGGATGATCGGGACCGTGTCTACGGGCGTGAGCCGGATTCCGAAAATGTCGACCGGCTGTTCAACCTTCAAGTAGTCGATCTCGACCCGGCACATGATGGTGAAGGGAGTGCGAGTGTGCACCTCAAGAAATTCGTGCACGTGGTCGGCTTGGCGGTTGACCTGACATTGATCAACAAGTGCCCAAAGCTCATCCTGCGGCTGGTCGAGGTGCTCGAAACGTAGATCAGCAGCGAGCAGCGCAGCAGCAGCCTCTACGGCCTGCACGACACTCTGCCCGTAGGAGACGTACTTCCCACTTTGGCCCGGCACGCGCCGCGTCATGCCGTGCGGCTCTCCGGCCTGGCGTGTGCGAGCGACGTTCTGCACCCTCTTCAGGGCTTTCACAGTGGCGCGGTCGGAGACTGTCACGCAGCTATTTTCCGCCGTGACATCCATCAGGTCGACTGAATAGCCGTCACGTCGCTCGTTCTGAGTCGCCTGCCATTGTTGCGGGACCACCACGTTGCCAGTCGTGGGACCACCGACAGCAGCGCGGAAGTGGAACAGGTTGTTGTGCTGGCCTTTGGCAAGCGCAGGGTTCCCCGAACGATCGATGAGCGGCTACTGAGGGTGTCTTCGCTACGGCCTGGAATTCTTGCGCTGGTGTAGCGCTCGGCGGCTGATCCACGACTAGTTCGTACAGGTGGGTTGTGCTGTGCGGGTGGGACGTAGGGGGTTGTGTGGCCGGTCGTAAGCGGGGTTGGTGGTTGGCTGTTGCCGGCGGTGTGGCAGCGGGTGGCGTGGTGGTGTGGGCGGTGTTGCGGTTCGGGCTGCTCGCCTGGCTGGGTGATAAAGGCAGCAATGCCCGGCCGGTCGTGGAGGCATTGAGCTGGCTCGCGGGCATCGGCGGCCTGCTGGTCGGGGTGGCGGCATTAGTGATCGCGGTGCGGCAGGGGCGTGCCACCGCTGCCGATGCCTCTGCTGCCGAGCCGGTGCCGTCGCAATCTGCTTCGAATCAGGGCGTGATCATCACTGGGGGTGTGTCGGGCAATTCCGGTTCGGGCCCGACGGTGGGGGTTAACTTCGGGCAGGTGGGTGGTGCGCCACCGGACCCTCCGCCGCCGGCGCGGGGGTAGGCCATCCCGCGTCGGCGGCCTGGCCGGTGTCGGTCGAGGGCGGCGTCCGTAGCGCCGGTGGTCCTGCGGTGGGGGTTGTGCAGGGTGACTTGGTGGTCAACCCTTCGGGCGGACCGGTGATGGAGACGCTCCCGGCCGTACCAGGGGTGGGACGTGTCCCCGCAGAGCCGGGCGTGTTCGTGGGCAGAACACGCGAGCTGGCGCGGCTGGAGTCGGTGGTGGCCCGGTCGGGTGGTCGTGCGGTGGTAGTGGCGGTACACGGCTTGGGTGGGATCGGCAAAAGCACCCTGGCCGCCCGGTTCGCCGAATTGCACATCAACCGGTTTTCAGTGGTGTGGTGGGTAACGGCGGATTCACCAGCGGCGATCGAGACGGGCTTGGCGGAGTTGGCCGCCGCGCTGGCACCGGAGACGGCGACGCTGCCGGCGGAGCAGCGGGTGGAGCTGGGTGTGCAGTGGCTGGCGACCCACGAGGACTGGTTGCTGCTGCTGGACAACGTGACCAGCCCACAGGACGCGGCGGCGCTGTTGAGCAGGGTGCGGACAGGCACGGTGGTGATCACCAGCCGTCAGCGCTCGGGATGGCGGACCGTGAAGACGGTGCCGCTGGATGTGCTCACCGCCGACGAGGCGGTGCAGCTGCTGATTCGGATCGTGCGGTCGGAGTGGCCGGACGCGGACCTGGCTGGCGCGGACCGGCTGTGCCGCGAGCTGGGGTGGCTGCCGCTGGCGGTCGAGCAGGCGGCCGCCTACCTGGCCCAGACCCGCACCAACCCCACTACCTATCTCGACTTGCTGGCGCGGTTTCCGGCGCGGATGTTCACCACGACGACGGAGGGCGGTGACGCGCAGCGGACGATGGCCAGAATCTGGCACCTCACCCTCGACCGCCTCGCCGACACCCCGGCCGCGGGACGGGTACTGCGGCAACTCGCCTGGTTCGCCCCGGACTCCATCCCCCGGGACCTACTGGCCCGTGAGCTGGGGGAACCGCAGCTGTCCGAGGCGCTGGGCCGCCTGGCCGCTTACAGCATGGTCACCCTGACCGGAAACACCGTGGCCGTGCACCGTCTGGTTCAAGCGGTCACCCGCACACCCGACCCTACCGACCCGCACCGTCAGCCCGCCGACATCGCCACCGCCCGCGACAACACCGCGACCTTCCTGGAGGCCGCCCTCTCCGACCTGGACCCGGACACTCCCGCCGACTGGTTCGCCTACCGGTTGGTCCTGCCCCATGGACGGGCTCTGTTGGAACACACCACGCCCGACACCGACACCACGCAGACCAGCCGCCTACTCAACAGTCTGGGCCTCTACCTCAGCGGGCAGGGCGACGTCGGTACCGCCATTGGCTACTTCATCCGCGCCTGCGACAGCTTCCAGCGCCTCTACGGCCCCGACCACACAAACACGTTGACCTCGCGGAACAACCTGGCCACCGCCTACCGGGAAGCGGGTGATCAGGAGCGGGCGATCCCGCTGTTCGAGGCCACCCTCGCCGACTACGAGCGGGTATTGGGCCCCGACCACCCCAACACGCTGACCTTGCGGAACAACCTGGCCTACGTCTACCAGGCGTCGGGTGATCAGGAGCGGGCGATCCCGCTGCACGAGGCCACCCTCGCCGATCGGGAGCGGGTATTGGGCCCCGACCACCCCAACACGCTGATCTCGCGGAACAACCTGGCCTACGCCTACCAGATGGCCGGTGACATGGAGCGGGCGATCCCGCTGCACGAGGCCACCCTCGCCGATCGGAACCGGGTACTGGGTCCCGACCACCCCGACACGCTGATCTCGCGGAGCAACCTTGCGGGCGCCTACGAGTCGGCGGGCGATATGGAGCGGGCGATCCCGCTGCACGAGGCCACCCTCGCCGATCGGAACCGGGTACTGGGTCCCGACCACCCCGACACGCTGACCTCGCGGAACAACCTGGCCTACGCCTACCAGATGGCCGGTGACACGGAGCGGGCGATCCCGCTGCACGAGGCCACCCTCGCCGATCGGAACCGGGTACTGGGCGCCGACCACCCCGACACGCTGGGCTCGCGGAACAACCTGGCCGGAGCCTACGAGTCGGCGGGTGATCTGGAGCGGGCGATCCCGCTGTTCGAGGCTACCCTCGCCGACAGCGAGCGGGTACTGGCCCCCGACCACCCCTTAACCAGGACTATCCGCTCAAACCTCGACAGAGCGCGACCATCCTGAAGCCGCGACCGTGCGCGGGTGGACTGCTGCTCAAAGGCGGTGCGCAGGTAGCTTTAGGCGCGTCCGGTGCGGTCGATCAAGTCGCGGTCGTGGGACCGGCGGGCTAGGTCGATGAGGTGTTCGCGCACCTGCTGCGGTGCTCGCAGGGCGCCGAGGATGTGCGCCACGATGGTGTCTTGTGGCGCACGCTGGCCGAGTTCGTAACTCGACAGGTCAGCGGGGCGGATGTCGGCCATGTCGGCGAGCCGGCGCAGGCCGATGCCGCGCTCGTTGCGGGCTTCGCGCAGACCACCGCCCAGGGCGATGACGGCTGGTCGCAGGGCAGGTTCGGTCACGGTTCAGACTGCTCCGTTCGGTCGTGGTTCTCGGTGTCGAGTGCGTTGAGCAGGGCAAATGGCTCGAGTTCAGTGCCATCGAGGTCGCCCGCGCGGCGGATGAGGGCGACGCCGATATGGACAAGTTGGCGGCCGAGTGTGCGTAGGCCGGCGGCGTAGGCTGCGTCGTCCGGCTGGAGGGCCAGCAGTTCGACCGTCACACTTCCGATCTTGGAATTGACCTTCGAGAGCGAGGCGAGCAGTTGCCGGTCACGAGCGTGCACCTGGCACCCCGATTCGCCGGTGCTCGTTCTGGGCCGCGCAGACCGGGCACACACGGCCGGGCCTCGGGATGATCCGGTGGCGGCTGATGCTGGGCCGGTCGTGTTCCAGCGGGAACCGGACCTCGGCCAGACACCAAGGCAGCAGCATGAACAGCCGCGCGTTGGCCATCTGCGAATGCAGGTAGAGGTGAGCCCACCCGTCGCCGCCGGTGAACTCGTGCCACTCCCAGAAGTCCTGGTGTGAGCCGGTGCCGGTCATCGGCCCGTCGTCCAACGCGGTCATCGAAGTCCCCGCTCGACGTCGAACACACGGAGATCGGCGGCGGCCTGTTCCCAGTCGGCATCGGTCATGTCGGCGTGCGTCTTCGGACGCTGATAATTGTCGAGATTGATCTCGTTGAGCCGCTGACCACCCGAGTTGAACAGCGACGCACCACACCAGAACGTCGGCCGGTCGTCCAAACGCTCCGCAGTCATGGCGCCTTGCACCCCGGAGCTGTGCGAGCGTCGTCGCGCAGCGAGACGGTCAACGCCTCGCCCAGCTGGTTCCGAAGCTGCGCGGCCGACTCGGCGGTGAACAGGATCGGTTCGCCCGGAGACGTCGAGTTGGTCAGCGCGATCCGGCCGTCTTCCCGTACCTCGACCTCGGCGTGTGCCGGACCGCCGAGCTGGTCGACACCCTCGGTTGTCTGTCGCGTACGTCGTCGATCACGCATAGTTAGTGACCTTACAAAGGTGCAGGTCACAAACGTTTCCTGCTGGGAAACCCAAATCTGTACCCTGAGACGCATGGACTCGATCGGCATCACGATCCGCCGGCTTCGCCGTTGGCGTGGCCTGTCCCTCGAACAACTCGCCGGCCTATCCGGCCTGTCGAAGGGCTACCTGTCCAAGATCGAAAACGAGCGCACAGCGATCGACAAGCGCTCAACCCTGGTCGCAATCGCCGGCGCGCTCCGCGTCAGCCTCTCCGACATCACCGGCGACGGACTGGAGATCCGCGACCCCCAGGCCGACTCCGCCATCCCCGCCATCCGTGACGCCCTGCTGAGCACCGACCTCGACGGCACCGAGCCGCCGATCGGCGACCTTGCGCAGCTGCTGTCCGAAACACAGCTGGTCGCCGCTCTGCGGCAGGCGAACCAGGACGCCGAGGTCGGCGCCCGGCTCCCCGAACTGCTGCTGGCCCTGCACACCCACGTCGACAAGCCGGACGCGCTCCGCTCGCTCGTCACCGCCACCCACACCACGGCCCTGCTCACGAAGGGCCTCGGCGCGTTCGAGCTGGCCTGGATCGCCGCCGACCGCGGCCACGAGGCAGCGCAGCGGCTCGGCGAACCAGGCTGGATCGCCCTCGCCGAGTTCGCTCGCACACAGGCCCTATCCGGCCTCGGTGCGCACAAGCGAGCGTCCAAGCTCGCGGAGCGCGCCCTGGACTACGTGCCGGCCGACGCCTACGACGTGCGCGGCGCGCTCACCCTCACCACCGGTTACACCGAATCCGTCCTGGGCGGCGACGCAACCGCAGCGCTCGACGAAGCCGCCGGCCTGGCCGAGCACGTCGAGTACGGCAACCGGAACTTCCTGCTGTTCAGCCCGGCCAACGTCGTGCTCTGGCGCATCTCATCAGCCCTCGAACGCGGCGACCACGCCGAAGCCGCCCGACTGTCCGCGACCGTCGACCCAGCCGAGCTCACCATCGACTCGCGCCGCACAACATTCTTGATCGAGCACGCCCGCGCGCTCTACGGCATCCATCAGCCTGATGAGGAAGTGCTGGCGCTCCTGGTCCAGGCCGAGAAGCTGGGGCACATCCGAACCCGGACTAATCCGTTCGTCCGGGAGATCATCTCGACGATGCTGGCCCGGGCGCGACGCGAAGGCGTAGCCCGCGAGGTCCGCGGCATGGCCGACCGGATGGGTCTGATCAAAGCCTCTTAGTATAGGAATCGCCGCCCAAACCGACCGTGGCCATGAGTTCGGGCAATCAGCTGCGGCCCTGGACTCGCTGGAACATGGCCGACAGCGTGGTCGCCGACTGGTACGGAGCTAAGCGCGCTCTCAATCAGCCTCGTTGGTCCCGAATTTGGCCAGCCGGTCCCGCAGTGAGTCAGTTCGTTCGCTGTCACCCGCGTCCTCGAAAGCTGCTACAGCGTTGCTCCACGCATGCGCTGCCTCCCTGATCCGCTCACTGTGCGCCAGTGCGTTGCCGAGGTTGGTCCAGGCCTTGGCTTCGCCGTGGCGGTCTCCGAGTTCGTGGAAGAGGTCGCGGGCGTTCTGGTGGGCGGTGATGGCTTCGTCGAACTGCCGCACCTCTTGCAGTGCGGCACCGACGTTATTCCACGTGATCGCTTCGCCGTGGCGGTCTCCGAGTTCCTGACAGATCTCGATGTCGTTCTGGTAGGCGGTGATGGCTTCGTCGAACTGCCGCACCTCCAGCAATGCGTTCCCCAGGTTGGTCCAGGCCCTGCCTTCGCCGTGGCGGTCTCCGAGTTCGTGCATGAGGTCGCGGGCGTTCTGGTGGGCGGTGATGGCTTCGTCGAACTGCCGTACCCCTCGCAGTGCGTTCCCGAGGTTGTTCCAGGCCCTGCCTTCCCTGTGGCGGTCTCCGAGTTCGTGGAAGAGGTCGCGGGCGTTCTGGTGGGCGGTGATGGCTTCGTCGAACTGCCGCACCTCTTGCAGTGCGTTCCCGAGGTTGGTCCAGGCCCTGCCTTCGCTGTGGCGGTCTCCGAGTTCGTGGAAGAGGTCGCGGGCGTTCTGGTGGGCGGTGATGGCTTCGTCGAACTGCCGCACCTCTTGCAGTGCGGCACCGAGGTTGGTCCAAGTCGCGGCTTCGCTGTGGCGGTCTCCGAGTTCGTGGAAGAGGTCGCGGGCGTTCTGGTGGGTGGTGATGGCTTCGTCGAACTGCCGCACCTCTTGCAGTGCGGCACCGAGGTTGATCCAGGCCTTGGCTTCGCCGTGGCGGTCTCCGAGTTCGTGGAAGAGGTCGCGGGCGTTCTGGTGGGTGGTGATGGCTTCGTCGAACTGCCGCACCTCTTGCAGTG
>NZ_JBFBBT010000007.1:196561-222213 GCF_040682815.1 Amycolatopsis sp. NPDC051102
GCGGCACCGAGGTTGATCCAGGCCTTGGCTTCGCCGTGGCGGTCTCCGAGTTCGTGGAAGAGGTCGCGGGCGTTCTGGTGGGTGGTGATGGCTTCGTCGAACTGCCGCACCTCCAGCAGTGCGTTCCCGAGGTTGGTCCACGCTGCGGCGATGACTCGAGGGTCGTCGAGGGCGACAGCGGCCTCGGCAGCGTGGATGGCGACTGTGGTCCGATCCTGTAAGTATCGCCGCCAGGACTGGTATGCAGCCACGCTGCTGGCGAGGTAAGTGGTGTAGGTGAGGTGGTCGGTGCGGAGGGCGTGGGCGACCGCGGCGACTAGGTTGGTGTGTTCCGAATCGAACCAGGACATGGCGTCCTGGCGACTGGCGAAACGGTCTGAGACCGGCTGCCCGGGCAACGCCCTCAGGTGATCGTCGGCCGCGCTCGCGGTAACGCTGTAGTGATCTAGAAGGCGGGTTGTGGCTGAGGAGGAGGTATCGGGGGTGAGGAGGCTGCGGGCGTAGAGAGTGATCAGGTCGTGTAGTCGCCACCGGCCTGCGGGTGTTTGCTGCAGCAGTGACGCGGCCCGCAGCACCCGTAAACGCGGCGCGGCCGACGCCACCTCGACGTCGGCGAGGGCTGCAGCTGTGTCAGTGGCGAAGTCCGGGCCAGGGTTGATTGTCAAGAGCGGCAGCAGCGCGGCGGCGTCTGGGTCGCGGGCGATGAGGCGCCGGTAGGAGAAGTCGATGACCGCTTTGACATCTCCAATAGCGTGGGTGATGCCGGGCAGGCGGGTGTCTGCGTCGTTCAGCTGGGCGGCCAGTTCCGCTAAAGGCAGGGTCGGTTCGTCGATCAGGATTGCGGCCACGATCTCGACTGCCAACGGCAGCAATCCGCACAGCTTTACCAGCCGTACGACCGCCGCCTGGTCGGTGCCTAGGCGCGGGTCCTTTGGGCCGGCATCCTGCAAAAGGCGGGTCAGTAGCTCGACCGCGTCTGGTTCGGGAAGGACGTCCAAGGAGATCCGGCGAGCGCGGGGCAGTGCCAGGACGTCGCGAGTAGTGATCAGTGCCCGGTGCGTGGGATGACGCGGAAGCAGGTCTTCAATTTGAGCGGTGTCAGCGGCATTGTCCAGCACTAGGAGAACCCGTCGGTTGCTGGCGGCGAGTTGGTCGAGGACTTGGTGGTAGGCGCTGGCCTGCGCATCGACGGTGCTGGGTACCTGCTCGGCGGTCAGGCCCAGCTCTCGCAGCAGCCACTCATAAGTCTGTTCTGGCCGTACCGGCGGCCGGTCTGGTGTGTAGCCCCGGAGGTCGACTCGCAAGACTCCGCCGGTGAACCAACCGCGATCCGCGGCGAGCAACGCGGTGTGTTCAGCTAGGGCAGTCTTGCCGATCCCGCCCATCCCCGAGACTGCAGACACAATCACCGACGACGCGCCACCAGGCATGGTGTGGCCGTCCTGCTCCGCCTGGCTGAGGTCCAGGAGGCTCAGCAACCGCTGGACCTCAGCGTCGCGTCCCACGAACAAACCCGTGTTCCGGCCAGGGTGAAGAGCCTCAACCACCGCCGCGGATTCCGGCTCAGCAGCGGAGTTGATGACGAGCTGTGCAACAGCGCCGATCGCGGTGCCGCCTGGGCCGGCTTGGCCGCGCCCGTTGATCGCTGTGGATGTCGGCGCAGGGTGAGCATCAGGGGTGGTCGCCGGGGCAGGTGGCTCTAAGCCCGGCCCGGCTGGTGAGGGTCCGGTGTCTGCCCCTTGTACACGGTTCCCACCGCACCGAATGCATCTCCCGATCCTGAGGTGCTCGCCGTACCGGTGATCACCGTTCCGCCGGGCATCGCTACCGTTCCGCCCTGCGACAACGCCTCAGCCACCGCCGCCTGCAGAGCCTGGGCGAACTGGGTGTCATCGCGTTCCGCGGTCGTGACTGCTAGCTCCACCTTGGTCCTGGTCAGCTCCGACACTTCCCCTGACGCGATTACCTCCGCCTCCAGGGCCTTTACGGCGGGCGTTTCGCCGACCTTGCCCAGCACCAGCTCCAAAATTTTCGCCCGCGCCTTCACCGCGAGACCGTCGACGACCTCGTCTGTCACACCGTCTAGCGCTTTGCCCGCCCGACGTGCCTTGCCTGCCGCCCACGCGATCAAAGCACCCAGCACAACTTCAATACCCACCGTTTGAGCTCCCCTCGTCGACATGCCGATCTCCATGACGCAACCTAGAGTCGCCGGACCGGCCCAGAATGCAACAGCGTCCAGCGCCGCCGGGGGCCCAAGAGTTCGTCGAGTTTGAAGTCGTCGTCCGACCCGCGCCTGGAGTTGCAAGTCGCCCGTCTTCGCTCACTGCGATGAGTGACAAACTGAGTGACAACCGCCGAGATCAGCCGGAGTCGTTGACGGATGTCTACGGACGTTGAACCGCGAGGTCGCGGACCTGTCGCCTTGATCAGGTTGTCGTGATCTGCCCTGATAACGAAGAGGTCCCAGGTTCAAGTCCTGGTAGGCCCACATCGAACCCCGACTCTTTCGAGTCGGGGTTTTCGTTTTCCCCACTACGTGTTCTCGAAGTCCCGCTTCAGCACGATCCGGCCATCCCGGACTCCATAGCCGGCGGCAGCTCCAGTCGCGTAGCCGAGCACACCTGTGCGTCGGTCAGGTTGGCCTGGGACAGGTCCGCGGCGGCGCAGTTTGCTCCCGTCAGGTCCGCTTCGCTCAAGTTCGCTTCCGTCAGCAGCGCCGCTGAGGATGGTGGAACGTGAGGTTCGCCGTCGTGAGGTCCGCGCCCGTCAGATTCGCGTTCGCGCAGTTGGCGCCCCGGAGTTCGGCGGGGGTGAGGTTGGCGCTCGTCAACCTGGCGCCGGTGAGGTTGGCCGTCTGGAGGTCGACGAACGAGAAGTCCATTGCGTGGAGGTGGGCTTCGCTGAGGTCGATTGTGACGTCGGGCCAGTACAGGCTCGGCCTTCTCACGGTTGCCGGTGGCGGCGAAGGATGCGCTGCGCCGTGAAGCGAACCTGCGCTTCCTGGACCCGGTCTTCGTATCGGTCGTGCTGCTCCGGTGGTGCCGCGGCCGGTGGCTCAATGGGCAGCTTGTAGCGCATCCGCAGGTAGGCGCAGACCACGTTGACGATCGTGGGGCGTTGGTCCTCCTGCGTTTCGCCGAGGCGTTCCAGCGCGTGTCCGCGGCCGTGCGCTCCTAGTGGTTCTGGCGGCGGATGGCGAGCAGGAGCGCGAAAATGCCCGTGGTGCTGAGGCCGGTCTTGATCGCGTCGACGCGGGCGGCGCCTCGGTCGGTTGCGTGGTCGGCTTCGTTCAGCAGCCAGCTCGTTGCCGTCCATGCGACGGCCACCGCCACGATGGCCGCTGCCACCAGGATCCACCAGCTCAGCCCCGGTGTCCGCCGGTTCGGTTTCCACCAGTGGGCCGGGAACCGCCGCCGCGCGTCTTTTGCCACGCGATGGGAGTCGCCGGAGCTGGGGGTGGTGCTACAGGTCAGCCCTGCCGGGAAGAGAAGGCCGGCAGGGCTGAGCAGGCACGGTCGGCGTGCCGCACGGTCGCCTCTCGGCGAGTGGCTCGACGCGGCTCCAGCCGTACGGAACTCCGCGAAGGCGATGAGGTGAGGCCCGGGGGACACGGTGGGCACACCGACCAGTTAGTACAACAGGGCCACCCCGTCCGGTATTTCCCGGCCGGTGTGACGTGCGTTACCAGTGGTTCCACGTGGAACCACGAGTGCCTGCCACCCGCTCCCGCCCCGTGCAGTAACATCGCGGAGTAAGGGAAGCAAGCTGAGAAGGGGGCTTCGGTGAAGAAGCTGCTGGCACTCGCCGTCATCGCGGGCGGCGTTCTGTTCGTCGTCAAGCGCAACAAGGCGGCCAAGGCCGAAGCCGACCTCTGGCGCGAGGCGACCGCTCCGGTGCCCTCCACCAACGGCACCACCCCGGCCAAGCCGGCGGGCGCTTCCCACAACTGATCCTCCGCGCGGGCGGTGCGCCGCCCGCGTCCGGGGCTGTAGCTCAATTGGTAGAGCACCGCCTTTGCAAGGCGGGGGTCAGGGGTTCGATTCCCCTCAGCTCCACACCCTGAAGACGTACCCAGGGCCAGGTCACCGTGTGACCTGGCCCTTTTCGTGCGCCGGGACGCTGACTTGCCGTGTCAGGTCGGGATCAGGTCGGTGTCAGGCCGGCCGTCGAAAGTCCTTTCCATGACAGACCTGGCGATCACGGCCTCCGGGCTCCGGAAGGCCTACCACGACAAAACCGTCCTCGACGGCATCGATCTCGAAGTCGAAGCCGGCACCATCTTCTCGCTGCTCGGCCCGAACGGGGCCGGCAAGACCACCACCGTCAACGTCCTCACCACGCTCGCCAAGGCCGACGGCGGCAACGTCCGCGTGGCCGGGCACGATCTGGCCACCGAGGCCAAGGCCGTGCGGGCCGCCATCGGGGTCACCGGGCAGTTCGCCGCCGTTGACGAACTGCTC
Source organism: Amycolatopsis sp. NPDC051102 (assembly GCF_040682815.1). Lineage (NCBI taxonomy): Bacteria > Bacillati > Actinomycetota > Actinomycetes > Pseudonocardiales > Pseudonocardiaceae > Amycolatopsis > Amycolatopsis sp. NPDC051102. The sequence continues at coordinate 201,025 of NZ_JBFBBT010000007.1, forward strand.
ACCGGGCAGGAAAACCTGCAGCTCATGGTCGATCTCAACCGGCGTGCCCGGAAGCAGTCCGTGGCCGATCTGCTCGAACGCTTCGAACTCACCGACGCTGCGCGCAAGCCCGCCTCCACCTACTCCGGTGGGATGCGGCGGAAGCTCGACCTCGCCATGACGCTCGTCGGCAACCCGCGGATCATCTTCCTCGACGAGCCGACGACCGGGCTGGACCCGCGCAGCCGGCGGACCATGTGGACGATCATCCGCGACCTCGTCGCCGACGGCGTCACCATCTTCCTCACCACCCAATACCTCGAGGAAGCCGACCAGCTCGCCGACCGGATCGCCGTGCTGGACCAGGGGCGGCTGGTCGCCGAGGGCACTGCCGATCAGCTCAAGCGCCGGATTCCCGGCACGCACGTCCGGCTGCGGTTCACCACCGCCGCCGAACTCGACGCTGCCGCGCGCGTTCTTGCCGAATCCACAAAGGACGATGAGGCGCTGGTGCTGCGGGTGCCCGGTGACGGTGGCACCAAATCACTCCGGTCCCTTTTGGACCGGCTCGACGAGTACGCGCTCAGCGCCGCCGAGTTCTCCGTCCACACCCCCGATCTCGACGACGTCTTCCTCGCCCTGACGGGCCACGCCACGGAGGTTTCCGCGAAATGAAGTCCCACTCGATGGTGATGCTGCGCCGCAACTTCAAGCACATCGCCCGGAATCCGGTCTCCGTCTTCAACGCGGTCCTGATGCCGATCGTGGTCATGCTGATGTTCGTCTACATGTTCGGGGACGCGTTCAGCGTCGGCGTGGACTACGTCGACTACGCGACACCGGGGCTGATGCTGCTGGCCGTCTGCTACGGGCTCGGCGCCACCGCGACCGCCGTCAACTCCGACATGACCAAGGGCATCATCAACCGCTTCAAGGTCATGGACGTCTCCCGCGGCGCGGTGCTGACCGGGCACGTCGTCGCCAGCGTGCTGACCAACCTCGTGGCCATCGCGGCCCTGCTCGGGGTCGCCTTCCTGCTGGGGTTCAGCCCGGCGGCGAACTTCCTCGACTGGCTGGGCGCCGTCGGTGTCGTCGTGCTGCTCGGGTTCGCGACCGGCTGGCTCACGATCGCGCTGGGGCTGGCGGCGAAAACGCCGGAAACGGCCGGTCTGGCGTCGGTGCCGCTGGTCATGCTGCCGTTCTTCAGCAGCGCGATCGTGCCCGCGGACAAGATGGGCCCCGGTCTCAAGCAGTTCGCGCAGTACCAGCCGTTCACGCCGATCATCGAGACGCTGCGCGGGCTGCTCAACGGCGCGCCGGCCACCGGCACGCTGCTCGCCGCGCTCGGCTGGTGCGTCGGGATCGCCGTCGTCGGCTACCTGTGGGCTTCGTCCACGTTCAAGAAGCGAGCGTGACGTCGGCCAGCTCCCGCCAGCTCGCCGCCGCTCCCTCGCGCGTCGCCTCGGTGAACCTCGTGTCACCGAGGCGACGTCGTGTGGTCTCTTCGATCCGGGTCACGTCCGGTTGCGAACGGTCCGGCAGGCCCCGGACGCCGGCGCTCGCGCCGAGCAGCCGCGCGGCCTGCGCGTCCTGGTCCGTGCGGGACGCCCAGTCCGCCAGCCCGACCAGGCCCCGCGCGATCGCGAGCAGGTGTCCCGCTTCGGCCGCTGCGTCCAGCGCGGCCGCGTGGTGGGTACGCGCTTCGCCGACGTCTTCGGCCAGGTAGCCGAGCAGGTCCTGGGCCACCGCCCGGACGGCCGCTCGCTGGGCGTCCTCGCCCAGCATCTCCGTGGCGACGGCGAGCTCACGGCGGGCCTGCGCCGTGTCGCCGCGCCAGCGCGCGAGCTCCGCCTTGGCCAGCGCCAGCTCGGCCTGGGCGTCCGGCCAGGCGACGCGCTCGGCGCGCCGCTGCGCCTCGGCCAGTGCCGCCTCGCTGGCTTTTTCGTCGCCGAGCAGCCAGTACAGCTGGGCCTGCCGGGACCGCATCCGGACGACGTCCTCGATGGCGCCGACCTCGGTCACCACCTCGATCGCCTGCTCGTAGTACTCGCACGCGCCGGCGAACTCGCCGCGCGCGGCGATGCGGTCCGCCAGCTCGGTCAGCGCGAACGAAATGCCCCACCGCTCGCCCAGGGCGCGGAACTCCGCGACCGCCGTCTCGAGGAGCGTGTCCGCCTCCTGGTCGCCGTGGCCGAACTGGATCCGCATCTTGCCCAGCTGCAGCCGGGCGACCGCGCGCACCCAGGGGTCCTCGTCGGCGAGCAGCGGTTCGAACGCCGTCAGTGCCGCGTCCGGTCCGTGCAGCAGACGCTCCAGCGCGTCGGCGAACCGCAACGCCAGCTGCGGGTTCTCGACGCGGCGGCTGATTTCGTGCGCCTTGCGGATCCACTCTTCGGCGCGGAACTCGTCACTCTGCTGGCCGGACGTCACGAACTGGACGACGAACGCGTAGACCACGCCGCGGATTTCGTCCGGCACCTCGCCCGGGACGGCGGTGGCGGCCAGGACCAGCTCGTTGCCCTCCGTGCGGTGCCCGCCGAGCCACCAGTACCAGCCGGCGGCCGCGGCGAGCCGCATCGATTCCTCGGCTTCGCCCGCCGCGAGCGCGCCGCGCATCGCTGCGGTGATGTTGTCGTGCTCGGCTTCGAGCATGGCGAGCCACGCCAGCTGCGCCGCACGGCGAAGGTGCGGCTCCGCGGTTTCAGCGAGCTCGGTGAAGTACGCGAGGTGCGCCCGGCGGGTGACGTCGGCCTCGCCCGCCTCCGCGAGCCGCTGCTGCGCGTACTCCTTGATCGTGCCGAGCATGCGGTAGCGCGGTGCCTCGTCGCCGACGATGACGACCAGCGACTTCTCGGTCAGCGAGGTCAGCAGGTCGAGCACTTCGTCGCCGCCGCAGACCCGCTCGGCCGCCTCCAGGCTCGCGCCGCCGGAGAACACCGAAAGCCGGCGCAGCACGGCGCGCTCGGGGTCGGAAAGCAGCTCCCAGCTCCAGTCGATCACCGCGCGCAGCGTCCGGTGCCGGGGGAGCGCGGTCCGGCTGCCGCCGGTGAGCAGGCGGAACCGGTCGTCGAGCCGGTGGGCGAGCTGGTCGAGCGACATCGTGCGCAGCCGGGCCGCGGCGAGTTCGATGGCCAGCGGCATCCCGTCCAGCGCGCGGCAGACGCGCGCCAGCGTGCGGGCGTCCGTCGCCAGGTCCTTGCGCACCGCGCCGGCCCGGTCCCGCAGGAGCCGGACCGCCGGCGCGGCCTCGATTTCCGCGGCGTCCGCGTCTTCCGCGGGCAGGACCAGCGGCGCGACCTGCCACAACGCTTCCCCGGTGATGCCGAGCGGTTCCCGGCTCGTCGCGAGGATCCGCAGCCGCCGGCACTCTCCGAGCAGGCGGTGCGCGAACGTCGCCGCGGCCTCGATGACGTGCTCGCAGTTGTCCAGGACCAGTAGCATCGAACGCTCGCGCAGCGCGGCGATGACCCGCTCCGTCGGCTCGGCGTCCGGTGCCTCGCCGACGAGCGAGTCCCGCAGCTTGAGCGCGCCGAGCGTCGCCTGGGCGACGTCGCCGTCGGCGCCGATCGCGGCCAGTTCGACCAGCCACGCGCCGTCCGGGAAGTCGCCGAGCAGCGTGCGCGCCGTTTCCGTGGCCTGCCGGGTCTTCCCCGAGCCGCCCGGCCCGATCAGGGTGGTGAGCCGGTGTCCGGCGACGAGCTCGCGGACCGCGGCGACGTCGGCGTCCTTGCCGACGAAGCTGGTGAGCTCGGCCCGCAGGTTGGTCTTCCGGGTTTCCTCGCGACGGCCGAGTTCGCCGCGCAGCAGCGCGACGTGCACCTCGGCCAGCTCCGGGGACGGGTCGACGCCGAGGGAGTCGGCCAGCAGTTCCCGCGTGCGCTCGTAGACGAGCAGCGCCTCGGTGTCCCGGCCGGTCGCGACGAGGGCGCGCATCAGGGCGGCGACGAGCCGTTCCCGCATGGGGTGCGCGGCGACCAGGTCGGTCAGTTCCGTGACGAGGTCCGCGCCGTGGCCGTGCCGGACCTCGGCGTCGAACCGGTCCTCCAGGGCGGCCAGGCGCAGGCCCTCGAGCCGGGTGACCGCGGCTTCGAACGCCGCGCTCTCCGGCAGGTCGACGTCCTGCATGGCCGACCCGCGCCACAGGGCGAGGGCCTCGCGCAGCTGCCGGGGATCGTCGTCCTTGCGGGCCTGCCCGACGAGGCGTTCGAACCGCACGGCGTCCACGGCGTCGGGCTCGACGACCAGCCGGTAGCCGGTCGGCCGGCCGTCGACCGAGCCTTCGGGCAGCGCCTTGCGCAGCCGCGAAACCAGCCGCTGCAGGGCGTTCGCCGCCTCCGCGGGCGGGTGTTCGCCCCAGATCCAGTCGACGAGCGTCCCCTTCGGGACCACCTGGCCCGGCTCGAGCGCGAGGGCGACCAGCAGGCCCCGCAGGCGGGCGCCGGGGACGTCGGCGAGCGCGCCGTCGTCCGCACGCACTTCGAAGGGCCCCAGGATCCCGATCCGCACGCGCCGATCTTGCCACGATCGGCGGTGTCCGAGGCGTGTCAGGCCCGTGTCAGCCCGCTCGGCGATGGTCGTCGGCACAGCCACCACGAAAGGAAAGCCGATGAGCCAGACGGTCGACGTCCCGCACGGACTCCCCATGGACCGCGACGCGGGCCCCTTCGACCCGCCGAGCGCGGTCACCCGGCTGCGCGGGGCGCGCCCGGTGAGCCCGCTGGTGTTCCCCGACGGGCACGAGGGCTGGCTCGTCACCGGTTACGAAGAGGTCCGGCAGCTGATGGCCGACACGCGGTTCAGCTCGCGCCTGGACCTCGACGTGATCCACGTGCCGTACGAGACGGGCATGCCGGCCGCGACCGAGCCGTCGCCGCCGATGCCGGGCATGTTCGTCGCCATGGATCCGCCGGACCACACCCGGCTGCGCCGCAAGCTCACCGGCGCCTTCACGGTCAAGCGGATGAAGCAGCTGGAGGAGCACATCGCCGACGTCGTCGAGCGGCAGCTGGACCACCTCGCGCGGCTGGCCCCGCCGGTCGACCTGGTGAAGGAGTTCGCGCTCCCGGTGCCGTCGCTGGTGATCTGCGAACTGCTCGGCGTGCCCTACGCGGACCGGGACAAGTTCCAGGCCGACTCGGCCCAGTTCATGGTCCGGGAGCAGACGCTCGAGGAGAAGATGGGCGCGTACATCTCGCTCAACACCTACCTGACCGGGCTGGTCACGAGCAAGCGCGCCGAGCCCGCCGAAGACATCCTGTCCGACCTGGCCCGCCACGACGACCTGACGATCGAGGAGCTGACCGGCGCCGCGTTCCTGCTGCTGCTCGCGGGCCACGAAACGACGGCCAACATGCTGTCCCTGGGCACGTTCGCGCTGCTGGAGCACCCGGACCAGGCCGCCGAACTGCGCGCCGACGCGGAACTGCTGCCGGGCGCGGTGGAGGAACTGCTGCGCTACCTGTCGGTGGCCGACATCTTCTTCCGCTACGCGACGGAGGCCCTCGAACTCGGCGGCGAAACGATCACCAAGGGTTCGACGGTGGTCGTGTCACTGCTGGCCGCCAACCACGACCCCCGCCGCTTCGAGAACCCGGACACGCTGGACATCCACCGCAACGCCCGCGGCCTGCTGGCGTTCGGCCACGGCATCCACCAGTGCCTCGGCCAGCAACTGGCCCGCATCGAGATGCGCGCCGGCTTCGGCGGCCTGCTGCGCCGCTTCCCGGACCTGGCCCTCGCGGTCCCGGCCGGGGACGTGAAGCTGCGGACGGACATGAACATCTACGGGGTGCACGAACTGCCGGTCACCTGGACCCCAGGAAGCTGATCACCGCGTCCCGGCCCGCGTGGCCGCGCTCGCGGTTCTGGATCGAGTGGGACTCGCCCGGCACGATCACCAGCCGGCCGCGCGGGGCCTGCGCCGCCTCCTCGCGCGCCCACTCCATCGGCGTCGACAGGTCCCGGTCGCCGTTCAGCAACAGCACCGGGACGTTCGGCAGCGGACCCGCCGGGTTCGACCCCGGGCGTTCCGCCGGCCACGGCAGGCAGCTCTGGATAAAGCCCTGCTGCGTCGCCACCTCCGTCGTGTACGGCCAGGTCGCGCTCGGCGGCAGCGTGTGGGCGGTCAGCGACAGCAACGGCTGCCGCAGCGGGAGCGGGGTGGCCGCGGAGCCCCACGGGAAACGCTGGTCCGCGCACAGCGTCGCCGCGTGGAGGCCGGCACTGAACGACGCCGGGTCGTCGCCGCCCGATTTGTACGCCTCCAGCAGGGCGTCCAGGCGGGCCGGGGCGCCGTCGCGGGCTTCGTGGAGGGCGCCGATGATGTCGCCCGCCTGCGGGTTGCGGTAGGTCGGGTCGAGGAATTCGTACGACACGACCGTGTCGAAGATCCGGACGCCGTCCGCCGTGCCGCGGTGGCGGACCACCCACGCCAGGTCCTCGGCCGGGTCGTAGCCGCAGGCCGGGGCCACCGCGCACGCCGCGCGCAGCACGCGGGCCTCCGCCGTCAAGCCCGTCAGGTACAGGGAAGCCGACGCCGTCGCGTGGTGCGGCAGCACCGAATCGAGGATCACCTTGCTGACGTGGTCCGGGTGCGCGATCGCGTACCGCGCCGCCGTGAACGAGCCGTACGAGACGCCGTCGACCACCAGCTTCGGCACGCCCAGTGCCTGCCGCAGCCGGTCGAAGTCCGCGACGGTCTGGTCGGTCGAGTACAGCGGGGCCGTCCTGCCGAGGATGGCCGCGCATTCGCGCACGGCGTCAGGGGACGGCGTCGCGATGTCCGAACTGCCCATCTGCGCCTGCAGGCCCGGGCACTGCAGCGCCCCCGACGGGCCGGTGCCGCGCTGGTCCAGCATGACGATCCGGTAGTCCTTCGCGACTTCCGGCAGCCGCTGCTTCGCGATGCGCGTGATCGTGCCGACGCCGCCCTGGCCGGGGCCGCCGGTGAGGAACAGCAGCACGCCCTTGGGCGCGGTCACGTTGTCCGCCGTCGCCACCGGGAGGCCGATCGTGCCCGGTACGCGGCCGGTGTGGTCGAGCGGGACGGTCAGGATCGAGCACGTGAACCCCGGCTGGCCCGGGCACGGGTGCGGATCCGCCAGCTTCGGTCCCCCGGGACGCGCGTCGGCCACGCCGCCGAGGGCGGCAGTCAGCGCCAGGACCAGCCCGGCGGTCAGGATCTTCGAGCGCATACCTGCATCATGCGCACACGCGGGCCGAGCGCGCATACCCCCGAACGGCTCGTCACGGCCAGAGGCGCTCGCGGACCCAGCCGCCGTCGGACTTCCGGTACCGCAGCCGGACGTGCCGCCGGTCGTGGCTGGCCTGCCAGAACTCGACCTCGTCCGGGTCGACGAGGTACCGCGTCCAGGTTTCCGGGGCCACGTCCGGGTTCTCTTCGACCCAGCGTTCCGCTTCCGCGGCCGCCGCGGCGAGGTCCGCCGGGTCGTGCAGCACCTGCGACTGGTGTCCGATGAACGCCTCGACGCGGGAGGCGGGCGGCCGGGCGAGGAAGTCCGCCGCGGAGACCTCGGGCGCGGCCGGGGACACCGGGCCGCGCAGCCGGACCTGGCGACCGCGGCCGGGCCAGAAGAACGTCAACGCCGCGCGCGGGTCCTTGCGCAGCTGCAGCCCCTTCGGGCTTTCCGAGCTGGTCGCGACCGCCCAGCCGGCCGGCCCGACGTCCTTGAGGATCACCACGCGCGCGTCGGGCGCGCCGTCGGCGTCCACAGTGGACAGCGTGACGGCGTGCGGCGCGAGCACGTGCTCACCCGCTTCGCTCAGCCACTCGAGGAACAGCGCCTGCGGGTCCGCCGGCGCCGTTTCCGGCGTGAACACGGGAAGTTCTTCGGGGAACGACGGCCAGCCGCGCAACTGCACCATGTCAGTAACCGTACGGGCCCTGCTGGGGCTGGTGCCCCGGCGGTGGGTAGACCGGCGGCTGCGGGCCGCCCGGGCCGACGACCGGCGGGGGCGGAACCTGCGGTGCCGGCGCGGGCATCGGCAGCTGGGGTTGCTGTTGCGCCTGCTGCCACTGCACCTGCTGGTAGACCTCCGCGGGCTGCGGGAAGCAGTACGTCAGCTTGGCGTTGACCGAACCCTGAATGGCCGCACCCCAGAACTTGCCGCCGACGAACGCGTACAGCTGCCCGGCCGAGAGGTCCACGGCGACCATCCGCGTCTCGCCGCCGAACTGGTTGCCCGACTTCGCCGACGCGGCCTGCGCCGCGTCCGGGTACACGCGCTGGCCGACGAGCCCGGCGATGACCACCGAAGCCGCGGTCCAGCCCATGGTGCCGACCAGGTTCGCGCGGGCGTGCTGCGTGGCGCGGCCGGTGAAGTCGTACAGCGCCGCGGCCGAGACCTCGGGGCAGGCGGCCGCGATGACGCAGTAGTTCATCGTCGTGAGGAGCACCGACTCGGTGAACAGGCCGGCGACGGCCGTCGCGGGCCCCATCGGCACGGTGTGCAGCCGGCCGCCGGCCCGCTGGATGCGCTCGGCCATCGCGCCGAGGTACTGCTCGGGAGTGAGCACGCGGCCATCGTCGCACGCGCGGTCGTCACGCCGACGTCAGCCAGCGGTTTTCACACATGCTTCGTGGTTGACTGTCGGCGCTATGCGACGACTCGTACTTCTCGCGCCCGCCGTGGCCCTGCTGGCCGGCTGCAGCGCCACCATCGTGACCGGCACCGCGGCACCCAGCCCGCCGTCCGCGTCCACCGCGGCGGGTGCCGGCAGCCTGCCGCCGGATCCCCAGCCGGGCGCGACCGAGGACTGCCCGTACCTCGACAGCGAAGTCGTGGCCGAGGCGAACGGCCAGCACGTGTCGAAGGTGCGCGTGTCCGCCGACCAGCCGCACCCGGCGTGCTTCTTCTATCGCCCGGACGGGAAGATCCAGCTCACCGTCCGTGTCTACGTCGGGGACGCCAAAACGGCGACGGCGCTGGTCAACAAGGCGGCGCCGGTCGACTCGTCCAACCCGGCGAGCGACCCTTCCGGCTGGAAGGGGGGCTATTTGTCGACCGACGACGGCGCGGTCTACGCGGTCGCGAAGGGGTCGGCGGCGGTCATCGCGACCACGAACCAGAAGCAGAGCGTCAAAGCACGCACAGTGGTCAAGAAGACTATCTCCGCCCTGAAGCTCTAGGTAGCGACCTCCACACGGGTGAGTGATGTTGATCTTGTATTACCCTGTGCGTCACGCGCAGGCTTCGTGGACTCGCGCACCGCAGCCACCGGGGACCCCCACCCCGGGGCGGGGCACCAACTCTGCAACGACAAAGGACAAGATTCGTGGCTGACACCCTCAAGGAAATCCTGCTCGACTCCGGCCGTCGCCCGGCTGTCGTCTCCGACTTCGAGACCCTCGTCGACGCCGAGGTCTCGGACAAGGGCGGCGTTTCGGGTGCCGTCGTGAAGACCGGCTTCGCCGCGGTCAAGAAGATCAAGCCGGGCATCATCCCCTCGGCCGTCGACACGCTGCTGCCGGACTTCGCCTCCGCGCTCGAGCCGTTCTACGGTGACTACCGCGCCAAGGGCGGCAACGACTTCGGCGCCTACCTGTCCAGCCGCTCGGACGAGGCCTCCGACGCGCTGCTGAGCGTCACCGACTCGCGCGCGGAGAAGAGCAGCCGCGACAGCATCAAGAAGGTCTACTCGAAGCTGCGCCCGAACGGCAAGAAGAACGTCGAAGAGGCGCTGCCGCGGCTCGGCCAGCTGATCGACAAGCACGCCGCTGCTGTCTGATCGGTTCCCAGGCACGACTGAAGAGGCCCCCGGCTGCACCCCCGGGGGCCTCTTCGCGTCTTGTTCAGTTCTTCTTCTCGGCGGGCGCCGAGGACGGCGCCTTGCCGTTCGCCTGCGGGGTCGGCTTCGCCGCTTCGGCGGGCTTCGGCGCAGGCGGGGTGGCCTTCGGCGGCGCGGGCGCGACCGGGGGCTCCTGCTTCGAACGGAGGGCGTAGGCGGCGCCCGCGCCGACCACGACCAGGCCCAGCAGCCACGGCCACTTGCGACGGCTGCGGGTGCCCTTGGCGGCCGACTTGGCCTCGGACAGCGCGGCGTAGAAGTCCTTCTTCGCCGCCTTGAAGTCCTTCTTGCCGCGGCGCTTCGACTCGCCGGCCGCCTTCGCGGCCTTGATGGCGGCCTTCTTCGCCTTGCGACCCGGCTTGCGCAGCTCGGACAGGCGCGCGAGCGCCTCCTGGCGAGCGGCCTTCGAGCTCTTCTTGAGCTCCTTGCGGGTCAGTTCCGTCTTCTTCGCGAGCTTCTTCTGCGCGCGCCGCCCCTGCTTGACACCCTCGGTGACGAGTTTGTCGGCGGTCTCGACGGCCTGGGCTGTCGCCCGGGACATGGGCTTCACCTCATCATTCGTTTTGACACTGCTCTGTTACCCGTAACCTATCGTGCCCCTTTTTCCGGAGCTGCGCCGCAGATGGCACGATGAGGTCCGTGAAAGCTACGCTGCACACCAACCAGGGTGACATCCACCTGAACCTGCTCCCGGACCACGCGCCGAAGACGGTCGCGAACTTCGTCGGGCTCGCGGAGGGCACCAAGGAGTACACCCAGCCGAACGCGGCGGGGACGAACTCCGGCCCGTTCTACGACGGTTCGATCTTCCACCGGGTCATCGACGGCTTCATGCTGCAGGGCGGCGACCCGACCGGCACCGGCCGCGGCGGCCCCGGCTACAAGTTCGGCGACGAGTTCCACCCGGAGCTGCAGTTCAGCAAGCCGTACCTGCTGGCCATGGCCAACGCGGGGCCCGGCACGAACGGCTCGCAGTTCTTCATCACCGTCGCGCCGACGACGCACCTAAACTTCCGGCACACGATCTTCGGCGAGGTGGCCGACCAGGAGTCGCGCAACGTCGTCGACGCGATCGCCCGGACCGCGACGGGGCCGGCGGACCGTCCGCTGACCGACGTCGTCATCGAGAAGGTCACGATCGACCACGAAGGCTGAGCCGGCCGGGTTTCGGTAGGTTGGTTGCATCGTGAACCAACCGCCGAACCCCGCCGCCGAGCAAGCCGCGTTGCCCGGGTGCTGGTGGCACCCGAACCGCCCGACCGGGCTGAGCTGTTCCCGGTGCGGGCGTCCGGCATGCCCGGATTGTCTCCGCGATGCCCCCGTCGGCTTCCAGTGCACCGACTGCGTGCACACCGGTGGCCAGCAGCAGCGCCGTCAGCACCGCGGCTACCAGGAAGCCGGCTTCGGCCAGCGCACGGTCTTCGGCGCGCGGCTGTCCCAGTCGGTGCTCGTCACCCAGGTCATCCTCGCGGTGAACGTCCTGGTCTTCCTGGTCACGGTCCTCCAGGCGGGCAGCCTGAACGACAACGACCTGTCTTCGGCGTTCCAGCACGGCGCCCTCTACGGCGACGCGACCCTCGGCCACGGCGAGTGGTGGCGCGTCCTGACCAACGGGTTCCTGCACTACGGGCCCATCCACATCGCGGTCAACATGTTCTCGCTGTGGATGATGGGCCGGTCGCTGGAGCAGGTCACCGGCCGCGGCCGCTACCTGGCGCTCTACTTCGTCTCCATGCTCGGCGCCTCGGCGGCGGTGCTGCTGTTCGGCAACCCCTCCGGGTACCCCGGCACGGTGGGCGCCTCCGGTGCGCTGTTCGGCCTGATGGGCGCCTACGCGGTCACCGTGCTGAAGTTGCGGCTCAACCCCACCGGCCTGCTCATCACGCTCGCGCTGAACGCGTTCATCACCTTCGGCATCCCGGGTATCTCGATCTGGGCCCACGCCGGCGGCCTGGTGACCGGGGCGCTGGTCACCGTCGCGCTGCTCTACGCCCCCGAGGTCGGCCAGGTGCGCTGGCAGGCGATCGGCATCGGGATCATCACCGTCGCGATCATCGGCCTGATCGTCTACCGGGGCGCGCAGTTCTCGCCGGAAACCTGCCAGTTCGTCCAGTTCCCGTTCGGCCGGTACTACGTCTGCGCTTAGCTGCGCAGCGTGCTGAGGACGTCCAGGACGTCCCGCGGGTCCTCGCCGAGGTCCAGCCACCCGAAGACGTACAGCTGGTCGTCGTGCTCGATTTCGAGCGTGACGCCGTCGCGGCCCATCCGGCGGGTGGTGCGCAGCCGGGTGCGGGTCTGCGCCCACGGCAGCCGGTGCGTGCCGCCCAGCGTCCGGGCCACCAGCCCCTCGGGGCCGGCGGCCAGTCGTGGCCGGACGACGGTGGCGTGGACGGCGAACGCGCCGACGGCCACCGCGGCGAGGGCGAACAGCACCAGCCCGCCGCGGTCGCCGGTCAGCGCGTCGGCCACGACGCCGGCCAGCAGCAACGCCGTGACCGCCCAGGCCGATACCACAACCGCCTGGCGGGGCGCCCAAGAGGTGGCGTAGTTATCCACAGGGGTTATCCACACTGGGGATGAGTCACACCGCTGTAATTCGACGTCAAGCGGCCGTTCGGCGTAATTATCAACGCCAGCGCATGGTCATGAGCAGGCCCGCGATCATCAGGGCGAACCCGCCGGCGAAGTTCCAGTTGCCCAGGTCGGCCATCCAGGAGATCTTGTCCCCGGCGATGTAGTTCACCAGCAGCCACACCAGGCCCACGAGCATCAGCCCGAACATGGGGATCTTCCAGGCGAGGCCGGTGGGGCCTGCGGCCCGCACCTTCACCGGCGTGCGCCGGTCGGCAGGCGGGGTGTAAGCGGTCTTCTTGCGGACCTTGGACTTGGGCATCGTGTGTTCCTCGCGGTGCTCTTCGGGCTCGTCTGGTGGCGATGTCCCGCTGAGGGTGCGCAACCAGCGCCACGTGCACACGTTAACGTAAACGACCGCAGGAAAGCAGCGGCCAGGAGTGGTCGGATTTCCCGGACCGTGACAACGGGGTCACCCAGGGTTCGACGCGGCTTGAGAGGAGCTTGCGTGGCTACGCGCGAAGGACCGGATGACGACCGGCGCAGACACCCCGGTCAGCCCATGCCGCAGCGTCGTCCCGGCCCGCCCCCGCGCGGCCAGGTGCCGCCCCAGCCGCCGCAGCGCGGCCCCCAGGGCCAGCCGCCGCGGCGTCCGCCGGGCCCCGCGCCCCGCCGCTACGCCGGCCCGCCTCCGCCGCCCGGCGCGAACGAGGAGACCGTCATCTTCGCCCCGGTCGGCAAGGGCGGCACGGCGACCAAGGAGAAGCCGGCCCCGGCCCCGCTCGGCAAGGGCGGCGTCGCGATCCGGACGGCCGGCGAAATCCTCATCACGCTCGGCCTGGTCGTGCTGCTGTTCATGGTCTACGAGCTGTACGTGACCGACCTGTTCTCGGCGGGCAAGCAGTCCGAGGCGAGCGACCAGCTCGACGGCGAGTGGGCGCACGACCGCACGCTGCACCCCGAGCTGGTCGACGGCAAGGCGTTCGCGCGCATCCACATCCCGACCTTCGGCGTCGACTACAACTTCACGATCCAGGAGGGCACGGACGACGCCGCCCTCGAAGTCGGCCCCGGCCACTACAAGGGCACGTCGCTGCCCGGCGAGCCCGGCAACTTCGCCGTGGCCGGCCACCGCGTCGGCAAGGGTGCCCCGTTCAACGACCTGGACAACCTCTCGTCTTGTGACCAGATCGTGATCGAAACCTCCACCGACTTCTACATCTACAAGGTCCTGCCCTACGACGACGAGGTGAAGGACTGGGCGGGCGGCAAGGGCGCCGACCCCAAGTGCAAGGGCGTCTCGACCCTGCGCGACCCGAACGCCGAGGACGGCGGCGCCTACAGCGAGACGTTCGGCCGCAAGGTCGTGCTGCCGAGCGAGGGCACGGCGGTCAACCCGGTCCCGTACAAGGGCGCGGACGCGCTGCCGAAGGCCCAGCAGGCGGCCCTGCTGACGCTCACCACCTGCCACCCCCAGTTCTCCGCCCGCGAGCGGCTCATCATCACGTCGGTGCTGACCCAGCAGGTGCCGAAGAACCAGGTCAAGGACTACGGCGACCTGCTGTCGAAGATCGGGGAAGCCTGATGTACGCCTGGATCTGGCGGAAGCTGCCGGGCCCGTTCGCGGCGAAGCTGACGATCGCGGTCGTGCTGGTGCTCGGCGTGGTGGCGCTGCTGATGTTCGTGGTGTTCCCGTGGCTGGAGCCGCGGCTGTGGTTCAACGAGGTCGCGGTCAACTGAGCGGAACCCACCGGGCGGCCGGTCCGTTGCTCCTGGCGGGGAGAGGGGCTGGACGTGAAGACGCGGCAGAAGGATCGTGGCAACCCGCCGCCGGTGGACCCGTGGAACGAGATCCGGCCGGGCCTGTGGATGGGCGGGCACATCCGGGTCGGCGCGGCGGGCGAGGAGCCGGTGGTGGTCGGACGCGAGTTCGACCTCGTGCTGAGCCTGTACCACCGAGACGGCCACGGCCCGGCTCCCGGCGTCGAGCACCGCTTCGCCGAGATGCCGGACGGGCCGCTGACCGACGCGCAGATCGGTGAGGTCGAGCGGTTCGCCGGGCTGGCGGCCGAGGCGGTCCGCGCGGGGCGGCGGACTCTCGTGCGCTGCCACGCCGGGCAGAACCGGTCCGGCCTGGTGGTCGCCCAGGCGCTGGTCGAACTGGGGCTGGAGCTCCCGGCGGCGATCGCCCTGGTCCGGCAGCGGCGCGGGCCGGGGGCGCTGAGCAACGAGCTGTTCGTGCAGTACCTGGAGAGCGGCCTGCCGATCGCCCGGCTGCTGACCGGGCTCGGTTCTTGAGGTTCGGCGTCTTCCTGGTCAGCGGCCGCTTCCCCGGCCAGGTAGTCCGCCGGTCGGTTCGGGCCGCCGAGGAGGCCGAGGAGGTGGGCAGAACTGAAGGCGAGCCCCCGGCAACACGCCGGGGGCCCTCCTCGAGTCGGCTACGCCTGATCCCACTTGATCTCGCGACCTCGCCACTCGGCGGTCGGCAGCGTCTGACCGACGGCTTCGGCTGCCGCGATGCGCTGGTCGTCGTACTGGTCCAGTGCCTCCTCGACCGCCACGCGGTCGGCGGGGTCGACGCCTTCGAGCGCCTTGCGCATGCCGGCGGCAGTCGCCGGCGGGATCAGCGTGGCGTGGAACTTCAACTCTTCGAGCTGCACAGCGAACTCCTGTTCGTTCCGGGGGGTCCCCTCTACCTCCTAGGTGGGGAGACCTGGATCCGGACAGGAGGTCAAAGCCTGGCGCGAGAGCTCGGCCAGTCAGCAGTCGCGCAGTTCCGGGCTCTGGTTGAGCAGCTGACCCCGCGGCGAGACGAACGCCCGGTACCGCTCACCGTCCACTTCGGACTGGCGGAACACCGCCACCCGGTGGCAGTTCTGGAACGCCAGCTTGACGCCGAAGTGGCGCTCGAGGCCGCCGCGGATGGCGTCCGAAGCCAGGGCTCGCAGCAGCTGGCCGCGGGCCGCTTCGCTCGGGGGTGGGGTCTCGTTGTCGGCGAAGCCGGTTTCCTCGGCGTCGGCGATGACTCCGGTGATGACCGCCCAGGCGTAGGGCAGGGATTCCTTGACGCACGTGACGAACTCGGCGTCGGTGACCTCGCCTCGCTCGGCCTTCTCCAGCAACGCGGGTGACACGTCCAGGGACATCGAACCTCCAGTTTGAGCAGGGCCACCCTCCTGGCTACCGGCCGGGTGGCGCCGCCACAAGAGAAAACGATGATCATCACCACTTTGGCGGAAGGGGTCACTCCCAGCGGAACAACCGGGCCGCCAGCGCCGTGCCGAGCACCGCGAACGCGGCCAGCGCCGCCAGCTGCAGCGGCTGGACGCCCGTGCCGACCCAGGTGTCCTGCAGGGGCTGCGACCCCGGCGGGACGTAGTCGCCGATCCGCTGCAGCACCGACGGCAGCAGCGGCCGCGGCAGGTACACGCCGCCGAAGAACATGATCGGGACGAACGTGATCATCGCCAGGCCGCCCGCGCTCTTGGCCGTGCCCGCGATCGACGCCGTGATCAGGCCCAGCGAGAACGTCGAGACCACGCCCAGCAGCAGCGTCACCGCGAACATCAGCGGGTGCTTCGGCAGCGGGACGTCGTAGACGGCGTTGGCCAGGCCGAGCACCAGCGCGATCCCCGCCAGCGCGACCACGGCGTGGATCACCAGCTGGGCCACCAGCAGGTTCGCCGGGTGCACCGGCGTCGTCGCCAGCCGGCGCAGCACGCCCTGCTCGCGGTAGGCCGCGACGGCGGCCGGGATCGACTGCAGCGCCAGCATCGCCAGGCTGATGACCACCAGCGACGGCACCCAGGCGTCGATGAACCGGTAGCCGCCGGCCGCGTCGCTCGGCTTGGTCATGCCCGGGATCGCGCCGATCGCGAGCAGCAGGACCGACGGCAGCAGGACGCCGGCGATCGCCATGAACGGCGAGCGGAGGAAGATCTTCGTTTCGGTGGCGGTGATCTTGGTGAAGGTGCTCATCGGGCGCTCCTGGTCAGCGAGACGAACGCGTCGTCCAAAGTGGATGCTCCGGCCGCGGCGCGGAGCTCGGTCGGGGTGCCGGTGGCGACCACGCGGCCGGCGTCGAAGATCGCGACGCGGTCGCAGAGCCGCTCGGCCTCGTCCATGAAGTGGGTGACCAGCAGGACCGTCACGCCGGTGGCGCGGACGCCTTCGACCAGCTGCCACGTTTCGCGGCGGGCGTGCGGGTCGAGCCCGGTGGTCAGCTCGTCGAGGATCGCCAGTTCCGGCTGCCCCACCAGCGCCAGCGCGATCGACACGCGCTGCTTCTGGCCGCCGGAGAGCTTCCCGAAGTAGCTGCGGGCGTGGTCGCGCAGGTCGAGCTGGTCGAGCAGGACGTCGATGTCGGCGGGCCGCGGGTAGAAGGAGGCGAACAGCTCCAGGGCTTCGCGCACCCGCAGCTTCGCGGGCAGCTGGCTCTCCTGCAGCTGGACGCCGACGCGGCGGGTCAGCTCGGTGTGGTCGGCCGCCGGGTCGAGGCCGAGCACGGAGATCGTGCCGCCGTCGGCCCGGCGCAGGCCCTGGAGGCATTCGACGGTGGTCGTCTTGCCGGCGCCGTTGGTCCCCAGGATGCCGAAGATTTCGCCGCGCTCGACGGTGAACGAAACGCCGTCGACCGCGACCCGGTTGCCGTACTGCTTGCGGAGGTCGGTGACTTCGATGAGTGGCATGGCTACGAAACTACGAACCGGCGGCCGTCCGCGGTATGACGCTGAATCCCCAGCTCAGGTAGCGTTTTGCTGAAGCCGGGGTGGGGCTGGGCCCACCCCGTTCGTGGGGCTTCGGGCAGTGCGGTGGCGTGGCCGGTTCGGCGAGGATTCCCCGGAAAGGAGGTGCCGGATGACGTACCTGCGTGCCGTCGGCCGGGCGTTCGGGCTGGCCGCGTTCTCGTTGCTCAGCTGGGTGGACGTCCTGATCCAGCTGCTCACCTTCGCGTTGCTGTGCGTCGGGCTGGTCTTCTTCTTCGGCCCCACGCTGCTGTGGGCTCGTGGCCGCTCGGCGCGCATGCGCGTGCTGGCCGGGCGCTGGTGCGGCGTCGGGATCGAGGCGCCGTACCTGCCCGAGCCGCCGGCGCCCGAGCGGGAGCGCGACGGCTGGTACCGCGACGGCAACCAGCTCTACAAGCGGGCGTTTTGGATCAGCTGGCAGCACCGGCTCACCTGGGCGATGGAAGACCCGGCCACGAACCGGGAATTCCTGTGGCAGCTGGTGAACCCGCTGTGCACGCTGCTGCTGCCGGTGGCCACCCTCCTCGGCGGCCCGGTGGTCCTGCGCGGCTACGGCCGGTGGACGCGCTGGTGGATCGGGCCGCGCCCGCCCGCCGATCCGGCTCGCAAGAACTGGCTGCACCGGCACGTCGAAGCGCTGGGGCACCAGGCCGGGCTGTTCGCGGTTTCGGTGGTGCAGCTGGTCTTCGCGAGCTTCCAGCTGGTCGTCATGATCTTCTTCATGCCGGTGGCCACGCCGGTCGTGCTGGCGAACCGGACGATCACGGACACCCTGCGCCGCGAGATCGGGAACTGGACCGGGGTGCAGATCGCGCGGCCGTACCTGCCGCCGCCCGGGCTGCCGGTGCCCCGCGCCGACGGGCTCTACCAGGTCGGCCGGCAGCTGTACGAAGAGCCGTTCTGGCCGGTCCAGCACGCCCGCACGCGGTGGGTCTACCGCGACCGCGCCACCTGGCGCGACCTCGCCGGCAGCCTGCTCGTCCCGCTGGTTTCGTTCGTCCTGATCCTGCCGACGGTGGCGCTGGTCGGCCGGGGCGTGACCGGCCTCGGGGCGCTCTGGATCTGGCGGCTGTTCGTGTCGCCGCGCATCGACTGGTCCCCGTTCCCGGCGGTGTCGACGCACCTCGGCGCGCTCGCGCAGACCCCGGTCATGCTGGCGATGGTGTTCGCCGGCCTAGCAGCTGCGCCGTGGCTCGCGCGCCGGCAGGCCCGCTTCGCCCGCGTGTGGTTCGGGCCGACCGAGTCGACGCGGCTGGCCCAGCGCGTCGAACGGCTGAAGCAGACCCGGTCCGACGTCACGGTGACGCAGGCGGCGGAGCTGCGCCGGATCGAGCGCGACCTGCACGACGGCATCCAGTCGCGGCTGGTCGCGATGGGCATGAAGCTCGGCGCGGTCGAAGCGCTGGTCGACACCGACCCGGCGGCCGCGAAACGGCTCGCGGCGGAGTTGCGGACGGCGTCGTCGGAAGCGCTGACCGAGCTGCGGGTGCTGATCCGCGGCATCCACCCGCCGGTGCTGTCCGAACGCGGGCTGCTGGACGCAGTGCGCGCGCTGGCCATGGACAGCCCGCTGAAGGCCGAGGTCACGGGCTCGCTGCCGGGCCGGGTCGAGGAGCCGGTGGAGGCGTGCGTGTACTTCGCGGTGTCGGAATTGCTCGGCAACGCGGCGAAGCACGGCGCGAAGCGGGTGTCGATCGAGGTGTCCTTCGCCGACGACCTCCTGACGGTGGTGGTGACCGACGAAGGCCCGGGCGGCGCGAACCCGGCCCGGGGTTCGGGATTGCGGGGAATCGAGCGCCGGCTGGGCGGCTTCGACGGTAGGTTGACGCTGACCAGCCCGATCGGCGGCCCGACGAAGGCGACCCTGGAGATCCCGTGTCAGATCGACCTCGAACCCTCGTCGCCGAGGACCAGTACCTCCTCCGAGACGGCCTGACCCACCTGCTGACCGCCCACGGCTTCGACGTCGTCTCGGCGGTCGGCAGCGGCCCGGAACTGGTCGCGGCCCTGCGCAAGGAACGCCCGGATGTGTCCATTGTGGACGTCCGGATGCCGCCGACGAACACCGACGAGGGCCTGCAGGCCGCGCTCGACGCCCGCCGGGAGGTGCCCGGCCTGCCGATCCTCGTGCTGTCCCAGCACGTCGAGCAGCTATACGCGCGCGAGTTGCTGGCCGACGGCACGGGCGCGATCGGCTACCTGCTGAAGGACCGCGTCTTCAACGCCGAGCAGTTCATCGACGCGGTCCGCCGGGTCGCCGCCGGCGGCACGGTGATGGACCCCGAGGTGATCGCGAAACTGGTGGCGGGCAACGCGTCGGACCCCCTCGCCGCGCTGACCCCGCGGGAGCGCGAGGTCCTGTCGCTGATGGCGGAAGGCTGTTCGAACGCCGCGATCGCCGCGAAGCTGCACTTCAGCGAGGGCGCGGTGGGCAAGCACACCGCGAACATCTTCGCCAAGCTCGACATCACGGCGTCGGACGACACGAACCGCCGCGTGATGGCGGTCCTCGCCTACCTCGGCCGCTCGTGAGCGGTAAGGCGAGTTAGAACTCGCCTTACCACTCACGACCCCTAGCCACGTCACGAGTTCGACCTCAGGGATGCAGGGCGACCTCGAGTGCCTCGGCCAGGGTCACGGGTGGGCGGCCGATCAGGCGGCGCAAGTCGCCGGAGCCGGTGTACATCTCGCCGCGGTTCATGCCGCGGTCGGCGTCAGCGAGGACCTCCGCCAGCTCGGCGGGTAGGCCCGCGGCGGCCAGTACCTGGGCGAAGTCGGCCACCGGGAGGTCAGCGTAGGTAACCTGCTTTCCGGCCGCGGCGGAGACCGCGGCGGCGAGCTCGGTCAGGGTGAAGGATTCGTCGCCGCCGAGCTCGTACACGGCGCCGGTGTGGCCTTCGGCGGTGAGGACGACCGCTGCGGCCTCGGCGTAGTCGGCGCGGGACGCGGCGCTGATCCGCCCCTCGCCCGCGGCGCCGACGACGGCGCCGTTCTGCAGGATCTGCGGCAGTTGGCTGGTGTAGTTCTCCAGGTACCAGCCGTTGCGCAGCACCACGGTGGGGATTCCGCGGTCCCGCAGGTACTCCTCGGTCTCGCCGTGCGTGGCGCCGATGACGGTGGTGGCCGTGTCCGCGTGCGTCGTGCTCGTGTACGCCACCAGCGACACGCCTGTGGACGCTGCGGCGTCGATCACGCGGCGGTGGTTGGCGAACCGCTCGCCCACGGGGACCGAGGCCGAGATCAGCAGCAGCCTGTCCGCCCCCGCGAATGCCTCGGCCAAGCTGTCGGTGTCCGCGAAGTCGGCGCGGCGTACCGTGATGCCCCGGTCGGCCAGGTCCTTGATCCTGGCGATGTCCCGGCCGGTCGCGATGATGTCCGCGGCCGGGATCCCGCGCCGTAGCAGTGCCTCGACGGTGAGCCTGCCCAGCTGGCCGGTGGCTCCGGTGACGACGATCGACATGATGGTCATTCCTTTCTTCCGCGGAAGCCAGAATGACCTGGACACTCTCCACTGGGGAGTAGCCACTTCTTGGTAGGGTACTTACCGGACCGAAAGTAATGAGGTGAGCCGGATGGCTGCTGCCGAGAACGTGACCGGGCTCATCTCGTCATTCGATCCGTACGAGCGCGGCTGCCCGTCGCGGGACCTGCTCGATCAGATCGGCAGCAAGTGGGCGGTCCTCGTGCTGGGCGAACTCGGCCGGAACGGCGCCTCCCGGTTCAGCCGGCTCCGGCAGGCGCTGGCAGGCGTGAGCGAGAAGATGCTCACCCAGACGCTGCGCACCCTCGAACGCGACGGGCTGGTCAGCCGGACCGTCTACCCGGAGGTGCCGCCGCACGTGGAGTATGAGCTGACCGCGCTCGGCCAGACGCTGCGGGAACCGCTGAAGGCGCTCACGGAGTGGTCCGTGCTGCACATCGAAGAAGTCATCAGCGCCCGCGAAGAGTACGACGACCGCACTGAGCGCACCAGGTGATCGGCGGCCGGCGGTCCTCGCCTACCTCGGCCGGGGGTGGGTGTTGGGGTGGGGGATGTTACAACTGTATAAACACCACTCCCAAACCCCCCCCCACCCCCCCGGGGGA
>NZ_JBFBBT010000007.1:222223-373487 GCF_040682815.1 Amycolatopsis sp. NPDC051102
CACCTGCCCCCCCCCGGCGCGCCGCGCCGCCCGGACCACCCCACCCCGCCGGGAGGGCGTTTGTCCTGGCGTTAAACACCCCCCCCACCCCCCCACGACCCCTAGCCGCGCGAAACCCGGGTCATCTCCTCGCGCTCGACCACCTTGATCCGCTCCCGGCCCGCCGCCGAACCGAGCGACTTCTCGTGGGCGTCCAGGCGGCCCCAGCCGTCCCAGGTCGTGAACGGGATGCCGCGCGTCGCCAGGAAGTCGAGGATCGCGTCCGGGGACGCGTACTTCGGGGGCGCCAAGGTCGGGGCGTCGGCCAGCAGGCTGGCGATCGTCTCCGCCGCGTCGCCCTTCGTGTGGCCGATCAGGCCGATCGGGCCGCGCTTGATCCAGCCCGTCACGTACACGCCCGGCAGCTGGCTCTCGTCCAGGTCCAGCACGCGGCCCGCCTGGTTCGGCACCACGCCGGCCACGTGGTCGAACGGGAGTTCCGGCAGGTGCGACGACAGGTAGCCGACCGCGCGGTACACCGCCTGGACGTCCCAGTCGTGGAACTCGCCGGTGCCGCGGACGTTCCCGTCGCCGGTCAGCTCGGTCCGTTCGGTGCGCAAGCCTGTCACGCGGCCGCCGGAGCCGAGGACTTCCGCGGGGGTGTGGAAGAAGTGCAGGTGCAGCCGCCGCGGCCGGGTGCCCGGCTCGCGGATCGCCCACTCCTGCAGCGTCTTCACGACCATGTCGATCTGCTTCGACGCCCGCAGCGCGGCGATGCTGCCTTCGTCGAACTCGATGTCCTCGGGGTACACGATGACCTCGACGTTCGGCGAGTGGTCCAGCTCCCGCAGCTCCAGCGGGGTGAACTTCGCCTGCGCCGGGCCGCGGCGGCCGAACACGTGCACGTCGGTCACCGGGCTCGTGCGAAGGCCCTGGTAGACGTTGTCCGGGATGTCGGTGGTCAGCAGCTCGTCGGCCGTCTTCGCCAGGATCCGTGCCACGTCCAGGGCGACGTTCCCGACGCCGAGCACCGCGACCGAAGACGCGGTCAGCGGCCAGGTGCGCGGGACGTCCGGGTGGCCGTCGTACCAGGACACGAAGTCGGCGGCGCCGTAGCTGCCGTCGAGGTCGATGCCCGGGATGTCGAGCGCGCGGTCGGCGGACGCGCCGGTCGAGAAGATCACCGCGTCGTAGAACTCGCGCAGCTCGTCGAGCTTGATGTCGGTGCCGTAGTCGATGTTGCCCAGCAGCCGGACGTTCGGCTTCGAGAGCACCTTCTCCAGCGCCGTCACGATGCCCTTGATGCGGGGGTGGTCGGGCGCGACGCCGTACCGGATCAGCCCGAAGGGCGCGGGCATCCGCTCGAACAGGTCGACGGAGACGTCGGCGTCGGACTTGTCCAGGATGTCGGCGGCGTAGATCCCGGCGGGCCCGGCACCCACGACGGCTACACGAAGAGAACGGCTCACCCGACCCACGGTAAGTTAGGATCACCTAACCTAAAATGTGATTTGGCGTACGGTCCACCAGGTGGGAGCCGGTAAGCTCGGCGCCATGCGCGTTCTCGTCGTCGACAACTACGACAGCTTCGTCTACAACCTGGTCCAGTACCTGGCCCAGCTCGGCGCCGACTGCACGGTCTGGCGCAACGACGTCGTGGACCTCGACCGCGTCCCCGAATTCGACGCCGTGCTCGTCTCGCCCGGCCCGGGCACGCCGGAACGCGCTGGTCAGAGCATGGACGTCATCCGCAAGTGCGCCGAGACGCGCACGCCGATGCTCGGCGTCTGCCTCGGCCACCAGGCGCTCGGCGTGGTCTACGGCGCGACCGTCGACCGCGCGCCCGAGCTGCTCCACGGCAAGACGAGCCAGGTCCACCACACCGGCGCCGGCATCCTCAAGGACCTGCCCGAGGAGTTCACGGCCACCCGGTACCACTCCCTGACCGTGGTGCCCGACACGATTTCCGACGCGGTTTTCGAGATCACCGGCAGCACCGAAACCGGCATCGTGATGGGCATGCGCCACCGCGAGCTGCCGCTGGAAGGCGTCCAGTTCCACCCGGAGTCCGTGCTCACCGAGGGCGGCCACCGGATGCTGGCGAACTGGCTGGCCGCGGCCGGCCACCCGGTCGACCCGGCCCGGGTCGACGAGCTCGAGCGCGCGACCAAGGCGCTCCAGAAGGCCGCTGTTGCGTGATCCGGCTCGAGGGGGTCGGCAAGCGGTACGGACGGGGTGACTTCGTCCTCCGCGACGTCGACCTGACCGTCGAGCCCGGGCACGTCGTCGGCGTCCTCGGCAGCAACGGCTCGGGGAAGTCGACGCTGCTGCGGATCATGGCCGGCGTCTCGCACCCGACCACCGGCACGGTCAGCGGAACCCCGCGGATCGGCTACCTGCCGGACCGCTTCCCGGCCGGCCAGCGCATGGGCGCGCGGGCGTACCTGCGGCACATGGCACGCATCCGCGGCCTCGCCGATCTTTCGATGATCGACCCGCTGCTGGAGCGGCTCGCCCTCGTCGGCGGCCCGGCGGCGCCGCTGCGCACGCTGTCCAAGGGCAACGCGCAGAAGGTCGGGCTCGCGCAGGCGGTGATGGTCCGGCCCGACCTGCTGATCCTCGACGAGCCGTGGTCCGGTCTGGACGTCGGCACGCACGCGATCCTCGGCGAGCTCGTGGCCGAGACGCGGGCGCGCGGGGCGAGTGTCGTGTTCACCGACCACCGGCCGCAGGTGGTGCACGACCACGCCGACGTCGTCCACCTGATGAACGACGGCAGGCTGACGGCCGAGAGCGCCGAGCCGACCACGCGGATCGTGCTGCGCGGCGACGGCACCGGCTGGGCGCACGAGCCCGGCGTCCGGCACGCGGTGGCCGAAGGCCCGCAGGTGGTGCTGACGGTCGAGGTCGCCGCGGTGGACGCGGTGCTGCTGCGCGCGTTGAAGGACGGCTGGTCGGTGCGGGAGGTGGCGCCGTGCTCGCCTTGACGCGGTATTACCTGGCGCTGCTGGGCCATTCCCAGCGGTACCTGCCGGCGTTGCTGGCGTACCTCGCGCTGTGCGTGATCCTCTACGCCGATCCGCATTCGCCGCCGCTGCCGCTGTTCGGCGTCAGCGCGGGCGGGTTGCTGGTCGTGTCGTGCTGGCTGACGATCGCGCTGCTCGACATCGAAGATCCCGTGCAGCGCTTGGTGACGTTGAGCCACGCGCGCCAGTGGCGCCGGATGATCACTGGCGCGGTGAGCACGGTTCTGGTCTGTTCGCTGGTGCTCACCGCGATCACCGAGGTGTGGTCGGCGATCAAGTCGTTCAAGGTGCAGCCGTCGGCGCTGGGGATCGGGTTGCTGGCGCACTTCGCGTGCGCGCTGCTGGGCATCGCGATCGCGTTGCCGTGCTCGCGGCTGCTGGTGCAGCGGATCGGCTGGACCGTCCTGGCGGCGGTGATCACGCTGGTTGTGGTGCTGCTGGCGAAGATTCCGCTGGTCCACCCGCTGCTGCACGCCCTGACGGACGACGAACCGGTCGGCGGGCCGTTGGTACTGGCGTTGGTGACGTCAGTGGCGATGCTGGCGGCGAGCTTCTTCGTGGTGTCGGCCTTGGTGCACCGGCGCTCCTGACTGCAATTTGCAGTATTCAGTTTCCGCGCGGGCTACCGGGGAGGCCACTAACACGACTAAGGTTCGTGTCCTCTCCGGTTCTGGGTGAAGGGAGACCGGGTGACGGCTGGGATCGTCGCGATCACCGTGCCAAACTCCGACCGCGAGCTTCCGGAGCTCGCCGCCTGGTTGCGCGGCGAAGACGAACTTCGCGGGCGGGTCCAGGTTTTCGACGCCGTTGTGGTCGGGGTGTCGAGCAACTCCGCCGCGGTCTTCTGCCGCTCGCTCTTCGCATGGCTGAGGCGGGGGGCCGGAAGCGTGTCCCTGAAGGTGAAACGCTCGGGCGCCGCCGAGGAGCTGGAGCTCGACTGCGGTGCCGCGAGCGACGCCGATCAGGTGCTTGGTGCGGTGCGGGGATTCCTCGACAAGGCGTGACCCAGCAGCGCATCCCAGGCCGGGCCGGTGACGGTCAGGTGGCCGGCCGCGCGGTCCTTCGTGTCGCGGATGCCCACGGCGGGACCGGTGAAGGCGACCTCGACGCAGTT
Organism: Amycolatopsis sp. NPDC051102; assembly: GCF_040682815.1. Taxonomy (NCBI): domain Bacteria; kingdom Bacillati; phylum Actinomycetota; class Actinomycetes; order Pseudonocardiales; family Pseudonocardiaceae; genus Amycolatopsis; species Amycolatopsis sp. NPDC051102. Next base: position 226,343 of record NZ_JBFBBT010000007.1, read on the forward strand.
GCCGCCGTTGCTGCTGCTGTGGGAGCTCTTGAACCAGGCGACTTCGACGCAGTTGCCGCCGTTTCCACCACTGAAGCTGCTCTTGAACCAAACTGGGGACTCGGGGGCTGTCATCACACACCCCTTCAGGTGGCGTTCTACTTGTAGGACTCTGCCACCTTAGCGAGGAACTTGCGAGTGGATTCCGGGTCCAGTGCGGCATCTCGCAGGCGCCCGTAGACCACGCTGTACTTGGTGAACTCGTCCGGCTCCTTGAGGTAGGTCGCGCCGAAGAGGTCTTCCAGGTAGACCGTCGAGAAGTTCTGCTCCTGCAGGCGAAATAAGGCGAAAGCGGCCGGAGTCGTGACCCGGCCCGGCGCCTCGAACGGCAGCACACGAATGGTGATGTTGGGCCGTTTCGATGCCGCGATCAGGTGCTGCAACTGCGCCCGCATGATGGCGTGGCTGCCCTGAATCCGGCGCAAAGCCGCCTCGCTGAGCACCGCATCGAGGCGCAGCGACGGGCGACCATTGCGCCGCAACGCGACCTGCCGTTCCAGTCGGGTGGTCACCTGCTTGTCGATGATCCGCTGGTCTGCCTCCGGCTCCCATGCCTGGATGTTCGACCGCGCGTAGTCCTCGGTCTGGAGCAGGCCCGGGATCATGTCGATCTCGTAAGTGCGAATCTCGGTCGAGTCCCATTCGAGCGCCAGGAACCGGCGGAACCAGTCCGGGACCGCGTCACGCTCGGCGGCCTTCCGCCTCCGTCGCCGTTTCGGCTGGGCCTCGGCCAACGCGACCAGATAGTCGCGCTGCTCCGGTGTCGCCCGGTAGAACTCCGCGAGCTTCCGGATGTCCTCCGGGTCCGCGGTCTGGTTGCCGTTCTCCAGCTTCGAGAGCTTCGGCGTGTGCGCGTTGATCGCCGCGCACGCCTCCAGTGCGGTGAACCCGGCCTCTTCGCGCAGCCGGCGCAGCTCGATGCCCAGCTGCGTCTTCAGCAGCTCGGGATCCGACGGGATGTGCATGCGCAGACACTACCAGTTGCTTAAGGAGAAAGTTTCTCGGTAAGGTCTTTCCATGAGCACAGACCGAACACCGTACCAGCGCGTCATCGAGGAGCTCGCCCTCGCCGGAAAACCCAGGCTGTTCACGGTCTTCGGGACGGCCCACCACCTGGAAGGCACCCCGCTCATCGGCTGGGGCATCGAGCTGCAGCACGGCGGCGGCGCCCTCTTCCGGTACAGCGGGCAGCGGTCGATTCACTCGTCCGATACCGCGGAACGGCTGCTGCGCGTCCAGCGCCGGCTCGGGGACGTCGAACTGCGTTGGCTCGACAACTGAGAAGGCCCGCACGGCGAACCGTGCGGGCCTTCTCAGCGGGATCGGTCAGGGATCGGTCAGGGTGCGCCCGGGGTGGACGGGTTCGTCGGGATCGTGATGCCGCCGTTGCCCTCGGACACGAACACCGTGATGGGCTGGTTGTTGCTGATCGTGCTCCCGGCCTTCACGCTCTGCCTGGTCACCGTGCCTTCCGGCTGACGGCTGCTCCGGTCGGACTGCTGCTGCAAAGTGCCTGTCCAGCCCATGCTCGCCAGCTTCGACTGCGCCTCGTCGACCGGCATGCCCACCAGTTGCGGCATCTCGATCTGGGTCGAAGTCGGGGTGGTCGGACCCGTCGACACGGTCAGCGTGATCGTCTCGCCGACCGCCAGCTGACCACCGTTCGGGTTCTGGGTGATGACCGAGTCCTTCGGCACCGTGTCCGACGCCTGCTCGGTCTTCTTCGTCTTCCAGCCCTGGGCTTCCAGCGCCGACTTGGCCTGCGAGTACGGCTTGCCGGTGAAGTCGGTGACCGTCTTGAGCTGCTTCGACTTGCCCACCGTGATCTTCACGCTGCTGCCCTGGGCGACCTCGGTCGACGCGGCCGGGGTCTGGTTCTGCACCAGGCCGGCCTGGTTCGGGTCGTCGACCTCGACCTCGCCGACGGACGGGTCGAGCGTCAGCTTCGCGTCGGTGAGCGCCTGCTCGGCCTGGGCGGGCGTCTTGCCCTTCAGGTCCGGCACGCTGGCCTTGCCCGGCGCGACCCCGACCCACAGCGTGATCTTCTGGCTGGTCGCGACCTGCGTCCCGACCGACGGGTCGATCTTGATCACTTTGTTGATGTCGTCCTGGCCGCACTGCGGGCTGCCGTCGGTCGGCGTCACCCCGCAGGTCACCTGCTTCTGCTCGATCGTGCCGTTGAAGCCCTTGCCGTTCAGCGTCTCCCTGGCCTGGGGGACCGTCTGGTGCAGCACGTCGGGGACCGCGACCAGCGTCGCGTCGTTGCCCTTGAACGAGCCCGCGAGCCACATGATCAGCAGCACCGCGCCCAGCACGAACACCGCCGCCACCGCGGCCAGGATCGTGCGGCGCCGCCGCCTGGCCTTCGGGTCCTCGTCGTCCGGCTCGCTGTATTCGTCGTAGCGCTGCGGCTGCCGCCGGTCGGCGTTCATCACCTGCGTGCGCTCGTCCTCGGACATCACCATCGGCGCCACCGGGCGCTGGCCCGAAAGCGTCCGCACCAGGTCCGAACGCATCTCCGCCGCCGACTGGTAGCGGTTCGCCGGGCCCTTGGCCAGCGCCTTCAGCACGACGGCGTCCAGCTCGGGCGCCACCGCCGGGTTCACCGACGACGGCGGGTTCGGGTCCTCCCGGACGTGCTGGTAGGCCACCGCGACCGGGGAGTCGCCGGTGAACGGCGGCTCGCCGGTGATCAGCTCGTACAGCACGCAGCCGGCGGCGTAGACGTCCGACCGCGCGTCGACCGACTCGCCGCGGGCCTGCTCCGGCGAGAGGTACTGCGCCGTCCCGATGACCGCGGCCGTCTGGGTCATGGCGGACTGGCCGTCGTGCATCGCGCGCGCGATGCCGAAGTCCATCACCTTGACCGCGCCGTTCTTCGTGATCATCACGTTGGCCGGCTTGACGTCGCGGTGCACGATGCCGTGGCGGTGCGAGAAGTCCAGCGCCGCGCAGACGTCGGCCATGACCTCCATCGCCCGCTTCTGCGACATCGGGCCCTCGGTCTTGACGATGTCGCGCAGCGTCCGGCCTTCGACGTACTCCATGACGATGTACGGCAGCGGCCCGAACTCGGTGTTCGCCTCGCCGGTGTCGTACACCGCGACGATCGCGGGGTGGTTCAGCGCGGCGGAGTTCTGGGCTTCCCGGCGGAAGCGCTCCTGGAACTGCGGGTCCCTGGCGAGGTCGGCACGGAGGATCTTGATCGCGACTTCCCGGCCGAGACGCACGTCCTGGCCGTGATGGACCTCGGACATGCCTCCGTAGCCGAGCGTTTCGCCCAGCTCGTACCGGTTGGAGAGCAGTCTGGGTGTGCTCATCTCTGGGTGCCGTTCCATTCCGTCCACGGTGTGGTCATGATGCCTTGCCGGCCATCGTCGGTCGTGCCGGGAGTGTCCGCCGGGAAGACGCTCGAGGACTGCTCCGCGGGCACCTGTCTGCCCGGGACCACCTGGCTCTGCGTCTGGCCGTTGTGCGGCGGCGAGCCGTTGCCGCCGCCCAGCATCTTCGCCACCAGCACGATCCCCGCCACCAGGACAACGAGCAGGATCGCGGCGAGAAGTGCCCACCAGCCCCACTGCGTCTTCTTCCGGGCCGCCGGCAGCATGACCTGCCGCGGGGCGGGCCGGGACGGCGGCCCGATGGCGATCATCGGGTTCATCGCGGGCGACGGCGGGCCGCCCGGCATCGGCTGCTGCTGCATCGGCTGCTGCGGCGGAATCGGCACCGGCATCGACGGCGGTGGCTGCTGCGGCGGTTGCGGCTGCTGGGGTTGCTGGGGCTGCTGCCCGGTCGCGTACGTGGCGTTGACCAGCCCGGACGGCGTCGGCAGCGGCAGCCCGGCGCGGACCGCGGCGACGGCGGCCGCGAACTCGCCGCCGTTGTTGTAGCGCTGCCGCGGGTCCTTGACCAGGGTCGCCTCGATCACCGCCCGGGCCGCGGGCGGCACGTCCGGCGGCAGCGGCGGCGGCATGTCGCGGATGTGCATCATCGCGACCGTCACGGCGTTCTCGGACAAGAACGGCCGGTGCCCGGCGAGGCACTCGTAGCCGCACACCGCCAGCGAGTAGACGTCGGACGCCGGCTCGGCCGGCTGCCCGAGCGCCTGCTCCGGGGCGATGTAGTGCGCGGTGCCCATGACCATGCCGGACCGGGTGACCGGGGCGGCGTCGGCCGCCTTCGCCACGCCGAAGTCGGTGATCTTCACCTGGCCGGCCGACGTCACCAGGATGTTGCCCGGCTTGACGTCGCGGTGGACCAGGCCGTGGGAGTGCGCGGCCTGCAGCGCGTTGCCAGCCTGCTCCAGCATGTCGAGCGTGAACTCCGCCGACAGCCGCCCGTGCTTGGCCAGCAACCCGGCCAGCGGGTCGCCGTCGACGAGCTCCATCACCAGGTACGCGATCGACAGATCGCCGTCGAAGATGGTCTCGCCGTAGTCGTGCACCGCGGCGATGCCGGGGTGGTTCAGGGACGCCGTCATCCGCGCTTCCGTGCGGAAGCGGTGCAGGAATTCGGCGTCACCGGAGAGTTCCGCCTTGAGGATCTTGACGGCAACGGTCCGGTCCAGCCGGGTGTCGCTGGCCTGCCAGACCTCGCCCATCCCGCCGACGGCGATGCGGCTCGTCAGCTTGTAGCGGTCGGCCAGCAGCTGGCCGGAGGACAGCATGCGCTATCCACCCCCGAGCTTGGCGTTGATGGCGGCGCGGCCGATTTCCGAGGCGACCTTGCCGCCCGTCGCGGCCAGCCCGCGGTCGCCACCGTTCTCGACGATCACGGCGACCGCGATCTTCGGGTCGTTCGCCGGGGCGAAGGCGGTGTACCACGCGTGCGGGGCGGTGTTCTTGGAGTCCGTGCCGTGCTCCGCGGTGCCGGTCTTCGACGCGATCTGGATGTCCGCGCGCTTGCCACCGCCCGCGGTGAAACCCTCGGAAGCGATCATCATGTCCTTGAGAATCGCCGCGTTCGACGCCGACAGCGCGGGCGTGCCAGTGAGTTCGGTGGGGCTGTAGTCCTCGATGGTCGACAGGTCCGGCGCCAGCACCGACTGCACCAGCTGCGGTTTCATCGCGATCCCGCCGTTGGCCACGGTGGCCGCGAGCAGGCAGTCCTGCAGCGGCGTGATCCGGACGTCGCGCTGGCCGATGCCGCTCTGGTAGAGCGCGCCCTGCGAGTCGAGCGGGCCGACCGTCGACGGGGCGACCTTCATCGGCACGGTCAGGTCGGTCTGCCCGATGCCGAAGTTCGCCGCCGTCTTCTTCATCTTGTCCGCGCCGAGCTGGCCGGCGAACTCCGCGAAGGGCACGTTGCACGAGTGCGCGAGCGCGTCCTTGAAGGTGTTGCCGGGGCACGGCTGGCCCGCGTAGTTCTCGAGCGTGACGCTCGTGTTCGGCAGCTTCGTGTTCGGCGCCGTGCTGACCTGGGTGTCCGGGCCCTTGCCGTCCTCGAGCGCGGCCGCCGCGGTGACCAGCTTGAACGTCGACCCCGGCGGGTAGGTCTCCGAGATCGCCCGGTTCAGCATGGGCTTGTTCGGGTCCTTGTTGTTCGCGTTCCAGGCGTCGGTCTGCGCCTTCGACGTGTGCGAAGCAAGCGCGTTCGGGTCGTACGACGGCGTCGACACCATCGCCAGGATCCGCCCGGTGCTCGGCTCCATCGCGACGACGGCGCCGGTGTAGCCCTTCTGCGTCATCAGGTCGTACGCGGCCTTCTGCACGGCCGGGTCGATGGTCAGCCGGACGTTGCCGCCGCTCGGGTCGCGGCCGGTGACCATGTCCGACAGCCGCCGCACGAACAGCCGCGGGTCGGAGCCGTTGAGGACGTCGTCCTCGGCGCGCTCCAGGCCGCCCGCGCCGTAGTTGATCGAGTAGTAGCCGGTGACCGGCGCGTACATCGGGCCGTCGGCGTAGGTCCGCTTGTACTTGTACTTGTCGTTCGACGGGTCGATGCCGGCCAGCACCTCGCCGTTGGCCTGCGACACGATCTTGCCGCGCTGGCGGGCGAACTCGTCGTAGAGCACGCGCGCGTTGCGGGAGTCGGTGCGGTAGTCGTCGGCCTTCACGACCTGGATGTAGGTGGCGTTGGCCAGCAGCAGGACGACCATCACGAGCATCGCCATGCCGACCTTGCGGAGCGGGGTGTTCACGCCTGCGCACCCCCGTCCGCCGGCGGGCGCTGCACGAGCACCGTGTGCGCCTCCGCGATCGGCGCCTGCGGCTGCACCTGCGGCTTCGGACGGGAGGCGGGCTTGCGGGCCGCGTCCGAGATGCGGAGCAGCAGCGCGACGAGGATGTAGTTCGCGAGCAGCGACGAACCACCCTTGGACAGGAACGGGGCGGTGATACCGGTCTCCGGGATGAGTTTCGTGACCCCGCCGACGACGACGAAGATCTGCATGACCATGGTGAACGCGAGCCCGCCGCCCAGCAGCTTGCCGAATGTGTCGCGCACCGCGAGCGCGCTGCGCATGCCGCGCATGGCGACCAGCAAGTACAGCATCAGCACCGCGGCCAGCCCGATGAAGCCGAGCTCTTCGCCGATCGACGCGGTGATGAAGTCGGTGTTGGCCTCGGGCACCATGTCCGGCCGCCCGGCGCCGAGCCCGGTGCCGCCGACCCCGCCGGTGCCGAGCCCGAACAGGCCCTGCGCCAGCTGGTAGCCGCCGCCCGCCTGGTCGTAGGTGGCCAGCGGGTCCAGCCAGTTGGCGACGCGCTGCTGGACGTGCCCGAAGAGGTTGTAGGCGATGACGCAGCCCACCGCGAAGAAGCTCAGGCCGAGGACGACCCAGATGGCCCGCTCGGTCGCCACGTACAGCATCACCAGGATGACGCTGAAGAACAGCAGCGACGTGCCGAGGTCCTTCTCGAACACCAGGACGCCGATGCAGACGAACGCGGCGATCAGGATCGGGCCGAGGTCACGGGCGCGCGGCAGCTCGACGCCGACGAGCTTCTTGCCCGCCACCATGAACAGGTCCCGCTTCGACACCAGGAACGAAGCGAAGAAGATCATCAGCAGGATCTTCGCGAACTCGCCCGGCTGGATCGAGAACCCCGGCAGCTTCAGCCACACCTTGGCGCCGTTGACCTCGGACAGGCTCGACGGCAGCAGCGCCGGCAGCGCCAGCGCGACGATGCCGATCAGGCCCGCGGTGTAGCCGTAACGCGTCAGCGTGCGGTGGTCGTTGACCACGACCAGCACGACGACGAAGAACACCAGCGAGATCACCGTGAACAGGACCTGCGCGGTGACGGCGGGCGTGTAGTCCTTGCCCTGCTGCGAAGCCCGCTCGGCCAGCGCCAAGTCGATCCGGTGGATCATCACCAGCCCGATGCCGTTCAGCAGCGCGACGCAGGGGAGCAGCACCGGGTCCGCGTACGGCGCCCACTTGCGGACGGCGAGGTGCGCGCCGGTCAGCACGCCCAGGTAGGCCAAGCCGAGCCAGATGATCGACGTCGTGAGCTCCTGCTCCTGGTTCGCTTCCACCAGGACCAGCGCGATGGTGACGATGAAGGTGGCGAACCCCAGCAGCACCAGCTCGGTGTTGCGGCGGGTCGGGACCTCGCGCGGCGGGTTCGTCTGGAACTGCGCGGCGAGCGGTTCGGCGGAACGCGCGACGGGCTGGCCCATCAGTTACCGCCTCCCGTCGTCGGTGCCGTCGAACTCGGCGTCGAGCAGTCCCTCCCCGCTGGCTGGTTCGCCGACGACGGAGCAGTAGAGCCGGCCGGAGCCGACGGAGTCGTCGTCGGCGTGACCGAAGGGGTCGGCGTCGAGGACGGCTGGCCGCCCGCCGGCGCGCAGTTGTTCAGGCGCTTGCGCAGCTGCAGGAAGTCATCGATGTACCTGCGGGCGTCATCGAGACTGTCCTTCTTGACGCCGTTCTGCACCGCCAGCCGCGCGTCCTCCTGGAGCTGGTTGACGCGCAGCTTGTCCGTGCACACCTGGGCGGGCGGGCAGGAACCCTGCTCGTAGGCGTGCAAGTCGATGCCGAGAATGCTGCCGGGGACGCCGCGATAGATCACGACCTCCCCGTCCGCTCCCTCGCCGACATAGTACTGACTCAGCACGAAGTAGCGGGTGGCGATGGCCGCCGCGGCGAGCACCACGAGGACCACCAGCGCGCCGGCCAGCCAGCGGAACCGCTTCCGGCGCCGGGCCTTCGGATCTTCCTGCGGCTGCGGCAGTTCCGGGCGCGGCTGCGGCGGCGGCTGGGTCAGCGCCCTGGCCCGCGCCGCGGGCGAGTCGCCCTGGTGGCGTTCGTCGCTGCCGTCCCCGGCGGCGCCGCCCACGATGGGCGCGTCTTCGCCGAAGTCGACGTCGACGACGTCGGCGATGATCACCGTGACGTTGTCGGTGCCGCCGCCCTTGAGCGCCAGCTCGATCATCCGGTCCGCGCACTGCTGCGGGTCCGGGATCTGCACGGCCTCGGCCAGCGTCTCGTCGCTGACCATGCCGGACAGGCCGTCCGAGCAGATCAGGTACCGGTCACCGGAACGGGCTTCGCGCACGGTCAGGCTCGGCTCGACCTCGTGCCCGGTCAGCGCCTTGAGCAGCAGCGACCGCTGCGGGTGCACCGCCGCCTCTTCGGGCGTGATCCGGCCCTGCTCGAGAAGTTCGTTGACGAAGCTGTCGTCGCGCGTGATCTGGGCGAACTGGCCGCCGCGCAGCAGGTACGCGCGCGAGTCGCCGACGTGCACCAGCCCCAGCCGGTTGCCGGCGAACAGGACGGCGGTGAGCGTGGTGCCCATGCCGTCCAGGTCGGGGTCCTGCGAGACGAGCTCGGCGATCGCGGCGTTGCCGTTCGCCACCGCCTCCCGCAGCTGGGCGAGCAGGTCGTCGCCCGGCTCGTCGTCGTCGAGCGGGGCGAGGGACGCGATGACGACCTTGCTGGCCACCTCACCCGCCGCGTGGCCACCCATACCGTCGGCGAGCGCGAGCAGGCGAGGGCCGGCGTACACGGAGTCCTGGTTGCTCGAACGCACCAGGCCCCGGTCGCTGCGGGCTGCGTAGCGGAGGACGAGAGTCATGGGCGAAGCTCGATCACCGTCTTGCCGATCCGGATGGGGACTCCGAGCGGGACCCGGAGGGGTGCAGTGACCTTAGCCCGGTCGAGATAGGTCCCGTTCGTCGAGCCCAGATCTTCCACGTACCAGTCCTCGCCACGCTGGGCGATCCGCGCGTGCCGGGTCGACGCGTAGTCGTCGTCGAGCACCAGCGTCGAGTCGTCGGCCCGGCCGATCAGGATCGGCCGGCCGTCCAGCGCGATGCGCGTCCCCGCCAGCGCGCCGTGCGTGACGAGCAGCTGCTGCGGGGACTTGCTGTTGCGCGGCTTCTTCTCCTTCTTGCGCCCGAAGGTCGGCACCTGGACGCGCATGCCCGACGCCGCGTAGAGGTCCGAGCGCACGACTCGGAGCGCGGCGAACACGAAGAGCCAGAGCAGCACGAGGAAGCCCACCCTGGTGAGTTGTACGACCAGCTCTGGCACTTGGTGTGTCCGCTCCCGACTCTTCCGCGCAGCCGCGACGCGGGTACGCCGCGGTCCCCCCGCACGTCAATTCTGCGGGAACAGTATTCCGTGTCCCGAGTCAGCCCTGTGTACGGAACACGAGGGACGAGTGACCCACCCGGATGACGTCGCCGTCGGCGAGCTGCCAGGTCTGGACCGGCGTGCCGTTCACGGTCGTGCCGTTGGTCGAGCCGATGTCCGCGAGCGTCGCGCTCTGACCGTCCCAGGTGATCTCCAGGTGGCGGCGCGAAACACCGGTGTCCGGGAGGCGGAAGTCCGCGTCCTGGCCGCGGCCCACGACGTTCCCGCCCTGCTTCAGCGAGTACGTCCGGTTGGAGCCGTCGTCCAGCTGCAGGCTCGCCGCGAGCTGACGGCCCGGCGCCGGCGGGGCGTAGCCACCCTGCTGGCCGTACGGGTCCGCGGCCGGGGCGCCGTACGCCTGCTGCTGGCCGTACTGGTCGTAGCCGCCCTGCTGCTGGCCGCCGTACTGGTCGTAGCCGCCGCCCTGGGGCTGGCCGTAACCGCCCTGGTCGTAGCCGCCCTGCTGGGGCTGGGCGTAGCCGGCCTGGTCGTAGCCACCGCCCTGCGGTTGCCCGTAACCGCCCTGGTCGTAGCCGCCCTGCTGGGGCTGGCCGTAACCCTGGTCGTAGCCGCCCTGCTGCGGCTGGGCGTAGCCGGCCTGGTCGTACCCGCCCTGGTGCTGCTGGCCGTACTGGTCGTAACCACCGCCCTGCTGCGGCTGGCCGTACTGGTCGTATCCACCCTGCTGGCCGTAACCCTGGTCGTACCCGGGCTGCTGGCCACCCTGCTGTCCGTAGCCGTACTGGCCCTGCTGGCCGTACGGGTCACCCTGGTCGTATTGGCCGTAGCCGGGGGGCTGGCTCATTGCTGGGTCTCCTGCGTTGCTGGGTCGTGCCGACCGCGGTGAACCGGCGCCTGAGGGGCGGGCGTCGGGATCGACGGACGAACGGGTCTTGAACTGTCCAGTATGCAGCGCCTCGTTGCGCTCGAGTGATACGACGACGTCACCATAGGTGTCCAGGCCCTCGGCGGCGAGGTGTTCCGCCACCGCCTTGGCCAGCACCTGGGTGACGCGTTGCTCGTCACCGGCCATGCGCTCGTGGTCAGCCGTCCCCAAGGACACGATGTAGTGATTCGGGGCGAGCTGCCGACCGCCTGCCAGCTCACGAACGTTCTCCTCACTCTCCCGCTCCAGGGCGATCGCCACTTCCTGCGTGACGACGTTGCCACCGAACATGCGCGCGAAAGTGTTCCCCACCAGGTTCTCGAGTCGCCTGTCGAATCGTTCGGCGCGGCCCACCGGGGAAAACCTCCTCACACGTGTGCTTCCGCACCGATCCTATCCGGGTGAGCCAGCCTCTACACGGCCCCCGGTGAAAGCCGTTCAAACGACCTGCTAGTCTTCTCCTCGCTGCCGCAAGGAAGCACTCGGGCGAGTGGCGGAATGGCAGACGCGCACGGTTCAGGTCCGTGTGTCCGAAAGGACGTGAGGGTTCAACTCCCTCCTCGCCCACGCTGTTCAAGGGCCCCGATCGCTGGCGCGATCGGGGCCCTTTCCCGTTGTCCTTGTGTCTCCCGGGGGGCCGAGCCCCCCGGACCCCCCACGGTGCCTTCCCTCACCTTCCAGCGTGGTTTGGGGAGGCTGTGGGGAAGCTGTCGTGGGCTACGTCACCCGTTCGCCGTGGGCGAAGTTAGGCCGTGTGGGTGGTTAGCCAGTCGGCTATGACGTCTGCTCGGCTTGTTGTTTCGATGCCTGCGTGGGGGCAGTCCGGGCCCGTTGCCTCCAGGGCGACCAGCTCGGTGTCCGTGAAGTAGGGGGCGCCCGAGTCGTATGTGCACGCGCTCGTCGTGATCTCCGGGGCCGCGCCGCGGACGCCGATCGTGGTCGGGTCGACCTTGGCGATCGCCACCGTGCCCTGCTGCATCCTTGCCGCCGGTTTGGGGTCCTTGCCCGTCAGGCTGCCCCAGCCCGCCAGCGTCAGCTGCTGGCCGACCTTCGGGGCCGCGCGGTGCACCGCCAGCGGCGTCACCACGGTCACCGGGGAGTCCAGGCGGATCAGGGCGACGTCGTTCTCCTTGGCCTGGAGGACCTCGGTCGCCCTGCGGGCGATGCCCGACTCGGTTTCCTCGTCCGTCAGGCCCAGCGTCACCGTCGTCGGGTACGGGATCTTGCCCGAGACACGGTCGCGGTGGGCGTCGTGGAAGCAGTGGCCGGTCGTCACGACCCAGGCGGGCGCGATCAGCGCGCCCGTGCAGTAGCTGCTGTACGTCGAGCCGTCCGGGCGCGGGATCTTCGTCATCGCGATCTTCGCGACGAACCCGTACTGCCCCGGTGGAACGTCGGAACCGTGGGCGACGGCCCAGGCGGCGGGAGCGGTGGAGATGGTCAGAACGGCAGCGGCGAGCAGGGCGCGCAGGCGCATTTCTCCCCTTCGTCGAATCGGTGGTCGACGTTCGACGTTAGGGCCGCCGCCGCGGGCGGGGAATTCCCTGGCCGGGCGTCACCCGGTGGTCCATCGGGTGACGCCCGGCCGTGGGGTCAGTTCACGCCGACCAGGTCGACGACGAAGACGAGGGTCTCGCCCGGCTTGATCACGCCGCCCGCGCCGCGGTCGCCGTAGGCCAGGTGCGGCGGGATCACGAGCTTGCGGCGGCCGCCGATCTTCATCCCGGCGACCCCCTGGTCCCAGCCGGAGATGACCTGGCCGGCGCCGAGGCCGAAGCGCAGCGGCTCGCCGCGGTTCCAGGACGCGTCGAACTCTTCGCCGGTCGCGTGCGAGACACCGACGTAGTGCACGGTGACGGTCTTGCCCGGCGTGGCCTCCGCGCCGTCACCGACGGTGATGTCGGTGATTTCCAGGTCGGCCGGCGCAGGTCCGTCCGGGCGGTCGATGAGGGGCTTTTCCAAGGTCATACGCCTCACCGTACCTACGCCCCCTCGGGCTGCGCCGATCGGACTACGCCCAAAGAGGGGAGAAACGCGAAAAGTCTTCACACTTGCCCTACTGCTCGGTAGCGTGCGCTTCGTCACTCTTCTGGACTGAGGGGAGCCCGGCATGCGACGACGCATCCGCGCCCTGACCATAACGGCACTGGGGGCCCTCGTGGCCGGGCTGACCCAGGTCGCCGTGTCCGCGCCGGCCGCGGAGGCGGCCCTGTCACCCGACGACTACTGCGGCGGGCAGTGCAACGACATCCTCCCGCCCGGCGAGCAGGGCAGCGCCACCCTCGCGGAAATCCTGGCGCACAAGCTGCTCGGCACCCGCCCGGCGCACTCGGCCGACCAGCTCGGGAAGTACGCCTCCCTCGCGGGCGGCTACAAGACGCTGACCACCGGCGCGATCAGCCAGTACTTCAACGACTCCTCCTTCGGCGTCCCGGCCGACCAGGTGGCGAGCACCTCGAAGCCGCGTGCGGACGTCACGATCGTGCGCGACAAGGCCCTCGGCGTCCCGCACATCACCGGCACCACCCGCGCCGGCACCGAGTTCGGCGCCGGGTACGCGGCCGCGCAGGACCGGCTGTGGCTGATGGACGTGCTGCGGCACGCCGCCCGCGGCCAGGTCACCTCGTTCGCCGGCGGCGCCGAAGCCAACCGCGAACTCGAGCAGCAGTTCTTCGCGAACGCGCCGTACACCGAAGCCGAGCTGCAGGCGCAGATCGACCGCACGGCCGCCAGCGGCCCGCGCGGCGCGCAGGGGCTCGCCGACGCGCAGGCCTACATCGACGGCATCAACAAGTACATCAGCGACTCCTACAACGGCCGGTACTTCCCCGGCGAGTACGTGCTGACCGGGCACGTCGACTCGATCACCAACGCCGGGTCGATCGACCCGTTCAAGCTGACCGACCTGGTCGCGCTGGCGTCGCTGATCGGCGCCGAGTTCGGCGCGGGCGGCGGCGGCGAGGTCCAGAACGCCATCGCGAAGCTCGCGATGCAGGAGAAGTACGGCGTCGTGCAGGGCGAGAAGGTGTGGCAGAGCCTGCGCTCGGAGGACGACCCCGAGGCGGTCAAGACGCTGCACGACGGCCAGACCTTCCCGTACGGCAAGACCCCGGCCAACGCGGTGGGCCGGGCCATGCCGGACAAGAACTCGGTGACGCCGCAGCCGCTGGTGTTCGACCAGACCGGCTCGGCCGCCTCCGCGACGCCGTCCACTGTGGACGTCGCCGCGCCCGCCGAGCTGGAACCCGCCCGCGGGATGTTCGACAACGGCGTGCTGCCGGCGAACATGCTGAGCGAGAAGCACGGCATGTCCAACGCGCTGCTCGTCTCCGGCGCGAAGACCGCCAGCGGCCACCCGGTCGCCGTGTTCGGCCCGCAGACCGGCTACTTCGCGCCGCAGCTGCTGCTGTTGCAGGAGCTGCAGGGCCCGGGCATCAGCTCGCGCGGCGCGGCGTTCGCCGGGCTGAGCATGTACACGCTGCTGGGCCGCGGCCAGGACTACTCGTGGAGCGCGACGACGTCGGCGCAGGACATCATCGACACCTACGCGCTGCAGCTGTGCGACCCGAACGGCGGCACGCCGACGAAGGACTCGAACTACTACACCTACCAGGGCAAGTGCGTCCCGATGGACACCGTGGAGGTCAAGAACGCCTGGAAGCCGACCGTGGCCGACGGCACCGCGGCGGGCTCGTACACCCTGCGCAGCTACCGGACCAAGTACGGGCCGGTGCAGAGCCGGGCGACCGTCGGCGGCAAGCCGGTGGCGTACGCGGCGCTGCGGTCGTCCTACTTCCACGAGGTCGACTCGCTGATCGGCTTCCAGGAGCTGAACGACCCGACCTTCGTCAAGTCCGCCGCGGACTTCCAGCGGGCCGCCGCCGACATCAACTTCACGTTCAACTGGTTCTACGCCGACTCGCGTGACATCGCCTACTTCAACTCCGGCGCCAACCCGGCCCGGCAGTCCGATGTGGACCCGAACATGCCGGTGTGGGGCGACCAGGGCCACGACTGGCAGGGCTGGAACCCGGCGGGCAACGTCGCGAACTACACGCCGGCGTCGCAGCACCCGCAGTCGGTCAACCAGGACTACTACGTCAGCTGGAACAACGCGCAGGCCAACGGCTACGCCGCGGCCGGGGCGGACAAGTCCGCCGTGCACCGCGTCGACCTGCTCGACGCGCGGGTGAAGCAGCTGATCAGCAGCGGCACCAAGGTCACCCGGGTCAACCTGACCCAGGCGATGGCGGACGCCGCACTGGCCGACCTGCGGGCCGAGCGCGTGCTGCCGCTGCTGCTGCAGGTGCTCGACAAGACGCCCACCACCGGCGCGGCCGCGGACGCCGAGGCGAAGCTCAAGACGTGGCTCTCGAACGGCCACCTGCGCAAGGAGACTTCGCCGGGTAGCAAGGCCTACGCCGACGCCGACGCCATCCGGATCTTCGACGCCTGGTGGCCGCTGCTGGTCCAGGCCGAGTTCAAGCCGTCCCTCGGCGACGACGCCTACAACGCGATGACCGGCGTGCTGGGCATCAACGAAAGCCCGTCCGGCTGGCAGAACGGCAACGGCCAGCACACCGGCCAGCCGCACAAGGGCTCGTCGTTCCAGTTCGGCTGGTGGGGCTACGTCAGCAAGGACATCCGGCAGGTGCTCGGCCAGCCGGTGGCCGGCCCGCTCGCGCAGACGTTCTGCGGCGGCGGCGACGTCACCGCGTGCCGCCAGGCGCTCGTCGACTCGCTGACCACCGCCGCCGGCCAGTCCGCGAGCACCGTCTACCCCGGTGACGCGAACTGCTCGGCCGGTGACCAGTGGTGCGCCGACTCGATCATCCACAACCCGCTCGGCGGCATCACGCAGGACAAGATCAGCTGGCAGAACCGCCCGACGTTCCAGCAGGTCGTCGAGTACGCCGCGCACCGCGGGGACAACATCGCGAACCTGGCGGCGACGAAGACGGTCAGCGCCACCAGCGCCGAAACCGGCTTCTACAACTCGCCGGCGGCCAACGCGATCGACGGCAACGCCTCGACCCGCTGGGCCAGCGACTGGAGCGACGACCAGGCGATCACCGTCGACCTCGGTTCGGTCCAGCAGGTCTCGCGGGTGATGCTCGCCTGGGAGTCGGCGTACGGCAAGAGCTACCGGATCCAGCTCTCCCCGGACGCGGCGCACTGGACGGACGCGGCAGTGGTGACCGACGGCGACGGCGGCCAGGACAACCTCGCCTTCGCCGCCACCCCGGCCCGGTTCGTCAAGATGCAGGGCGTCCAGCGCGGCACGAAGTACGGCTACTCGCTGTACGAGTTCGAGGTGTACGCGCACTGAGCCTGGCCGGGGCACTCGCGGACGCGTGAGTGCCCCGGCCTCCCGCTATTGGTGAACGGTCGGCTTCGCGACGTCGTGGATCAACACGGTGTAACCGACTGGCGTTTTTTCGCGGGCCAGTCCGGTCAACTCGAATTCGTTCACTGACGCACCAGGGATGCCGGCATCCCTGAGCGTTCTCGGCGGAACTCGTAGGCTGTCACCAGCCGAGGCGGTGTCGACCTCGGGAATCAACTGCGCGAGTCGGGCGAGTTCACGGTGCGCCAAGATCAGGACCGATATCGCTCGTTCCGCGGCGGTGCGTCTCAACTCCCACATCCGGCGGATCAGCATGAGGTGTCCGGACCGCGAGGGACCGTTCTCCTCGTGGCTCAGCGTGACCTGTATGTCGATCTCCGGCGTGGTCTCGTAGCGTAGGGACAACCGGCCGAGGGGGCCGGTCAGCAGCGACGCGAGTTCGACGGGCAGCCCTGCTGCCTTGAGCGCTGTCGCTGCTGCGTGGGTTGCCACCTGATCCGTAGTCAGATGGAGCGTTCCACTGGCGGCTTCGTCGGTGATCCACTCGGCCAGCTGGCGGGATGCGAGCGGCCAGGCCGGCTCGCCGCCGGGCTGGGTAGGCGAGTGGAAGACGGGGCTGCCGTTGCCTGGCCGCCACGAACCGAGCCAGCTGCGGTGCGCCAAAGGGAACAGCGTGCGCAGGTCGTCCGGATCGCAGTGCGCCAGGGGCGGCACGTCAAAGGCCAGCGCGAGGGAAAGAAGCATCGGCAGGGTGATCGCCCGACGACCGGACCAGACGTCGATGACAGTGCGATCGCCTCTTGTCTTACCGAGATGGTCCGCGACATCGGCGGCAGACAGGCTTGCCCCGTGTTGTGCCCGGATGCCGGCGATGAGTTGTTGCTGGGCGAACGCCGCCGCAACCTCGCCGGGATGCTGTTCCTCGTCGACGAGCCACCGTGGCTCACCGGTGAACGTCCGAGCTTCGGTGTACCGGATCGGAGGACCTTCGCCCGGTGGGCGGCCGCGGCGAGACTCGTTCATGGGCGGCTCCCCGGCGAGTCTTCGGCGTTAAAACTACGGCTGGTTGTATTTTAAATGCAGGTACTCGACAGATCCAGTGTGAACGTGGGGAGGGGAGTCCAGATGGATGTGCGGTTGCTGACCGATCAGCTCACGTCGTCCTCCTCGCTGCCCGGCGTCGCGTTCGTGGTGGCGCGGGAGGTCATCGAATCGGCCGTGCTGGATGGCATGGTCGACCAAGACGCCGCTGACGATCTGATGCGGGCGGCTGATCATTTGCAGGTCGCGGCCGCAGGCAACGCGATGTTGAGCGGTTATCCAGCTCTGATCGGGCACCTTGTTCACATCGCGGAGACTCGTTCTTTGCCCGACGACCGTATTTTGATCGAGGTCAGGTCGGCGCTGCGGGAACTCGTGAGGACGGTGCCGCGAGAAGGCTCGGTATCACCGACCGCCGACTACGTCGGTTTTTGACGTCAGCGTCGCCAGTTGCGAGCGGCGGTCAAGCCGAGCACGGTCGACGCGCCGGCCAGCCGGGCGGCCCGAGCCACGCTGCGCATGGTGTATCCGGTGTGGAAGACGTCGTCGACCACCAGGACTGCGAGGCCGCTGAGATCCCGCTCGACCACGAAGCAGTCGAGCAGTTCGGCCCGCTCCTGATCTGTCATCTTCTTCGCAGACTTCCGAAAACCTGGGCGGCGGCTCTTCGGTGAGATGCACGGTACCCGTGCGTGTCCGGCAACCGTGACGCCGATGCGGACGCTGGTAGCCAACTGGGCCGGGTCATGTCCGGGGACCGCCAGCACCAGGTCGATCGAGCGATACCAGGGGTGGGTCATCACTACGTCGGAGAGTAGTGCGGTGAGCCGCCTGCCTGCGTCGCTTACTTCCCCCTCGCCAAGAGCTTGGTACTTGACCGCGTTGACGAGCGATCCCACGGACGTGGGTGTCAGTCCAAGCTCACCGTTGACGGCCGGCCGGTAGTAAAAATCGAGGGCGATGACCGCGTCCAGATCTTCCGTTCTCCGCAAAGTCAAGACACGCTGGAGCATGTCGAGGACCGGCACCGGGTCGACTTCACCCGGGAGGCAAAGCCGATGTGTCCAGACCGGCGCGTGTTTTGGATACAGATCTACTTCTACGGTCCCAGGAAATGCCCGGATCACCTGACCTGTTGTCTCGTCTGATCCCCGCAGCAACAGTAGTTTCTTCTGCCCCACGTGTTCCCACGCCCAGTTCGCGAGGCAGTTACCTCGGGGGTCTGGATCGAAGATTCCGGACGACATGACGCTCAACAACCCTCCCGCTACTCAGTGTCGCGCAGCGCTGGCGTTAGGTGCGTGATCCGCGAGGGTGTGTCGAAGGGTGGACTCAATCGAACATGTGTTCTAGCTTGGTGTTCTGATGAGATAACGTCACAGTCCCCTGCAGCGGAGAGAGCGGCCGAGCCATGACGATCGAAGACGCTACTTCGGTTCGTGAGCTGGTGTTTGCTCTTCTGGCGCCACGTGCGGCAGGCGGCCCGCGACGCGCGGCGAAGGTCCTGCTCCAGTCGGGCCGCCGCAGCCTCGAAGAGCTGGTGAGTGAGCTTCCGTACGAGGAGCAAGCCGCTGCGGCCGAGCGGGCGGATCGTCTGCTGTCCCAGGGTGTGGGCGTACTTTTCTGTGATGATCCCGCGTACCCGGATCGTTTGCGGAGGGCCCCCGGAGCCCCACCAGTCCTGTACCACCTTGGCCCGATCGAGCTGCTCAGTCGTTCATCGATCGGGGTGTGCGGTTCGCGCAATGCGAGTGAAGCGGGGCTGCGTGCGGCCCGAGCCTGTGGTGAGGACGCAGCCGGGCTCGGCGTAGTAGTCGTTTCCGGATACGCAAAGGGCGTCGATACCGAAGCCCACACCGCTGCGCTGACGGCGGGAGGCGGCACTGTGGCCGTGCTTGCCGAGGGAATCCTCGACTTCCGGCTCAAACAGGCCTACCGCGAACTGCCTGACGAAGCACTGCAGCAGCTGCTGGTGATATCGCAGTTCCCCCCGCAGCAGCGATGGTCAGCGGGTGCCGCCATGACGCGTAACCAGGTTATCGTCGGCTTGGGAGACGCGGTCGTCGCTGTCGAAGCGGGTGAAACGGGGGGAACGCTCCGAGCCGGTGAAGCCGCGCTCCAATGTGGGAAGCGGTTGTGGGTACTCGGATTCCCCGGTGAGGATCCGCCGGGAAACCAGGCGTTGCTCGCCGCAGGTGGCACCCGGATCGCCGGTCGGACTGCACTGAGGACCGAGTTGCGGGACCTCTTGAGAGGACCCCATTCGCCGTCGCTGTTCGACTGAGTGCCCCGGCCGCCCATTACCGTGGGACGCATGGACGACTGGACGCCCCGCACCAAGGCCATCGCCACCGGCCGGCCGCACGGACCCGGTGAGCCGCTGAACACTCCGCTCGTCGCCACCAGCACCTACCAGGCCGGTGGCGATTTCGTGTACGCGCGCGGGGACGGGACGCCCACCTGGCACGCCCTCGAGGAAGCCGTCGGCGCGCTGGAAGGCGGCGAGGCGACGGCGTTCGCGTCCGGGGTGGCCACCCTGTCCGCGGTCCTGGATTTGCTGCCGGTCGGGTCGCGGGTCGTCGTGCCGACGTTCAGCTACGCCGTGACCCGCGGGGTGCTGGCCCACGCGCAGAAGCTCGGCAAGCTCGCCGTCACCGAGCTCGAGCCGACGGACACCGACGCCTGGGTCGCCGAGGCGGCGACGTCCGACCTGGTCTGGCTGGAGTCGCCGACCAACCCGACCCTCGACGTGATGGACATCGAGACCATCGCGGCCGCCGCGCGCGGCCGGGTCGTCGTCGACAACACCTTCGCGACGCCCTTGCAGCAACGGCCCCTGGACCTCGGCGCCGACGTCGTCGTGCACAGCGCGACCAAGCTGATCGGCGGGCACAGCGACCTGCTGCTGGGCATCACCGTGGCCAAGGACCCGGCCGTCGCGGCCGAACTGCGCGGCGCGCGGACCCGGGTCGGCTCGACGCCGGGCGCCCTCGAAGCCTGGCTCGCCCTCAGGGGTCTGCGGACCATGCCGGTCCGGCTCGCGGAGCAGTCCCGCACCGCCGCGCTGCTCGCGTCCCGCCTCCGCGAGCACCCCGCGGTGCAGCGCGTGCGCTACCCCGGCTTCGGGATGATGGTCGCCTTCGACCTGGCCGACGCCGAGACCGCGGACCGCTTCTGCGCGTCGGTCCGGCTGATCCGGTCGGCGACCAGCCTCGGCGGCGTCGAAAGCCTGGTCGAGCGGCGGGCGTGGCTGGCGGGCGAGGAGCGCGTGCCGCCCGGGCTGATCCGGTTCAGCGTCGGGTTGGAGGACCCGGACGACCTGTGGCGCGACCTCGCGTTCGCCCTCCCGGAGTAACGCGGACGGGTGAATCGTCGATAGTCGCGGCAGCCAGGTCAACCGCCGTTGGGAGTCACTCGTGGGTAGAACGCTGAGCCGGGTCGCGGGGATCGTGTCCGCGGGTGCGCTGATCACCTTCGCCGCCGCGCCGGCCGCGCTGGCCCAGACCGAGACGGAGACGACCACCGCGTCTTCGCCCTCCGAGACGGCCCCCGAGACGACGACGGCGCCGGCCACCACGACCGCGGAGAGCACGACGCCGGTCACCACCACGGAGGCCACCACCACGGCTCCGGCGACGACCGGGACCCCGCCGGCCACGACCCCGAAGACCACGACGACGACCACGGAGACGTCCGAACCGCCGAAGGACGAGTACCAGGACAACACCGGCGCCGGCTTCGTCGGCACCGGCGGTGAAGGCGTCCTGGTCATCGCCTGCGCGGCCGGGGCGCCCGGCAACGTGGCGACCCAGTATCTGAGCGTCACCGGCGGTCCGGACCAGGACGAGTCCGACGGCCGCTACTGGAACTACACCGTGCGCGTCGACAATGCCCCGGCCGGCACGACCACCGCGAAGTTCAGCTGGACCTGCGACGGCGTCGAAGGCAACGGCACCGTCGAGTTCCAGCAGGAGCAGCCGCCGGTGACGACGACCACCAGCAGCGCGGTCCCGTCGAGCACCGCGCCGATCACCACGGCGACCTCGGGCACGGCGACCACCACCACCTCCGCGCCGGCCGGCAACGCCGCCCCGAAGGCCCAGGTCAAGGTCGCGCCCAAGGGCGGGGTCGAGACGGGCTTCGGCGGCACGGCGGGATGACCGTCCGCCGGGCGGGCGCCGCGCTCGCCCTCGTCCTGACGCTGGCCGCCTGCGGCACGCCAGAGCCGAAGGCCGCGCCGGCGCCGGCGTCCGTGCCGGTGACCGTGCCGTTCAAGGGCCTGCGGCCGACGTCGGTGAAGATCCCGAAGATCGGCGCGGAGTCCAGCCTGCTCGCGGTGGCGGTCAAGACCGACGGCACGATCTCCGTCCCGTCGGTGCACACGCCGATGCAGGCGGCCTGGTACAAGCTCTCGCCGGTGCCCGGCGACGTCGGCCCGGCGATCGTCCTCGGGCACGTCGACGGCGACAAGAAGCCCGGCATCTTCTACAAACTGAAGGACCTCGCGCCCGGCGACGAGGTCGACGTCGACCGCAGCGACGGGAAGCACCTGAAGTTCGTCGTCGCCCGCGTCACGCAGGTCCCGAAGGACACGTTCCCGCGCGACGCCGTCTACGGCAACAGCGACAAGCCGGAGCTGCGGCTGATCACCTGCGGTGGCGCGTTCGACCACGCCGAGCACAGCTACAAGGACAACATCGTCGTCTACGCGAACCTAGCCGACGCCTGAGCCGGGGTACGGGAAGTCCTTCGGCGCGACCGCGGCCTGGTCGACCCACTTGCGCATGCCGGCGTCGCAGACCGCGTAACCCCAGTTGATCAGCTGCTCCTGCCGCTTCTCGGACGTCTTCGTCAGCCGCGTCTTCGTCTCGGCCAGCGCGTGGGTCTGCTCGACGGGCGCGGGCAGGGCGTCCGGCAGCTGGAAGTTCTCGATGTCGCTGTAGGTCGCCCAGTACGTGCCGGCGAACTGCTTGTCCTTGAACGCCTTCAGCAGCGTGCCGGTGCGCAGGCTGCGGACCTGGTTGTCCATCACGGTCAGCACGCGCAGCAGCTGCAGCGGCCAGCTGCGGTGCGGGTTCTCCTCGCGCTTCATCTTCTTGCCCGCGTCGCTGACCAGCACGATGGCGTGCTGGTTCTCGATCGGGTCGAGGCCGAGGTTGTCGTACACACCCGCGTCGCTGAGCACGATCTTGCGGCCGGACCCGAGCGGGTCGGGGATCACGACCGGGGACAGCATCGGCGGGAACGCCGAGGAGGCGGCGACCGCGGTCGACAGCAGCACCCGTCCGTTCGGGCCGGCCTCCCGGGAGAACCACCACAGCGTGCCGTCCTGCAGGTTGGTCGCGGTGAACACGAACCGGGGCCCGGTGGGGTCGAGGTCGGCGAGGCAGCAGTCGCCGAAGAGGTGCTTCGCGTAGCGCAGGGCCAGCTCTTCGCCCGCGCTGCGCCACGGGATGAACATCGCCTTCAGCGTCACCGGGATGTCGAGGTTGGTGCGGGCCAGCTTCCGGATCGGCTGCACGACCTCCTTGTCGAAGTTCTCCGCGACGCCGTCTTCGCCGAACCACAGCTTGCTCCATGCGTGCGCCAGCACGCCCGCGGCGATCGAACCGCCGGAAACGCTGGAGACGGTGGTCAGCTTCGGCAGCCAGCCCAGCTCGTTGAGGCGCCGGAGCGCGCCGGCGTGGAAGAGCATCGCGCGGTAGCCGCCGCCGGACAGGGCCAAGCCGACGCCGGCCCGTTTCGTGGAATCCATGGCCACCCCCAACTCGTGCGAGTGTAAGGGCAGTCGCGGGCCGTGCGGCCGCCGTTACCTCAGCAGCGGCGCGAGCAGCGGCCGCTGCCCGGCCGGGACGTATTCGGCGTAGTTGTCGTACAACGCCTGCTTGGCGAGCCGGGCCGCACCGCTGCCGTCGGCCGCGCGGATCGCGTCGAGCACCTCGGCGTGGTGCGCGAGCCACGCGCGCATCAGCGACGTCCGGTTGCTGGCGTGTTCGAGCTTGTCCTCGATCAGTTCCAGCACGACCCCGCGCACGACCTCTTCGCTGACCACCAGCAGCGGATTCCGGGAGATGCGGGCGATCACCTCGTGGAAGGCGACGTCGGCGCGGCTGAACTCGGCGTATCCGCGCGAGACGCCTTCGCGCATCGACTCCAGTGCCTCGTCGAGGCCGGTCAGGTCATCCTCGGTGCGGAGCTCGGCGGCGAGCAGGTGGGCCGAGCCGTCGAGGATCATCCGGAACTGCAGGAGTTCCGCGAGCCCGACGTGTTCGGCGCGCGCGAGCCGGTGCATCGAGCGGTGCAACGCGGCGGGCGAGGCGGCCAGCACCTCCGGGCCGCGCGGATCCCCGGGCCGCGACCGGATCATCTCGGCTGCCTGCAGCACGCGCAGCGCCTCCCGGATCGTCGAGCGGCCGACGCCGAACTGCGTCATCAGCTCGCGCTCGCTCGGCAGGCGTTCGCCCGGCTTGAGCGCGCCGCTGACCACGGCCTGCTCGATCTGCTCGACGACCCGCTCGTACGCGCGGACCGGAGCCACCGGTTCGAACCGCATCCCTTGACCTCGTCGTCCGCTCAGTGCAGGCTACTGGTCAGACCAGTGTACTTACCTGGAGGCCGAATGAAAGCCCGGATTCCTGCGGTGGCAGCGGCGCTGCTGCTGGTGGCGTCCGGCTGCTCGGCGGGCTCGTCGGCCAGCGTTTCCGCAGGTCCCGGCACGCTTTCCGTCGGCTTCACGGCCGAACCGGCGAACTTCGACTTCACCCGCACCGACGGCGCCGCCATCCCGCAGGCACTCCTCTACAACGTCTACGAAGGGCTCGTGAAGCTCGACGCGCAGGGCCGGGTGGTGCCGCTGCTCGCGAAGTCGTGGACGATCAGCCCGGACCGGCGCACCTACGACTTCCAGCTGCAGCAAGGCGTCAAGTTCAGCAACGGCGCACCCTTCACCGCCGAAGACGTCAAGTTCTCGCTGCTGCGCGTCAAGACCGCCTGGACGATCTCGATCAAGTCCACGATGGACGTCGTCGACCACGTCGACGTCGTCGCGCCGGACCACGCGCGGGTCGTGCTCTCGAAGCCGTCCAACGGCTGGCTGTTCAGCCTCACCAGCCGGCTCGGCGCGATGTTCAGCCCGACCGGCGTCGCCGACCTGGCGAACAAGCCGGTCGGCACCGGGCCGTTCGTCGTGGCGGCGCGCAAGCGCGGCGACTCCGTGGTGCTGAAGGAGAATCCCGCGTACTGGGGCCGGAAACCGGCGTACTCGACGGTGGTGCTCAAGTACATCAAGGACCCGACGGCACTGAACAACGCGTTGTTCAGCAACGGCATCGACGTCATCTCCGCGGTCACCGCGCCCGACTCGATCCCGCAGTTCCAGGCCGATGACCGGTTCCAGGTCGTCCAGGGCACCTCGAACAGCGAGGTCACGCTGGCCATGAACAACGCGCGTGCGCCGCTGAACGACGTCCGCGTGCGCCAGGCGCTGACGTACGCGATCGACCGGAAGGCGCTGCTCGACACGGCGTGGGCCGGCCGCGGCACGCTGATCGGCAGCATGGTCCCGCCGACCGACCCCTGGTACGAGGACCTGTCGAACGTCCATCCCTTCGATCCGGGGCGGGCCAAGGCGTTGCTGGCCGAAGCCGGTGCGACGAACCTGAGCCTGCGGCTGCGGATCCCGAACCTGCCGTACGCGGTGTCGGCCGCGCAGGTCGTCCAGTCCCAGCTCGCCGACGTCGGCGTGCGGACCACGATCGAGCCGCTCGACTTCCCGGCGGTCTGGCTGAAGCAGGTGTTCACCGACCACGACTACGACCTGTCGATCATCCAGCACGTCGAAGCCCGTGACATCACGACGTTCGGCAAGCCGAAGTACTACTGGGGCTACGACAGCAAGCGCGTCCAGCAGCTGCTCGCCGAGGCCGACAGCGGGACGCCGGAGCAGCAGGTCGCGGACATGAAGCAGGTGGCGCGGCAGCTGAACACCGACGCGGCCGCGGACTGGCTGTTCCTGTTCCCCAACGTGATCGTCGCGAAGGCCAAGGTCGGCGGGTTCGTGCAGAACCAGGTCAGCGAGTCGTTCGACCTCACCGGGCTGGCGCCGCGATGACCGCCAAAGTACTGCGCCGGGTGGCGATCTTCGTGGTCAGCGTGCTGGTCGCGTCGATCGTGGTGTTCCTGTTCATGGCCGTGCTGCCGGGCGACCCGGCGCAGGTCGCGCTCGGCGTCAACGCGACACCGGAGCTGCTCGCCAAGACCCGCGCGGAGTTCGGCATCGACCGCCCGCTGGTCACGCAGTACTTCGACTGGATCGGCGGCGTGCTGCACGGCGACTTCGGGCGTTCGTACGTGACGCGGGAGGTGATCGGGCCGCAGCTGCTCGACCGCCTCGGCGTGACGCTGTGGCTGGTCGGCGCGGGCATGCTGGTGGCGCTGGTGATCGCCGTGCCGGCCGGGACGTTCGCCGCGGTGAAGCACCGGAAGGCGGCCGGTGCGGGCGTTTCCGGGCTGTCGCAGATCGGCGTCGCGATCCCCGCGTTCCTCGCCGGGATCATCCTCGTGCAGGTCTTCGCCGTCCAGCTGCGCTGGCTGCCTTCGGGCGGGTGGACGCCGCCGGACCAGGACTTCGGCGAGTTCGCGCGCGGGCTCGTGCTGCCGGCGTTGTCGCTCGGGCTGGTGCAGGGCGCGGTGCTCACGCGGTATGTGCGTTCCGCCGTGCTCGACACGCTCGGGCAGGACTACCTGCGGACCGCGCGGTCGAAAGGCCTGCGCCCGGTACAGGCGCTGGTGCGCCACGGTCTCCGCAACGCGTCCGTCCCGGTGGTCACCGTGCTCGGGCTTCAGCTGGCGACGCTGCTGATCGGCGCGGTCGTCGTCGAGCGCGTGTTCGTGCTGCCGGGGCTGGGGTCGATGCTGCTGGACGCGGTGTCCGCGCGTGACCTGCTGACCGTGCAGGGGATCGTGCTGGTCCTGGTGGTCGGCGTGCTGCTGGTCAACTTCGTCGTCGACGTCCTCTACACCGTGCTCGACCCGAGATTGCGGGGTTCGTGATGCGCAGTCTGGTGCTGGGCGGGATTCTCGTCGGCCTGGTCGTGCTGGCCGCGCTGCTGTCGTTCCTGTGGACGCCGTTCGACCCGGTGAAGGTCGACGCGACCCACCGGCTGCTCGGCTTCGGCGCGTCCCACTGGTTCGGCACCGACAAGTTCGGCCGCGACCTGCTGAGCCAGCTCATGGTCGGCGCCCGCACGACGCTGTACGTCGGGGTCGTCGCCGTGGGCATCGCCGCGGTGATCGGCACGCCGCTGGGGATACTGGCCGGGATGTCGCCGCGGTGGCTCGGCGAGTTCGTCATGCGGGTCAACGACCTCGTGCTCGCGTTTCCCGCGCTGCTGCTGGCGATCATGTTCGGTGCGGTGTTCGGGGCGGACACGCTGACCGCGATGGTGGCGATCGGCATCGCGACCATCCCCTCGTTCGCGCGGATCGCCCGATCCGGGACGCTGCAGGTGATGAGCACCGAGTTCGTGCTCGCCGCCCGCGCCGGCGGCCGGTCGCGGGCGAACATCGCCCTGCGGCACGTGCTGCCGAACATCTCCGGCCTGCTGATCGTGCAGGCGTCGGTGTCGTTCGCGATCGCCGTGCTCGCCGAAGCGGCCCTGTCGTTCCTCGGGTTCGGGACGCGGCCGCCGACGCCGTCGTGGGGCCGGATGCTGCAGGAGTCCCAGGAACTCCTGACCGTGCAGCCGCGGCTGGCGCTGGTGCCCGGCATCGCGATCGCCGTCGCCGTCCTCGGCTTCAACCTCCTCGGCGACGGCCTGCGCGACCGCCTGGACCCCCGATTGGCGGCCCGCGTATGACGCTCTCGGTGCGCGGCCTCAACGTCTCTTCGCTGGTCCGGAACGTCTCGTTCGAGATCGGCGCCGGCGAGCGCGTCGGCCTGATCGGCGAGTCCGGGTCCGGGAAGTCGCTGACGGCGCTGGCGATCATGGGCCTGCTGCCCGAAGAGCTGCGCGCGTCCGGCTCGGTGGTCTTGAACGACCGCGAGCTGCTGGAAATGTCCGAAAAGGACCTTTCGCGGCTACGCGGCGACGAGCTGGCCATGGTGTTCCAGGAGCCGATGACGGCGTTGAACCCGGCCATGCGCGTCGGCCGCCAGGTCACCGAACCCGGCCGGATCCACGGACGGCGGCACCGCGCCGAGGACCTGCTGTCCGCGGTGGGCCTGCCGGGCACCGCCCGCGCGTACCCGCACCAGCTGTCCGGCGGCCAGCGGCAGCGGGTCGTGCTCGCGATGGCCCTGGCCAACGAGCCGTCCCTGCTGATCTGCGACGAGCCGACAACCGCCCTCGACGTCACGGTCCAGGCCCAGATCCTCACCCTCATCAAGAGGGCACTTTCACGTGAAAGTGCCCTCCTGTTCATCACGCACGACTTGGCGGTGGTTGCGTCGGTGTGCGAGCGCGTGCTGGTGATGCTGGACGGCGAGATCGTCGAAGCGGGCTCTACGCGTGAAGTGCTGACGCAGCCGAAGCACGCCTATACGCGCAAGCTCTTGGACGCCTCGGATCTGGAGGCCCGGCGATGATCATCGAAGTCCGCGACCTCGAACGCCGGTACGCGCGGCGAGATGTTCACGCGCTGCGCGGGGTCAGCTTCGACGTCGAGGCCGGGCAGCGGTTCGGCATCGTCGGGGAGTCCGGTTCGGGCAAGTCCACGCTGGTCCGGCTGCTGGCGGCGCTCGACAAGCCCACCGCGGGCACGGTCTCGTTCCAGGGCCGCCGCATCGACGACCTGCCCGAACGGAAGCTCGGCTTCCTGCGCTCGGAGCTGCAGATCGTCTTCCAGGACCCGATGGGCTCGCTCGACCCGCGCATGCGCGTGCGGGACATCGTTTCCGAACCGCTCGGCCGCCGGGACCCCGATCGCGTCGCCGAGCTCCTGGCCGCCGTCGGCCTGCCTGCCGATGCCGCCCAGCGCTATCCGCACCAGTTCTCCGGCGGCCAGCGGCAGCGGATCTCGATCGCCCGCGCGCTCGCGCCGAACCCGAGCGTGCTGATCGCCGACGAGCCGGTCAGCGCGCTCGACGTCTCCGTGCGCGGCCAGATCCTCGACCTGCTCGCGTCCCTGGTCGAGCGGTTCGCGTTGACGCTGATCTTCGTGTCGCACGACCTCGGCGTCGTCCGGCACGTCTGCGACCGGGTGGCGGTGATGCGCCGCGGCGAGATCGTCGAGCTCGGCGATGTTGCGCAGGTTTACGACGCGCCGCGGCACGAGTACACCCGGGAGCTCCTGGAAGCCGCGCCGAACCTGCGCGCGGAACTGGCCCGGCTGAGCGGAGGTGACGATGCCTGAGTACCCGGACGGCCTGCCGGTCGGCGGCGGCTGGGTGTCCACTGTGGATGCCGAAGAAATCGTTTTCCCGTACGACGGGAGCGTCATCGGCCGCGCGCCGGTCGGTACTCCCGAGCTGGCAACGCGCGCTGTGGACGAAGCTGTCGCCGTCGCGCGCGAAGTGGCTTCGCTGCCTTCGCGGGTTCGCCGGTCCCTGCTGAACGACGTCGCAGCCGCGGTGCGTTCTCGCCGCTCCGAATTCGAAGACCTGCTGGTGCTGGAGACCGGCAAGCCGCTGGTCGACTGCCGCGTCGAGGTCGCGCGCACGATCGTCACCTGGGAAGCCGCGGCCGAAGAGGTGTCGCGGCTGCACGGCGAGACCGTCCCGCTCGACCTGCTGCCCGCCGGCGACGGCCTGGTCGGGTTCTGGAAGCGCAAGCCGATCGGGGTCGTCGTCGGCATCGCGGGCTTCAACTACCCGCTGCTGCTCGCGTCGCACAAGATCGCCCCCGCGATCGCCGCGGGCTGCCCGGTGATCGTCAAGCCCGCGCCCCAGACGCCGTTGGCCACGCTCTGGCTGGTCCACCTCGTGCGCTCGCTCGCGCCCGTGCCCGCCATGGTCCAGCTGGTCACCGGGGACGCGGCCGTGGGCGCCGCGCTGACCACCGACCGCCGCATCGGCGCGGTGTCGTTCACCGGCTCGGCCGCGGTCGGCCACCGCATCGCCCGCGACGCGGCGCCGACGAAGACGTTGCTGGAGCTGGGTTCGAACGCGGCGCTCGTGGTTGCCGAAGACGCGGATCTCGAAGCCGCCGTGGACGCCGTGCTGCGCGGCGGCTTCTACGCGTCCGGTCAGGCGTGCATCTCGGTGCAGCGGGTGCTGGTCGTCGCGTCGGTGGCTTCGGATTTCACCGAACGGCTGTTGGCGCGGCTCGACGAGGTCGTCGTCGGCGATCCGCGGGACGAGAAGACGCGGGTGTCCGCGCTGATCGACCCCGCTTCCACCGACCGCGTCGCCGCGTGGATCTCGAAGTCCGGCGCTCGCCAGGTCGGCGGGGGAGTCGAGGGCACGGTGTTGCGCCCGACCGTCCTCCTCGACGTCCCGGACGGCGTCGAAGCCTGGGACGAGGAGATCTTCGGCCCGGTCGTCTGCGTCCGCACCGTGTCCGATGTGGACGAAGCGTTCGCCGCGGTCAACGCCTCCCGCTACGGCCTCCACGCCAGCGTCTACAGCCGCTCGCTGCACACGGCGTTCCGCGCGCTCGACGAGCTGGAGGTCGGGGGCGTCGTCGTCAACGAGGTGCCCGGCTTCCGCTCGGACACCATGCCGTACGGCGGCGTGAAGGACTCCGGCATCGGCCGCGAAGGGCCGCGGTTCGCCGTCGAAGAGCTGACCGTGACCAGGATGGCGGTGCTGCGGCCATGAACTACTCGACGTTGTTCCGGCTGGACGGCCGGCGAGCCGTGGTCCTCGGCGCGGGCGGCATCGGCCGCGAAGCCGCCCGGGCCCTGGCCGCGCACGGCGCTGACGTCGTCTGCGCGGACCGCGACCTCGAAGCCGCGCGCGAGGCCGGCGTCGGCGAGGCGTACGAGCTCGACCTGCTCGAACCCGGCGCGATCGACCGGGCCGCGAGCGACCTCGGGCCGCTCGACGTCGTCGTGCTGACCGCCGCGACGAACGTCCGCAAACGTTTGCTGGACTACACGCGCGAAGAGTTCGACCGGGTCATCGAGCTGAACCTCGGCGTGACGTTCGAGGTCGTCCGCGTGTTCGGCGCCGGCATGGTCGAGCGCGGCCGGGGCAGCATCATCGGCTTCTCGTCGATCCGCGGCACGACCGTCGAGCCCGGCCAGGGCCCATACGCGGCGACGAAAGCCGGGCTCGTCCAGCTGTTCCGGACGGCGGCCGCGGAGTTCGGGCCGGCCGGCGTCCGGGTCAACGCGATCGCGCCCGGCGTCGTCGAAACCCCGCTGACCGCGCAGATCAAGGCGAACCCGGAGTGGTACGACGCGTACGCGGCGAAGGGCGCGTTGGGACGCTGGGCGCGTCCGGACGAACTCGCCGGCGCTGTCGTGTACCTCGCTTCGGACGCTTCGTCGTTCGTGACCGGCTCAGTGCTCGCCGTGGACGGTGGCTGGACCGCCGTCGACGGCCGCTTCGAACCGCCTGCCTCGTGAAGGAGCGCTCATGACCGAGCTGCCCGACCTGACCGCCGTCGAGCTCGTGGCGCAGTACCGCGCGAAGACGCTCTCGCCGGTCGAGGTGACCGAAGCCGTTCTCGCCCGCATCGAAGCGCGAGAGCCGGAGCTGCACGCGTTGTACGCGTACGACCCGTCAGGCGCTCTCGACACCGCGAAGGCGTCCGAAGCGCGCTGGGGATCGGGCGAACCGCTGGGCGCGATCGACGGCGTCCCGCTCACGTTGAAGGAGAACATCGCGACCCGCGGCACGCCGGTCCCGCTGGGCACCGCGGCCACGGAGCTGGTCCCGGCCGCCGAGGACGCCCCGGCGGCCGCCCGCGTCCGCGAGTCCGGCGGCGTCCTGCTGGCCAAGACGACCATGCCGGACTACGGGATGCTGACGTCCGGGCTGTCGAGCTTCCACGCCACGGCCCGCAACCCCTGGCAGCCTTCGGCCACGCCCGGCGGCTCGAGCGCGGGCGCCGGCGCCGCGGCCGCCGCGGGCTACGGCCCGCTGCACGTCGGCACGGACATCGGCGGCTCGATCCGGTTGCCGGCGGGCTGGTGCGGCCTGGTCGGGCTGAAACCGAGCTTCGGGCGGGTGCCGGTCCACCCGCCGTTCCTCGGCCGCGTCGCCGGCCCGATGACCCGCACGGTCGCGGACACGGCGTTGCTGATGAGCGTGCTCTCGCGTCCGGACGAGCGTGACCACCTGTGCCTGCCGCCGGCCGAGTTCGACTGGTCGTCGCTCGATCTCGCCGTGGCCGGCCTGCGCGTCGGCCTGCAGCTGGAGTCCGGTCCGGGCCTCCCGGTGGACCCGGTGATCGCGGACGCCGTCGCCGCGGCGGCCCGCGCGTTCGAAGCCGCGGGCGCGATCGTCGAGCCGGTCGAGCCGTTCCTGACCCGCGAGATGCTCGACGGTCTCGACACGTTCTGGCGCACCCGTGCCTGGTCGGACACGGCGGCCCTGCCGCCGGAGCGCCGCGCGAAGGTCCTGCCGTACATCGCGGACTGGGCGGCGGGCGGCGCGGACGCGTCCGGGGTGGCCGTCTACCGCGGCTTCGCCCAGATCGACGTGATGAGCGTGGCCGCCCTGCGCGCGACCTCGGCGTTCGACTTCGTGCTGTCGCCGACCTGCCCGGTCGCGGCGCCGCCGGCGGAGTGGGCGTCCCCGACGAACGACCCGGCCCGCCCGTTCGAGCACATCGCGTTCACCGTGCCGTACAACATGTCCGGCCAGCCCGCGGTCTCGCTGAACTGCGGCTACACCGACGACGGCCGCCCGATCGGCCTCCAGATCGCCGGCCGCCGCTTCGACGACCTCGGCGTCCTCCGCGTCGCCGCGGCCTACGAGCGGCTCCGCCCGCCGCAGCGCCCCTGGCCAGTGGGGTAGGGAAGAAGTTCCGGACCTCCGGCGAAGTGGTGGTGTGACTGTCGCCGAAGGGAAGGAACCGCATGACAGAGGCAGCCCCGTGACGGCGGCCCCGGCGATCGGCCTCGAGCGGTTCACCGACGTGCACGACCGCCACTTCGCGGACATCTACCGCTACGTCGCCGGCCGGCTCGGCGCGCAGGCCGCGGAGGACGTCGCCGCGGAGACGTTCCTCGTCGCCTTCGACCGGCGGAAGACGTTCGACGCCGGCCGCGGCGACGTGCGTGCCTGGCTGTTCGGCATCGCGACGAACCTGGTGTCCCGCCACCGCCGCAAGGAGGCCCGGCACTACCGCGCCCTCTCGCGTCTCGACCCACGCGAAACCACCGAAGGGCCCGAGAACCGCGTCGTCGATTCAGTCGCGGCCGCGCGGGTGGGCAAGGCGCTGGCCCGCCTTTCCGCCGGTGAACGCGACGTCCTGCTGCTCGTCGCGCTCGGCGATCTCGGCTACGCGGAGGTCGCCGAAGCCCTCGGCATCTCCCCTGGCACGGTCGGCTCCCGGCTCAACCGCGCCCGCAAGAAGCTCAACCCCGTTCTTTCCCAGGAGGCTTCCGATGAATGACCTGCAGACCCTGCGGGCCGCGCTGGTGACGGCCGAGCCCGCCCAGGACGTCGTCGACCGGAGCCGGCACCGGCTGCAGAACCGGATGCTCGGCGCGCCCCGCCGCCGGGTTCGCCCGCTGGCGATCGGCATCGGTGTCGTGGCCGCCGCAGCCGCCGCCGCGGTGGTCGTGACGACCCTGCCCGCGACTCCGGCCCCACCGCCACCTCCGCAGGCGGTCGCGCCGGTCGACGCCGGGCAGCGGGTCCTGCTGGCGGCGGCCACCGTCGCCGAGCGCGCCGATGTCGGGACCGGCAAGTACTGGCACTCGACGACGAAGGTGGGCAAGGAAACCTGGGAGTACTGGAACACCGTCGACGGGCACGAGTGGTACCGCGACGCGAAGACCCACGGCAAAGCCGTGCCCCAGCCCCGCCCGCGGCCCATCCGCCTGAACGGCGACGACGACGTCACGATCAGCGGGATCCTGGCGCTGCCCGCGGATCCGGCGGCGCTGCGGAAGTGGCTCGTGGAAGGACTGACCCGGCACGGGATGCCCGCGAACCAGCGGGACACGGCGGTCCTCCAGTCGTTGATCGACCTGGTCTCCGTGGTGCCGTCACCCCCGGCGGTCCGGGCGGCGGCGTTCCGCGCGATCGCCGCCGACCCGGGCGTGCACGCGGCCCCCGACGGCAAGGGCGTCCAGCTCCCGGGCGGCGGCCGCCTCGTCGTCGACCCGGAGACCGGCCAGGTCGACGGGGCATCGGTGTTCCTGGGCCCGGACGGCAAACCGGCCACGGACACGAAGGGGCACACGTACGCGGTCAGTGCCGAGTGGACGGACGACCTGCCGAAGTGACCACATCGCTAGCCTGAGCCGTGCACATCCCGGGTTACCTGGACGGCTTCCGGTGGCGGGCCGGACCGGCCTGGCCGCCGACCTCATCGAGGGCTGGGGCTACTGGCCGTCGGCCACCTGGCGCGTCCACGACGGCGTCCGGTACGCCAACGGGCCTGCGAGCACCCGGGGTGTCGGCCGGTCCCGTGCCGAACTGGCCCTGCTGACCGAGGCGTTCCGCGCGGGCTAGGAACCCACCGCCTCGGCGAGCGCCAGCACCCGCCGCGCGTTGTCGACGTGCAGGTTTTCGATCATTCGGCCGTCCACAGTGACCACGCCCTTGCCGGCCGCCTTGGCTTCCTCGAAGGCCTCGATGATCCGCCGCGACCGGTCGATCTCCTCTTCGGACGGCGCGAAGATCCGGTTGCACGGCACCACCTGGGCCGGGTGGATCAGCGTCTTGCCGTCGAAGCCGTACTGGCGGCCCTGGACGCACTCCGCCTCGAACCCCTCGAGGTCCTTCACGTCGTTGTAGACGCCGTCGAGGATCACCTTGCCGGTGGCGCGCGCGGCCAGCAGGCACAGCGACAGCCCGCCGAGCAGCGGGCCGCGGCCCGGGACGAACTCCGCGTGCAGCTCCTTGGCCAGGTCGTTCGTGCCCATCACCAGCACGGTCAGCCGCTCCGACGCCGCCGCGATCTCCTCGGCGTGCAGCATCGCGACCGGCGTCTCGACCATCGCCCAGATCTTCGTGTGGTCCGGCGCGCCGCCGAGCTCCAGCGCGCGCTCGATGTTGTGCACTTCGGACGCCGAGTTCACCTTCGGCACGACCACCGCGGCGGGCCCCGCCGAGGCGGCCGCGCGCAGGTCGGCGTCGTGCCACTCGGTGTCCAGGCCGTTCACCCGGATCGTCACCTCGCGCTCGCCGTAGTTCCCGATGGCCGCGCACACGCGTTCCCGCGCCGCTTCCTTCGCGTCCGGCGCGACGGCGTCCTCGAGGTCGAGGATCAGCGCGTCCGCGGGGATCGTCTTGGCCTTCTCCAGCGCGCGCTCGTTCGCGCCGGGCATGTAGAGGACGGACCGCCTCGGCTTCAGCTCGGTCATCCGAGGACCTCCTTGGTGGCCGCGTCGTAGGCCGCGGCGAGTTCGGGGTCGTCCGCCGCCAGTGCGTCGGCCAGCTCCGCGACCACGCGGCACTGCTTCACCGACGCGTCGTCCTGCATCTTCCCGTCGATCATCACCGCGCCCGTGCCGTCACCCATCTCCGCGATGACGCGCCGCGCCCAGGCCACATCGGACGGCGAAGGCGAGAACACCTTCTTCGCGATGTCGATCTGCACCGGGTGCAGGCTCCACGCGCCGACGCAGCCGAGCAGGAACGCGTTGCGGAACTGGTCCTCGCACGCGACGACGTCGCGGATGTCCCCGAACGGCCCGTAGTACGGCAGGATCCCGTGCATCGCGCACGCGTCCACCATCCGCGCGACCGTGTAGTGCCAGAGGTCCTGCTGGTAGGTCGTCCGGCCCGCGTTCAGGTCGTCGCCGGTGGGGTCGGTCCGCACCAGGTAGCCCGGGTGCCCGCCGCCGACGCGGGTCGTCTTCATCCGGCGGCTCGCGGCCAGGTCTGCCGGGCCGAGCGAGATGCCCTGCATGCGCGGGCTGGCGCCGGCGATCTCCTCCACATTGGCCACGCCGCTCGCCGTCTCGAGGATCGCGTGCACCAGCAACGGCTTCGTCAGGCCGGCGCGTGCTTCGAGCTGGGCCAGCAGGCGGTCGACGTAGTGGATGTCCTGCGCGCCTTCGACCTTCGGCACCATGATCACGTCGAGCTTGTCGCCGATCTCGGTGACCAGCGTGATCAGGTCGTCCAGCACCCACGGCGAGTCCAGGCTGTTGACGCGCGTCCACAGCTGCGTCTTCCCGAAGTCGTTCGCCTTGGCGATCGCGACCAGCCCGGCGCGCGCCGCCTCCTTGCGGTCGGCGCGGACGGCGTCCTCGAGGTTGCCGAGCAGGACGTCGACCTTCTTCGCGATGTCCGGCACCTTGGCCGCCATCTTCTCGTTGCCCGGGTCGAAGAAGTGGATCATCCGGGACGGCGTCACCGGGATCTCCCGCACGGGTGCGGGCGCGCCCAGGGCGAGCGGGGCGAAGAAGTCCTTCGGGGAGCGCATCGGTCCTCCAAGGCGGCGGCTAAGTAACTCGCGGGTAACTTTAGTCCGGCGCGCGCGGGACCGCTGCGGCGCAAGTCACCGCCGTGTGGGTGACGGCGGACAACCGCAGCTCAGCGGCCTGCGTCCACTGTGGAACAGCGCCGGTTTGCGCCGAACGGGCTAGCCACAGCCGGGTGATCGTCGTTTCGCCCCTTCTGCGCGGGGTAATCGGATGCCGTCGGACGGTAATGCCACTCAACTCGCTCTCACTCGGTTGGCCGCACCGTTCGACCGAAGTCCGATGACCGCCTACCGACCGGTCATCGACCGCTGGCCGCCGCCGATCGCAGCCACTCGCACTACCCGGCGACGCCGCGCCGCCGCGCTGTTAGACAAGTGAGGTGCCGGTTTCCCCCGGTCACGAAGCGGTGCAGGTTAGAAGGAGGCGGACTCGTGGCGGCTACACCTCAGAACACCGAGCGCTCGACGGTCGCCGGTGGCGCGCAGCGCAGCCGGTCGATGCCGAGCCGCGTGGTGCCGCCGATCGAGCTCCCCGCGAGCGTCGACGAGCTCGCCCGCGTCGCCGCCGCCCAGCTGGGCTGGAACGGCGTCGTGCTCCCCGAGACCACCATCCTCGGCCGCAAGGTCTGCGTGGTCGCCAAGCTCCGCACCGACGTGCACGCCGAACGCATCGCGATGGGTGCCGGCCCGGTGGCCGACCGCGCCACCGTCGACACCTGGACCTGGCCGGAGCTGGCCGGAACCGCCCCCGCCCCGGCCGCCGAGATCGTCGGCGTCCTGGCCGTCGCGCGCCACTGGCGCACCGCGATGGCCTCCGCGGTTCCGTTCGCCCGCTACGGCGAGGCCGCGATGGTCCTCCCGTCCCCGGCCGTGCTGACCGAGGACTACGTCGGCAACTGCCTGCCGCGCGCCCGCGCGTACGGCCTCGCCGTCGTGACCGCCGACCCGAACGCGGTCGTCGACCTCGACCTCGAGGGCCGCACCGAGCGCGTCGTGCTGGCCGAGGACCCGGTGTCCCGCCTGGTCAACGAGCTGGTCTACGACCACCTCCTCCGCACCGCCGAGGTCCCCGCGTCGCTCGACTGACAGGCGCCTTCGCAGCGGGATAGGGTCGGCTCATGCGAGTCGTCATTGCAGGTGGACACGGTCAGATCGCACTGCGGCTCGAGCGGCTGCTCGCCGCGCGCGGTGACGAAGCCGTCGGGATCATCCGCAACCCCGCCCACGCGGCGGATCTCGAAGCCGCCGGCGCCCAAGCCGTCGTGCTCGACCTGGAGAACTCCACGGTCGACGCCGTCGCCGAGGTGCTGAAGGGCGCCGACGCCGCGGTGTTCGCCGCGGGCGCCGGGCCGGGCAGCGGCACCGCCCGCAAGGACACTGTGGACCGTGGCGCGGCGGCGCTGTTCGCCGAAGCGGCCGAGCGGGCCGGCGTCCGGCGGCACGTCCAGGTCGGCTCCATCGGCGCCGACAACCCGGAGAACCCGAACGTCACCGAAGAGTTCCGGCACTACCTGCGCGCCAAGCGCGCGGCGGAAGACGACCTGAAGGCCCGCGATCTCGATTGGACGATCCTCCGGCCGGGGCAGCTGACCGACGACCCCGGCACCGGCCTGGTGCTGCTGGCCGAGGACGCCGGCCGCGGCCCGATCCCGCGCGACGACGTCGCCGCGGTGCTCGTCGGCCTGCTCGAGACACCGGCTTCGGTGCACCGCACCCTCACGCTGATCTCGGGCGAGGAAGCCATCGGCGAAGCGATCGCAGCGCTGTGATCACCCAGGCATCGAGAGAAATCGCCGTCTTCAGCGGCAGCGCCCACCCCGAGCTGGCCGAAGAGATCTGCCAGCACCTCGGCGTACCGCTGCGGCCGGTCGAAATCCAGCGGTTCGCCAACGACTGCCTCGAGGTGCAGCTGCAGGCGAACTGCCGCGAACGGGATGTCTTCATCATCCAGCCGCTGGTCAAGCCGGTCCAGGAGCACCTCGTCGAGCTGCTGCTGATGCTCGACGCGGCCCGCGGCGCCTCGGCGTCGCGCATCACCGCCGTGATGCCGCACTATTCGTACGCGCGCTCGGACAAGAAGGACGCACCGCGCATCTCGATCGGCGGCCGCCTGGTCGCCGACCTGCTGGTGACCGCCGGCGCGAGCCGCGTGCTGGCGATGACCCTGCACTCGCCGCAGGTGCACGGCTTCTTCAGCGTCCCGGTCGACCACCTTCACGCGCTGCAGGAGCTGGCCAGGCACTTCCGCCAGTACGACCTCTCGCGCGCCACCGTCGTCTCGCCCGACCTGGGCAACGCGAAGGAGGCGTCGCACTTCGCGCGGCTCCTCGGCGTCCAGGTCGCGGCCGGGGCGAAGGAACGCTTCCCGGACGACCGCGTCCAGATCACGTCGGTGATCGGCGAGATCACCGACCGGGACGTGATCGTGCTCGACGACGAGATCGCCAAGGGCAGCACGGTGCTGGAGCTGCTGGACCGGCTCGCCGAACTCCACCCGCGCTCGATCCGCGTCGCGTGCACGCACGGGCTGTTCGCGGCGAAGGCCATCGAGCGCATCGGCAGCCGGCCCGAGGTGCTGGAGATCGTCTGCACCAACACCGTCCCGGTGCCCGAGGAAGAGCGCACCGAAAAGCTGAAGATCCTGTCGATCGCGCCGGCGATGGCCGAAGCGATCCGCCGGATCCACAACGGCGAATCGGTGTCGGCGCTCTTCTAGCCGACGGAGCCGAGCACGCGGTCCAGATAGGTGTTCGTGAAGACGCCGTTGGGGTCGGTTTCCTTGCGCACGCGCAGGAAGTCGTCGAAGTGCGGGTAGCGCGAGCGCAGGACGCCGGCGTCGAGGTCGTGCATCTTGCCCCAGTGCGGGCGGCCGCCGACGGCGCCGGCGATCTTCTCGAACGCGCCGAAGTACTCGCGGTAGGGCATGCCGACGAACTGGTGGATGGCGATGTAGGCGGAGTCGCGGCCCTGCGCGGTCGACAGCCAGATGTCGTCGGCTGCGGCAACCCGCACCTCGACCGGGAACATCACCGGGTCCTTCAGCGTCGGCACCACAGCGCGTAGTTCGGCGAGCACGTCGAGCACTGATTCACGTGGAACAGCGTATTCCGTTTCGGTGAAGCGGACATTGCGCGCGGTGACGAAGACGCGGTGGGAGACGTCGCTGTACTCACGCGCGGACAGGACGTTCGAGGCGAAGCTGCCGAGCGACGGCACGAGCCGCGGCATCAGCCGCCCGGTCCGGCAGAGGCCACCGAAGGCGACGTTTTCCATGATCCGGTAGTCGACGAACTCGCGGACCTTGCTCAACGGCTGCGCGGTCTCGCACCGGTTGTTGCGCTTGACCAGGGCGTTCTTGCCGTACGGGAACCAGTAGAACTCGAAGTGGTCGTTCTCGGCGGCGAAGTCGTGGAAGCCCTCGAGGACCTGCTCCAGCGGCTCCGGCCGTTCCTGGGCGCGGAGGAAGAACGACGGCTCGCACTTGAGCGTCACGGTGGTGATCACGCCGAGCGCGCCCAGGCCGACGCGGGCGGCGGCGAAGAGGTCGGGCTTTTCCTCGGCCGAGCAGGTGACGACCGAGCCGTCGGCGAGCACGAGTTCGAGCGCGGCGATCTGCGTGGCGATACCGCCGAGTTTCGCGCCGGTGCCGTGGGTCCCGGTGGAAATCGCGCCGGCGATGGTCTGCGCGTCGATGTCACCGAGGTTGGTCATGGCCAGCCCGAGCGCGTCGAGGGCGGCGTTGAGCTCCCGGATCGTCGTGCCCGAGCGGACGGTGACGTGCCCGGTTTCGAGGTCGACGCGCTCGACGCCGGTCCAGTGCCGCAGGTCGAGCGCGTCGGAATCGGCGACGGCGATCGCGGTGAAGGAGTGCCCGCTGCCCCAGGGGCGCACGGTGCGGCCGGCGCCGGCGACGCTTTCGACGACCGCCGCGATCTCAGCCGCGCTGCGCGGCTGGTGAACGTGTTGCGGCGAGGCGGACGCCGTGCCCGCCCAGTTGGTCCACCGGGTCATGCGCGCACCCTTCGTCGTCGAGTGCCCGAAACAGTAAGTGAATAGTATTCGCGTTTCAAGCCTTCGTGTCGTACTTTAGACCTCGTGACCAGTGCGACGGTGTACGACTTGGCGACCAAAGATCTCGACCCGCCCTTGGCGGTGGTCGACCTGGCTGCCTTCGACGCGAACGCCGAAGACCTCCGCCGCCGGGCGGCGGGCAAGCCGATCCGCGTCGTGAGCAAGTCCGTGCGCTGCCGCGCGCTGCTGGAGCGGGCGCTGGCGATGCCGGGTTTCGAGGGCCTGATGTGCTACTCGCTGGCGGAAGCGGTCTGGCACATCGAGCAGGACACGACCGATGACATCGTCGTCGCCTACCCGACGGCGGACCACGAAGCCCTCCGCCGCCTGGCCGCCTCCGAGCGCGCCCGCGCATCGATCGCGATCATGGTGGACTCGGTCGCGCACCTGGATCTGGTGGACGCCGCACTCGGCCACGGCCACCCGGAGATCCGCGTGTGCCTGGAGCTGGACGCATCTTGGCGCCCTCTCCCGGGAGTCCACGTCGGCACGCGGCGGTCACCGGTGTTCACCCCGAAGCAGGCGTCGGCGTTCGCCCGCCAGATCGTGGCCCGCCCGGGTTTCCGCCTGGTGGGCGTGATGGCGTACGAGGGCCAGATAGCGGGCCTGGGCGACGCGGCGGGCCGCCGCCTGAACCAGGCACTGGTGGGCTGGATGCAACGCAGGTCGGCGGCCGAGCTGGCCCGCCGCCGCGGCGAAGTGGTCCGAGCGGTCCGCGAGGTGACGGACCTGGAGTTCATCAACGGCGGAGGAACGGGCAGCCTGGAGTCAACGGGCGCGGACGCGGTGGTGACGGAGATAGCGGCGGGCTCGGGCTTGATCGGCCCAACACTGTTCGACGGCTACACCCGGTTCAAGCCCCGCCCGGCAGCGTTGTTCGCACTGCCGGTGGTCCGCCGCCCGACCCGCAAGATCGCAACGCTCTTTTCGGGCGGCTACATCGCTTCGGGCCCAACGGGTCCTTCGCGTCAGCCGCAGCCGTACTTGCCGGCGGGCTTGAAGTTCCTGGGTTTCGAGGGAGCGGGCGAAGTCCAGACACCGGTGACGGGCCGCGCGGCCCGCAGTCTGAAGCTGGGCGACCGCGTGTGGCTGCGTCACGCAAAGGCGGGCGAGCTGGCCGAGCGCTTCACCCACTACCACCTCATCAACGGCGACCAAGTGGAACGCACGGTCCCGACGTACCGGGGCGAGCACCAGAACTTCGGCTGAACTCAGACGCCGAACTCCCTCTTGCGGCGGGCAAGGTAGGCAGGCCAGTCGGCGTTCGCGGCGATCACATCGTCGATGGAGAGCTTGATGACGGCGCAGCCGCTGAGCGAGCAAGCCCGCGGAGAGCTGGCATCGATCAACGAGATGCCACCGATCTCGTCGTCGTCGACGTAGGTGCACAGGACGGGGTGGAACGAGCAGTCCTCATAGACGTCACCGGGACTGATCTCGCCAGGCTGGTCCTGGGTAATGGGTTCGCCCATCAAACGCGCAAGCCTCCTCTTGGTCCGTTTAGCCCGGAGGCTCCCACACAGCCTGGTCCGCTCGCCGACGTCCCGCACCGAGGGAGCAGATCAACCCGCGCTTCTGCCGCATCAAGCGAAAACAGCAGCCCAGCCCCCGCCCCACCAGGGCGAGCACTCCGGCCGACGCCCCCTGTGCCCCCGGGGAGACTCCCGAAAAACGTCCCCCACCCTCCCGGGGGGCGTCCCCAAGTCCAGTCTATCGGCCCCCACCGACAACCCAGCCCCAAACCACCGACTTGTCCACAGCCACAAAGACCTGTGGACAACTTCTGTGGACAGCTACGACTGCTCCCCGAACCGAGCCGCCAGATACCCCTTCACCACGTACTTGGCCTCGGCGACGATCTTCTCGTCCCCACTGGGCTCCTTCCGGAACGCCAGCTTCAGCAGCGCGTCCGCCACCTCGTTCGCGATCCCGATCGCGAACCGCAGGTCCTCCACCGGCCGATCGACCTGCGTCGACACCAGCTCGGTCAGCGAATCCACGATCACGGCGTTGTTGTCGCGTGTCTCGTCGAGGAGCTGCCGGTCGATGATGTCGCCGAAGTGGACCTTCGAAAATCCCGGGACCGTCCGGTGCATCTCCAGGTAGATGTCGAGGATCGAGTCCACGATGTCCCACCAGTGCTCCGGGCCGAGCTGCTTCAGGCGCTCGTTCACCGCGCCCACGAAACGCTCGAGGTTCCGGGCCGTCAGCGCTTGGACCACAGCGCGCTTGTCCGGGAAGAACTGGTACAGCGAACCTACGGCGACTCCCGCCCGCTTGGCGATCAAC
Organism: Amycolatopsis sp. NPDC051102; assembly: GCF_040682815.1. NCBI lineage: Bacteria > Bacillati > Actinomycetota > Actinomycetes > Pseudonocardiales > Pseudonocardiaceae > Amycolatopsis > Amycolatopsis sp. NPDC051102. Next base: position 268,090 of record NZ_JBFBBT010000007.1, read on the forward strand.
GTCGTCGTCAGCGCGTCGTAACCGAGCTCGTCGATCAGCGCCGCGCTGGCGTCGAGCATCTGCTCGACCCGCTTCGCGCTTCGCTGCTGGACCGGCTGACGGCGTAAGGGGGTGGCTTCTGCCGGCACCTTCGCGGCCTGGATGTCGGACACGGCGCTCCTCCTCGTCTGATCTGGGACTTTATCGTGCCGACGGGCTTCCCCACGGACGAGTGACGACCTAGTATATGAGAACTTTTCATGTTCACCCGTACGGGTGGCCTGACGAAGGGGTCAGCAGCCGGTGCAGAACCCGATCTTCCCGCCCGACTTCCTCTGGGGTGTCTCGACATCTGCGTTCCAGATCGAAGGCGCCACCAGCGAAGGTGGGCGCGGACCGTCCATCTGGGACACGTTCACCGCCACCGAAGGCAAGATCGCCCGCGGTGAACAAGCCAACGTAGCCGCCGACCACTACCACCGCTACCCCGAAGACATCGCGCTGATGGCCGAACTCGGCGTCGGCGCCTACCGGATGTCCATCGCCTGGCCCCGCATCCAGCCCGACGGGAAGGGCTCGCCCAACCCCGAAGGTCTCGGCTTCTACGACAAGCTCATCGACGCCGTTTGCGAAGCCGGCATCGCTCCCGCCGTCACGCTCTACCACTGGGACACCCCGCAAGCCGTCGAAGACGAGGGCGGCTGGCTCTCCCGGGATACCGCTGGGCGCTTCGCCGAGTACGCCGAGATCATCGGAGAGCGCTTCGCCGATCGGGTGAAACTGTGGATTCCGCTCAACGAGCCCATGGTCATGTCCATCTTCGGCTACGGCATCGGCGAGTACGCGCCCGGCAAGACGCTCCTGCTCGACGCCATCCCCACCGCGCACCACCAGCACCTCGCGCACGGCCTCGCCGTCCAGGCCCTGCGCGCGGCCGGGGCCACGAACGTCGGCACCGCCAACAACCACTCGCCCGTCTGGCCCGCCGACGACGACTCGGACGAGGCCGCGATCTGGCTCGACGCCCTGCTCAACCGGCTCTACGCCGATCCCGTGCTGCTCGGCAGCTACCCCGAAGAGCTCCACGGACACCTTCCCGCCGGGTTCGCCGACGACCTCCCGACCATCGCCCAGCCGCTCGACTTCTACGGCATCAACTACTACGAGCCACAGGGTGTCGCGAAACCCGGGCCGGGCAACCCGCTGCCCTTCGAGCTGCGCGACGTCGAGGGCTACCCGATGACGACCAACGCCTCGCCGATCGTGCCGCACGCGCTGCGCGAGCTGCTGCTCGACTTCCACGCCCGCTACCAGGACAAACTCCCGCCGATCCAGATCACCGAGAACGGGTGCAGCTTCGCCGACGAAGTCGCCGAAGACGGCGGTGTGCACGATCCCGAACGCATCGACTTCCTGCACAGCCACCTGGTCGCGCTGCGCGAGGCGATGGACGCCGGGGTCGACGTCCGTGGCTACTTCTGCTGGTCCCTGATGGACAATTTCGAATGGTCCAAGGGTTACGCGCCGCGCTTCGGCCTGGTGCACGTCGACTACGAGACCCTGCGGCGGACGCCGAAGGACTCGTTCCACTGGTACCGGAAGCTGGTGCGGAATGAGTGAAGCCACCGAGGTCGTCCCGGACGCCCTCGCCGAACCCGTCGTGCGGGTGCGGCCCGGCTGGATGACGCTGCTGTTCTTCGCGAACATCGCGCTCTGGCTGGGCGTCTACGCGCCGATCCAGGTGCTGCTGCCGAAGCAGGCCGAGCTGCTCGACACCGCGAACAAGGAAGCCGTGCTCGGGCTGGTGATGGGCTTCGGCGCGGCCGTGGCGCTGGTCGCCAACCCCGCGATCGGGCTGCTGTCCGACCGGACCTGCTCCCGGTTCGGCCGGCGGCACCCGTGGACCGTCGCCGGCGCGATCGTCGCCGCCGGCGGCCTGGCGGTGCTGGCGCTGGCCCCGACGGTTCCGGTGATGATCATCGGCTGGTGCCTCGTGCAGGGTGGCCTCAACGGCATGCTCGCCGCGCTCATGGCGGCCTTGCCCGACCGGGTTCCGGTGCAGCAGCTGGCCGTGGTCGGCGGCCTGGTCGGCATCGCGCAGATGCTCGGCACGGTGCTGGGCGCGGTCGTGGTCGTCGTCGTGCTCGGCATCGCCGGGCTGCCGTCGGCCTACGCGGTCTGCGCGGGGATCGTCGTGCTCGGTGCCGCGTTCTTCGTGCTCCGGACCCCGGACGCGCGGCTGCCGCTCGAGTCCCGCCCGCCGTGGGTGCTGCGCCAGGTGCTCCGCGACTTCTGGGTTTCGCCCCGGAAGCACCCGGACTTCGCGTGGGCCTGGAGCTGCCACTTCATGATCAACCTCGGCAACGCGTTCGGCACGCTCTACCTGCTGTTCTTCCTTCAGGACGCGGTGCACTACCCGGACCCGGAGAACGGCCTGCTGATCATGATGGGCCTGTACGGCGTCGCGCTCGTCGCGGGCGCGGTGCTCGCCGGGCACTTCTCCGACAAGTCCGGACGGCGCAAGCCGTACGTCCTGCTGGCCTCCGGAGTGATGGCACTGGCCGCTTTGCTGCTGGTCGTCTGGCAAAGCTGGCCGGTCGCGCTCGCCGCGTCCCCGCTGCTCGGCGTCGGTTTCGGGGCGTACATGGCCGTCGCGCTGGCGATGTTGACGCAGGTGCTCCCCGCGGCGCAGAACCGGGCCAAGGACTTCGGCATCATCAACATCGCGAACGCGCTGCCGCAGGTGGTCGCCCCGCTGGTGACGCCGCTGGTGCTCGCCTACCTCGGCGGTTACTCGGGACTCTTCGCGGCTTCGGCGATCGCGACGCTCCTGGCCGCGGTGCTCGTGCTGCGCGTGAAGGCGGTTCGCTAGACGTGGAACCGCGGGCCGGTGCCGGTCGGGGGAGGGGAGTGCAACGGCACCGGCCCGCGGAATTCGAGGGCCGCTCAGGGGCGGGGCGACAGCGGGACCAGACCCGTGATCCAACGCCGTCTTCGATGATCAATCTAGCGGGCGATTACTGCCTGGGCTAGGGCTAACGTGTAATTTTTTCGATTAATCGCGCAGGGGACCGGAGTGGTGGCCGAGGACTGGTTCGCGCTGCTCGGGGGTGCGGGCGAAACAGTCCTCGGCCGGGGCGAGTACGGGTGCGGGTCCGATGGGGCGATCGGCCGGCCGCGCGCTCGCCGGTCTCGAGGTCAGGCCGTGACCGCTCGGCGCGGGTTCACCAGCGCGTGGCGACCCGTGGTCTCCGCCGCGGTGGGCGGCGCCGGGTGCACCGGCACCGGGCTTTTGCGACGGCCCTGCAGCCGGCGGTCCGCCGGGGCCTGCTGCTGCGGGGCCAGCCCGCCGGCCACCAGGTGTTCGTGCGCGACCTGCCAGACCGAGCACGGCGCCTTGCAGCGGTGCCACCGGGTCGAGCAGGTCGGGCAGTCGCCGCGCTCGTCGGGCTCGTGCATCTTCAGCATTGCGCGCCACGCCTCCGTCAGGCGGGGCAGCTCGGAACGCGCGACCGAGACGAGTGACTGGGCGTCGGCGCGGTTCGCCAGGTCGGTCAGCATGTCGAGGCGCTCCCAAACCGCGTTGCGGAGGACCTGCCCGAGTACCTGATCCATGTCAGCTCACCGTCACCTTTCCGCCATCTTGGCGGCTTCGTTGAGCGCGGCGCGCAGCTGTCCGAGCTGGCCGGACGTCAGCCGCGCGGTCTCACCGGGAGGCGAGACCAGTACCACCTGGTTGTCTTCGACGAACACCGTCACCGCCCGCTCCCGGCTGATCAGGTCGCCGCACTGGACGCGCCAGACGAGCTGGCCGCCTTCGTAGTGGCGGACGCTCGCGGTGCGGGGGTCCACCGCGGCGGCGGGGGTGACGGGGCGGACGGCGGAGACGGGAGAGACCGTCGCGACCGCCGGCCGCACGGCGCGGGTGGCCGTGCCGGCATGTCCCCCTGCGAACGAGTCCACGAACTCCACGCCCTTCTCCGCTCTGTCGAAAGTCTTCGAAGATGCCTTCTGCAACATCGCCCTAGCACAACGCTGCGGTTTTCGTAGCTCTCCGTGATCGCTACCGGTGTCCGGGCGGTGACGGAGATCTGACAACTACAGTGAGGTGTAACCGGGTGCGATAGAAGGTGGAATCGGCGTCATAGCGGTGACTGGGCTCGGTTCCACGGTAAGCGGTCAACGGACTTCGCCCGGACCGATCAGGGCACCAGTTCGGCTGTTCACACGGTTCCGCAGGTTTGCCTACGCTGTTTCACAGACGCCCGACCGGACAGTGGAGGGGGCGCGATGGACGCCAGTAACGGTGGCAGTGCCGAAGCCCGGCAGAGCCACGCAGTTCCCGCTGACGCGTGGGAGCAGCCGGAGATGAGAACGGCTCTCGCGTCGCGCGAGATCAGCGCCGTGTACCGGCTCCTGCGCAAGCACGGTGTCTCGCAGCGCCAGATCGCCGCGATGACCGGCCAATCCCAGTCCGAGGTGTCGGAGATCCTCAAGGGTCGCCAGGTCATGGCCTACGACGTGCTCACGAGGATCGCCGACGGCCTGGGCGTCCCCCGTGGATACATGGGCCTCGCTTACGACGAGGCCACGGCGATACGGGTCGTCGGCTCCGCCGACGGCCAGCAGGCTGAGGAGGACGAGTCCGTGAAGCGACGGAGGTTCCTCGCGCACGCTGCCCAGGTCACGATGGGGGCGGCGGTCTTCGGCCCGGAATCGGGCACGTGGTCGGCCGGACCGGCCAGGACGCCGGCTCCCGGGCGCATCGGCATGACCGACGTGCGCCAGGTCGAGGCCGCGACGCGCGCGCTCCGGGCGCTGGACTACCAGTACGGCGGCGGGTTCTGCCGCGACGCCGTCGTGGCGCAGCTGTCCTGGGGACAGCAGATGCTCGAGGCGCACGGCACCGAGATCGTCAAGAACCGGCTGTACGTGGCGCTGGCCGACCTCCACTCGCTGGCCGGCTGGACCTCCTTCGACACCGGCCTGATGGACTCCGCCCGCGGGCACTTCGCGAACGCGCTGGACCTCGCCAAACAGGGCGAAAACCACCCGTTGGTGGCGAACGTCCTCTACCGCATGGGCCGCGTCTACCTGCACCAGGACGCCCCGAACGACGCGCTCAAGCTGTTCCAGCTGGGCCAGATCGCGGCTCAGGAAAGCGGTTCCGAGCTGGCCGTCTCCGTGCTCTGCGCGAACGAGGCGTGGGCCTACGCGATGATGGGCAACGAAGAGCAGGCGGTGAAGCTGCTCGGCCGGAGCAAGGACGAGTTCGAGCGCGCCAACCTGGCCGAAGCCGAGTCGTGGGTCAAGTTCTTCACCGAGACCGACGTCTACGCCATGGTCGGCACCGTCCACACGGTCCTCGCGCAGAAGAACGCCGAGCACACGAAGTACGCGATCCCGGCGCTGAGCAGGGCCGTCGAGTCCTATGACGACGAAATGGCCCGCTCCAAGACGTTCATGCTGAGCGCGCTCGCCACCAACCACCTGCTCGACGGCGACCTCGACCACGGCGCCAAGGTCGGCGGCAAGGCCATCGACTGCGCCGAGGGCATCAAGTCCGAGCGGGTCAAGGACCGGATGCGGCCCCTGCAGGAGGAGGCCGAGCGCCGCCGCAACAACGCCGATGCCCGTGACCTCGCCGACCGCCTCCACGCTTTCTACGCCGCATAACGCCGAAAGCGCCGGCGCGGTTTTGGACGGCCGGTTCACCTCCGGGAAGCTGCGTGGCGTGCTGGCCGAGACCTGCGCGCTGCTGGACCTCGACCCGGCGGGCGCGCGGTTGCTGCGGTTCACCAACAACGCGGTGTACGCGCTGGTCACGGCGCCGTTCGTGATCCGGATCGTCGGCTCGACGCAGCTGCGGCACCGCGTCGGCACGGTCGTGTGCGTGGCCCGGCACTTCGAGCGCCACGGCGTCCCCGCGATCCGGCTCCTCGCCGACGTCGAGCAGCCACTGGAGGTCGGCGCGCACCTGGTGACCGTGTGGCACCAGGTGCCGAGCATCGGCCGCCCGGCGACGTCCACCGACCTGGCCCGGCTGCTGCGCCAGGTGCACGCCCTGCCCGCGCCGGACGGTCTCGCGGAGTGGGCGCCGTTCGCCGCGGTGCGGGCCCGGGTGTCGGACGCCGAGGAGATCAGCGACGCCGACCGGGAGTTCCTGCTCGAACGCTGCGCCGAGCTCGAAGCCCAGCTGGCCGACCTGGAGTTTCCGCTGCCCAGGGGCCTGGTCCACGGCGACGCGTACCCCGGCAACGTCATCCCCGGCCCGGCTGGGCCGGTGCTCTGCGACTTCGATTCCTCGTGCGTCGGCCCGCCGGAATGGGACCTGACGCCGCTCGCGGTCGGCCGCGAGCGGTTCGGCGACCCGCCGGTGCGCTACCGGACGTTCGCCGCGGCGTACGGCTTCGACGTGACCTCGTGGCCCGGGTTCGCCGTCCTGCGGGGGATCCGCGAGCTGAAGCTCACGACGAGCGTGCTGCCGATCCTGCGCAGCCGGCCGCAGGTGCGTCCGGAGCTGTACCGGCGGCTGGACGACTTCCGCAACGCGCGGACCGACACGCGGTGGACGCGTTACCGCTGACCGTCATGTGTCACTTGGTGTGATCGACACCACAGACTGCACGTGCATTCGCCGACTGCAAATGACCGTTCGTCGCATCCGAAATGCCGCCCGCTCAGGGTAGAAAGTTCGGTCCGACCGGTCGCCCCCAATGGTCTACTCGTCGCCCCAATGCGCAAGTTGCAGCTACTCGCCGTGACTTCACACCCGGTCCTACCTGCGGGGACGACGTCAGGAGGCGACGACCGGCGCCCGCGTCAGCACGACGGCGAAGCCGAAGGCCAGCCCCATCACGGTCAGCTCGAGCGTCGCCCAGGCGGCGAGCGACGTGCGGTCGTGCCGGATGATCCGGGGCATCAGCCGCCAGCGGACGTTCGCGCCGAGCAGCGCGATCACGCCGGTGCACACGGTCTTCAGGATGAGCAGCTGCCCGTACGGCGTCGTGAAGATCGCCGCCCAGAAGCTGATGGTCGGGTTCAGCGAAATCTCGATCAGGCCGTTGAACAGCCCGGTCGCCGCCGAGATGACCAGGCACAGCGTCGCCAGCTTCGAGAACTTGGGCAGCGCGTGCGCCAGCAGCGTCCGGTTCGCCACGAGCAGCACGGTCATCGCGCCGAGGCCGCCGGTCCAGGCGACGGCGCTCATCACGTGCAGCTCCATCGAGATCATCGTGTAGTCGTGGTAGTTCCAGTTCGACGCGTGCCCGGTGACCGGCAGCGGCAGCAGCGCGAACAGGCCGAGCCCGACCCGGACCTCGGCGGGCACCTTCTCGCCGAAGCGCAGCGCCAGCGCGCCGATCCCGGCGTGGACGAGCGCGAGCACCGCGACGATGACGAGCGCCTTCCCGGCGCCGACGGCGGCGATGTACCGGCCGATGTCGGACGGCGAGAGCGTCGAGGAGCCCGGCTTGAACTCCGCGGTCTGCAGGATGAGCGCGACCACCGCGGCAGTGCCCCAGACGAGCGCGGCCGCGACGCCGGCCGGGCGGGCCAGCCGCATGACCGGCTCGGTGAGCTTCGGCCGGTCGTAGCCGACGAGCACGGACAACAGGGAAAGCCCGATGGTCGTGACCGCGGCCAGGTCGAGCAGGACGCGCACGACCGGGATGCCGGCCGAGACCACCGCGCTGGGTTCCACCACCCCGGGCACCGGGGCGGTGGACATGAGCGCGACGCCGATCAGGGCGCCGAGCAGGCCCGCCGTCACGACGCACAGCAGCGTCGAATAGCGGGGTTTCGCGGTGGTCTCGGCCTGGGTCATCAGTTCTCTTCTTCGATTTTGCCGCCCGACCGCAGGGCCACGGTCAGGCCGATCGCCAGCAGCACGACCGCACCGGCGATCCAGACCCAGATCGGCACCCCGCTCGACGACGACTGCGGCGCGGCCGACGAGGAGCCGCCCGGCGACCTCGCCGCGTCGACGGTCGCCGGCGTGCCGGTGCCGGCGGTCGTGAGGGTGAAGGTGAGTTCCCCGGTCACCGGGTGGCCGTCCGCGGAAAGCACCCGGTAGCCGACGGTGTACTTCCCGGCCGGGCCGAGCGGCCGCAGGGGTGCGCTGGTGACGTTGTTCACCACGGTGATCGGCCCCTCGGCCCACTGGCCGCCGCCGGGTCCGGTCACCGCGATCTGGTTGACGTCCGCACCCTGCACGTACTGGTCGAAGGTCAGGCTGATCTTCGCCGGGCTGGTCGCGACGGACGAGCCGTTCGCCGGGTCCGAAGAGATCAGCACGTTGTGCGCCAGCGCCGGAGTGGCCGTGCCGAGCACGGCCACCCCGGTCAACGCCAGCGCGACGAGCGCCTTCCGCATCTAGCTGTTGCCTCCCGGCTTCGCCGTGGCCTTGCGGGCCCGGATGGTCGCGCCGGCCCCGACGCCGAGGCCGATGGCGCCGACGAGCAGGCCGGCCCCGCCGAGCCAGCGGGCCGTGCTGTCCGACGTCGACGCGGCCGCTTCAGTGTGCTCCCCGGTGGTGGACGCCGTGTTCGCGCCCATCGCGGCGTGGTCGTCGTCACCGTCGCCCGTGGCCTTGGCGGCCAGCTTGACGGCCGGCGCCGGGTGCTCCGGCTCCTCGCCACCCGGCGGCGTCGGCTGGTTCCAGTCGACGACCTTGCCGTCGCTGTAGGTCTGGTGCGCCGGGAACTCGACCTCGTCCACGTTGGTCGGCAGCGGGCCGAAGCTCACCGAGAACTCCTGGTAGTCGGTGGCCTTCAGCTCGTTGCCCGGCTGCGCGGTCCAGGTCACCGCCGTGACGGCCTCGGTGATCTGCGTGCCGTTGTCCTTGGTGATCGGGGCCGGCAGCTTCGACTTGGTCACCTCGGCGGTCCAGCCGGGCAGCGGCTTGGTCCGCACGCTGCCGATGCCGTAGTCGGCCTTGAAGTCGACGGTCACCTTGGTCGTCATGGTGTTCGGCTCCTCGCTCGGGACGCGGAACACGACCGCGGCGTAACCGCCCTTCGTCGGCTGCGAGCCGTAGACGTTCGCGGTGACGTGCGCGGACGCGACGCCGGCGCCGAGGAGACCGGCGACACCGACCGTGGCGGCGAGGAAACCGGCGCGCTTGAAGACGTGCTGGGACATGGGTTCACTCCTGATGAACTCAAGAAAGGGGCAGCGGGCTCTGTGTCCGCTGTACGGGGATGAGCTGGGGTTCAGGAGTGCGCGGGCGGGCCGCGCCGCCCGCGGATCCGGCGCAGGTCGACGCCGACGAGGTGGTCCGGGCCGGCCACGCGGGCGGGGACGAGCGCGGGTGCCGCGGACGGCACCGGCAGCGGGGTCAGCAGCCGCGGCAGGAACGCCCGCAGCACGGCCAGCACCGTGAGCAGCATCGTGTCCGCGCGGGCGAGCAGGAGGGCGGTGAGCACGGTCGCGACGGCGTGCGCGCCGATCATGCCGAGCCCGGTGCGGCCGGGCATCGCGTACATGTCGTGACCGGCGAGCGTGGTGAGCAGCAGGTGCATCACCAGCTGGGCGGACCCCAGCAGGGCGAGCGTGGCGACCGGGCCGCGGGCCTTGCGGGTGAGCGCGGCCGCCGTCCAGCCGAACAGGCCGGTGAGCAGCACGGTCATCGCCGGGTCGGGCAGGCCGCCGTCGGCGAGCCGGTGTGCGGTCACGGAAAGTGCGGCGGCACTCACGGCGAGCAACGTTCCGCGGGTAGCACCCAGCACGGCAGGTCGCCGTGCCGGAACGCTCATGCGGAGCAGCCTAAGGGACCTGTTCCGGCGTGAGCGTGTGATCCCGTGAGGTGAGCACACAAGAAGTTCACGGCCCGCACCGCGCCTGTGGTTCAGCCCAGTTGTTGCCGATCCCGGCGACCTGGGCCACGGTGGGCCGAAGCCGGGGTTTCGGCGGGTCGAGTCGTGGGTACTGAGCCGTCGGTCAGGAACTAGCCCATTCGGGTGAAGGCCGGCGCGAAGGGCGGGAGAGCGAACACGGATGAACCTCTTCGACTACATCTCCGACCGGGCGAGCAAGCTGTGGCTGGAGGCCTACCTGCACACCAGCATGGTGGTGCAGTGCACGGTCATCGCCGCGGTCCTCGGCGTGCTGATCGGGGTTGCGGTCTACCGCAGCCCGATCGGCTCGGCGGTGGCCACGGCCCTGGCTAGCACGATCCTGACGGTCCCGTCGTTCGCCCTCCTGGGCCTGCTGATCCCCTTATCAGGGCTCGGACCGGCGACCGCCGTGATCGCGCTGGTGCTCTACGGCCTGCTGCCGATCGTCCGGAACACCATCGTCGGGCTCGACGGCGTCGACCCGGCGATCACCGACGCCGCCCGCGGCATCGGGATGAGCCGCTTCGGCGTGCTCACCCGCGTCGAGCTGCGGCTGGCCTGGCCGGCGATCCTCACCGGCATGCGGGTGGCGACGCAGATGCTGATGGGCATCGCGGTGATCGCCGCCTACGCGAAGGGGCCGGGCTTCGGCGCCGAAGTCTTCTCCGGGCTCACGAACGCGGGGAGCACGAACTCCCTCAACCAAGCCGTCACCGGCACGGTCGGGGTGGTCGTCCTCGCCCTGCTGCTCGACGGCATCTACGTCCTGATCAAGCGCTTCACCGTCTCAAGGGGTGTCCGTGGCTGAGAACGAGGAAGTCTCCGGCGTCGAAATCGAGCTGGAGCACGCGACCAAGCGGTACCCCGGCACCCGGACCCCGGCGGTCGACGACTTCTCGATGGTCGTGCCGGCCGGCAAGATCGTCGTCTTCGTCGGGCCGTCCGGCTGCGGCAAGACGACCACCATGCGGATGATCAACCGGCTGATCGAGCCGACGTCCGGCCGGATCACCATCGGCGGCGAGGACGCGCTGAAGCTCGACGTCGACACGCTGCGCCGCCGGATCGGCTACGCCATCCAGCAGGCCGGGCTGTTCCCGCACTTCACCGTGGCGCAGAACATCGCCGTGGTGCCGGGCCTGCTCGGCTGGGACAAGAAGAAGGTCAACGACCGGGTCGAGGAGATGATGGACCTGGTCGGGCTCGATCCGGCCGACTTCCGCGACCGCTTCCCGCGGCAGCTGTCGGGCGGCCAGCAGCAGCGCGTCGGCGTCGCCCGGGCGCTGGCCGCGGACCCGCCGGTGCTGCTGATGGACGAGCCGTTCGGCGCGGTCGACCCGATCACCCGCGGCAACCTGCAGGACGAGCTGCTGCGGCTGCAAGGCGAGCTGCAGAAGACGATCGTGTTCGTCACGCACGACTTCGACGAAGCCGTGAAGCTGGGCGACAAGATCGCCGTGCTCGGCAACCAGTCGACGATCCTGCAGTACGACACCCCCGAAGCGATCCTGGCGAACCCGGCGGACGACACGGTCGCGGGGTTCGTGGGCGCGGGCGCGTCGCTGAAGCAGCTGACGCTGCTGCGCGTCCGGGACGTCGAACTCCAGCAGGACGCGCTGACCGTGACCGTCGACGAGTCGCCGGCGTCGGTGCGGGAGAAGCTCGACCAGTCGCGCCGGCACTTCGCGCTCGTGCTCGACGCCCGCCGCCGTCCGACGCGGTGGGTCCACGCGCGCGAGCTCACTTCGGCGACGTCGCTGGCCAACCTCGGCAAGCCGCTGCGCGACGTCGTCAGCCTGCAGTCGACGCTCCAGGACGCGCTCGAGGCGATGCTCGCCGAGGGCGGCTCGGTGCCGGTCACCGGCGCGCGCGGCGAGTACGCGGGCACCATCCAGCTGGACACGGTGATCGCGACCATCCAGCAGCTGCGTGACGAGCACACGAACGGCGAAGAGGTGTCCGCATGACGACGGCCGCCGTCGACACCGGCTTCAGCACCGAGTCCGGCTCGAAACGCGCGGAACGCGTCCGGCTGTTCGCCCAGCCCATCGTCGTGCTGGTGATCGTCGCGGTGACGCTGGTCGCGGTGTTCTCCAGCGGCCTGAACGCGACCGAGAAGGAGACGCTCAACGCGTCGACCCTGCTCACGGCGTTGTGGGACCACCTGCTGATGACGCTGGTGGTGACGGCGATCGTGGTGCTGGTCGCGGTACCGCTCGGGGTGATCGTGACACGGCCGTGGGCGCGCTTCCTGGCGCCGGTCTTCCTGGCCGTCGCGAACATCGGCCAGGCGGCGCCCGCGCTGGGCGTGCTGGTGCTGTGGTTCATCGTCACCGGCTCGACCGGCGGGATCTGGGTGGCGGCGCTGCCGCTGGCGTTCTACTCGCTGCTGCCGGTGCTGCGGAACACGATGGTCGGCATCCAGCAGGTCGACCCGGCCCTGATCGACGCGGGCCGCGGCATCGGGATGTCGGCGGCCGCGGTGCTGTGGCGGGTCGAGCTCCCGCTGGCCGTCCCGCTGATCCTGGCCGGCCTGCGCACGTCCCTGGTGCTGGCGGTCGGCACGGCGACGTTCGGCATGTTCGTCAACGCGGGCGGGTTCGGCCTGCTCATCGACACCGGCTACAAGCTGAACCTGACCTCGGTGCTGGTCACCGGCTCGGTGCTGGCCGTCGCGCTGGCGCTGCTGGTGGACTGGCTGGGCGCAGTCGCCGAACAGTACTTCGGACCGAAGGGGCTGCGATGAAACTCCGTCGTATGGCAGTCGTGGCGCTGCTGGGGGTGACGTTGTCGTCCTGCGGGCTGACGGTCAACCAGGCGGTCCCGTACGACATCAAGCCGGGCTCGATCCAGCCGATCCCGGCCCTGCAAGGGCTGAAGGTGACGGTGGGGTCGAAGGACTTCACCGAGAACATCATCCTGGCGTACATGGCCGAGATGGCCCTGACGGCCGCGGGCGCGGACGTCGTCGACCTCTCGGACATCAAGGGGTCGAACTCGTCGCGGCAGGCGCTGCTGTCCGGCCAGACGGACGTGACGTGGGAGTACACGGGCACGGGCTGGATCAACTACCAGGGCAACGAACTCCCGGTCCCGGGCGGCGAAAAGGCCCAGTACGAGGCAACGGCCAAGGCGGACGAAGAGAAGTTCGGCGTCACGTGGCTGAACTACTCGCCGCTGAACGACCAGTACGCGTTCGCGGTGACGGAGGCGTACGGCGCGGCCAACAACCTGAAGACGACGTCCGACTTGGCGGCGTTCATCAAGCAGAAGCCGGACCAGGCGGTGTTCTGCCTCGAGACGGAGTTCACCAGCCGCCAGGACGGCTTCCCGGCCGCGGTCAAGGCGTACGGCTTCCAGAAACCGACGGTGAAGAACTTCGGCATCGGCACGATCTATTCGGCGGTGGCGAGCGGAACCTGCCCGGTGGGCGAGGTCTTCACCACGGACGGCCGCATTTCGGGCCTGAACCTGCGGGTGCTGGAGGACGACAAGAAAGCGTTCCCCCAGTACAACGCGGTGGCCACGCTGCGCACGGAGTGGCTGAAGCAACACCCGGAGGTTCGCGGCCCGCTGGAGAAGGTCAGCGCGGCGATCGACAACGAGCAGATGGTCGAGCTGTGCAAGCGGGTCGACGTCGACGGCCAGGACGCGGGCAAGGTGGCCCACGACTGGATGGTCAAGAAGGGCTTCATCCAGTAGCCGAACCGGCCGGGAAGCGATCACGCTGCCCGGCCGGTTGTCAAATCAGCCATCCACAGGCCCGGAGTTGTCCACAGATTTCCGGCGCCCCGGTTTTTGGCCCCTACCGCCGATAGACTGGACCAGGGGACGCCCCCCGGGACAGGGCGGGGGCTGCCCTGTCAGAGGCCGAGGCGGTGCAACAGCTGCCCTTCGAGCAGTTCCAACTCCCCAGCCACCGCACGATGCACCGACTTCCGCCGCGCCGCCGGCATCCGCTCCGCCGCCCGGACCGAAGCCGACAACTGCTCCAAAGTCCCCAGCGCGCCCTTCGCGAACTCCCGGTCCACCTCGGACGCCTTCTCCGACTTCTGCAGGTCCCGGCAGCCCTCGGCCACCCCCGCGATCCGGGCGTGCAGGGCCGCGCCGCGGCCGGTGTACTCGCCCAGCCGGTCGACCGAAACCCCCAGCTTGCGCGCCTGGTAGCGGTCGTACGCGTCCCGGGCCGCGCCCGCCGCGCGCACCGCCAACGGCGCCACCACCGGAATCACCGCCGGGCCGAGCACCTTGGCCACCGCGACCGCGTTCTTCGCCCTCTTAGGGGTGAACCTGGCTTCACCCTCGACCTTGGCCTTGCGCGCCATGGCACCTCCTGCGACGTGTCGAGGTCGAACTTACTGGTCGCCTGGGTGGCGGGCATGTCGGCTCGGCGGTGGGAATCTAGAGTGATCTCCATGAACACCGAGGTGGTACTCGACGCGGGCGCGGTCAGCCGCTGCCGCCGGCGTGTGCACCTCGAGCACGACCCCGCCATGCGCGAGGTGCCGCTTTCGCCGCCCGACCCCACCGCGCAGCAGCGGATCGCCGACGCCACCGCCCACCGCGAGGACATCGTCGCCCGGCTGATGGCCGCCAACGACGACCACTGGGTGAAGGTCGGGCGGGACCTGCCGGCCGCCGAGCGCGTCGAGCAGACGCTGCAGGCCTTCGCCGACGGGGCGCGCTACATCTGGGGTGCGCTGCTGCCCGTCGACGCGGCCGGGCACCGGCGTGGCGGCATCGACCTGCTCGTCCGCAGCGGCCGCGGGTACGTGCCGGTGCTCGTCGTGCGCCACCGCATCACCGACCGCGGCGCCGGCGCGATCGTCACCGAGCTCACCGATCTCGACCCGGGGAACCGGAAGGCCGACGAAGGCCGCAAGGTCCGCTCACAGCCGCGTGACCAGCTCCGGCTCGTGCACATCCGCCGCATGCTGCAGACGCTCGGGCAGGCCGACGAGAGCCTCGCCCTCGGTGGCGTGATCGGCCTCGACGCCGACGTCGTCGTCTGGCACGACCTCGCCGCGGGCACCTGGCCGGGCGGCCGGACCGCGCTCACCGAGTACCAGGCCCGGTTCGCCGACCGCCTGGCCATCGCCACCGCCGCCGCGAACGGCGAGGAGCCGCTCGCCGAGCCGTCGCGCGTGCTGGAGTGCCGTCGCTGCCCGTGGTGGCCGACGTGCGAGGTCGTGCTCACCGAAACCCGGGACGTCAGCCTCGTCGTCCGCGGTGAGGACGCCGTCGAGCTGCGCCGGGCCGGCGTGTCCACTGTGGACAAGCTGGCCGCGCTCGACCCGGCGGGCGAACCGCCGGCGGTGAACTGGACGGGCGTCACGTTCCCGGACGCCGTCGTGCTCGCCCGCGCCTGGCTGGCCGACCTCACGCTGGTGCGCCGCGTGGAGGCGGTCGAGGTGCCGCGCGCCGACGTCGAGGTCGACGTCGACATGGAGAGCTTCGGCGACGCCGGCGCATACCTCTGGGGCTGCCTGCTGACCGGCGCTGACATCGGTGTCACCCAGGGCTACCGCGCCTTCGCGACGTGGGACCCGCTGCCCACCGACGACGAGGCCCGCTCCTTCGCCGAGTTCTGGGCCTGGCTCACCGACGTCCGCGAACGCACCGAAGCGGCCGGCCTGACCTTCCGCGCCTACTGCTACAACGCGCTGGCCGAGAACCGCTGGCTCTTCGGCTCGGTCGAGCGCTTCGGCGACCACCCGGGCGTGCCGACGAAGAAGGACGTCCAGTCCTTTGTGGATTCCGAGCAGTGGGTGGACCTCTTCCGCAGCGTCACCGACCAGTTCCTGTGCTCCCACGGCAAGGGCCTGAAGGTGATCGCGCCGGTGGCCGGGTTCTCCTGGCGCGACCCCGAGGCGGGCGGCGAGGCGTCGATGCGCTGGTACCGCGACGCCGTGGGCATGGACGGCGAGAAGCCGGACGACGACCAGCGCGAACGGCTCCTGCGCTACAACGAGGACGACGTCCTCGCGACGCGGGCGCTGCGCGAGTGGATCGACGCCCGGGCCCAGGCCGAAGTGCCGTACATGCTCGATCTCTGAGTAGTTCGTCGACTAAGACACTTGCCTGCTGACGCGTCCTGCGCAATACTCGTCTGCGAGTACTCGTAGGCGAGGAGTCCGATGAAGCGGCGCAAGGTCGGCAACATGCTCGGCCTGGCTGTGCTGTCGGCGGTCATGGACCGGCCCCGGCACCCGTACGAGATGGCGGCCGTGCTGAAGGAGCGCGGTAAGGAAGCCGACGTGCCGATCAAATGGGGTTCGCTCTACACCGTGGTCGCGAACCTCGAGAAGCACGGCTTCCTGGAGGCCGTCGAGAGCGTCAAGGACGGCGGGCGGCCCGAGCGGACCGTCTACCGGATCACCCCGGCCGGACGTGCGGAGTACGAGGACTGGGTCCGCGAGCTCGTCGGCACGGTCGAGCCGGAACCCCCGCGGTTCCGGTCCGGGCTGTCGATGATCGGGATCCTGGGGCCGGATCAGGCGATCGGCCGGCTGCGGGAGCGGCTCGAGCAGCTCGGCGAACGGGCCGCGAAGCAGCGGGCCGTGCTCGACCAGTTGCGGCCGCTGATGCCGCGGATGTTCATGATCGAGATCGAGTACGACATCGCGATGACGGAGGCCGAGGCGCGCTGGGTGCGCGGCTTCTTGGACGAACTGACCAGCGGCACCATGCCGGGCCTGGATGCCTGGCGGCGCTGGTACGAGACCGGCGAGCTCCCCGACGACCTCGGGGCGCTCGTGGAGGAATAGCACGGACCCCGGGAGGTGCTGGCACACCGCCCGGGGTCCTCGACCCCGAACCGAGCACGCCCGGCCACGAGGTGGCACCGCAAGGATAACCGGGTGCGCTCTTCGGTTCGGCTCAACCGAAGAGGAGAGATCCATGGAGACGACCCGCAAGCACAAAGTGCCCGAGATGGAGGGCTTCCAGGCCCGCTTGTACGCCAAGAACCGCGGCACCGAAGCACAGCTCGCGCAGTACCGGCGGCAGGCGGCCGAAGTGACCGCCGGGCTGGCCGACGGCGCCGAGATCCTGGAGGTGGCGCCCGGTCCCGGCTTCTTCGCCGTGGAGCTGGCCAAGCGCGGCTACCGCGTCACCGGGCTCGACATCAGCCACACCATGGTCGAGATCGCGCGGGAAAACCGGGCGGGGCTCGACATCGACTTCCGGCAGGGTGACGTGACGCAAGCGCCCTTCGCGGACGAATCGTTCGACTTCGTGGTCTGCCAGGCCGCGTTCAAGAACTTCCGCAAGCCGGTGACGGCGCTGAACGAAATGCACCGGGTGCTGCGCCCGGGCGGCTTCGCGGTGATCCACGACCTCAACCACGAGGCCACCCCCGCGGACATCGACCGCGAGGTCGCCGGCATGCACGTCGGCGTGGCCGCCGGGTTCACCGTGCGGCAGACGCTCAAGTGGCTGCGGCGGCGGGCGTTCACCCGCGAGCAGTTCGAGACGCTGGCCGCGGAAAGCGCGTTCGGCGGCTGCTCGGTCACCAGCGACGGCATCGGCCTCGAAGTCCGCCTCCCCCGCTGAGCGGCCAAGGCGGCACTTTCACGTGAAAGTGCCGCCTTCCGGGGTCAGCGCGGAGCCATCCGCAGCGAGCCGTCCATCCGGACGACCTCGCCGTTCAGGTAGTCGTGGTCGATGAGCGACAGCGCGAGCTGCGCGTACTCGTCCGGCCGCGCGAGGCGCTTCGGGAACGGGACGCCGGCCGCGAGCGACGCGCGGAAGTCGTCGCTGACCGTGGCCAGCATCGGGGTGTCGACGATGCCCGGCGCGATGGTCAGCACGCGGATGCCGTGCGAAGCCAGGTCGCGGGCCGCGGGGAGCGTCATGCCGACGACGCCGCCCTTCGACGACGAGTAGGCGACCTGCCCGATCTGGCCGTCGAACGCGGCGATGGACGCGGTGTTGATGATGACGCCGCGGGCGTCGTCCTCGAGGGGCTCGGTCTTGGCGATCGCCTCGGACGCGATGGTCAGCACGGTGAACGTGCCGACCAGGTTGATCTGGATGACCTTCGCGTACAGCGCGAGGTCGTGGCGGCCCTTCTTGGACAGGATCCGCGCGGACGGCCCGATGCCGGCGCAGTTCACCACGGTCCGCAGCGGCACCCCGGAGCCGGCCGCGGTCGCCACGGCGGCTTCGACCTGCTCGACGTCGGTGACGTCGGCCTCGACGTAGGTGATGCCGTCGACCTGCTCGGCCTTCTCGATCGAAGCCGCCAGGTCGAGCGCGAACACCCGCGCGCCCTTGGCCGCGAGGGCCTTCGCCGTCGCCCCGCCGAGGCCGGACGCGCCCCCCGTGACGAGCGCCGCGGTGCCGTTGATCTGCATGTGCCGTTCCCTTCGGACTACTGCGCTGGATCCGGGGACAGGTTAACGCTCGTTCGCATCGGTGCGGTTCGTGTCTTCGCTCACCGCTTCCGGGCCCGACTGTTTCCGTTAGCGCGGTGGTCACGTCCGGCTGTCACCTTCAGCAGCATGACGCCAGCTCGGATCGTGGTGGTAGGAACCGGATACGTCGGCTTGACCACGGGGGCCTGCCTGGCCAGTCTCGGGCATTTCGTCACCTGCGTGGACGTCGACCGCGCGAAGGTCTCGCGGCTGGCCGCGGGCCGCGTCGACATCCTCGAACCCGGGCTCGACGACCTGGTCAACCGCGGGCTCGCGGCCGGGCGCCTCCGGTTCGTCGTCGGTGCGCGGGACGCCGTCCGCGACGCGCAGGCGGTGTTCCTCTGCGTGCCGACGCCGATGGGCGCCGGCGGCTCCGCCGACCTGCGTGCGGTCGAGGCGGTGACGGCCGAGATCGGCGACGTCCTGCCCGCCGGCTGCGCCCTGGTCACCAAGTCCACCGTGCCGGTCGGCACGTCGAAGCGGATCCGGGAGATGGTCGGCCGGACCGACGTCCCGGTCGTGTCGAACCCCGAATTCCTGCGCGAAGGCACCGCGGTCGCGGACTTCCTCGGGCCGGACCGGATCGTCGTCGGCTCGGACGACCTCGCCGCCGCACGCTGGGTCGGCGAGCTGTACGCCGAACTCGACGCGCCGGTCGTCGTCGCCGACGCGGCGAGCGCCGAGCTGGTCAAGTACGCCGCGAACTGCTACCTCGCGCTGAAGCTCTCCTACGTCAACTCGATCGCCGAACTCTGCGAACGGCTCGGCGCGGACATCGACCTCGTCACCGAAGGCATGGGGTACGACCGGCGCATCGGGCGGACGTTCCTCAAGCCCGGCCCCGGCTGGGGCGGCTCGTGCCTGCCGAAGGACACCAGCGCGCTGGTCAAGGTGGCCGAGTCGGTGAACTACGACTTCACCATGCTGACCTCGGCCATCGACGAGAACATCGCCCAGCGCGACCGGATCGTCGCGAAGATCGCCGGCGCGGTCGGCGGGACGCTGGCCGGCGCCCGGATCGGCGTGCTGGGGCTGGCGTTCAAGGCCGGCACCAACGACCTGCGCGACTCGCCCGCGCTCGCCGTCTCGTCGGTGCTGGGCGCGTTGGGCGCGGAGCTGACCGCCTACGACCCGGCCGTCGACGGCGAAATCGCCGGGATGACCGTCGTCGACGACGCCTACCAGGTCGCCAAGGACGCGGACGTCGTCGTCGTGCTGACCGAGTGGGCCGAGTTCAAGCACCTCGACTGGGCGGCGATGGCCGAGCTGATGGACGGCATCGACGTCGTCGACACGCGCAACCTGCTCGACCCGCGGGTGATCGTGGATGCCGGGCTGTCCTGGCAGGGCGTCGGACGGCCGCGGGCGGCGGCGCGGATCAAGGTTTCCTGATCGTGCGTGGCCCGCTAGGGTGATCGGCACGGCATCGCGTGTCGGTCACCGGCTGGGTGAGGCATGGAGGTGGCGGGAGTGCCCCGGAGGCATTTCGACCGTGTCAGTATCCGTTTCCGTTGAATTGAACCACTTGATCGTCCCGTCCCGGAACAACCGGGAATCCGCCGAATTCCTGGCGAACCTGCTCAACCTCGAAGTCGGGGAAGAATGGGGTCCGTTCATCCCCGTCGAGACGCGCAACGGCGTCCGGCTGGACTTCGCGAGCGTCTCCGAAGAGGACCTTCGCCTGCAGCACTACTGCTTCCTGATCCCGGAGGACGACTTCGACGCCGTGTTCGCGCGGCTCGTCGAAACGGGCGTGACCTACCACGCCGACCCGATGGGAAAGCAGGTCGGCGAAATCAACCACAACCACGGCGGCCGTGGTGTCTATTTCCTCGATCCCGGCGGCAACGGGATGGAAATCATCACGCAGCCGTACGAGCCGGAACGGCGTCGTCCGGCGGCTTGGTAATTCGTTAGCGTTGCGTACCATCGGGGTATGTTCACGACGAGGCCGGAGCTGACCGGCACCTTCGGGATGGTGGCATCGACGCACTGGCTGGCTTCGGCCACCGGGATGGCGGTGCTGGAGGACGGCGGCAACGCGTTCGACGCGGCGGTCGCCGCCGGCTTCGTCCTGCAGGTCGCCGAGCCGCACCTGTGCGGCCCGGCGGGCCAGGTGCCCGGCCTCTTCGTGACGGCGGACGACCCGACCCCGCGGGCGCTGGCCGGCCAAGGCCCGTCGCCCGCGGGGGCCACCGCTGCGCACTTCGCGTCGCTCGGCCTGGACCTGATCCCGGGCAGCGGCCTGCTCCCGGCGACCGTCCCCGGCGCCTGGGACGCCTGGCTCCTGCTGCTTCGCGACTACGGCACAAAGACGCTTCGCGAGGTGCTGTCGTACGCGATCGGCTACGCGCGCAACGGCGTGCCGCTGGTGTCGCGGGTCGGCGACACGATCAGCGCCGTCGCCGGCTTGTTCATCGAGCACTGGCCGACGTCGGCGGCGCTCTGGATGCCGGACGGCAAGCCCGCGTCCGGCCTGCACCGCAACCCGGCGCTGGCCGACACGTGGGAGCGTCTCCTGCGCGAAGCGGAGTCCGTGCCGGGGCGGGAAGCGCAGCTCGACGCGGGACGTCGTGCCTGGTCACAGGGCTTCATCGCGGAAGAGATCGAGAAGTTCAGCCGCCAGGCGTTCCGCGACGACTCCGGCCGTGACCACGCGGGCCTGCTGACGGGCGACGACCTGGCGTCGTGGTCGGCGTCGTACGAGGACCCGGCGTTCGTCGACGCCGGCGACTGGCGCCTGGTGAAGCTGGGCGGCTGGACGCAGGGCCCGGCGCTGCTGCAGCAGGCGCTCCTGCTGCACGGCTTCCGCGACGAGCTGTCCTATGTGGACGGCGTGCCATCGGAGCGCACGGTGCACCTGGCCACCGAAGCGGCGAAGCTGGCCTTCGCGGACCGCGAGGCTTGGTACGGCGACACCGACGTGCCCCTGGACGTGCTGCTTTCGGCGTCCTACACCGACGCCCGGCGCGCACTGATCACCGACACGGCGTCCGAACTGCTCCGCCCCGGCGACGCCCGCGGCCCGGCACGTCTCCCGGCGATCCTGGATTCGCTGCAGGGCATCGAGGCGGCCGGCGGCGCAACGGGCGAGCCGACGGTCGGCCCCCAGGGCCAGACCCGCGGCGACACGGTCCACCTGGACGTCGTCGACGCGGCGGGCAACCTGGTGTCCCTGACGCCGTCGGGCGGCTGGCTGCAGTCGAGCCCGACGATCCCCTCGCTCGGCTTCTGCCTGGATTCGCGCGGCCAGATGTTCTGGCTGGAGCAGGGCCTGCCGAACTCCCTGGCCCCGCGCAAGCGTCCCCGGATCACGCTGTCGCCGTCACTGGCCCTGCGCGACGGCGTCCCGACGCTGGCCTTCGGCACCCCGGGCGGCGACCAGCAGGACCAGTGGCAGCTGTGCTTCTGGCTGGCCCACGTGTACGGCGGCCTGAACCTCCAGGAGTCGATCGACGCCCCGGCCTGGCACACGACGGCGTTCCCGAGCTCCTTCTACCCGCGCTCGTGGACCCCGCGCGAGCTGGTGGTGGAGTCGCGCCTGGGAGAGTCCACATTGGACGCACTACGGGCGCGCGGCCACTCCCTGATCGACGCCGGCGACTGGGCCCTGGGCCGCCTATCAGCGGTCTCCCGCACGGACGGCCTGCTGCGCGCGGCGGCGAACGCACGCGGAATGCAGGGGTACGCGGCAGGCCGTTAGAGCGGCAGCGAGGCCCAGCCCCCGCCCTCGGCGAGCAAGGTGCGACCCAGACAGGCCGCTCAGGGCTCAGTGATGACTCACGACCCGGGCTTCTCCCACAGCCAGAACTCGATGCCCTGGTTGTCGGTGCAGTCGGCGGTGTTCCCGTACGGGTGGTTCTCGACCTCGCCCGCCCGACCCCCCTGCTCCCGCACCCGCGCCAACGCCGCGTCGAGGTTGTCGACCGCGTACATCAGCTTCCAACCCACCTGCCGGTCCCCGGCCCACAACCCGCCCTCGAGACCCGGGCCCGAGAACCCCCACGCGTCCGCCGTCGACCCCGGTGTGAACTGCCAGCCCAGCACCGCCCCGTAAAACTGCTTCGCCGGCTCGGCCTCCGGGACCTGGAACGTGAAGTACATCGCCTCGCCGTGACGGGCCGGGCGGGGGCCCGCCGCCGGGGATGCCGCCTGGGAAACCAGCCAGCGCTGGCCGAACGGGTCGCGGAACGCTCCGCCCCGCCCGTACGGCGAGTCGCTCACCGCGCGGATCAGCGTGGCGCCCAGCTCCAGTGCGCGGGCCACCGAAGCGTCCACGTCCGGCACCTCCACCCGCACCGACGCGCCCCCTTCGCGCGGGGCCACGTGGCCGATCTCCGGGTGCTCCTCGGCCAGCATCAGCACCGCGTCGCCGATGGCCAGCTCCGCGTGGCCGACGCGGCCGTCGTCCATCAGGATCGGGTCGCCCCGGCGGGTCGCGCCGAACACCTCGATGTAGAAGTCGAGGGCCGCGCGGGCGTCGGACACCGCCAGGTAGGGCGTCAGTGAACTCAACGAGGCAGCAACCGGTGCCTCGGAAGTGGTTGTCATATCGGCTCCGTTCAAGATCAAGCGACGCAGGTCGTCGCGCAGTTCGGCGGCGAAGTCCGGGTCGGGGGCGACCCGTTCGGAGGGGCGGCGAAGCGCGTCGAAAGGCTCAGGCATCGCGACCCTCCTTTTCCTCGTAGGCGCGCCGGAACGCGGCGCGGGCCCGGACGAGCAACGCCTCGGTGGCGTGCACGCTGCGGCCCAGGTGGCCGGCGACCTCGGGAACCCCGAGGCCGTCGACGTACCGCAGGGTCAGCGCGGCCCGGTGGTGCGGCCCGAGTGAGCCGAGCACCTGTCTCGCCCGCAGGGCGTCGAGCTGCTCGTCCCACGGGTCGTCGACAGCCGGTTCGCTGTCGTGGACGAGCCGCAGGCCGCGTTCCTCACGCTCTTTGCGCCGCCAGTGGTCGGCGAGCTTGTGCCGGGCGACGCCGATCAGCCACCCGGTGCTCACTGGAGGTGCGTACTCCTTGCGACAGGCGGCAACCGCCCCGAGGAAGGTCTCGGACGTGAGCTCCTCGGCGAGCGTGCGGTCACCACACCGGGACAGCAGGTACCCGTAGACCTCCGGCAGCGCGGTTTCGTACAGCCCGAGCAGCGCGAAGGCCGGGTCCGGTCGCACCCGAGGTTCCGTCACACCTTCATCGTCGCTTGGCACCCCGGTTCTCCGACGGGTGAACTTCCGGTTTTTTCCGGCGGCCAGTCCACCCGGACGGTGACCACGTGCTCGCAGCGCCCGGGAAACAGCCGGTAGATGTCGACCACGAACGTCCCCGGCCGTGCTCGCCGCCGGAACAGGAAGTCGCACGCGCACTCGGTGCCGTACCGGACGGTCCAGTCCCGGTACCGATCACGGCGGTGCTCCATGACGAACCCCATGTCGTCGACGAGCTCGGTGTACTCGTGCACCCACGCGCCCGGCGCGACCTCGCGCCGGTACTCCAGCCGGTGGGGATAGCCCTCGCTGCCCATGACCAGCAGGTTCGCGCCGCGAATCAGCGCGACGGAGCCCGAAAGCGGGAATCCCAGATCGGGGCGCCCGCTTTACGATTCGTGGTTGACCGACAACGAGGGGTACACCATGGAGCGGCCGACCAAGCCGAACTACCGGCGACGGCAGCTCGGCCGCACCCTGCGCAAGTTACGCGAAGCAGCCGGGCTCAGCCAAGAGGACGCCGGCCGCCCGCTGCGGTTCTCGACGTCGAAGATGAGCCGGATCGAGCAGGGGTACATCCCCGGCTACAACGACTTCCTCGCGCTGCTCGACCGCTACGGGGCGGTGAGGTCGCATGATGGCCTGCACGGCAATTTCCTCATCGCGAGTTTCCCCGACCCCTCGGAACCGGACCTGGCCTACGTCTCCTACGGCTTCGGGGCGCTGCAGGTGGAGAAGGACGCGGAGGTGCGCGCCGCCAGACTGATGTTCGACAACCTGGCCCGTCTGCCGCTGGACCAAAAGGAGTCGCACACGTTCATCGCCGAGATTCAAGACGGACCGAGAGGCGACCGTGGACTGGCGTAAGAGCAGCTACAGCGGGGGGACCAGCAACTCGGACTGCGTCGAGGTCGCCTTCACCGGATCCACCATCGCCACCCGCGACTCGAAAGCCCCCACGGCCGGGGCACTCGAGGTGCCGCCGGCCGCGTGGTCCGCCTTCCTCTCCGCCGTCACACCCGCGGGTCCGGCAGCCGCCGCCCGGTGATCGCGACGATCGCCGCCAGGACCGCCACCAAGCCGATCACCAGCGCAAACGCCTCCCGGCTTCCCATCGAGCCCGACAACGCCGCGTAGAGGCTCCCCAGCGTCGCCACCCCCAGCGCCAGCGACGTCTGCTGGGTCGTCGTCATCACGCCCGACCCCACCCCGGCCAAGTCCGTCGGCACGTGGGACAGCACGATCCGGAACAACGTCGTCATCGCGAGCGCGTTCCCCACGCCGATCGCGACCATCGACGGCGCCAGGTCGAGGATCGTCACGTGCGGCCACGTCGACAGCGTCGTGCACAGCAGCGCCACCATGCCCACCGCCGTGATCGCGCCGCCCACCGGGACCACCTTCTGGCCGTACCGCGTCACCAGCCGGCTGCTCAGCATCGACACCGTGAAGTACGCGACCGCCAGCGGCGTCAGCGCGCCACCCGCGCCCAGCGGGCCGAAGTGCAGGCCTTCCTGCAGCGTCATCGCGAACACGAACATGAACGAGCCGAACGCCGCGAAGAACGGGACACCGACCATCAGCCCGCGGCGCACGCTCGGCAGGCGCATCACCGACGGCGGAAGCAACGGCGTTCCGCCGAGGCGCTCCAGGCGCCGTTCGACGTGGACGAACGCGGCCGCGGAAAACGGCGACACGACCAGCAACGCGATCGTCCACACCGGCCAGCCCAGCGCGCGGCCCTCCATCAGGGGGACCAGCAACGACAGCAGCGTCAACGCCAGCAGCGCTGTGCCCAGCCGGTCGACGCCCAGCGGGTTGTGCGCGCGGCTCTCCGGCAGGCGGCGGGCCAGCACCAGCACGACCAGGCCGATCGGGACGTTCACCAGGAAGATCGGCCGCCAGCCCGTGCCCCACAGGTCCGCCGCCACCAGGCCGCCGCCGAGGAGCTGGCCGACCACCGTCGAGATGCCGCCGGTCGCTCCGAACAGGCCGAGCGCGCGGGAGCGCTGCTCGCCCGACGTCGTCGCCTGGATGATCGACAGCACCTGCGGCAGCAGCAGGGCCGACGCCGCCCCCTGCGCGGCGCGGGCCACCACCAGCGTGCCCGCCGTCGGGGCGATCCCGCAGGCCAGGGACGTCAGCGTGAACAGCCAGAGGCCTGCGAAGAACAGCCGCCGCCTGCCGAACGAGTCGCCGAGGCGGCCACCGACCACCAGCAGGACCGCGTACGCGATGCCGTACGCCGCCACCACCAGTTCCAGGGTGGCGGTGGACGCGTGGAGGTCGGCGTCGATCGTCGGGAGAGCGACGTTGACGATGAAGAAGTCGATGATCGGCAGTGCTGCCCCCAGCAGCACCGTGACCAGGCCGGCGGGGGTCAGTCCCGGCCGGGCGGGGGCGCCGGTGGTACTCGGCGCAAGGGAGGTCGTGGTCATGAGTACTACGATCAACCCACTTCGAAACTGGTACCAGTTGTTGTTTATCCAGGTATCGGTCACTACCTGGTACCAGTTTCGAAGGCGTGCCATCCTGGCACCATGACCACCGCCGTCGAATCCGACCTGCGCCGCCAGGAGCTGGCGAGGTTCCTGCGCAGCCGTCGTGAGCGGATCACGCCCGAGCAGGTCGGCCTCCCGATCGCCGGCCGCCGCCGGACGCCGGGGCTGCGCCGCGAAGAGGTCGCGCAGCTCGCCGGGGTCGGGGTCACCTGGTACACCTGGCTCGAGCAGGGCCGCGACATCAACGCGTCCGAACAGGTGCTGCAGGCGATCGCCCGCACCCTGCGGCTCGACCCGCACGAGCACGGCCACCTCTTCCGCCTGGCCGGCGCGCCCGAGCCGGAAGGCGAGAAGGACTGCCGCCAGGTCATCACGCCGGCGATGGAGCTCATGCTGAAGAAGCTGGAGCCGTACCCGGTCGCGATCCGCAACGCCCGCTGCGACCTGCTCGGCTACAACCGGGGCTACACCTGGCTGATGGGTGACGTCGGCGCGCTCCCGTTCGAGGACCGGAACACCCTGGTCCAGTGCCTGCTCAACCCCGAGTGGCGCAGGCGGATGCTCGACTGGGAGCAGAACATCCCGCGGGTCATCGCGTCGTTCCGCGCGGCGATGGCCGATCACGTCGCCGAGCCCGCGTGGAAGCAGCTGGTGAAGCGGCTGAAGGCCGAGTCGCCGCTGTTCGCCGAACTGTGGCCGCACCACGACGTCAACTCGGAGCCGATCCGCACCAAGCGGTACCTGCACCCGGACGTCGGGCTGCTGCAGTTCAACTTCACCTACCTCTACTACGGCCGCCGGTCGGAGATCACCATGTCGACCTACACCCCGGCCGACGAGGAAACGGCGGCGAAGCTGCCGCTCATGTTCGACTGACGACGTACGCCGGCAGGCCGCTCCGGTACGGACGCGCCGCGGCCCGGCGACCGGTAGTTTTCGCGGTATGAGAAGGCCGCCGTGGGCAGGACGCTTGGCGCGCACCATCGCCGTTCTGGTCTTCGTGCTCGGGGCGACCAGTGCGTCGTCGCGGTGGCAGCCCGGCGCGTCGCCGCTGCCGCCGATCGGTTTCGCGTGGCTCGCCGCCACCGTCCTCACGCTGCTGTTCGTCCACCGCTTCCCGCTGACGCTCTTCCTGCTCGCGGCCGCCTCCGCGTTCGGCTACTACGTCTCCGGCCTGCCCGGTGGGCCGGTCATCCTGGTACCGACCATCGCGTTGTTCGTGCTGACCCGGCAGCGCGGGCCGCTCACCGCGGGCATCACCGGTGCCTCGGCGCTCGCCGCCGCCTACGTCGTGCACGTCGTCACGACCAGGTCTTTCGCGGTGGAAACCGGAGTCGCGTTCATCGTCGTCTGGCTGGTCGCGGTGATCGGGGTCGGCACCGCCGTCCGGTACCAGCTGGACGCGCTCGCGGCGCGCCGTGCCCAAGCCGACGAGCACCGGCACCGGCTGGCCGAGCAGGAACGCCTGCGCATCGCCCGCGAGGTCCACGACGTCGTCGCGCACAGCCTCGCGATGATCAACGTGCAGGCCGGGGTCGCCGCGCACGTCGCCGACCGGCGGCCCGAACAGGCGAAGGAAGCGCTGCTCAACATCAAGGCGGCCAGCGCGTCCGCGCTCAACGACCTGCGCGCGACCCTGGCCGTCCTGCGTTCCGGGGAGGACAAGGCGCCCGCGCCGAGCCTCGCCCAGGCCGGCGAGCTGCTGGACCACGCCCGCGACGCCGGGCTGGCGGTCGACGTCCACGGCGACCCCGGCGACCTCCCGGCCCCGGTCGACGCCGCCGCCTACCGGATCCTGCAGGAGTCGCTGACCAACGTCGTCCGGCACGCCGACCAGCCGAAACACGTCGACGTCCGGTTCGAACGCCGGGCCGGCGCCCTCGCGATGAAGGTGCGCGACGACGGCCGCGGCACCGCACAGCCGACGCCGGGCCACGGCCTGCGGGGCATGTCCGAACGCGCCGCGGCGCTCGGCGGCCGGTGCACCGCCGGGCCGGTCGACGGCGGTTTCGAAGTCCGCGTCGAGCTACCGATCGAGGGAGAAGCATGATCCGCGTCCTGCTGGCCGACGACCAGGTCCTGGTCCGCGCCGGGTTCCGCGTGCTGCTGGAAACCGAAGACGGCTTCGAGGTCGTCGGCGAGGCGGGGGACGGCGAGCAGGCGGTCGCCGGGGCGATCGAGCACCGGCCCGACATCGTCGTGATGGACGTCCGGATGCCCGGCGTCGACGGCCTCGAAGCGACCCGCCGGATCACCGCCCACCCCGACCTGGCCGGGACAAGGGTGCTGGTCCTGACCACGTTCGACGTCGACGAGTACGTCTACGAAGCCCTGCGCGCGGGTGCCAGCGGGTTCCTGCTGAAGGACACCGAGCCGGTCGAGCTGCTGCGCGCGCTGCGGGTCGTCGCGAACGGGGAGGCACTGCTCGCGCCGACGGTCACCCGACGGCTGATCCAGGAGTTCGTCGGGCGCCCGGAGCACCGGCGCATCGACACCAGCGCCGTCCGCGAGATCACCGACCGCGAGCGCGAGGTGCTCGGACTGGTCGCGGGCGGGCTGTCGAACGACGAAATCGCCGCCCACCTGGTGATCTCGACGGCGACGGCACGCACCCACGTCAGCCGCATCATGACGAAGATCGGCGCCCGCGACCGCGCCCAGCTGGTGGTGCTGGCTTACGAGTCCGGGCTCGTCACACCGCGTCGCCCCGCCTGACCCGGCGCACCACGCGGACCGCGCGCACCAGGAACACCACGGCGAGGACACCGACCAGGCAGATCCAGATCACGGCGCCTCCTCTCCCGGCCGATGCTCTGCTCATAGGGCGTCCGGGAGAGGGACGACGTTCAGTGACACGCGTCAACGTCACCCGTACGGGTCAGTTGTTCGTGCGCTCCGTCGGCGGCGCCTTCTGGACCTGGGCGGTCAGCAGCGTCTTGAACGAGCTGAGCGTCGCGTCCTTCGACGGGCCGAACGAGTCGATGATGATGACCCGGCTGTACAGCACGTAGACCGCGCGGTACACCTGCTGGTTGCTGTCCGCCGCCGAGAACACCTGGACCCCGTGGAGAGACAGGTTGCGGTTGACGGTCAGGCCGCCCTCCTGCTCGGCGTTGCCGTACTCGGCGGCCACCGCGGCGGCGGCCTGCGTGTTCGGCAGCTCCAGCGCGAACAGGCCCAGCGTGACGTCGCCGTCCTTGGTCGTCTTGAGCAGGCCCTCGGTCATGCCGCTCTGCTTGAGCTTCTCGATGACCGTGGTCGGCAGGTACTTGGCCGACTGCAGCTTGTCCATGTCGAACTCGCCGCCGCCGGCGCGGGTGGTGCCGGCCGGGGTGACCAGCGCCGCCGAGTTGTCGCCCGGCTCCGGCTTGGCCGCGGGCGGCTCCGGGAGCGGCTTGACGGTCGGCGCGGGCGGCGGCTGCGGGCTCGAGCTCTGGGCCACCGGCGGCGTCGACCCGCCGCCGTCCTTGATGAACAGCGCCCAGACGCCGAAGCCGAGGCCGGCCACCACGAGCACCGCGACCACGGCGAAGGCGATCTTCTTGCCCTTGCCCGACGACGGCTGCGTCTGGAAGCTCTCCGGGCCCTGGCTGATCCAGTCCGCGTTGTTCGACGGCGGCGCCAGCGGCGGGAACTCCGAACCACCCCACGGCGGGCTGACGTCCTGCTGCGGCGCGCCCCACGGGGTCTGCTGCATCGGCTGGGCGAACCCGCCGGCCGGGGAGTGCTGGGCGTACGGGGGCGGCGGCTGCTGCATCATCGGCTGCGGGAACCCGCCCGACGGCGAGTTCGGGTGCTGCTGTTGCTGCCACTGCGGGACGACCTGGGTCCGCTCGCCGCCACCGGCGTCGGCCGCCGACACGACCTGCGTCGCCTCGGCCGCGTTGGCCTGCTGGTCCGGCTGCCCCGGCGGGGACACCGGCGCGATGATCTGCGTGTCGGCGGCGGTGCTCGGCACCTGCGGCTGCGCGGGCTGGGCCGGGGCCTGGGCCTGGTTCGGGTCGCCGGTCGAGACGGCCATGGAAAGCACCCGGTCACGTCGCGCCCGGTATTCGTCGGCTGTCAGGTTTCCCGCCGCGAGTTCCTCGTCAAGCCTGCGCAGCTCTTCCTGCCAGGTCACCCCGGTACCCCCTTGGGTATATCGCCTTATGGGTGCTGCTCACGCGGAGCGTGGCCGCACGGAGTCATTGTGCACGGGTGTGCTGACCTGTTCGTCGCCCACCACCCCGTCGTTACCTCCGCGTGGCGGACACTCGCCGCGGGTCAGCGGGGGTGCGCGGCCAGCACCCGGCCCAGCTGGTCGATGGTCTGGTCGCGCAGCAGCGCCGACGATCCGCCGATCACGCTGCGCTCCACCAGCTCGAAGGTGACGATGTCGCGGTCGGCGAACAGGCTCGTCATGTCCTGCGCGGTGCTCTGCGCGACCGTCTCGGCGTGCACGATCGTGACGTCCTGGCAGGTCGCGGCCAGGAACGGGCTGGCGAACTGGGTGAACGAGTCGGCCACGACCGCCATGTTCCGGGCGATCGAGCCGGTGGGCGTGGCGCCGTCCGGCTGGGTCAGGTGCAGCGGGCTCTTGAAGTCGCTGGCGATGTACCGCGTGCGGTCGGCGCTGCCGTCGGTGGACAGGCTGTACGTCGTCAGCTGCCGCTGTTCGTTGCGGCCCAGCACCCGGGCCAGGTCCGCCGGCCACGGCCGGACGCCGTTCGGCGCGGCCTGCCAGCCGGCGGTGCTGCCGGGCGCGATCGCCGCGCCCAGCGCGTAGGTCATGACCAGACCGCCGTCGAACGACCAGTGCGTGTCGTTGCGGTCGTACAGCGGGTGGCCGACGCGCTTTTCGGCGTCGGCGAGCGCGGGTCGCAGGTCGATCGCGCCGGTCTCGCGCGGCACGCGGTTCCAGAACTCGGCGGTCCGCGCCTGCGCGCACGGCTTGCCGACGTAGGTGTCGGGCAGGTGGGTGGGCTCTTCGCTGTACTTGTCCGGCGCGATGACCAGCTCGAACTTCCGCCCGGACTTCTCGACGGCGGCGCGCAGCTTCCGGAGCGCGCCGACGACGTGGTCGGTGTCCATCACCGGACGGCACCGCGCGTTGACGTCCTCGCCGAGGTACAGCCAGTTGTCCTTGCCCGGCAGCACGGTGGGGTAGACGTACCCGGGGACGTCGCCGTTGTCGGGTTTTCCCTGGTCGACGCCCACCGTGCCGCCGTTGTGGTTCGTGCCCTGGCCGGAGCCGGGCGGGTCGCCGAACACGCCGGTGCTGACGGCGTCGGCGGCCTGGACCCCGGCCTGCCGCAGCGGCAGGTGGTCGGTCGCCCAGCCGGACAGGCCGGTGAAGAAGCCCCAGCCGTCGGACAGGCTCGGGAACTCCCGCAGCGGCCGGTTTTCGAAGGCGGCGGGGTGCACGCCGACCGCCGAAAGGAACAGCGGCGTCACGAAGAAGAAGGCCGCGCAGGCTAGCGCGGTCCGCTGGCGCTTGCTGTGCCGCGGCCGGTAGAGGTTGTGCTCTTTGGGGAGGAACGACTCCGGCGTCCTCGGCAGGCCCGCATCGGCAGGCAACTGCGGCGGAGGACGGAACGACACAGCCGTATCCTAGCGCCGGGCCGGTGCCGAGCGGCTCGAACGGGTGAACGCGAGGGGACGGGCGATGCGAGGGCCGGGTTACGACCAGCGGCTGGCCAGGGAGCGCGAGACCTTCGCCGGCCAGGAGGAGATCCACGGCAACCTGCCGCCGTCGGCGCACCGGTGGTCGAACCGGCACGTGCTCCCGAAGCTCGAGGGGCTCGGCGTCCCGGGCTTCGACGAGCTGATCGTCGGGCAGATCGCCGAACGCGCGCGGCGGCTTTCCCGCGACGCCGTGGTGCTGTCGCTGGGCAGCGGCAACGGCGACCAGGAGCTGGGCTGGCTGCGCGGCCTGGCCGCCGAAGGTCTGGACAACGTCCGGCTGCGGCTGCTCGAGCTGAACCCCGAGATGCAGGCCCGCGCCGAGGCGTCGGCCCGCGAGCAGGGCGTGGCCGGCCGCGTCGAGCTGATCACCGCCGACTTCAACACCTGGCGCGCCGACGCCGGGCACGACGTCGTCGTCGGGTTCCAGGCGCTGCACCACGTCCTTGATCTGGAACACCTCTACGGCCAGATCAAGGAGAGCCTCGCTGCCGACGGCGTCCTGGTGGTCCACGACATGATCGGCCGCAACGGGCACCGCCGCTGGCCCGAGGCGCACGAGGTCGTCGACCGGATCTGGGCGACGCTGCCGCCGGAACTGCGCCGCAACGCGCTGACCGGGCAGATCGACGAGCAGTTCGTCGACGTCGACTGCGCCGCGGACGGCTTCGAGGGCATCCGGGCGCAGGACGTCCTGCCGGTGCTCCTCGACTTCCTGCACCCGAGCCTGTTCCTGCCCTACGGCAACGTGATCGACCCGTTCGTCGACCGCATCTACGGCCACAACTTCGACATGGCCGACCCCGCGCACGTCGCCCTGATCGACGAAATCGGCGTGCTCGACGACAGCCTGCTCGACCTCGGGCTCGTCACCGGGACGCACCTGACCGCGCTCTTCCACCCCACGCCGCAGCCGCTGCGCGTGTACGGCAACCGGACGCCGGAGCGGTCGGTGCGCGACACCCGGGTCGTCGACCCCGCGGGCCGCGTCTCGTTCCGGCCCGGCGGGAACACCGGCGAACGGCTGGTGCGTGGCGCCGGGATCGTGACCGGCCGGATGAACGGCGTCGCCCACGACGACTGGGCCGCGCCCTCGGTCGAATTCCCGGTGCTCACGACCGCGCCCGTCGAGGCGTTCGAGCTGAAGACGTACCTGCCGGACGACGCCACCGAGCACGGCAGCGTCACCGTGTCCGTCGACGGCGTCCCGGTCGCGAAGGCCGACGTCGGGCCGGGGCTGACCGAGCAGGTGCTGCCGGTCCGGCTCGACGCGCACCGGCAGGTGCGGCTGTCGTTCGACGCGGACTGGTCGGTGACGGCCGGTGGCGACCGGCGCACGCTGGCGTACGTCCTGGTCGGGCTGGGGCTGCTGGAAAGGTGAGATCGGCCGGACGGCTAATCTGCCCCGCATGGGCAAGGGGACGAGCGGTGAGCGCCTGATCGAATGGACCGGCGAGCGGTGCGTGCCGTGGACCGAAGACCTCCAGGTGATCTACGAGCACTACCACCGCTACGCGTTCGCGGCCCGCTTCGCCGAAGGCAAGCGCGTCCTGGATCTGGCCGCCGGTGAGGGCTACGGCTCCGCCCTGCTCGCGCGGTCGGCCGCCGCCGTCGTGGGGCTGGAGATCGACCCGACGACGGTCGAGCACGCCCGCAACCGCTACCCGGACGTGCGGTTCGAGGCCGGCTCGATCACCGACCCGCAGGCCCTCGACGGCGAGGTCTTCGACGTCATCACCTGCTTCGAAGCCATCGAGCACGTCGACGAGCAGGACCGGCTGATGGAGCTGGTCCGCAACCGGCTCGCGCCGGGCGGGGTCTTCCTCTGCAGCACCCCGGACATCGAGGTCTACACGCACGACCACGGCAACGAGAACCCGTACCACGTGCACGAGCTGACCGAGTCCGCGTTCCGGTCGCTGCTGTCCGCGAGCTTCGCGCACGTCGTCGTGCTGCGGCAGAACGTCGCCGTCGGCTCGCTGATCCACGACAACGGCGCCGGCTCGGGCGCCGAGGTCCTCACCGTGCAGGCCGACGACGCCGACGGCTGGGTCGTCGAAGCCGGGGCGCCGCACACGTACTTCGTCTCCGTCGCGTCGGCCGAGCCGGTCGACGTGCCCTCGACGTCGGCCATGGTCGACCCGAAGCTGACGCTCGTCGCGCGCGCCGCCGCCGAAACGGCACGGCTGCGCGACGAACTCGGCCGCACCGAGGCGGAGCGGGCGCAGGCGGCCGCGTCCGTCACCCGGCTCACCACCGAACTCGCCCAGGTCACCGCGGCCGAGCAGCGCGCGTCGACCGAGCGCGACGAGGCGCTCCGGCAGGCCGAGCGCGCCCGCGAAGACCGCCAGCGCGCGGCCGACGAGCTGAGCAAGCTCCAGCGCAAGGCGGGCTACGACCGCGAACGGCTGGACTGGCTGGCGGGCAACAACACCAGCCTCAGCGAGACCATCGGCCGGCTCGCCGCCGAGAACGAGAAGCTGCGGGCCGAGACGTCCGCGCTCGTGCAGCGGGCGATCGGGAAGTACCGCGGCGCGATCGAGCGGTACGCCCCGCGCGGTACCCGCCGCCGCGACTTCTACGAGACGGCGCTGGGCCGGCCCGCCGGCGTGCTGCCCGGCGCGCCCGACCCGGCGCCCGGCCCGGTCGCGGTGACCACCAGCGACCAGCCGATCGTCAGCGTCGTCATCCCGGTCTACGGCAACTGGCGCTTCACCCGCGGTTGCCTCGACTCGATCCAGCGGTATCTGCCCTCGACGCCGTTCGAGGTGATCGTCGTCGACGACGCCTCGCCGGACGACTCCGCCGGCCGCGTCGCCGGCTGCGCCGGGGTCCGGCTGGTCCGCGCGCCGGAGAACCTCGGTTTCGTGGGCGCCTGCAACCTCGGCGCCGAGCACGCGCGCGGCGACTTCGTCATGTTCCTCAACAACGACACCGAAGTCCGGCCCGGCTGGCTGGACGAGCTCGTCGCCGTCGTCGAGACGCGGCCCGAGGTCGGGCTGGTCGGCTCGAAGCTGGTCTACCCGGACGGCCGGCTGCAGGAGTGCGGCGGGATCATCTGGGCCGACGGCACCGGCTGGAACTACGGCAGGCTGCAGAACCCGGACGCCCCCTGGTACCAGGCGCTGCGGGACGTCGACTACTGCTCGGGCGCGGCCCTGCTCGTCCGGCGGGAGCTGTTCGAGCGCATCGGCGGCTTCGACAAGCGCTTCGCACCCGCGTACTACGAGGACACCGACCTCGCGTTCGCCGTGCGCGCGGCCGGGTACCGGACGATGGTCCAGCCCGCGTCGGTCGTCGTGCACCACGAAGGCATCACCAACGGCACCGACGTCTCCTCCGGCGTGAAGCGCCACCAGGAGCTCAACCGCGGCATCTTCGTCGACAAGTGGAGCGTCCAGCTGCGCGACCACTTCCCCGAGGCGAGCCCGCGCGCGGTGTGGGCCGGGCGGCAGCGCACGAAGGACGGCCACCGCGGCGGCACCGTGCTCGTCGCCGACCACCAGGTGCCGATGCCGGACAAGGATTCCGGCTCGGTGCGGATGTTCCGCATCCTCGAACTGCTCGTCGGCCTCGGGCAGCGCGTCGTCTTCATGCCGCTCAACAACGCGCTCCCGGAGCCGTACGCCGACGCGCTCTACCGCGCGGGCGTCACAGTGGTGACCGGGCTCGGCGAGCAGCTGGAGTTCCTGCGGGACGCCGGCGCCGACCTGAGCCTGGCCGTGCTGTCGCGGCCGCACGTCGCCTGGCAGCTGCTGGAGCAGGTCCGCGAGCACGCGCCCGACTGCGTCATCGCCTACGACACGGTCGACCTGCACTTCGTCCGGCTCAACCGCCAGGCCGACCTGGCCGCGCAGCTCGGCAACACGCGCGAGGAACTGACCCTGCGACGCCGCGCCGAAGTGCTGCGGGAGTCGGAACTGGGCCTGACCCGCGCCACCGACGTCACCTTCGTCGTGTCCGATGTGGAGCGTGCGCTGCTGCGCGAGCTCGTGCCGTCGGCGCGCGTCGAGGTGCTGTCCAACGTGCACTACGCCGACGGTTCGGTGGCGGTTCCCGAAGGCCGGTCCGGCGTGCTGTTCGTCGGCAGCTTCGACCACCTGCCCAACCGGGACGCGGCGCGCTGGCTGGCGGAGGAGATCATGCCGCTGGTGCGCCGTCGCCGTCCGGACGCGGTCGCGCAGATCGTCGGCAGCAACCCGCCGCAGGAGATGTTCGACCTCGAGCGCGACGGCGTCGTCGTCCGCGGCTGGGTGCCGAACCTCGACAGCGCTTACCGCGAAGCCCGGGTCGTCGTCGCACCGCTGCGCTTCGGGGCCGGGGTGAAGGGAAAGCTGGGCGAGAGCCTCGGTTACGGCGTCCCGGTCGTGGCCACGCCGCTGGCCGCCGAAGGCATGCACCTGACCCACGGGCGGGACGTGCTCGTCGGCGGCTCGGCACAGGAACTCGCCGACGAGATCGTCACCGTGCTCGAGGACGACAAGCTGTGGCAGCGGCTGTCCGAAGAGGGCAAGACCGTGGTGGACCGCCTCTTCGGCGCCGACGTCGCCCGGGCCACCCTGGCCGGGGTGCTCGACCGGCGCGGGTGATCAGCTTGGCGGCAGCGCTTTCTTGAACACCGCGACGGCGTTGTCGAGACTGGTCTTCAGCTCGTTCTTGTCCTTGGCGAACGGCTGCGACGCCCACAGCACGATGGCGACCTTGCCCGAGGTGTACCAGGTGCCGTCCAGCCGCTGGTCGCCGTTGCGGCCGGTGACCGTGGCCGGGTCGGCCGGGAGCGGCGCGAACCCGCCGGCCGAGGCGGCGTTGCGCAGGTAGTCGATGATCGCCTTCGCGCCTTCCTCGTTCTCGGCGGGGATGGCGTAGCCGAGGAACCCGGTGTCCCCGGCCGAGGAGGCGCGGTAGACGAACTGCGTGACGCCGTGCTGCGAGAAGACCTGGGCGGCTTCTCGCGGGTACAGCTTCAGGTCGAGCCCACGGGCCAGCGACATCGCGGCGCTCTCCGGGTGCTGCAGCCCGGGCAGCGGCGGCACCTGGTCCTCCAGCTGCGGCTGGGCCGCGGCCGCCGGCGGCTGCGTCACGACGGGCGTGAAGGTGGCCAGCGCGTTGGGCTTTTCGCCGTCGTCCCCGAGCCAGAGCGTCGCGCCGATGATCATGCCCAGCACCACTAGGACGCCGAGTGCGATGAACGGCCAGGGCCGCCCGGAGCGTCCGGACGGGTCGCCGTCGGAGGCTCCCCACCGGTGCTTGCCGGACGGCTCGTCGGGTTCGGGCAGCTGCTGCGGGGGGCGCGATTCGCCGCCCGGCGGCGTGATCGGCGGGAACCGGCTGCCCGGGCCGTGCTCGGCCGGGCCGTCGACGCGCAGGTAGCGGGTCGGCGTGATGTCGGCCGGGCTCGGCGCGGTCGTCATGTGGTCGGGGATGGCGGGCACGTGGCTGGTGGCCAGCGTCTGCGGCAGCCCGGTCCGCTGCCACGGCGGGGGCGGGACCGACGGCCGCGGCGATTCGATGCGCTGCGGCGGAAGCATGGGCTGCATCGGCGGGACGTGCTGGGCGGCGGGATGGTTCGCCGGGTTCGCGCTCCGCCAGGCTTCACCCGGACGGCGCAACGGCGAAGGCACCGGTGACGGCACCGTCGAACCGGAGGCCTGCGCGAGCAGCTCATCCCGCTGTTTGCGGTGGTCAGCGGGCTCGATCCGACCTTCGGCAAGCTCCGCGTCGAGACGGCGAAGCTCTTCCTGCCAGCTCATCCTTGGACCCCCATCCACCGTTCGGGGCATCAGTCTGGCACGCGCGGCCGACCTGCGAGGTTGCGGTTTGAGGTTGATCGGCAACGTAGCGCAAGTCCGGCGTTTGCGGGAGTCCCGTCTTCTTCCGCGCCCGCGTCACCCTTCAGGCCCCCGAAACTGTCGTACATATGTTCTAAAATTGGCGTTGTCCAGGGGAGATGCCGCCCGCGAGCGCGGGTGGCGTGATGGAGGAAGGCAGGGCCATGGCCTACATCACCCTGTCCACGTTCGTGGGCTACAGCGCGAGTTCCGGGCCGTCGCGGTCGTCGTTCGTCCGGCGGCAGCGCCGTCAGTACGAAGATCCGGCGCGGGCGGCGTTCAACTACTACCGGCGGGCGGCCAACGCGGTGCGGTCCGGGCGGGCGGCGAACCAGGACGAGGTGGCGCTGCGCGCGCTCGTCAACGCCGCCGACGAACGGACGAAACCGCACTACGCGGCGATCGCCGAGGGCTGGCTGCGGTACCTCGGCCGGAAGTCGCCGGGGCTGGTCGAAGTCGGGCGCGGCCGGTGCCGGATCGGCGAACTGGAGGTCGGCGTCAGCCCGCAGATCGGGCTGCGCAAGAGCGACGGCCGCCGGTACGCCACCTGGCTCTACTTCAAGGAGGAGCCGCTGGCGAAGGCGTCGGCGCAGCTCGCGCTGTGGGTGCTGGAGCAGGCGATGCCCGACATCCTGCCGGGCGGCGAGGCACTGGTGATCGACGTCCGCCGCGGGAAGGAGTACCAGCTGTCCACACGCGACCGCGAACGGCTGCGGCCCTGGGCCCGCAGCGAGGCGTCGGCGTTCCTCACCCTGTGGGACGCGGCTTGAGCAGCACGCCGGCCAGCAGGTCCGGCTGAGTGACGAAGGGGTGGTGCGCCACCGGCAGTTCGACGACGTCGGTGGCGCGCGCCGCCTGAGTCCGCTGGGTGCCGGGCAGCGTCGCGCGGTCTTCGCCGCAGACGACGTAGGTCGACGGGATTTCCCGCCACGCCGCCCGGGTCGCCGGCTGGCCGAACACCGCTTCGTTCTGGGCGGTGAGGCGGGCGGCGGCCGCGGCGTAGGTCGGGTCGTCGAAGTCCTGGGCGAAGAGGGGCCGCACGAACTCCTCGCGGACGCCGGCGGTGCCGTCGCCGTGGCTGAGGTGCCACGGCGGCGGCTCGCCCGTGCCGAAGTCCGCGAGCGCCTCGCCGACGTCCGGCAGGAACGACGTCACGTAGACCAGACGGTGGATCGCGGGGTGTTCACCGAGTGTGGTGATCACCATGCCGCCGTACGAGTGACCGACGAGCAGCGCTGGTTCGGCGGAGGCGTCGAGCAGGGCGCGGACGGCCTCGGCGTCGGCGTGCAGATCGCCCCGCGGCTCGCTCTCGCAGCTCGGCAGCACCGCCGCTGAACTGCGCAGACCGTGCCGGGCGAGCACCTCGGCCGTCGGCCGCCACCACCAGTCGCCGTCGCGGACGAACGCGCCGTGGACGAACAGAACCCGCATGGTGACAACTTGGCAGAACCCACCCGGAGGAGTGACACAGTTCGCGGCGGGCGGACGGGGACTGGACAAACCGGAGGCCGAACACGAAGCTTTCGCGTGTTCTTCCGTGCCTGGCCAACTTCTTGAGGTCGTAACCGTGAACGCTGCCTGGGAAGCCGTCTCCCGTGTCGTCGACGAGCCCGCCTGGTACTGGGTGTACGACAAGCTGGCGTTCTGGCCGAGCACCTACGCCCACGCGTGGCCCGGTTTCCGCGAGCCGGCGCCGTCGCGGACCTGGGACCTTTCGCCCGGGAACCTGGACCGCGCGTCCGCCGAGTTCCGCCTCGGCCCGTACGCGGTCGAGGAGCACCAGGTCGGGACGATCGCGCTGGCCGCGTTCCGCGAGGTGTGCGGCCCGGACGAGTGGATGTGGGCGCTGCACTGGCAGCACCAGTCCTACCGCGTCCGCCCGCACCTGATGTCCGGGAGCGCCCGCTGGCCGGTGCCGGTGTTCCCGCGCGCGGACTACCACCTGTTCCTGGCGGCGGATTTCTCCTACGGCACGCTGGGGCATCCGTGGGAGCGGACGCTGTGCGTGTTCGGCGAGAAGCTGGTGCCGGCGTTCGAGCGGCTGGGCGAAGGGGTGCTGGCGAACGTGCTGCGCCGGGACGGCAAGCCATCGGAGCTGGCCCGCTGAGCGGCTGGTTGATCTCTTGCTACCGTTCTGCGGGTGTTCGAATATCACGGCTGGGTGACCATCCAGGCGACCGCGAGCGGCGACGACGACGCGGCGCTCCTGGAGCGCCTGGTCGACCGCGTGCACCGCGCGATCCGCGACGCGGGCGACTTCGACCTGCTGGACCTCCGCTGGAGCGCGGGAATGCCCATGCTCCACTTCGCCGGCTTCGACAAACACGGCGCCCACATGGCCCCGGATCTCCTGACCCTATTCACCCGAGCAGGTGAACTGGCCCCAGGCTCCTACGGCCTGCTGTACACGTGGGACGACCAGGACACGGAGAACGACAACAACTTCCGCGTCTACCGAATGGCCCGAGGCCAGGTAACAGAGCGCGAAGACCCCCACCTGACCCCAGTAGCCCCAACAATCCTCGACACCTACGAGCTCTAAGAGCCCGAGGCAAGGCCGGGGCACCCCCACCCAACGCGACCGCCGTGACCGAAGCCGGGGCACCCTCCCAAAGTCTGGAGAAGGCACCGTGGGGGGTCCGGGGGGCTCGGCCCCCCGGGTGAAATGGCGAGAGGGCTGTATCGGCGCTTTTTGCCGATACAGCCCTCTTACCCGCGAGCGGATGACGGGATTCGAACCCGCGACCCTCACCTTGGCAAGGTGATGCGCTACCAGCTGCGCTACATCCGCGTTGTCTTGCTGATGGGGAGAACTCTATACCCTCGCTTCAGGGCCCCGGTGACCGGGGTCCCCCGTGCCCTGACCGGTGCTTCGGTGTCACAGCTGGCGTACAAGGGGTGACGACGGCTGTTTCCCTCCGTATGGTGTCTCCATTCGACCGAATGGGGAGACCTTCGGGGAGGAGGTGCCGGGCCGGGATGACCGAGCTGGGCACGGTGCCGCCACAAGCGGCCTCGGAATCCGACGAACAGGCACTGCTGCAACGGCTTCGCGACGGTGAGGACGCCGCGTTCGGGGAGCTGTTCGAGCTGCACGCCGCCGCGGTCCGCCGGCTCGCGCAGAGCCTGGCCGCCGACCGCTCCGAGGCCGAGGACATCACCGCGGAGACGTTCTTCCGGGTGTTGCAGGCGCTCCGGCGTGGTGCCGGTCCCCGGGACTACGTCCGCGCCTATCTGCTGACCGTGGCCCGCCGGGTGTCGTGGGAGTGGCACGGGGCCCGCCGGGACGTCCCGGTGTCGGACGACGAGCTGACCTTCCGGGCGGGGGCGGGTGCCGACACGCACGCCCGGACCGCCGAGCACACGTTGATCACGACCGCGTTCACCAGCCTGCCCGAGCGGTGGCGGACGGTGTTGTGGCAGACCGAGGTCGAGGGTGAGCAGCCCGCCATGGTCGCGCCGCACTTCGGGTTGAGCGCGAACGCGACCGCGGCGTTGGCGCGCCGGGCGCGTCAGGGGCTGCGTGCGGCGTACCTGCAGGCACACCTTTCGGTGAACCGCGGCCCGGATTCGTGCCGGGCGGTCGTGGAAAAGCTCGGCGGGTTCACCGCGGGCAGCGTCACCGGCGCCGAGGCCGAGCGGATCAAGGCGCACCTGCACGGCTGCCCGTCGTGCCGCGCCACCCAGGACGAGCTGCGTGACGTCTGCTCGTCGCTGCGCGCGCACGCCGGCGTGCTGGTGCTGCTGGTGCCGGCCGCCGCGTCGGCGGGCGGCGGCGGGGTGCTGGCCGGGCTCGGCGCGACCGTCAAGGGCGTGCTGGTCGGGTCGAAGGTCAAGATCGGGCTCGCGCTGGCGTCGACCGCCGCCGTCGGCGCTGTGGGCGTCGCGGCCGGGCCGGTGCTGTTCGGGTCCGCGGCGGTGCAGGACGTCGGGCTGACCGGCGGTGCGCCCGAGCTCGTGGTGGTGCCGCCGTCGGAGACGCACCAGGAGCCGCCGCCGCAGGGGCAGCCGGCGCCGCGGATCGGCATCGGCGTGCTCAACGGCCGCGGTACCGGGGTCGCCGTCCCGGCCCGGGCGCGGACCGGTGAGCGGCACGTGGCCGCGAACGAGGTGCCGGACCTGCCGGTCGCCGGGGACGTCCCGGTCGGGAACGTGGGCGGCCCCGTCGGGCAGCCGATCCCGCGCGAAGACCTGACGTCGTCGACCTTCGCCGCGTCCGACCACCCGGCGACGTCGCCGCGGCTGGACACGTCGAAGCCCGACCTGACGATGACGACCGAGTCCACCGACGCGACGAAGCCGAAGGACGCCGAAGCGCCGGAGCTGTCGCCGACCAGCCGTCCCGGCGATCCGACCGTCGCCGAGAAGCCGGCGCCCAAGGACGACGAAACCACGGCCACGGACCCGTCGACGACGGTGACGCCGACCTCGGGGAAGCCGTGCCCGAGCAGCGCCGCCTCCGATGTCACCACGTCGGGTGAACCGGCGGATCCGGCGCCGTCCGCTTCGCCGGGTCCCGATCAGCAGTGACCACTTCCGGCGGGCGGGATGTCCGGTTCCGCCCTCGCGCGGGTGCGGCCGGGCACGGTACCGTTGAGGCGCTCACCCTGCGGGCGCCCCGGGAGGCAACTGAATGAACCGGCTGGTACGCGGCGAAGACGGCCGCGACTGGGTGGTCCGTGCCCAGATGGAATGGCGCGCACCGGCGACGGCCGACGACTTCGAGCACGACGTCGCGGGCAGCTACGGGCCCGGGATCGCGATGATCGTGGTGACCGCGCTGCTGGCCGTGATCCTCGTCGTGTGGACGCCCGACCAGGTGAACGTCCCGGCGTGGGTGCTGCTCGCGCTGCTGCTCGTGGTGCTGTTCTTCCCGCTGCGGTGGATCCTGCGCCGTCCGTGGACGGTGGTCGCGGAGACCGAGGGCGACGTGACCGGCGACCGGCCGTCCGAGCGCTGGGTCGGC
Organism: Amycolatopsis sp. NPDC051102; assembly: GCF_040682815.1. Taxonomy (NCBI): domain Bacteria; kingdom Bacillati; phylum Actinomycetota; class Actinomycetes; order Pseudonocardiales; family Pseudonocardiaceae; genus Amycolatopsis; species Amycolatopsis sp. NPDC051102. The sequence continues at coordinate 310,478 of NZ_JBFBBT010000007.1, forward strand.
ACCATCCGCGGCATGTTCACCGTGCAGGGCGAGGTCAAGAAGATCTCCAAGACCATCCAGCGGCACTCGCTGCCGGATTTCGACGGGCCGCTTCACCCGGTCGAGTAGGACACTGAGGCCATGCCCGAGCTACCCGAAGTCGAAGCACTGGCCGACTACCTGCGCGAAAACGCCGTGGGTCAGACGATCTTCCGCATCGATGTCGCATCGCTGAGCGTGCTGAAGACGGCGACCCCGCCGTGGACCGAGCTGCACGGCCGCGAGATCACCGGCGCGACCCGGTACGGCAAGCACCTCGACGTCGTGGCCGGCGACCTGCACCTGGTCGTCCACCTGGCCCGCGCGGGCTGGCTGCGCTGGTCCGACGGCCTGGCCGCGGCGCCGCTGAAGCCGGGGAAGGGCCCGATCTCGCTGCGCGTGCACCTCGAGTCGGCCACCGGGCCCGGCTTCGACCTCACCGAAGCGGGCACGAAGAAGGGCCTGGCGGTGTGGATCGTCCGGGACCCGCAGGAGATCGCGAGCGTCGCGCGGCTGGGGCCGGACGCGCTGGCGGTCGACGCCGCCCGGCTGCGGGAGCTGTTCGCCGGCAAGAACACCCGGCTGAAGTGGGCGCTCACCGACCAGTCGCTCATCGCCGGGATCGGCAACGCCTACTCCGACGAGATCATGCACCGCGCGAAGCTCTCGCCGTACGCCACGGTCGGCAAGCTCGACGACGGCGCGCTGGAGACCCTCGCCGAGGCGATCCACGAGATCGAGAGCGACGCCGTCGAGCGCTCGGTGGGGCAGAAGGCGGCTCGGCTGAAAGGGGAGAAGCGGTCGGGCCTGCGGGTCCACGCGCGGACGGGCCTGCCGTGCCCGGTCTGCGGCGACACGATCCGCGAAATTTCTTTCGCCGACAAATCGTTCCAGTACTGCCCGACCTGCCAGACCGGCGGCAAGCCGCTGGCCGACCGGCGGATGTCGCGCCTGCTGAAATAGGGCCTGACCGACGCTCGGTAGGGTCGTGCCCACCCTCAGTCGTCACAGTTGGACAGAAAGTGGGATTCAGGCCTTGCACCCGGTTGGTCGAGCGCAGAGCATGGACGCCGTGTCCGGGTTTCCGCTTGCGCAGATCATTCCGTGGACCCTCGTGGTGCTCCTCGTCGTCGCGGTGGTCGTGCTGGTCGTGAAGCTGCGCAAACCGGCCAGCGTGGTCGAGGACGCCATGCTGCAGGCGGTGCACCGGATGTCGAAGGCGGCGCCGAACCTGCGGTCCGGCCTGGACGAGGACGCCGCCGACAAGATCACCACGCAGCTGCTGCAGATGCTGGACTGCGTCGCCGTCGGCATCACCGACAGCGAGGGCACGCTGCTGTCCTGGGACGGCGAGGCGAACGAGCACTACGTCGACCTCGTCGAGGCGATCGGGGCGGCGATCCGCAAGCACCGCCGCGAGGTCGTGGCGCACGACCGGATGCCGTGCAACCACCGCGGCACCTGCCGGATGAAGACCGCGGTCATCGTGCCGCTGCTGGTGGAGGGCGAGACGGAGGCGGCGCTGATCGTCGTCGGCCGCACCCGCGGCCGGCTGGTGCAGATGGCCGACGCCGTCGCCCAGTTCGTCTGCACCCAGTTCGAGCTGGCCCGGCTCGACGAGTCGAAGCACCAGCTCCAGCAGGCCGAGATCAAGGCGCTGCGCGCGCAGATCTCGCCGCACTTCGTCTACAACGCGCTCAACACGATCTCCGCGCTGATCCGCACGGACCCCGAAGAGGCCCGAGAGCTGCTTCAGGACTTCGCCGACTTCACACGCTACTCGTTCCGGACGTCGGGCATGTTCACCTCGCTCGCCGAGGAGCTGCGCAACATCGACCGCTACCTGACGATCGAGAACGCCCGCTTCGGCGGCCGGCTCGAGGTGCGGATGAAGATCGCGCCCGAGGTGCTCAGCGTCGTCGTGCCGTTCCTGATCATCCAGCCGCTGGTGGAGAACGCGGTCAAGCACGGGCTGGCCAGCAAGCCCAGCGGTGGCTGCGTCACGGTGATCGCGCAGGACTACGGCACGGAAGCGCTGATCAGCGTCGAGGACGACGGCATCGGCATGGACCCGCGGCGGCTCAACGAGCTCAAGAGCGCCCACCGCACCGGCGCCCACGTCGGGCTGGGCAACATCAACCAGCGCATGCAGCAGGTGTTCGGCAGTGACTACGCGGTGATGGTGGAGACCGCGCCCGGCGCCGGCATGAAGGTGACGCTGCGGGTGCCGAAGTTCGTCCCGGGCGTCCGGCCGAACATGCCGGACTACAGCTCCGACGCCGAGGCCGACGTGCCGGCCCAGGGCGGCCCCGCCCAGCTGAACGGCGCCGAGGTCAACGGCGTCAACGGCACGCGCTCCGGCATCCTCCCGATGGGCTGACTCCGGCTAGCCTGGCCATATGAGCGTTACGGACAAACTGGCTTCGCGGATCCCGGTCCTCGCCGACCGCGTCGAGCGCAAGGACGTCGTGGCCGTGGTGAAGCTGCACGGCGTGATCACGCCGTCGCCGTCCCCGCTGGCCAGGGGCGCGATCAACCTGGCCGCCGTGGAGACGGCGCTGACCAGGGCGTTCGGCCACGACCGGCTGAAGGCGGTCGCGCTGCTGATCAACTCGCCGGGCGGCGCGCCGACGCAGTCGGGCCTGGTCGCCGAGCGCATCCGGCAGCTGGCCGACGAGAAGGGCGTCCCGGTGCTGGCGTTCTGCGAGGACGTCGCCGCCTCGGGCGGCTACTGGCTGGCGTGCGCGGCCGACGAGATCTACGCCCACCGGACATCGATGGTCGGCTCGATCGGCGTGATCAGCGGCGGCTTCGGCTTCACGGGCCTGCTGGAGCGGTTCGGCATCGAGCGCCGCCTGCACACGGCGGGCGCGAACAAGGCGCGCCTGGACCCGTTCTCCCCGGAGAAGCCCGAAGACGTCGAGTGGCTGAAGAAGATGCACGCCCAGCTCCACGACCTGTTCGTGAACTGGGTCAAGGACCGCCGCGGCGACCGGCTGACCTCCTCGGAGGACCTCTTCACGGGCGACGTCTGGCTCGGCGCGAAGGCGGCGGAGCTGGGCCTGATCGACGGCCTGGGCAGCCTCCGCCAGATCATCACCGAGCGCTACCCGGACGCGGAGATTTCGGTGGCCGAGCCGAAGAAGCCGCTGCTCGCCCGCCTCGGCCTCGGCGCACCGGCGGCCGCTGCGGCAGTGCTGGACGCGGTGACGCAGAAGGCCGCGTGGTCCCGCTTCGGTCTCTGAGAAGGGCAACTTGCGCAGACTTCTGAAAAAGTTCAGAATAGTTGCATGGCCACCACCGAGGTGCAGTGGAGCGAGCTGCAGCGCGACCCGAAGAGCGTCGCTGCCCTCGCCGACGAAGGCGACGTCCGGGTCCGTCGTCGTGATGGGGCTGCCCTCCTGCTGACCAGGGAAGACCGGGCTCATTCGGCTTCGGAAGGCTCGGTGGCCGCCGCGCGTGCGCTGCGCAACGTGCTGGCCCACCTGCCGCCGGACGTAGCGGCGACAGCGCTCGTCGACGAATTTCCCTGGGTGGATGTCCTGCCGGAGGGTGAGCGGGCGCAGTTCGTCCATGACTTCGCGCGTGCTTTCCAGGCTTCGGCGGAGCTGGGGCAGTGGTCGGTTCTTGCCCGGACGATCACGGAATGGCGCAGTACTGCCGCCATTCATGCCGATCCGACGCTCGCCGCCAAGCTCACCGGTCCGATCGAGGACGACTTCGGTCCTGTGCCGGGCCCTGCGGACGTCTGAACGATGCCGGCCAAACGAGGCGACCGCGTCGCGCCGCCCGCACGGCCCGGTGGCTGGGAAGCGCGTTTCGCGACCTCCGAAGCGGCGAAGGGGTGGGAAGCTCTCTGTCAGGCGGCAAGGTCGAACACCTGGGAAGCGTGGATCGTCCTCACCGAGCGGCCCACGGCTCCGGAGAATCCTGCGCGGCAGCACAAGCTGAAGGGCGCCTTTGCGGCACGCGAAATCGGCGGCCGGGTGCTGGAGCAGTGGCAGTACGAGGTCACTGCGGGCGGTCGGGTCTGGTACTGCCCGGATCCGGCCAGGCGAGTCGTTTGGGTGGTCTTGGCAGGCACGGGACATCCGAAGGGTACCGAGTAGCCGATGTCCGATTAGAGTACTTCCAGGCAGATTTTGTGACCGGGATCACTCTTCTCGTGTAACGCCTCTGGAATCGCGCTGTGACGTCAGGTCTCCTTGTCGACGGGCTTTGTTGTGAACGGCAACAAATCCGGTCGACAAGGAGGTCGTCCCCGATGCCCCACTCCCGCAGACTCGCCCTCGGTGCCGTGCTCGGCGCCGCGCTCATCGCCGTCCCCCTGACCATGCCCGCCGCGGCGTCCATCCCGCCGCCCGAGTCGGGGTGGACCACCGTGTTCGCCGACGACTTCACCGGCGGCTCCGGTTCGCTCCCCTCGAGCGCGAACTGGATCGTCGACACCGGCCACAGCTACCCCGGCGGCCCGGCCAACTGGGGGACCGGCGAGATCCAGAACTACACGGCGAGCACCGGCAACCTTTCGCAGGACGGCAGCGGCAACCTCCGCATCACGCCGTTGCGGGACAGTGCCGGCAACTGGACGTCGGCGCGGATCGAAACCCAGCGCGCCGACTTCAAGCCGCCGGCGGGCGGGGTCATGCGGATCGAAAGCCGGATCCAGATGCCGGACGTCACCGGCGCCGCCGCGCTCGGCTACTGGCCCGCGTTCTGGGCGCTCGGCGGCCCGTACCGCGGCAACTTCTGGAACTGGCCCGCCATCGGCGAGTTCGACATCATGGAGAACGTCAACGGGATCAACTCGGTCTGGGGCGTCCTGCACTGCGGCGTCAACCCGGGCGGCCCGTGCAACGAGACCACCGGGCTGCCGAACAACCGCGCGTGCCCCGGCAGCAGCTGCCAGTCGGCCTTCCACACCTACCGCTTCGAATGGGACACGAGCACCAGCCCGCAGGTCTTCCGCTGGTTCGTCGACGGCCAGCAGTTCCACTCGGTGAGCCAGAACCAGGTCGACGCGACGACCTGGGCCAACATGACCACTCACCAGGGCTACTTCGTGCTGCTGAACGTCGCCATCGGCGGCGCGTTCCCCAACAACAACTCCGGCACCACCACGCCGGGCCCGGGAATCGTCCCCGGCCACCCGATGGTCGTCGACTACGTCACGGTGTCCACCCGCGGCGGTGGTGGCGGCACGACGACCCCGCCGACCACGACCACGCCGCCGTCCGGTGGCGGCAGCGCCTACAGCACCATCCAGGCCGAGTCGTTCGGCCAGCAGTCCGGCGTGATCACCGAGGCCACCACGGACACCGGCGGCGGGCAGGACATCGGCGCGGTGGCCAACGGCGACTGGGCGCTCTACCCGAACGTCGACTTCGGCAGCTCCGCGGCCACGAACTTCCAGGCCCGCGTCGCGTCCGGGGCGGCGGCCGGCGTCAGCGGGCTCGTCGAGGTGCGGCTCGACAGCCGGTCCAACGCGCCCATCGGCAGCTTCGCCGTCGGCAACACCGGTGGCTGGCAGAGTTGGCGGACCGTCCCGGCGAACATCGGCGCGGTGACCGGCGTGCACAACGTCTACCTGACGTTCACCAGCGGCCAGCCCGCCGACTTCGTGAACCTCAACTGGTTCACGTTCGTGCACTGATTGCGGGGGGGCCCGCGGACGGCGGCCGTCCGCGGGGTCTCCGCACTTAAGGCGGACGGGGGCTGGACATTGCACTCGGCAATGGGCAGGATGCGTTTCACTGTGAGTGCTCACGATGACACCCGGAAGCTCGTGGTCCTGGCCGTGGACGACGAGCCGAACGGTCTTGACGAACTCGTCCACTGCCTGCGCAACAGCCCGCACGTGGCGAAGGTGTTCCCGGCGATCGACGCCTCCGAGGCGCTGCGGTTGCTGTCCACCGACGACCCGCGGCTGCGCGAGCGCAAGGACCGCGGCCTGCCGATCGTCGACGCCGTCTTCGCCGACATCGACATGCCGGGCCTGTCCGGGATGGAGATGTCCCGGGTCTTCGCCGCGCTGCGGCCCTCGCCCGCGCTGGTGTTCGTCACCGGCCACGCCGAAGAGGCGGTCAACGCCTTCGACCTCGGCGCGCTCGACTACGTCCTCAAGCCGTACCAGCAGGACCGGCTCGACCGCGCGATCTCGCGCGTGATCGACAAGCTGGCCGCGGCGGCCGCGCCCCCGCCGGGCGCCATGGGCGGCGAGCCGGGCGTGAAGAACGACGACGAGGTCATCCCCGTCGAGCTGGCCGGCACCACCAAGCTCATCCCGCGCTCCTCGGTCCGCTGGGTCGAGGCGCAGGGCGACTACGCGCGGCTGTTCACCACCGAAGGCAGCCACCTGGTCCGGATCCCGCTGGCCCAGCTCGAGGAACGCTGGGAGAAGGCCGGGTTCGTCCGGATCCACCGGTCGTTCCTGGTCGCGTTGCCGCTGATCACCGAGCTGCGGATGGGCCAGGGCGGCTACCAGGTCGTGATCGGCAACGAGGAGAAGGTGCTGCCGGTGAGCCGGCGGCACACCCGGGCGCTGAAGGACCGGCTGGTCGGTTCGGGCCGGAACGGCTGAGCCGGGCGCGGCCATGAGCGAAGACTTCTACGAGCGCCGCGCGAACGGCGTCCGCGAACCGGACCCGACGCTCGGCAGGCGCGCCCGGCAGCGGCCGCTGCCGCAGCCGACCGACCGCGCCGTCGTGGAGTCACTGCCGCCGGCGCCGGAGAACGAGCCGCCGCCGAAGCCGGAGCACCACGCGAAACCCAAGCGGGAACGGGTGATCCTCGCCGACCCGCGACGCGGCGCCGGCACCCTGCGCGCCCGCGTCGAGCTGGAGGAACAGACCAGCTGGGGGAAGCTGCTCGTCCGCGACCACCTGGTGAAGGTGCAGCTGCGGACGGCGCTGCTGCTCGCGCTGCTCGTCGTCGTCGTGTTCGGGTCGCTGCCGGTGTTGTTCTACGCGGTGCCCGGGTTCTCGCGCGCGAGCCTGCTGGGCATCCCGGTGGCCTGGCTGATCCTGGGCGTGCTGCCGTTCCCGTTCCTGTTCGGCATCGGGATCTGGTACAACCGGCTGGCCGAACGCAACGAACGCGCGTTCGTGGACATGATCGAGAACTAGTTTCGCACTGACCCGTGCGAGGATTCCTCCGTGCAGCTGAACCCGTGGGCCTTGACCGGCATCGTGCTGGTGGCCGTGGTGACGCCCTACCTCGGTCACCGCTCCTCGCGGTCGGCCACGAGCACGCACGACTTCCTCGTCGCGCGGCGCACCGTGCGGTCGCGCCGCAACGCCGCCGCGATTTCCGGTGAGTACCTGTCCGCGGCATCGTTCCTCGGCATCGCCGGCATCGTGCTCAAGAACGGCGCCGACGCGTTGTGGTTCCCGATCGGCTTCACCGCGGGCTACCTGGCCCTGATGCTGTTCGTGGCGGCGCCGCTGCGCCGGTCCGGCGCGTACACGCTGCCCGACTTCGTCGAGATGCGGCTGGGCTCGAAGGGCCTGCGCCGGTTCTCCACGGCGTTCGTCGTGTTCATCGGGATCCTGTACATGGCCCCGCAGCTGCAGGGCGCCGGGCTGACCCTGGCGACGGTCCTGCCCGTGCCGGCCTGGGCGGGCGCGATCGCGGTGATGATCGTGGTCGCGTTCAACGTGATCTCCGGCGGGATGCGCGCGATCACCGTCATCCAGGCGTTCCAGTACTGGGTCAAGCTGTTCGCGATCTCGGTGCCCGCGTTCGTGCTGTGCATGGTCTTCTTCGCCGGCGGCGGCCCGGACGGCTTCCGCCCGCTCGGGGCCGCCGCACCACCGGTGTTCACCAGCGACACCACGGTCGACGTGCAGACCGACGTCACCCTGCACGTCACCACCGACACGTTCCTCTACGCCTACGGCCGCACCGACAACGGCCCGGCCGCCGGCCCGACGCACTGGACGCCGCTCGCCCCGCACACGGTGTCCGAAGGCACCAAGCTGAAGTTCCTGGCCGGCACGCCGGTCCCGGTGGTCAGCGACTCGGTCGCGGACAACTCGAGCTGGCTGCACCCGGGCTCGGGCAGCCTCACCGACCTGCTCCAGACGTACTCGCTGATGTTCGCGACGTTCCTCGGCACGATGGGCCTGCCGCACGTGCTGGTCCGCTTCTACACCAACCCCGACGGCAAGGCCGCGCGCCGCACGACCGTGCACGTCCTGCTGCTGCTGGGCCTGTTCTACCTGTTCCCGACGCTGCTGGGTGCGCTGTCCCGGATGTACGTCCCGGAGCTGCTGGTCACCGGCAAGACCGACGCGGCGATCCTGCAACTGCCCTCGGCGATGCTGCCGGGCGTCGGCGGCCAGCTCCTCGGCGCGGTCACGGCCGCCGGCGCGTTCGCCGCGTTCCTATCCAGCACGTCCGGGCTGCTGGTGAGCGTGGCCGGGGTGGTCTCGACCGACCTGCTGCCCGGCCGGGTGCGCGACTTCCGGGTGGCGACCGCGCTGGTCGCCCTGCTGCCGATCGCGCTGGCGGTGGCGCTGCGGCCGGACGACATCTCGCTCTCGATCGGGCTGACGTTCGCGCTCGCCGCGTCGACGTTCAGCCCCCTGCTGCTGCTGGGCATCTGGTGGCGCAAGCTGTCCTGGCCGGGCGCGCTGGCCGGGATGTTCGTCGGCGGCGGCCTGGTGCTGGGCGCGCTGGTGGTCAACGTCGTGAGCGGCTACACCGGCGGCTGGGCGCCCTGGTTCGTCAACCAGCCCGCGCTGATCACCGTCCCGGCGGCCTTCATCACGACGTACCTGGTCAGCCGCGTGACCGGCTACGGCCGCCCGGAGCACGTCCACGACATCATGCTGCGGCTGCACGCACCCGATCCGCTCGGCTTCATGCGGGACAGGGCCGTCGCGCGCTTCGGCCAGGCCGAAGAGAAAACCCGGCTGCCCGGGCGGGGCCGGCACCGGAAGTAAGTGCGCCGACCTCACGCGCGGGCAACGCGTCCGCATGGCAGCATGGAGATCGTGGTGAGCCCTGCTGAACTGCCGACCGCCGAGGTCCGCGACCTGCCCAAGGACGGCCTCGTGCTGCTCGACGTCCGCGAAGACGACGAGTGGGCGGCCGGGCACGCGCCCGGCGCCGTGCACATCCCGATGGGCGAGCTGCCCGCGCGCGTCGGCGAACTGGGCGATCTGCCCGAGGACCAGCCGATCCACGTGATCTGCCGCAGCGGCGGCCGGTCCGCCCGGGCGGCTGCGTGGCTCAACCAGAGCGGCTGGGACGCGGTGAACGTCGCCGGCGGGATGGGCGCGTGGCAGCGCGAAGGCCGGCCGATGGTCGGCGAACACCCCGGCATCGAACCCGAAGTGATCTAGCGTTGCACCCGGGGCAGCCTCCGCAGGGCCGGCCGTACCCGCCCGGGTACTGGCCGCGCCAGGTGCCGCCGCCGTCCGCCCAGCAGCTGCAGGGCCGGACGCTGGCCGCCCAGCCGGAGCCGTACCCCTACCACCGCCGTCCGGTGCACCGGCCGAAGCTGCGCTGGGTGGCGACCCCGCCGCCCGGTGCGTGGCCGCGGCGCCGCGTCGTGCCGCCCGAGCCGTACCTCGGCCCGCCGTCGTACCCGGTCCCGCCGCGCTGGGGGTTCCCGAACCTGGTCTGGCGGCGCCCGACCTCGGTGCCCGGCACGGCGTCCGACGAGATCCGCCCGATCGACCGCGTACCGGCGCTCAGCCGCAGCCTGGTCGTCGTCCTGTTCGCCTTCGCCGTGCTCGCCGCGGTCGCGGCCGGCGCGGAGGTCTGGCGGTACGTGCTGCTCGCCGAGGGCCGCGACACCGCGCTGTCCCGTTCGGTGGTGGCCTTCTCCGACGGGTTCGTGCTCACCGCGGGGCTGCTGGCCTCGATCCTCGCGCTGCTGCCCGCCGGGCTTTCCATCTGGTGGCTGCTGGTCGCCCGCCAGGCGGCGGCGGACGTGTCGGGCGACGACCCGCCGCGCCCGGTGTGGCAGGTGCTGGTCGGCGTCCTGGTGCCGGTGGCGAACCTGCCGATGGCGCTTTCGATCGTCGCCGAGCTCGAGCACGCGGTGCTGGGCCGCCCGCGTGACGCCCGGCCGAAGCCGTCGCGCCAGGTGCTCTGGTGGTGGGGCGCCTGGCTGCTGAATTGGTTCCTGCTCGGCGCGTCGATCGTCTGGCGCTTCCGCGACGACGTGCAGTCGATGGCCGACAGCGTCATCCTGGTCGCGCTGACCGACCTTTCCGCCGCCGCGCTCGCGGTGCTGACGGCCCTGGTGGTCCGGCGGTTCACGGCGCTGCTGGCGCCTTCGGACGCCCGGGACGTGCGCGAGATGCGCGTGCTGAAGGTCCAGGGCGCGCCCGAACCGGAGCTGCGGACTTCGCGGCCCGCCGGCGCCGCGCGCTAGTAGCCGCCGAAGGCCGGTTCCAGCTGGTCGAAGGCCCGTTCCGCGATCGGCCAGAGCTGGTCGACCACGCCCTTCTCGGTCTCCAGCGTCCGGTCGAAGACCTCCTCGAACAGCACCCGCAGGACCGTGGCGATGTGGGCGGCGGCGAGCACCGGCGCGACGTCCTCCTGAGGGTGGCGGCGGACCAGCAGGTCAGTCAACGACGCCTCGCGCTCGCGGTGCATTTCGTGCAGCGCGTTCGTCAGGACCGGGCTTTCCTTGATCATCCGCACGAAGCCGGGGCCGGAGAAGCCGACCAGCGCGTGTTCGGCGCCCAGCGCTTCGAAGTAGAGCTCGCGCGTGTCGTGGAAGACGCTGTCGCGGATCAGGGCGGCGGGCCAGGCCGCGAAGTCGGCGCGGATGTCGAAGACCAGGTCCTCCTTGCGGGGGAAGTGGTTCGTGACCGTCATCTTGGCGACCCGCGCCTCGGCGGCGATGTCCGCGATCGTCACGTCCTCGAAGCCGTTCCGGATGAACAGCCGGGTGGCCACGTCCGAGATGGTCTTCCTGGTCTCGTGCTTCTTCCGGTCGCGGAGGCCCTCGCTCATGGCGTCACTCTACTGGGTCGAACCCAAGATTGTGCTTGACCCAGTCACTGGGTCAGACCTAATCTGAGGTTCGACCTAATCAACTGGGGGTGGGCATGACGACGGCAGTCCGGCCGGATGCGGCGCTGTGGCGGCTCGGCGGTGTCTTGATCATGGGGGCGGTGCTGTCGATCCTCGACGCGACGATCGTGACCGTCGGGATCGACTCGATCGCCCGTGACCTGGACAGCCCGCTGACCACGGTGCAGTGGGTGGCGAGCGCGTACCTGCTCGCGGCTTCGGCGGCCATTCCGCTGTCGGGCTGGCTGACCGACCGGTTCGGCGGCCGCGCGGTGTGGCTGACGGCGGTGGCGATCTTCACCGCGGGCACGCTGCTGTGCGGCTTCGCGTGGTCGGCGTCGGCGTTGATCGCTTTCCGGGTGCTGCACGGGCTGGGCGGCGGGCTGATGCAGCCGGTCGGGCAGGCGGTGTTCGCCCAGGCGGCGGGGCCGGCACTGGGCCGGATGATCGGGGTGATCACCCTGCCGGCGACGGTGGCGCCGGTGCTGGGCCCGATGCTCGGCGGCGCGCTGGTCGCGGACCTCGGGTGGCGCTGGATGTTTTTCGGGATCGTCCCGCTGGGCGTGGCGACGTACCTGTTAGCGCGCCGGCTACTCCCGGCGCCGGAACCGGCCGGGGTGCGCGCCGCTTTGGACGTCCGGGGTATCGCGTTGCTTTCGCCGGGGCTGGGCGCGTTCGTCTACGGCCTGGCCGAGGGCGTGGCGGTCGCCTGGATCGCCGGAGCTGCGCTGCTGCTGGCGTACGGCGTCCACGCTTCCCGGACCGCGTCGCCGGTGCTGGACCTCCAGCTGTTCCGGCACAAGGGATTCGCGGTCGCGAGCGTGAGCACGTTCCTGCTCGGAGCGTCGCTGTACAGCTCGATGCTGCTGCTTCCGCTGTACTACCAGCAGGTCGAGCACGCGAGCGCGTTGCGGGCCGGGCTGCTGCTGGCGCCCCAGGCGCTGGGCTCGGCGGCGGTCCTGTTGGCGAGCGGCCCGCTGCTGGCCCGGTTCGGCCCGCGCCGGACGATGCTGGCCGGGATCGGGCTGTCCCTGCTGGGCACGATCGCCTTCACCCAGCTCGGTTCGGCGCCCAGCGGGGTCCTGCTGACCCTGTCCCTCCTGATCCGCGGCGCGGGCCTGGGCGCGGCGACGGCTCCCGGCATGACAACGCTGTACGGCTCGCTGGAGCGGTCCCGCATTCCCCGGGCGGCGAGCGCGTACAACGTCGTCAACCGCATCGGCGGCTCGCTGGGCACCGCCTTGTTGGCCGCGATCCTCCACGACCGGCTCACGGCCGCGTCCCCGCCCGCGGCGTTCGGTGCCGCGTTCACGTGGGCGCTGGCCCTGTCGGCGCTGACGTTGGTTCCCGCTCTCTTCTTCCCTGCGAAAGGCACCCGATGACCCTCCGCCTCCTGAGCGTCCACGCCCACCCGGACGACGAGTCCAGCAAGGGCGCGGCCACCTTGGCGCGCTACGCCGCCGAAGGTGTCGATGTCCTGGTCGCCACCTGCACCGGCGGCGAACGCGGTGACGTCCTGAACCCGGCCCTCGACACGGCCGAGACGTGGGCGGACCTGCCGGCGATCCGCCGTCGCGAGATGGCCGAGGCCGCCGCGATCCTGGGCGTCCGGCAGTGTTTCCTCGGCCTGGTCGACTCCGGCCTGCCCGCCGAGGGCGAGCCGGTGCCCGATGGCAGCTTCGCGGCCCTCCCGCTGGCGGAGGCGTCGGCCCCGCTGGTGGCGTTGATCCGCGGGTTCCGCCCGCACGTGGTGATCACGTACGACGAAACGGGCGGCTACCCCCACCCGGACCACATCCGCACCCACGAGGTGACGGTCGAAGCCTTCTCCGCGGCCGCCGACCCGGCCCGCTACCCCGGCACGGGCGAGCCGTGGCAGCCACAGAAGCTGTACTACCAGGCGGTCTTGAGCCGTGCCTGGTTCGAGGCCCTGCACGAAGCCACCCTCGCCGCCGGCCTGGAGTCGGCCATGGCCGAGGTCCTGAACGAACTCCCACCCGACAAGCTTCCGGTCACCACCAGAATCCGCTGCGAAGCGTTCTTCACCACCCGCGACCGCGCCCTCCTGGCCCACGCGACCCAGGTCGACCCGTCCCACCCGTTTTTCGCCCACTCACGCGAAATCGAGCGCCAGGTCTGGCCCTACGAGGACTACCACCTGGCCCACCCCACCCCCGGCCCCAACCTCGAAGACGACCTCTTCACCGGAGTAACCCCATGACCCGAGATGCCCCGCCAATCACGCGTGATGGCTCCCCAATCACGCGAGATGACCTTCCAATCACGCGAGATGCCTCCCCAATCACGCGAGATGCCCTTCCAGTCACGCGAGATGCCCTTCCAGTCACGCGAGATCCGCCCCGGCTCACGCAAGATCCGGCCCTAATCACGTGAGATCCGGGTCCGGACCCCGCCGGCCGGTGACCCTCAGGCGGTGACCCGCAGCTCCCGCAGCCCGCGGATCACGAACTCCGGCCGTCGCCGCGGGGTCTCCGCCAACCGCAGTCCCGGCAGCTTCTCCGCCAACGCACTCAGCGCGGCGGCGATCTCCACCCGAGCGAGAGGAGCACCCACGCAGTAGTGGATCCCGAGGCCGAAGCCCAGGTGGGCGTTGGGCGTCCGGCCGATGTCCAGGCGGTCCGGCTCGTCGAACACCTTCGGGTCGCGGGCCGCGGCACCCAGCAGTGCGCCGATCTTCTGGCCGCGCGAGACGACATATCCGCCTATCGACACGTCCTCGGTCGCCGTCCGCTCGAACAGCTGCAGCGGCGCGTCGTACCGGATCAGCTCCTCCACACACGAATCCAGAAGGGCAGGTGAGGCCAGCAGGCGCTCCCACTGGTCCCGATGCGTGAGCAGGGCCGTGATGCCGTTGCCGAGCACGTTGACCGTTGCCTCGTGGCCGGCCATCAGCAGCAGCACCGCGGTGGCCACCAGCTCGTCCGGGGTCAGCTCGCTGCGCAGCAGGTCGCTGATGATGTCGTCGCCCGGGGCGTCGGCGCGGGCCGAAGCCACCGAGCGGACGTACTCGACGAACTCGGCGGCCGCGCGCTCGGCGGCGTCGCGTCCGTCCTCGGGGAGGCCGTACTCGTACATCTTCACGATGGCGTTGGACAGCTCGACCATGCGCGGACCATCGGTGCCCGGGACGCCCAGCAACTCCGCGATCACCGCGACCGGCAGCGGCTGGGCGAGGTGCTCGAGGAGGTCGGCGCTGCCGTCGGCGGCGATCGCGGCCGCCAGGTCGTCGACCATCCGGGTGGCGAGCGTCGCGACCATCGGGCGCAGCCGCTGGACGTGGCCGCGGCCGAACGCGCCCGCGATCAGGCGCCGGAGGCGCGTGTGGGCCGGTGGTTCGTTCTCCAGGAGCGAGTTGCGGTGCAGCAGGTTGAACGCGGCGAACCGATCGAGCGGCTGGGCGTCCTGCCAGATCCGGCCCAGGCCGCGGTGACGCAGCACCGCCGACGACGCGGCGTGCGACACCGCCACGGCCAAGCCGAGCCCGTCGTGGAAATGGACGTCGCCCTGCTCGCGGAGGGCGGCGAACGCCGGGTACGGGTCTTCCAGGAACGCGGGATCGCGGGGGTCGAACACGTCGCGAGAGTAGCCCTTCGATAGCGTCACAAGCCGAGCCAGAGGAGGCAGCAGTGGGCAAGGGCGCGCGCAAGAAGGGTCCCAAGCAGGCGTCGGACCGCAAGCCGAAGGTGCGCGACGTCTTCGTCGGCCAGCCGTTCGAAGGGCTGGCGGCGGAGCCCGAGCTCATCGCGCTGCGCGAGTTCGTGCCGTCCGCGACGGCCGAGCTCACCCTCGCCGACGGCGGCGAGGTCACCCTCGGGACCGTGCTGCCGATGGCGGCGGCCGCGTTCGTCCGCTCGGACGGGCGGCGCTACCTCGGCCTGCAGGTGCAGACGCGCTCCTCCGACATCAGCCGTGACCTCGGCCGGTCGCTGAAGTGGCTGCTGGACGCCAAGGAGGGCGACGTCCTCGGCGTGCCGGACACGACCACGCCGCCGTCCGCCGACGAGCACGCGCGGCTGCAGGATCTGCTGACCCCGGGCGCCGAACTCGACGTCACGCTGCACCAGGACTTCGCCTGGTGGCTGCCCGAGGACGCGGACGCCACCGGTGACGTCGCGGTCTCCCTCGAGCGCGCGAACGCCGCGATCATGCCCACCGAACGGCTCGGCTCGGGCGCCTACTGGGTCCTCGCCGGCGAGAAGGCGCACCTGCGCTGGGTCCGTCCGGAACCGGAGAACCTGCTGCTCCAGGCCCTGGCCCGGCTGTCCGCGGCCGGCGAACTCGGCCTTGGCGAGGGCACGCGCTACGCGGGTTCGTTCCGGGCGCACGGCCTGCTCGTCCCGGTCTGGGACCTCGACCCCGAAGCTCACGCCCGCGAGTGGGCGGAGGCGAAGGACGCCCTCGGCGCCCGCCTCGAGACGGCCCTGAAGTCGCTCGACGACGAGCCGCTGAACGCGGCCGAGCGGCGGGCTCGGGACGGCCTCATCGGCCGTCAGCTGACCCTGCGCTGAGCGACGTTGACGAGCGCCGGACCACCGGTACGAACCGGTGGTCCTCCACTCGCTCGATGAGCGTTCAACCAGGCATTATGTGGCGCACGAGACACCGCCGCCGGATCGCGCCGGTGGGACCATTCTCGGCGTGATACTTCACATCTGCGGGGCGGCCGACTGGGCCGAAGTGGGGGAGGACGGCGACTACCGGCCGCCGTCCCTGGGGGAAGTCGGGTTCATCCACTGTTCCGACTTCGGCACGGCGACCTTGCCGGCCAACATTCGCTACCGGGGTCGCACCGACCTGGTTCTGCTGGAAATCGACCCGGCCAAGGTCGGGTCCCCGGTGCGCTGGGAAGACGGCGTGCCGCCGCACCCGGAAGGGATCTGGTTCCCGCACGTCTACGGACCGATCCCGCACGCGGCGGTCGTCGGCGTGCACGAATTCCGCGAATCCGAAGGCGGCGGTTTTCGCCTGCCCAGCTCGCTCGTCCAGCGCTGACGTGGGCATTTCATCACCCGGCCGAACGAATCAGGATCCGGCCGGGAACGCGGGCAACCTGAGGGGGCTGTGATGCGTGTTGGGGAGGAAGGCGGTTCGGCCGCCGGCTACCCGACCCCGATGGGAGGCGATACGGTGACCGCTGCGGCACCCGTCTTCACCGGGGGAGATACCTGGGTGACCAGCGCAGGCCGAGGGAGGGCCGCGACGTTGCCGGGCGAGCTCACCGACTTCGGCGACTTCGTGCAGGCCACCCTGCCCGGACTGCTTCGGTACGGGCACGCGCTCACCGGCAACCCGCACGACGCGGCCGACCTGGTGCAGACCGTGCTGGAAAAGATCGGCTCGCGCTGGGCTTACGTCCACGAGAAGACCGGCGACCCGCTGGCCTACGTCCGCCGGTCGATGGCGAACGCGCACGTGAGCCGCTGGCGGCGGACGCGTCGCGAGAACCTCGTCGCGGACCTGCCGGACACCAGTCCGCACGTGCCGGACGACCCGTTCGAACACGAGCCGCTGTGGCGTGCGTTACGAACGCTGCCGCCGCGACAACGTGCCGTAATGGTGCTGCGTTACTACGAAGGTCTCTCGGAAGCGGAGATCGCCGGTGCTCTCGGCGTCACCCAGGGCACCGTGAAGAGCCAGGCCAGCAAGGCGATCGCGTCGCTGCGGATGAAGCTGAGGGCGGCCGACGGCGAAGGCGAAGGGAGTGGTGCGGGTTGAACATCTCCGAGGACGAACTGGAGCAGCGCCTGCGCGCGCTGTTCGCCGACGAGCGGCTGGACCTGCCGCCGCCGCCGGACGCCGGCACGGTCATCGTCGCCGGTGCGCGACGGCGTCGCCGCCGTCGCCACACCGTGCAGGCGGTGGTCGGTGTCGCGGCGGCCGTGGTCGCCGTCTCGGGTGGGCTGACCATGGTCCGGCTCCACGCCGAGGACGGCACCGCGGTGATGACCGCCGACGGGACTCAAAGCACCGTTAAGCCGCCTGAAAACCTCACGCAGGGCCGGTCGCCCGAGCCGTCTACGCCGGGGACGACCAGCACCCAGAGCATCCAGGTCTCCGTGCCGCCGGGCGCCTCGACGTCGCCCCTGCCGCAGCCGTCGACCTCTTCGTCGCCGTCCGCCCTCGCCGCCGTGACGAGCGGGCCGCTCCTCGCGGCCGACGGTTTCGGCCGGCTCAAGCTCGGCATGTCCGAGGCCGACGTGATCGCGCAGACCGTGACGCTCAGCGACGCGCAGACCGGCGCGAGCTGCACCGTCTACAAAGCACAGGGCAGCGGGATACCCGCGGCCGCGAGCGTCGTCATTTCGAAGGCGGCCGGGCTCGTCGTCGTGACGCCGGACGCGGCGGCGCACACCGCCGAAGGCGTCGGCGCCGGGTCCACCCAGAGCCAGATCTTCGCCGTCTACCCCGCCGCCAAGGCGGAGCCCGGCGGCGTTGCCGCCCCCGCCAGTGCCACCGCCGACTACCACT
Organism: Amycolatopsis sp. NPDC051102; assembly: GCF_040682815.1. NCBI lineage: Bacteria > Bacillati > Actinomycetota > Actinomycetes > Pseudonocardiales > Pseudonocardiaceae > Amycolatopsis > Amycolatopsis sp. NPDC051102. The sequence continues at coordinate 328,019 of NZ_JBFBBT010000007.1, forward strand.
TCCGGCTCGGCGACACCGGGGTCGTGCAGACGAGCCTGATGAGCGTCACCCAGGACTGCGCCGGCTGAGCGCCCGCGCATGCGAAAACCCGGGCTGTCCACAGGGGGAGAGCCCGGGTTTTCCTTATTCGGCTGACGAAAATCTCAGAGCTTGCCGCCGGCCACCGGCGGCATCTGCGAGTCGGTGCCGGCGTCGCCGACGGACTCGCGGTACAAGTGGTTCTCGACCTCGAACAGGTTGCCGTTCGCGCGCTTGACGACGTTCAGCAGCGTGCTCATCTGCGAGATCTCTTCGACCTGCTCCTTGAGGAACCACTGCGTGAACTGCTCGCCGATGTAGTCCTCTTCGGCGCGCGCGGCCTTGGCCAGCGCGGAGATGTCGGCGGCGACCTCCTTCTCCTGCTCGAGCGCGAGCTCGATGAGCTCGGTGACGCCGGAGAAGTCGTTGCGCACCTCCCCGGTGCCGGGGATTTCGACGTGGTGGTCGCGGTCGAGCATGTACTGCACGAGCGCCATCGCGTGGTTGCGCTCTTCGACCGACTGCTTGTAGAAGTGCTTCGCCAGCTGCGGCAGGTCCTCGGCGTCGAACCACACCGCAAGCGCGATGTACTGCTGGGACGCGTTGAACTCGTTGTGGATCTGCGCCTGCAGCAGTTCGTAGAACTTCGAGCGCGGTTCTTTCTTCTTGGTGAGGGCCATGCAGACCAGAATAGATCAAGATTGGCGCAAATGCCACTCGGGGCTGGTGATCCGGACCCTATTAGGGTTACCATTCCTAAAGAAGACTCACATTATTTAAGTAAGCCTTCCCTAAATGCGTGCGACATTTTAGGGAAGGCTTACTTCGTTTACTTCAACGGTTCGCGGCGGATGGGGCACGACATGCACCGCGGCCCGCCGCGGCCGGAACCCAGCTCCGAGCCCGCGATCGGCAGCACCTCGATGCCGGCCGCCTCCAGGCGCTCGTTCGTCTCGACGTTCCGCTCGTAGCCGACGACCACGCCGGGCGCCAGGGCGAGCGTGTTGTTGCCGTCGTCCCACTGCTCGCGTTCGGCCGTCACCGGGTCGAGGCCGGTGTCGATGACGCGCAGCCGGTCGATCTCCATCGCCTCGGCCGCGGCCACCAGGAACGGCGCCGGGCCGGCGACCTTGACCCCGCCGTCGCCGGTCGGGCGCAGCGTGAACGCCGTCAGCGAGTCGCGCGCCAGCGGGTACATCACCACCGCGTCGGCGTCGACCATCGTGCACACCGTGTCCAGGTGCATGGTCGCGCGGGACTGCTCGATCGGCACCGCCAGCACGGTGTGCGCGATGCCGTCGGCGAACACCGACCGCGCCAGCGACTCGGCGCCGGCCGCCGTCGTCCGCTCGCCGACGCCGATGGCGAGCACGCCCGGCGCCAGCAGCATCACGTCGCCGCCTTCGATCGGCGCGGAATGGGCGCCGTACGCGCGGGCCGCGTGCCGGAAGTACGGGTGGTAGGCGTAGATGAGGTCCAGCACCGCGGTTTCGCGGCGGCGCGCCGGCATGGTCAGCGACGAAATCGCGACCCGGTCGGCGATCCACGCCGAGGAATCGCGGGTGAACAGCAGGTTCGGCAGCGGATCGACGGCGAAGTCGTGCGGGTGGTTCATCATCCGCACCAGCGACGCGCCCTCCGCCGACGGCAGCTCCTCGAACGTCATCCCGGCCATCAGCACCTCGGCCAGCCCGGCCGAGGAAACGCCGGACAGGTGCGACCGCAGCGAGTCGGCCAGGTCGCCACCGAGCCGCCGGTCGTCGACCGCCGCGTGCACGCCGGCCGCGTGGGCCCGGTCGTCCTCCAGGGCCGTGCGGAGCGCGTCGGCCAGCAGGAGGACGTCGACGCCGCGGTTGCGCAGCACCTCGGCGAACGCGTCGTGCTCGGCCTGGGCCCGGTCGACCCACGGGATCGAGTCGAACAGGAGCTGGTCGTTGTTGCGGGGCGTCAGCCTTTTGAGCTCGTTGCCGGGCCGGTGCAGCAGCACCGCGCGCAGGGGTCCGACTTCGCTGTCCACCCGGGGAGGTGCCGTTTCGTCGATCACCCCCCGATCCTAGTCAAGGCAACCACGAAACGTGCCCCTTCAGCAGGGCATATCCGACGAACGACACGAAGTCGAACAGCGTGTGCGCGGCGACCAGCGGCCACAGCCGGTTCGTCTTCTGCCACAGCCGCCCGAAGACCAGCCCCATGATGAAGTTGCCGACGAACCCGCCGAACCCCTGGTAGAGGTGGTACGACCCGCGCAGCACCGCGGCGCCGAACACGGCGTTGTTCTCGCGGACGCCGAGCTGGCGCAGCCGGGTCAGCAGGTAGCCGATGACCAGGACTTCCTCGGCGAAGGCGTTGCCGAACGCCGAGAACGTCAGCGAGATCGGCCGCCACCACGTGTCGCCCAAAGTGGACGGTTGCACCGCCAGGCTGAACCCCAGGTGGTACGAAATGAAGTAGAGCGCCAGGCCGGGGACGCCGATCAGCGCGGCGAGCGCGACGGTCAGCAGCGCGTCACGGCCCGGCGACCGGCGGTCCAGCCCCAGCTGCGCGACCTTGATCCCCGCGCGCCACAGCAGGTACAGCCCGAGCGCGCCCCAGCCGACCAGCTGCGCCGCCGACAGCAGCTGCTTGAGCAGGTCGATCAGGCTCGCCGCGGCCTGCGGCACGTTCAGCTGGGTCTGCTGCTGCGCCAGCGGCACCGGCTGCAGCAGCGAGTCCACAAGGGACAGCAGGCTGCGCACGCCGGACATGCCCAGCGTGATCCCGAAGACGAGCAGCAGCTCGAGCTTGACCGCGCGGCGCTCGGCCGGGTCCTCGATCGTCCCGGGGAACTCGGGGCGGGCCGGGGCCAGCCACGATCGCGCGGTGAACGTCATGTCCGCACGCTACCGTCGGGGTATGCCCAGGAGCATCGCCACCAACGAAACCGTCGACCGCGCCGCGCTGGTCGAGTTCCTGTCCACCCGCCACCGCGCGATCCTGCTGACCACGAAGGCCGACGGCGGCCCGCAGCTCTCGCCGGTCACCTGCGGCGTCGACGCCGAGGGCCGGCTGGTCATCTCGACCTACCCGAAGCGCGCGAAGGTCGTGAACGTCAAGCGCAACCCGAACGTCTCGGCCTGCATCCTGTCCGACGAGTGGAACGACCAGTGGGTGCAGCTCAACGGCACCGCCGAGGTGCTCGACATCCCGGACTCGGTCGAGCCGCTCGTCGAGTACTTCCGCGCCATTTCCGGCGAACACCCGGACTGGGCCGAATACCGCGAAGCCATGGTCAAGCAGGGCAAGAGCATCATCCGCGTCACGATCGAAAGCTGGGGGCCGATCGCGAAGGGCGGCTTCCCCGCCGAACTAGCCTGACCGCCCGCGCAGGAACGGGCAGCCGACCAGCCTTCGCAGCTCCGACGCGAGCTGCGAAGGGCTGTCGACCGACCTCGAGAACGCCAGCCGGACGTCGTGGTCGCCGGTGTCGGCTTCGACGCGCAGCCGCAGCCCGAACCGGTCGAGCCCGAGCGGCCGGATCCGGCCGCCGCGCAGTTCCGCGGGCAGGTGCTTGGCCAGCTGGCCGACGACGTCGGCGTGGTCGGCTTCCAGGTGCCGCAGCCATTTGGCCTCGTAGTCGTGGAACGGGTCCGGCGGCGCCGCGCTGAACGTGTGCGGGCGCAGCGAGTGGGTGCCTTCGGCGTCGGCGAGCACGAGCGACGCCGGGGTGAGCCGCAGCAGCGTCACGCCGTGGCCGACGTCGAGGAGGCGCTCGTCCGGGCGTGTTTCGGCGATCGCCACCGCCCGGGCGCGGGCCGAGACCGGGGACAGCGGCCGCAGCCAGCCGGTGATCCACAGCAGCCCGCGGATGGGTTCACGCAGCGCGACCGGGGCCTGGTCGGCGAGCTCGACCATCACGGCCAGCTCCCCGCGCTGGGTCTGCTTCGCCGCGTGGACCAGCTGGTGGTCGTCCGGCAGCAGCACGCTGACGCTGCCGCTGTGGTGCACGTGGTGCAGGAGCGGCACGACGCGCTCGCCGTCCAGATCCGCGCGTTCGCAGGTCGGCAGCAACGACGCGGGGCCGTTGCGCGTCGCGATCGTCTTGGCGCGCTCGGCGGGGTTCGGTGCCGGCGGGCGGCGGACGCTTGTGGGTGCCTCGGTCACGGCTCACCTCCTACTTAGGTGAGCCTAACCTGAATCCGACGGTCTGGATAGTCAAAGCGATCACGTGCTTTCCGCTGAACGGCGCATCCGGTAACGCCGATGCCCAGTTTGTCGAAGAGTGGGTAACAACCCGACCCCGTGGGGGTTCCGCGTGCCGATCGTCCCGGTCCCCGAGCGCGTCCCCGCGTTCGAGCTGGACCCCGCCATGCCGTCCGGGGCCCTGCCGATCTTCGGCGAGTACCTCGACCGACTCGGCCGCAACGCCGCGAACCAGCGGCTGCTGTCCTGGTTCTTCCTGGCGTTCGGGGTCGCCCAGTTCTTCACCGGCGCCGGGGTGGTGCTGCCGGTCGGCATCCTCGCGCTGGTGGGTTCGGTCGAGGCGTGGTGGCTCTACCGCGCGTACGTGCGCGTGCCGGAGACGCGGCTGAAGCGCGAGGCCTTCCGGCAGGTGGACATCGCCGCCGACGGCTTGGTCGCCGCGGGTCGGTCGGTCGGGGTGCGGCTGCCCGACGGCCGGTGGCTGCGCGTCCGCCTCGACGAGCCCTACCGGCTGCTGCTGGCCGCGCACCGGCGGGTGTGGCTGCTCGGCCGGGGGCAGAAGGTGTTCGTCGGCTTCCCCGGCGTGATGCGCGTCCGCCGCGCCCGGATCTTCGACGCGCCACCGGCGGACGCGGCCGCCGTGCCACCAGTCCCGGGGGCGTACTCGCCGCGGCTCGACCCGGTGCTGACCGCGCACCGGCGCCGCATCGCCCGCGACCACCGCGCGCTGGCCGCGTTCCTGCTGCTCCTGGCCGGATTCGCCGGCTGGGTCCGGCTCGACTTCCCGGCGACGGGCTGGATCGCGTGGACGTTCGCGGGCGGCGCCCTGCTCACCGCGCTCGTGGCGGCGGCCCGATCGGTGGCCTACAGCCGCTCCCTCGCGGCGGACCACTGGACGGAGCTGCGTGCGGTGCTGGACGGCCCGGTCCGCATAGGCTCCCGCGGCGCCCGCCTGAGCGGCCTGACGATGCTGGCCGACGGAACGGTGATCGCCTTCCGCATGCCCGCGGCAGACCCGTCGATGGCGGCGAACGTCGCGGCCACCGGACGCCTGTGGATCGCCGGCGTCCCGCGGCCCGGCGGCGCGACAGCGGGCGTGCCGGGCTACCCGGTGCTGGGCACGGTCTGGCTCGGCTGAGCGGGCGTCCGGTCGCGGCGGGGCAGCAGCAGCGGCGTCACCAGCACGAACGCCCCGGCGATGCCGATCGCCACGCGCGGGCCCGTGAAACCGGCCAGCGCGCCCCAGACCGCGGTCAGCGTGGCGATCGCCGCCTTGGTGCTGACCGACCACGCCGACAGCGTCCGCGCGATGCGGTCCCCCGGGAGCTGCTCGAGCCGGTAGGTCACGAGGACCGGGTTGAAGACGCTGCAGCTGACGATCAGGCCGAGTTCGACGACCATGACGTACACCAGGCCGCCCGGGCCGGCCGGGATGAAGGCCAGCGCGAGCAGCCAGCACGCCCTGACTGCGCCGCTCGCCACCAGGACGGGATGGCGGCCGAACTTCCGGACGAGCCGCGGGGTCAGCCGCGACCCGGCGAGCCCGCCGAGGCACGGGACGGCGAACGCGAGCCCGTACTGCCACGGCGTGAACCCCAGCTGGTTCAGCATCAGCACGGCGAGCAGCGGCTCGGTGCCCATGACCAGGCCGTTGAACACCATGGCGTTGAACAGCAGCGGCCGCAGTCCCGGGTGCGCCAGCAGGAACCGCCACCCGTCGGCGAGCTCGCGCGGGCGCAGCCGGGTGGCGTTGCGCGGCCGCGGCTCGGCTCCGCCGATCGCGCGGATCCCCAGCGCGGAAAGCAGGAAGCTGACGGCGTTCGCGACCACCGACGTCACCGGCCCGAACAGCGCGAACGCCGCTCCGCCCAGCGGTGGCCCGAGCGCGGTGGCGGTCCAGTTCGTGGCCTCGAACCGGCCGTTCGCGAGCAGCAGGTCTTCGGGCGGGACGAGCCCCTTGAGGAAGGCGCCGCTCGCGGAGGTGAAGGTGATGTCCGCCGCCGCGACGACCACCGAGACGGCCAGCAGCTGGGCGAAGCTCAGCACCCCGAAGGCATAGCCGGCGGGCACGCTGATCAGGGCGCCGAACCGGACCAGGTCCATGGCGATCAGCACCGGCTGCTTCCGGTGGCGATCGACCCACGGCCCCAGCGGCACGGCCACCAGCGCACCGACGGCCGGCCCGACCGCGGCCAGCGCGGAGACGGCCGCCGGCCCGGCGTGCAGCACCAGGATCGCGAGCAGGGGAAAGGCCCCGAAACCGAGCCACGTCCCGAACGCGCTCACGGCGTAAGCCGACCAGAGCCACCTGAACCGCGGTCCCAGCGACCGCCCGCGCATCACGTCGGCGATCAAAGCGGGGAACGGCCACCCGGGGCAACCGACATGCCGCGGCGCAACCGGTCGTCCTCGAGGAGCCGGCCCGCCTAACCCAGCGACTTCCGCGTCGCCTGTTCGGTCTCCAGGACGCCCTGGCGGATGCCCTCCAGCTGGTCGCTCAGCTCGCGCACCGCGCCGGTGTCGACGGCGACGTCCGTCGTCGCGGCCGTCAGCTCCGCCACGCGCGCCACCAGGCTGTCCAGGCCCAGCGCGCCGGACTGCAGCTGGGCCAGCAGCTTGTCCCGCGCGCCCGACAGCCGCGCGTGCACGTCCGCCTGCGCCTGGACCGCCGTCAGGGCTTGCTCCAGGTCGCCGCGCACCTCCGGGTTGGCCGTGCGCAGTTCACGCTGCAGCCGGCGTCGTTCGTGCGCGACGGCGTCGAGGTCGACGCGGGAAAGCGCCTGCCCGGTCGCCGACGCGCGGCCGGCCAGCCGTCGCAGCGTCGACAGCGTCTCCTGGACGACGGGCTCCATGTCCGCGACGCGGTCGGCCAGCGGGCCGGAAGCCAGGGAGCCGCTGAGGGAGGCGAACCCCTCCGCCGCGGCCGAAGCCCGGCGCAGCCAGCCGTCCTCGGCCGATCCCGGGACGACGTCCAGCACCCGCGCCTCGCGCGGTGCCGGCTCCTTCTCGCGCGTCGCGGCCGCCACACCCGCCCACACCGCGAGGACGGCGACGCCGACTCCGGCCGACGCGACGACCGGCAGCTGCACGGCCCACGCCACCCCCGCCGAGGTGGCGGCGAGCAGCAGCCCCCACGGTTCGGCGAGCTCACGGGCGAACTTCATGGCCGCCAGGATCTCAGAAATTCGAGATCACGGACGTGAAGACCTGGTTGATCGAGTCCGGTTTGGACGAGTCGTACTCCGATCCCGCCGTCGCCTCCGCGATCTGCTTCAGCACGTCCTGGTCGGCGTCCGAGCCGTAGGCGATGGTGAACAGCCGGACCGACTCCGCGTTGCCCTCCGGCCGCAGCTGCGGCAGCAGGTGCTCGACGTCGACGCCGCCGGAGTCCTCGTTGCGGCCGTCGGTGAGCACCACGACCGCGTTGATCGCCGTCGGGTCCAGGTGGGCGTTCAGGTACTGGTACGCGGCCAGCGACGAGTCGTACAGCCCCGTGCCGGACTGGGGCGTCAGCCCGCTGAGCCGCATCGCGAGGGTTTCCTTGCCGCTGTTGCCGAGCGGCTGCACCGGCAGCAGTTCCTGGTAGTCCTTGTCGCCGTCGAGGTGGGTCGAGAACTGCCAGAGCCCGACCTGGTCGCGGGGCACGAACTGGCCGAGCGAGTCGATCGCGGCCTGCTTCGCCAGGTCGATCTTGCTCTTGCCGGTGCCCTTCACCTCGTCGCCCATCGAGCCCGAGACGTCCACCACGAGCAGCACGTTCGCCTTCTTGCGCAGGTCGGTCCACGACGCCAGCAGCTTCGAGAGCACCGTGGGCGACGGCGGCCGCAGGAAGGTGATCTTCGCGTCCGGCTGGGCGCCGTTGGCCGTCGTCACCTGCGGGCCCGGTTTGCCGTCGAACGAGCGGAAGCCGAGCGCGGCGAACTTCGCCTGCGTCTCCTGGCCTCGCAGGAAGCCAAGGAAGTCGGCGGCGATCTGCTTGCGGGTCGCGTCGGCCCAGTTCAGCGTGACGAACGGGTGGTCGGAGTTCAGCGTCCCGTCGGCCGGGTAGACCGCCACGAGCGGCACCTTCGGCGGCGCGTGCTGACCGACCTTCGCCGGGTCGTTCGTCGGGTTGCCCTGGTTGTAGCCGATCAGCGAGCTCTCCTCGACGGTCACCGCCGAGATGTAGGACAGCGCCGCGCCGCGGTCGTCGGCCTTCTGCAGGTTCGTCAGGAACGTCAGCGTGTTGTCCCCGTAGTGCACGATCGCCTGCTCGATGTTGGAGACGAACTGCTTCGCGTCCGGCTTCTCGAGGGCGGCCGCGGTGAGGTCGGACGACGTGCCGGTGGCCGCGTAGTACGCGCCGATGGTGGCGTTCAGCCCCGCAGTGGAGATGTTCGGGTTCGTCTTGCCGAGCCGGAACTTCCCCCACTCCGGGTGGCCGTACTTCGCCCAGCCCGCCGGGTCGGTGGCCAGCGCGGCGAGGTCCTTCCAGCCGATCGGCTTGCCCGGCCAGCCGAGCGCCTCGGCCATCGGCTTCGGCATCGCGACGACCAGCGGCGAGTTTGCGACCGACTGCGGGTCGCCGTCCGGCACGATCGACGCCGTGTCGCCCTTGGCGTTGACGCGCAGCAGGTTGACCCAACCGCCCGCGGCCGGCGTCCAGACGTCCGGGCGCGGCCCGTCGGTGGCTTCGTTCCAGCCCCTCGCCAGCGCCTGCATCGCCACGCCGGACGATTTCGACCGCACGACGACGTCGACGCAATGGCCGGCGACGGTCCGTCCGGAGTAAGCCTTCGCCGCTTCTTGGACGATGCCGAACTTTTCCGGCGAAGAAGCGATGTTGAGCGCGACCGCGTCCGCCCCGGAGCACTTCGGCTGCTCGGCGGCGTCGTCGCCCGAACCGCTGGTCCAGTACCGGATCCCGATGATCAAGGCGATGGCGACCACGATCGCGGCCAGGAACGGGAGAATTTTTCTCCTGCGTCGCGCTGGTTGGGAATTGATCATCGAATCCTCCCCGTTCCGCCACCCGGAAGTTCATTATCCGGGCGCCGGAACGGGGCGGGGACGGTAATTCCGAATCTTGACTAGGACTTAGGGCCGCGGCGCGACCACGTCCAGGCGTAGCCGGGGTCCTCGGACGCGTCGGCGGCTTCGCCGAGCTCCAGCGGCGCGAACGTGTCGACCATGACCGCCGTCTCGTCGAAGAACTCCGCGCCGATCGACGCCTCCGCCGCGCCCGGCTGCGGGCCGTGCGTGAAGCCGGACGGGTGCAGCGACAGCGAGCCGATCCCGATCCCCGAGCCCTTCCGGGCCTCGTAGTTGCCGCGCACGTAGAACATCAGCTCGTCGGAGTCGACGTTCGCGTGGTTGTACGGCACCGGGATCGCGCCCTCGTGGTAGTCGACCTTCCGCGGGCAGAAGGAGCAGACCACGAAGTTCGGGCCCTCGAACGTCTGGTGCACGGGCGGCGGCTGGTGCACGCGGCCGGTGATCGGCTCGAAGTCGTCGATGTTGAACACCCATGGGTAGAGGCAGCCGTCCCAGCCGACGACGTCGAAGGGGTGCGTCGCGTACGTGTAGCGGGTCAGCCCGGCGCGGTGGCGCACGAGCACCTCGACGTCCTCGCCGTCTTCCAGTAGCGGCTCCGAAGGCCCGCGGATGTCACGCTCGCAGTACGGCGAGTGCTCCAGGAACTGCCCCTTCGCCGACAGGTAGCGCTTCGGCGGCCCGATGTGGCCGCGCGCCTCCAGGGTGAAGAGGTTGACCTCGCCGTGGGGGACGACCCGGTAGGTGCACGACGTCGGGATGACGACGTAGTCGCCGTCGCCGACCTCGAGGCGGCCGTAGATCGTCTCGAAGGTCGCGGAGCCGCCGTGGACGTAGAACAGCTCGTCGCCGGCCGCGTTGCGGTACAGCGGGCTGGGGGCGGTCGCCGTGACGAACCCGATGGTGACGTCGTTGTTGCCGAACAGCCGGCGCCGGTCGGTGACCGCGTCGGCCTCACCGCCGAACTTGAGGTCCTGCGTCTTGAACGCCCGCGGCTTGAGCGGGTGGTTCGGCGTGAGCGACCCGCGGTCCTCTTCGACGGCCACGGCGTCGACGATCGCCGTCGGCAGGCCGCGGTGGTAGAGCAGGGCGGAGTCCGCGGAGAAGCCTTCGACGCCCATGAGCTCCTCGGCGTAGAGGCCGCCGTCCGGCTTGCGGAACGCGGTGTGCCGCTTGTGCGGGATCTCACCTACTCGCCGGTAGTAAGGCATCGCCGTCCCTCCTGGAGGTGTCCGTTGTGCGAACGATTTTGTCCTCATGTCGTACGCTACTAGCGTGTCAGTCGTGTCAAGCGCTGTGGAACTCACGCCCCCCGGCCCCCGTGGAATTCCTCCCCTGTTCGCGAGGCTCGTCGACGACTCGGCGCTGTTCCCGCCGGGGGACGCGGCCATGCCCGAAGCGCTGCGCGCGCACTTCGCGAGCCGGGAGTCCGAACACGCCGGTGTACTGGGGGTTTTCCTCTGCCAGGCCTCCCGGCTGCCGGAACTGATCACCGAGCTGATCAAGATCAAACCGAAGCAGCCGCTGCCGCTTTCGCTGATCATCGACACCGGCCTGGGTGGTGTCCCGAAGGCCATCTCGATCGTCGAGTCGCGCAGTGAGCTGCTCGCGCTGCGGATGGTCGAGATGCCCGCGCCGTCGGACGTCGACGAGGTGTGGCTGGAGCGCGTCTCCGAGTTCGTGCCCGAGGACGTCATCCGGGTCGTCGAGCCGCGACGCGGTGTCGGCTGGCTCGACGGCGTGCGGAAGGTGATCGAGCACGGCAGCTGGCCGAAGATCCGCTGCGGCGGCCAGGCCGGCGAGAACTTCCCGAGCGTCGACGAGGTGGCGGACTTCCTCGCCGTCGTCAGCGGGTCCAGCGGGGCGTCGTTCAAGGCGACGAACAGCCTGCACCGCGCGGTCCGGCACACCGACCCCGGCACCGGCTTCGTGCACCACGGCTTCCTGAACCTGCTCGTGGCGTCCGCGCGCAGCCTCGCCGGCGGCGACGTCCGCGCGGCGCTGGAGTCGACCGATGCCCAGGCGCTGGCCGACGAGGCCCGCGCGCTGTCCGAGCCGGCCGCGAAGGCCGTGCGGGCGCTCTTCGCGTCCTACGCGGCGGCGTCGTTCGAGGAGCCCGTCGCCGACCTGGGCGAACTCGGCTTGCTGTGACCAGCCGGGAGGGGTCGCTGACGCTCGACCGGGGCTTGGCGCTGCTGCAGGCAGTGGCCGACGCCGGCGGCGACGCGGCGACCATCTCCGAGCTGGCCGTGGCCATCGGGGCCAGCCGCGCGGCCGTCTACCGGCTGCTCGTGCCGCTTTCGGAGCGTGGGCTGGTCTGGCGGGACGGCACCAAGGTCCGCCTCGGCGTCGGCCTGCTCCGGCTGGCCGGGCAGGTGCTGCCGCAGCTGCGTGACGCGGCCGGCCCGGTGCTGCGTGAGCTGGCCGAGAAGGTCGGCGCGACCGCGCACCTGTCGGTCGCGCAGGGGACGCAAGCGCTTGCGGTGGCGGTCGTGGAGCCGTCCTGGACCAACTTCCACGTCGCCTACCGGGTGGGCAGCCGGCACTCGCTGACCGCCGGCGCGGCCGGCAAGGCGATGACCCTGCGTCCCGGCGGCGACGGCTGGGTGACGTCGACGGGGGAGCTCGAGGCGGGTGCGTCCGGCGTCGCGGCGCCGGTCCGCGGGGTGCCCGGGCTGCGGGCGAGCGTCGGCGTCGTCTCGATGGAGCCGTTGAAGGCCGCCGAAGTGGGTCCCCAGGTCGTCGCGGCCGCTTCCCGGCTGGCCGGCATCCTGAAGACGGACGCCTCCTAGCGCCGCGAGACCGCCAGCAGCGGGCGGACCATCGTCAGCAGCAGAGCGACGTCGACGCTGAACAGTAGGCGCTCGAACAGGCCCAGCGTGACGTCCTGCTGGGCCGGGCCGAGAACGAGCGTGAGCACGAACCCGGCGAGCACCACGCCGACGCTGGCGAAGCTCGCCGTCGCCAGGCGCCGGATCGTCGTCCGGCGGGGCTCCCACGGGCAGCGCTCGCGGCCCTTCCTGGTGAGCACGAACGCGGCCGCGGGCAGCGCGACGAACGCCGTCAACGCGGCGATGTTGTGGACCTGCCCGGCGAGCGAGCGCGCCTGCCCGTCGGGGTCGACGGGCACGAGGCCGCACACGAGCAGCCCGGCCGACCAGACGCCGAGCAGCACGCAGACGGCCGTGGTGCCCGGACGGTGGGCCTTGGCGATGCCGGCGAGCAGCGCGACCGAGCCGAGCGAGAGGGCCAGGCACATGATGCTGAACAGGGGAGCGGCCGACGACGTGCCGAGCTTGCCGTAGACGTACTCCGACAGCGTCTGCCAGATCGGGCTGACCTGGCCGGACAGCCGCAGGTGCAGGTCGATCGAGATGGCCACGGCGAGACCGATGCCGCCGAGCGCGACCCGGCCGTGCAGCGGCGAGACCGCGCTCGAAGGCTTGTTCACCTGGTGCTCTCCCTTTCGTTTCCGAAAGGTTACCGGTGAACCTGTGAGCCGGCGGTCAGAAGGCCAGCTGGACCAGGGCGAACGCGGCGAATCCGGCGAACGCGAAGCCGGCGCAGCGCTGGATCAGCTTCGGGTTGATCCGGCTGCGGATCTTCCCGCCGATGAACACCGCGAGCCCGGCGACGACGACGAGCGCGGCGAAGGCGCCGACGCCGACCGCGACGGGGTTGCCGATACGGGCGGCGAGGCTCGCCGTCGCGAGCTGGGAGGCGTCGCCCCACTCGGCGGCGAAGAGCACGCCGAAGGACGTCATCGCGGAGCGCATGAAGGACAGCGGAGCCGGGCCGACGCGCGAAGCGTCATCGCCTGCTTCGTCGGCTTCGCTGAATCCCTCGCGAAGGAGCATGAAAGCACCGAGGCCGAACATCGCGGCGACCACGAGGGAAAGGACGACGTCCGGTAACAGCGTCAACACGCTGCCGAACGCGACCGCTATCACGCATTGCACGGCGAACGCCGCGCACACACCGGCGAAAACCGGCCAGCCGCGGAAACGGGTGGTCAGCACCAGGGTCGCGACCAGCGTCTTGTCCGGCAGCTCCACGGCGAGGACCAGGCCGAACGCGCTGATCAACGCCACCATAGCGGCAGTCATGAGTATTCTTTCGCCCCTTTCACTGCAACGATAAAGGGGAGCTCGGGAAAGCCGCAAGCTGATGGCGCACGCGAAATTGCCGGATCGGCGGTCATGAATTCGATATCCAGGGACGTCGCAGAAATTTCTTCGGCGTGCCGAATTTTCGGTTGTGGCCTGCGGTAGGTTCACCGGCATGGGGTCACAGGCGCGTGCTGCGCAGGTCGAAGAGGTCATCCGCCGGCTGGAAGCTCACTACGTCTTCCCGGACGTCGCCACGAAGCTCGCGAAGGTGCTTCGCGCGCGTCTCGACGAAGGCGCGTATGCGGACCTGGGCGACGCGGAATTCGCGACGGCCGTCACAGCCGATCTCCAGTCGGTGAACGACGACAAGCACCTGCGGCTGCGCCACCACGCCGACCCCGTGGCCGAGGACGGCGACGCCGAGCACGCGTCGGAGGACTTCCGGCGCGCGGCCGAGCTGGAGAACTTCGGCATCGCGTCGGTGCGGCGGCTGCCGGGCAACGTCGGCTATCTCGACACGACCCTGCTCTACCCGCTAGACATCGCGGCGGCGGCGATCTCGGCGGCGATGACGCTGGTCGCGCCGGCCGACGCGCTGCTGCTCGACGTGCGGCGCAACCGCGGCGGCACCCCGGACACGAGCGCATTCCTGCAGAGCTACCTCGTCGACGAGCGGACCCACTACCTGGACATCTACGAGCGCGAAGGCGACCTCGTCACCCAGATGTGGACGCTGCCGTACGTCCCGGGCCCGAAGTTCGGCGGCTCCAAGCCGATCTGGGTGCTCACCGGCCCGGCGACGTTCTCCGGCGGCGAGGACCTGGCGTTCTCGCTGCAGCGGCAGGGGCGCGCGAAGACCGTCGGCGAGCCGACGCGAGGCGGCGCCCACCCGCGTGAGCAGTACAAAGTGGACACCCACCTGGACGTGACGGTGTCGATCGCCCGCTCGTACGACCCGAAGACGGGCGAGAACTGGGAGGGCGTCGGCGTGCCGCCGAACATCCCGGTCGCCGCGGACAAGGCGTTCGACACGGCGTACGCGCTGGCCCTGCGGCACGTCCTCGAACTAGGCGACGAGGGCCCGCGGCGGGGCGTGGCGGACGAGGCGCGGAAGGCGCTCGACCAGCTGTAGGACGTTGGTCCCGCCGCGAACGGGACCAGTTGATCTGGCCGCGTCACCAGGCCCGGAGCACGCTGGACCACGTGGAGGTCCTTGAGCTAGCGCGGTGGCAGTTCGGCATCACCACCGTCTACCACTTCCTGATGGTCCCGCTGACCATCGGGCTGTCGATCCTGGTCGCGGCGATGCAGACCCGCTGGGTCCGCACCGGCGAGCTGCGGCACCTGAAGATGACCAAGTTCTGGGGCAAGCTGCTGCTGGTCAACTTCGCCATGGGCGTGGTGACCGGGATCGTGCAGGAGTTCCAGTTCGGGATGAACTGGAGCGCGTACTCCCGCTTCGTCGGCGACGTCTTCGGCGCGCCGCTCGCGATGGAGGGGCTCGTCGCGTTCTTCGTCGAGTCGACGTTCCTCGGCCTGTGGATCTTCGGCTGGGACCGGCTGCCGAAGAAGGTCCACCTGGCCTGCGCGTGGGCGTTTTCGCTGGCCACGATGGCCTCGGCGTACTTCATCCTGGCCGCGAACTCGTGGATGCAACACCCGGTGGGCGTGACGTTCGAGAACGGCAAGCCGACCATGAACTCGATCTGGGCGGTGCTGACGAACAACACGGCGCTGGCCGCGATCCCGCACACCCTCGCCGGCGCGTTCTCGGTTGCGGCGGCGTTCCTGGTCGGCGTCGCGGGCTGGCACCTGTGGCGCCGGCGTGGTCACGAGGACGTCTGGCGGTCGTCGCTGCGCCTCGGCGGCTGGGTCGGCGTGGCAGCGTTCGCGGTCCTCGCGATCACCGGCGACACGCAGGGCAAGCTGATGTTCGAGCAGCAGCCGATGAAGATGGCCTCGGCGGAAGCGCTGTGCCACACGGAGAAACCGGCGAGCTTCTCGATCATCGCGATCGGCGACGTGTCGGGCGCGAACTGCGAAGACGTCAAGACGTTCAACGTGCCGGCGCTGCTGTCGTTCCTGGCGCACAACGACTTCAAGACCGAGGTCAAGGGCGTGGAGAACCTGGTGACGGAGTACCAGGCCAAGTACGGCACGAACTACCCGGACGACCCGGCGCTCGGCTCACTGGCGGGCAAGCCGATCGACTACGTCCCGAACCTCCCGGTGACGTACTGGGGCTTCCGCATGATGATCGGCTTCGGCGCGGTCTCGGCGGGCATCGGCGTCCTGGCCCTCTGGCTGACCCGCCGCGGCCGCATCCCGGGCAGCCGCTGGTTCCCGTGGCTGGTCCTCGGCGGCATCGCGACACCGTTCCTGGGCAACAGCGCGGGCTGGATCTTCACGGAGATGGGCCGTCAGCCGTTCGTGGTGGCCCCCAACCCGACCGGCGTCGACGGCGTGTGGATGTTCACGGCCCAGGCGGTGTCGAAGGTGACGACCGGCGAGGTGTGGACCTCACTGATCGCGCTGACCACGGTCTACGCGGCCCTCGGCGTGGTGGAGCTGTACCTGATGCGCAAGTACATCCGCGGCGGCATCGAAGCGGTGATGCCCCCGAAACAGGAACCCGACAAGACGGGCGACGACACGCTCGCCTTCGCGTACTGAGGGCCGAGAAATGACAAAACCCCAGCTCAACGGCTATGCGGCCGCCCCAGTCTTACCCCAGGCAGCCTCCGCCCTTCCCGGGGGGCGTCCCCAAACCCAGTGTATCGGCCTGATCACTCTCGCGGGTTACCCACAGCAAATCTGTGGACAACTCGACCTGCTGTGGATAACTCACGGCGATCAGGGCGCGATCGGCGGCCATCGTCGGGTCGCTGTGGTAGGTGCGCGATGAGCCTCGAAATCGCCTGGTTCGTCGTCATCGCCTTCTTCTGGCTCGGCTACCTGTTCCTCGAGGGCTTCGACTTCGGCGTCGGCATGCTGCTGCCCGTCCTCGCGAAGGACAACACCGAGCGGCGCGTCATGGTCAACACCATCGGGCCCGTCTGGGACGGCAACGAGGTCTGGCTCATCGTCGCCGGCGGGGCCATGTTCGCCGCCTTCCCCGCCTGGTACGCCGGGCTGTTCTCGGCCGCCTACCTGCCGCTGCTGCTCGTGCTGCTCGCCCTCATCGGCCGCGGCGTCGCCTTCGAGTACCGCGGGAAGGTCGACTCCGAACGCTGGCGGCGCAACTGGGACCGCGTCATCATGGCCGGCTCGTGGATCCCGCCGCTCGGCGTCGGGCTCATCCTCGCCACCACCGTCCTCGGCCTGCCGCTCGACGCCGACGGCAACCGCGTCGGCTCCGCCTTCGCCGCCGTCCGCTGGGACACCCTGCTCGGCGCCGTCGCCATCGCCGCTTTCTCGATCACGCACGGCGCCGCGTTCCTCGCCCTCAAAACGAGCGGTGACCTGCGGGAACGCGCCCGCAGCCTGGCGCTGAAGCTGCTGCCGGCCGCCATGGTGCCGATGGTCGCGTTCCTCTCGGTCGTGCAGTGGCGCGCGGGCACGCTGTGGACGCTGCTCGCCTTCGGGATCAGCGCCGTCGCCGCGGCCGTCGCCTGGCTGCGGCTGCGGGCCGACCGCGACGGGCAGGCGTTCGCCGCGCTCGGCATCGTCATCGCCGGGGCCGCCGTCACGATGTTCGGCTCGCTCTTCCCGAACGTCCTGCCGTCGACGCTCGACGCCGCCAACACCCTGACCATCGCCGGCGCCGCGTCGAGCCCGTACACGCTGACCGTGATGACCTGGGTCGCCGTCTTCGGCGCGCCCGCCGTGCTGGTCTACCAGGGCTGGACGTACTGGGTGTTCCGCAAGCGCATCGGCACCCAGCACATTCCTGCGGCGGTCCACGCACCATGACGGAGCCTTTTTTCGGGGCGGAGCCCCGGTTGTCACAGCTTCCCGGACGCGCTCCCCTTTCCGCCTCGGAGTCCACAGTGGACTCGGCGCGGCCGGGAAAGGGCCCGCTCGGCGCATTGCCGGTCCTCGTGCCGGCCGTGCGCCGGGCGCTGGCCCTGGTCGGCTTCCTCGCCTTCCTCAACGCCGCCGCGCTGGTGGCACAGGCGTTCCTGCTCGCCGACGTCCTCGCGGCGATCGTCGGAGCAGGTGCCGGGGGACGCACCGCCCAGCTGGCCGCGCTGCTCGCGCTCGTCGCGACGCGCGCGCTGACCGGCTGGGCGGTGCGCACGGTCTCCGCCCGCGCGGCGTCGACCGCCCAACGCGAACTGCGCGCGAAAGCCGTCGACCACGCGCTGCGCCTGGGACCGGAGTGGATCGCCCGGCGCGGCCACGGCGAGCTGACCGCGCTCACCACCCGCGGGCTCGACGCGCTGGACGCCTACTTCCGCGAGTACCTGCCGGCGCTGGTGACGGCGGCCGTCGTGCCCCTCGGCGCCGGTGCGGCCATCCTGCTCGCCGACTGGCCGTCCGGCGTGATCGTCGCGCTGACGGTGCCGCTGCTGCCGATGTTCGCCATCCTCGTCGGCAAGTTCACCGCCGACCGCGTCGCCGGCGCGACCGACGCGACGCACCGGATGTCCGAGCGGCTCCTGGAACTCGTGCGCGTGCTGCCGGTGCTGACCGCGTTCCGCCGGGCCACCGCGCAGGCGGAGACGGTCCGGCGGCTGTCCGAACGTCACCGCCGCGCCACACTGAAGACGCTGAAGGTGGCGTTTTCCTCGGCGTTCGTGCTCGAACTGGTCGCGACGCTGTCGGTCGCGCTGGTCGCGGTGGTGATCGGCGTCCGGCTCGCGGGCGGTCACCTGCCGCTGGCCATCGGGCTCGGCGTGCTCATCCTCGCGCCGGAGTGCTACCAGCCGCTGCGCGCGGTCGGCGCCGCGTTCCACGCCAGCGAGGACGGCGTCGAAGCGGTCCGGCGCGTCGCCGATTTGCTGGCGCTGCCCGTGCCTGCGGCGGGGACCGCGGTTCCGTCGCGCGGCGAGCTGCGCGTCTCGGACCTGCGCGTCGCGCGGCGCGGCGGGTTCGCGCCCGACGGCGAGTCGTTCGCGGTCCGGCCCGGCGAGACGGTCTGGCTCCGCGCACCGAGCGGCGGCGGCAAGTCGACGACGCTCTCGGCGCTGCTCGGCTTCGTCCCGGCGCACGACGGCGCCATCACGGTCGGCTCGGCGAACCTCGCCGACGCCGACCTCGAGCGCTGGCGCGAACAGGTCGCGTGGGTGCCGCAGTCGCCGGTGTTCACCGGCGGGACGGTCCGCGAGGAGGTCGGCTCCTCCGGTGCGGTGCTCGCCGAACTCGGGCTGGCCGGACTGGCCGACCGCCCGGTTTCCCAGCTGTCGCTGGGCCAGCGTCAACGCGTCGCTGTCGCCCGGGCGCTGGTCCGGGTGCAGCGCGGGGCTTGGTTGCTGCTGCTCGACGAGCCGACCGCGCACCTCGACGAGGCCAGCGCACGTCTGGTGCTCGACGCGGTGCAGCGCGCGGTCGACAACGGTGCCGCGGCGATCATCGCGGCCCACGAGCGCACGGCCGCTGTCGACATGTCGCCAGCACCTTTGGTCGCTTCCGAGCCGTCCACAGTGGACGCTGAGGGCGCGCCGCTGGGGTGGCGCGCGCTCCTCGACGGGCGGTTCTTCGGCGGCGCCGCGCTGGGCGCGCTCGCGCTGCTGGCCGGGGTGGCGCTGACGGCGACGTCGGGCTGGCTCATCGCCAAGGCGTCCCAGCAGCCGCCGATCCTGACGCTGACGGTCGCGGTCGTCGGCGTCCGGGCGTTCGGCCTGGGCCGCGCGGGCCTGCGGTACGTCGAACGGCTGGTCACGCACGACGCCGCGTTCCGCATCGCCGGCCGCGTCCGGGTGCGGCTGTGGAACTCGCTGGTCCGGCTCGGGCCGGCGCGGAGCCTGCGCGCGGGCGAGGGGCAACAGCGGCTGGTCGCCGACGTCGACACCGTGCGCGACCTGCTGCCGCGGGTCGTGTCGCCACCACTGGTGGTGGCACTGGTCGCGATGGGAGCGATCGCCGTGCAGACGTCGGTGCTGCCCGCGGCCGGGCTGACACTGGCTGCGGCGGTAGCGCTCGGGTTGTGCGCGCCGTGGGTGGCGTTGCGCGCGGAGCGCCGCGCGACGTCGGCCCTGGCGGCCGGCCGTCGCGACGTGGCGACGCGGGTGTTGGTGCTGTTCGAGGCGGCGGCCGAGCTGCTGGCGTTCGGCAAGGCGGGCGAACACCGCCGCGCTCTCGTGGACGCCGACACGCGACTGTCCGCGCAAGCGCGTCGGCAGGCTTTCGGTTCGGGGGCAGCGGAAGCACTGGTGACGCTGGTCTGCGGTGCGGCGACGGTGGTCAGCACGGCGTTGGCGGCGCAGGCGGTCGCGGGCGGACGGCTCGACCCGGTCCTGGCGCCGTTGCTGGCGTTGGTGCCCCTCGCGTTGGCGGAGGTTCTCGCGCTGCTGCCGCCGGTGGCGCAGCACTGGGACACGCTGCAGCGCGCTCGCCGCCGTCTCGCCGACGTGCCGGAACCGCCGGTGGCCGTCCGGCGCGGCGAGGGTGTCGAGCTGCGGGGAGCGGACCTCGGCTGGCCGGGCGGGCCGGTGATCTTGCGCGACGTCGAGGTGGAGTTGGCGCCGGGCACGTACGCGGCGGTGGTGGGGCCGAGCGGAGCGGGCAAGTCGACGCTCGTCGCGGCGCTGCTGGGCTTCCTCGCGCCTCGCCGCGGCGTGGTCGAGGTGCCGGCGGGGGTGGCGTGGGCACCGCAGGAGCCGATGCTCGCCGCGACGACGGTCGCCGAAAACCTGCGCCTGGCCGACCCGACGGCGACCGAGGAGGAGTTGCGCGCGGCGTTGCGCGGCGCGGCGTTGACCGATGTGTCACCGGAGACGGTGCTCGGCAGTGGTGGCAGTGGACTGTCCGGCGGCCAGGCGCAGCGGGTGGCGCTGGCCCGGGCGCTGCTCGCGGCGCCGTCGGCGGGTCTCGTGCTGCTGGACGAGCCCACGGCGCACCTCGACGAGCCGACGGCCCGGTTTCTTCGGGAGCACCTGCGGGAGGCGCTGGCGGGCCGGACGGTGGTGCACGTGACGCATCGGGCGGAGGAGGCGGACGGAGCGGACGTGGTCCTCGAAGTCCGCGACGGCCGGGTCGTCACGCGGGTGCCGGTCAAGTGATCGAATCCTGCGGTGTCCTTGCCGGGGCGCCACCGCGCCGCGCGATAATGACGGAACTCATGGATCCGACGCTTGCCGCGCGGGCACTGTCCGCCGCCACCGAGATCACGAGCACCGCCCTGTCCGGCGACGACCCGGGAGCGGTGCTGGACACGGTCGTCGCCCGAGCGGCCGAGCTCGCGGACGCCGACCTGGGCCTGGCGATGGTGAGCACGGAGGACGGCCGCGTGGTGGTGGAGGCAGCCCACTACGCAACGCCCCACCCGGCTGCCGCCGCCGGCCGGATGGCGCCAGCGGGCGAGGCAGGCGCAAGTGGCGCGGAGCCGGAAGCGGGAGCTGGCCGGAAGTCGACCGGGCTCGGCGGCGACCCGGCCATGCCTGCGGACGACGCGAGCTCCGACCACCCTGCCGGAGCCCCACCCTCCCGCGCCGAAGTGACCGCGGCTGGTGAGTCTCTTCGCGGGCTTGTGCTCCCCGCCGACTCCGCGGCCGGGCGCGTTGCTCGCGGTGGGGAACCCGTGGCCAGTGCCGACTTCACCGTCGATCCGCGGACCGCGCCCTACGTGCCCGCCGAACTTCACGGCTATGGGCCCTTCGCTGCCGCGCCCTTCGGGTCCGGGGGGCGGGTTCTCGGGTCGCTGACCGTCTACCGGAAGCGGGGGCGGGAACCCTTCTCCGCCGGGACCGTCGAGATGCTCGTGGCCTTCGCCGCGCAAGCCGGGGTTGTCCTCGCACTCGCCGAGGGTGCCAACGCTCGCCACCGGGTTGCTCTCTACGAAGAGCGAGAGCGCATCGCCCGTGAGCTCCACGACGTCATCGTCCAGCGGCTCTACGGTGCCGGTATGCAGCTGGACCGGGTTCGGCGGAACATGCGCAAGCGGTTCGCCCAGGCTGACGGGGCCCGGCTCTCCGATGCCATCGACCAGCTCGACCAGACGATCGAGGAAATCCGCGGGACCGTGCGCGCGTTGCGGTCGCCGGAGCCTCGCCACGACACCGGCACGCCCACCGACCTCGCCGAGTCGGCGCGCGGCGAGGTCCGCATCGCCGGCGAGCTGCTCGGCTACCCGCCGACGCTGGAGCTGTCCGGCGAATTCGCCGACATCCCCGCGGAACGCGCCGACCACATCCGGGCCGCTCTGCGCGAAGCACTGTCCAATGTGGTCAGGCACTCCGGTGCCAGCGAAACCCGCGTGACGCTGACCAGGGACTCCGGCGGCGTCAAACTCCGCGTCCGGGACAACGGTTCCGGCGTTCCCCAAGGCGTCGCCACCCGTGGCCTGCGTCATCTCGCCGAACGCGCGGACGCCGCGGGCGGGAAGTTCTTCCTGAACTCCTCACCCAGTCTCGGCACACTCGTCGCGTTCGACCTTCCGCTCGACTGAACCCTGCGCGCGACTCATCCTTCTCGGGTCATCCAACCTCCCTTCCACGCCCTCGTCATGATCTTACCGAGTTCTCGAACATATATTCGACTCACGTTCGAGTGAATCTCGACCCGAAAAACCGCTGATCGAGATGGCGGACCGTGACGAGTCCGGGAAAGGTCGCAGCGAACGGCGGATTGCGGACGCGCCCCGCCGCGGGCGGTTACTTCTCGCGGCGCGCGATCCAGGCGGCCGCCTGCGTCCGGCGCTGCATGCCGAGCTTCGCCAGCACCGACGTGACGTAGTTCTTGACCGTCTTCTCCGCCAGGAACAGCCGCTCGGCGATCTCGCGGTTCGACAGGCCCTGGCCGATCAGCTCGAGCACGTCGCGCTCGCGTTCGGTCAGCGTCGCCAGCTCGTCCGTCGGCGGGTGGCGCATCTTGTCCAGCACCCGCGCGGTGCTCACCGGGTCCAGCAGCGACCGGCCGGCCGCGACCTCGCGGACCGCGTGCACCACGTCCTGCCCCCGCACCTGCTTCAGCAGGTAGCCGGCCGCGCCGGCCATGATCGCGCCGACCATGGCCTCCTCGTCGTCGAACGCCGTCAGCATCAGGCAGGCCGGCGGGTTCGGCTTCGACCGCAGTTCGCGGCAGAGCGTGATGCCGTCGCCGTCGCCGAGGCGGACGTCGACCACCGCCACCTCCGGCTCGACGTGCATCGCCATCGCCAGTGCTTCTTCGACGGTGCTCGCCTCGGCGACGACCTCGATGTCGGGCTCGTCGCCGAGGAGGTCGCGGAGTCCGCGGCGGACCAGTTCGTGGTCGTCGACGAGCAGTACCTGGATCGGCATACCCCGAGGTTACGGGGTGTGCGGACGCCGTGGTGGCGGCCGGTCGGCGCCGTCACACGTGAAATGCCTCAAAGGTGTGACCACGAATCCCGTAACGTTCCGGCCGGTATGTATTCCCGATCGGCGAATCCGCAGGTCAAAGCGGAAACGTCGGAGAATCACCGGACGCGCCGATCCTGGTGGATCGCTGGCATTTCCGGAATTTCGGAAACGTCCGTAACGGCCTCGCCGAGGCGGCGATAGTAACGACACATTCGCCCCGTTTCCGTCCGGAAGGAATTCCGTTGTCCCTGTTTCGCCGTGCCCTGACGACGGCCGCTGCCGTCGCCGGACTCGCTCTCCTCGGTCCCGTCTCCCTTGCGTCCGCCCAGGTCGCGGCGCCGCTCACCGGCGACCTGGACTGCAAAAACTTCCAGTACCAGGAAGAAGCCCAGGCCGTTCTCGACGCGAACCCGGGCGACCCCAACCACCTGGACCGCGACAAGAACGGCATCGCCTGCGAAACGCTGCCACACCGCCCGAAGGAGAGCGCCCCCGCCACGTCGACGCGGGAACAGGCCACGCAGACCGCGCCGAAGACGACCGCCAAGAAAGCGACCGGAAAGACCACGGGCCAGGTGAAGGTCAAGCCGGTCGGCGGCGTCGCCACCGGCGGCGGTGAGCCGGCCGACGACGTCCCGGGCGTCCTGGTGCTCGGCGGCACGCTGCTCGCCGCGACGGTGTCCGGCGGCATGGTGCTCTACCTGCGCCGGCGCCCGAGTTGAGGCACCCGCGCCTGTGGCCCGCGGTCGCGGCGGTCGCCGCGGCACTCGGCGTGGTCGTGGCCGTGGCCCTCGTCCTCGTCCTGGCCCCGAAGGCGCCGGACGAGATCGCCCCGCCGAGCCCGCCCACCGCGAACCCGCCGGGCACCGCCGGCATCGCGCACACCACGGCAACGGCCGCCGACGGCCTCCCCGCGGCGAAACCGGCGTCCCTGACCATCCCGGCGATCGGTGTGCGGGTCGCCGGGATCAAGGACCTCGGGCTGACGCCGGACGGCGCGCTGGAGGTGCCGGGCGACGCCACGACGGTCGGCTGGTTCACCGGCGCGCCGTCGCCCGGGGAGCCCGGTCCGGCGGTGCTCGCCGCGCACGTCGACTACAAGCACGTGCCGGGCGCCTTTTCGCGGCTCAAGGACCTGCGCCCGGGTGAGCTGGCCGAGGTCGGCCGCGCGGACGGCCGGATCGCGGTCTTCACCGTCTACCGCGTCGACCGCTACCCCAAGGCCGCGTTCCCGACCGACCGGGTCTACGGCGACACGCCGGACGCCGAACTGCGGCTCATCACCTGCGGCGGCGCGTTCGACCGGGGGAGCGGCAACTACCTCGACAACGTCGTGGCCTACGCCAGGTTGACCGCCGTCGAAACCTGAGCGAGCTCCACCTGCGCCAGCTCGAGCCGGCGGTAGGCGCGCTCGCCCAGCGACCAGACGTCCAGGACGTCGCCGTCGAGCTCGGGGTAGGCGATGACGAGGTGCTCGCCGCCGTACGCGATGTCCACCGGCAGCCCGGCTTCGAGCTGCCAGCAGAGCTGTTGCTGCTTCGGCGTGAGCCGGCCCGCGTAGCGGTCGCTCATCGCGCGGGCGAGCTGGCCGCGCAGCAGGGCCGGCCCGGTGGCGGGGGCGGCCAGCAGCCGCTCGGCGTGGCCGGCCGGGTCGGGGGACACCCGGTCGCCGGGGCCGGGGTCGCGGACGGCCGCCGTCGGCTCGGCCTGGTCGCGGGCGGGGAGCACGATGCTGCCGTCCGCGGTGTGGCGCGTCGGCGCGTAACCGGCTTCGCGCAACGCCTCCAGCGTGCCCAAAGCATCCACAGTGGACGTCAACACGGTGGGGGCCACCGCGCGCAGGCCGAGTTTGGCGAGCTTGCGGTGCGCGGCGAGCTCGGCCAGCACGGCGGGTTCGCCGACGACGACGCTCGCGACGTCGAGCACCTGCGCCTCGCCGTGCCGCCGCGCGACGTCGTTCACCAGGTACACCAGCGGCTGCGGCAGGTCGCCCGCGGCGATCGAACGCAGGTCTTCGAGCAGTTCGGCCGCCGCCGAGCCTTGGTCGAACGCTCGCCGCACGGACGCCGGGGAGAACCGCCAGCTGGTCGCGGTGCCCTGCGCTTCCCGGTCGGCGACGCGGTCCAGCAGCGCGGCGAGCCGGGCGTCGGGTGAGCCGGGCACGATCGCGGTCAGGTCCGTGCCGAACAACGCCGTCGTCCGGGCGCGGGAGACGAGTTCGCCGGTGACTTCGACGAGCTTGTCCGGCTCCAGCAGCGCACGCCCGGCCGCGGTCACCGCGCCGTGCGCGAAGACACCGAGCAGTTCGCCCTGCTCCAGGGCGATCCGGACGTCGTCGGCGAAGTCTTCGGCCGGCAGCGTCGGCGCGTGCCACCTCGCGAGCTCGGTCAGCGCGCCGAGGTCGGTGATCGCGTCGCCGGGCGCGAGCCGCGCCAGCAGCCGCACGAGCAGGCGCCGCACCAGCGCTTCGACGTCGACTTCGAACTCCGGCGGCGCCGGCTCCCACCAGGTCGCCAGCAGCAGCCGGTACAGCAACGCGGGTTCGGGCCGGGCGAGGTCCGGGTCCGTCGCGAGCGTGGGTGGCGGCGCCTTCTGACCGCGACGCGGCGCCGGCGGCTCGTCGGCCAGCAGCAGCCCGGCCTGCGCCGCGAGATCGATGGCCAGCGCGATCTCCGCCGGCGTGGCCCCGGTGTCCTTGGCGAGCTTCTTGATCAGCCGGGTCCCGATCGTGCCGTCCTTGAGCAGGGGCAACGGTTCCGCGGCGGCGAGGTCGAGAATCGCCGACACGCGGTCGAGCAGCCGCAGCGCGGCGGTCGAAGAAGCGGACTCCGCCGCGTCGGCCCCGGTGTGGGTGACGTCGTACTCGGGTTCGGCGGGCGTGAACGGCAGCTGGTGGCCGGGGCCGCGCAGCGCGAGCGACACCTCGATCGGCATGGCGATGGTGCCGTAGTACGTGCTGACCAGGAAACCGTGGTCGAACGCCCAGCCCGTCGTGGCCAGGCCCTGGACCTCGGGAACGCCGCCGGCCATGTCCAGCAGCAGCTTGCGGCTTTCGGCGGGCGCGGTGGCGAAGAGCTCCCGGACGCGGTCGCCGTCGCGGAGGAAGTGCACGAGCCCGGCCAGGAGCTGCGCCTTCCGCTCGGTGTCGGGCAGCCCGAGGTTTCGCGACAGCTTCGCCAGCCGGGCCGCGCCGAGCTCTTCGAGCAGGTCCGCGACCGGCCGGCCGAGCCCCTCGGCGGCGAAGCTGGTGCGCTGCAGCAGTTCCGGCAGGACGACGCCGTCTTCGTCGCGCCACAGCAGGGCGCGTTCGGCCAGTTCGTCCACAAGGGACACCACCGAACCGGTGCCGAGCAGGCCGGCGACTTCGCCGAGCGGGGCCGGCTGCCGCCCGAGCGCGTGGCACAGCTGGACGGCGCGCAGGACCTGCAGCAACGGCGTCGGCAACGCGAGCAGCGCCGCATCGAGGGAACCGGCGGACGCGAGCCGCGCCGCGACGACGTCGAGCCGCCGCGGCCACGGGTCTTCGAGCACGTCCGGCCGGTGGGCCAGGATCTTCGCCAGTGCGTGCTCGTCCAGACCCGCAAGCCGGCCGAGCAGTTCGTCGGCGGTGGTCATCGGCCCAGGTTAGATCACCGTTCGCAGGCGACGCCGTCGCCGTCGCGGTCGAGCGCGGGCCGGTAGCCGGGTTCGCCGCGGTACAGCGGTGCGGCGCCGGCGGCCTTCGCGGCCGAGCAGTTCGCGTAGTAGACGCTGTGGTCCGGTTCCGGGGCGGGCGCTTCTTCCGTGGTCACCACCACGGGCGGCGGCTTGGGCGCCGCCTTCGTCGCCGGAGCCTGAACCGGAGCCGGTGCCTGGGTGGGCTGCGGTGCGGGCGGCGCCGGGGCGTCGATCGTTCCGTTGCAGGGCGGTCCCCACAGCCCGCTGACGGCTTGCTTGGCCGCGCTTTCGGTGACCGCGAGCGCGGGCAACGCGGCGTTCGTCGCGTACTTGAGATATCCCTGCTGAATCGCCAACGTCGCGTAGTCCTGACCGTCGGCGAGCGTCAAGGCGATGCCCTGCGCCGTTTCCGCACCGAGCTTGACGGCTTTGCCGGAAAGGGTCGTGGTGGCCCAGCCGAGCGATTCCGCCGAGTAACAGCCGGTGCCGGCGGCGGGTGCGGTGACGCCGAGGACGTGCACCGTCCGGCTGCTGCCGTCGCTCCCGTTGACCACGACGGTCGCGCCGTCGGTCACGCCCGCGACGGTGTAGGTGACGGCGGCCGGCGTCGGCGTCGAGGAGGTGGTCGTGCTGGTCGACGGGGCTGCCGAGGACGCCGGTGCGGCGGCGGTGGTGAGCTTCGGCTCGGGTGCCTTGCCGAAGATCGCGCCGAGCACGAACAGGACCGTGAAGGCGGCCAGGACGATCTTCAGCCAGTTCGGAAAGCGCTTCTTCGGCTGCATGCGGGCTTTTCCTCGTTCCTCGAAACGGCGACGTGCCGAAGGTGTACTCGGGAAATCTCCCGCCCTTGTTACGCGCCGGGCGGTGATCGACCACCAGTCGTTATCCGGCGGATTGTTGCCGTCACGATCACGTCACGAACCACCGTTCCGCACCGAAAAGCTGTCACGACTCCCGGGTCCGGAACGACCTGCGGACGTGATCGAATCCCTCGCGCTGCTCGGCGCCGGCGGCCACCCCGCGCCCGGCCTCGACTTCACCGCCGTGGACATCCGGACCACCGGCCTGCGCCCCGGGCGCGTCGTCGAGCTCGCCGCGGTGCGGGTGCACGCCGACGGGTCGTTCGCCGGTGAGCTGGCGACGCTGGTGAACCCCGGCCCCGGCGTCCCGCCCGGCCCCGCGCTCGTGCACGGCATCACGCGCGGCGAACTCGACGACGCGCCGGCGTTCGGCGAGGTGCTGGGGCCGCTGCTCGACCTGTGCGCCGGCAGCGTGGTCGTGGCGCACGACCCGGCGTTCGCCGGCGCGTTCCTCGACCGCGAGCTCGGGCTCCTCGGCGTCCGGCTGCCCGCGCTGCCGGGCGTCTCGACGCTGGCGGCCGCGCAGTCCGTGGTGCGGCTGCCGAACTACCGGCTGGCCACCGTGGCGCACGCGCTCGGGGTGCCCACCCGGCCCGGGCAGTCGGCGTTGTCCGGCGCGCGGACGGTCGCCCAGCTGGTGACGGGCCTGTTCGGCCGGTACGGCCTGACGTTCGCGGCACCTCCGGTGCTGCCCGCCCTGCCGCGGTTCGACGGCGGCCGGCTGCTGCCGCGGGCCGAGGCGCTGCCCGCCGAACCGGGGTGGATGGCCGAGGCCGTCGAGCGGATCGCCGCTGACGACGCCTACTTGGACCTGCTCGCCGACGTCCTCGCCGATCAGCGCCTCACGCACGAGGAGGTGGCGGCACTGGCCGCGTTGGCGAGCGAGGCGGGGTTGCCCGAGGCGCACGTCCGGTCGACGCACGAGCAGCTCGTGACCGCGCTGCGCGAGATCGCGGAACGGGACGGCGTGGTGACCGCGGCGGAAGCGCGCGAGCTGCGGCAGGTGGCGACCGCGCTCGGCGTCGGCGCCGCCGGTGACCTGCGGCCGGCCGCGGGCGGGAAACCGACCCGGGTGCTGGTGCTCGGGACGACCGTCGAGGCGGACCGGCTGCGGGCCCGCGTCCTCGCCGAGGGCGTCCAGCTGGCGAAGAAGCTGACCGGCAGCGTCACCCACCTGGTGACTGACCCGTCCGTGCCCGCGAACGAGCCCCGGCTGGCCCGGGCCACCGAGCTGGGCGCCGCCGTGCTCGACGTCCGCGTGGCACCGGTGGCCCTCGGGTTCGAGCCGCCGCCCGCGGCTCGGGCAGCGTCTTCGGCGACGCCGAAGCGGCTCGGCGGGCGGATCCTGATGGGCGTCGGGCTGCTGCTGATGTTCGTCGTGGTGGTGGGGATGTTCGGGGGGACGCCGCTGGCGGGCGGGATCTTCCTGGGCGCGCTCGGTGTCGGCGCGCTGCTCGGCGGGTGGTGGCTGGCCGAACCCGCGCCGCGCTAACGTCGGTGCGGTGCCGAGACTGATCCACCTCAACGGGCCGTCCGGGATCGGGAAATCGACGATCGCCCAGGCCTACGCCGAGCGGCACCCGGGTGTGCTGAACCTCGACACCGACCGGGTGGTCCGCCTGATCGGGGGCTGGCGGGACACGTTCTTCGAGACGTTCAAGGCCGCGCAGCTGCTCGCCGTGGCCATGGCTCGGACGCACCTGCGGACCGGCCACGACGTCGTGATGCCGCAGCTCGCCACCCGGCTCGCCGACATCGCCCCCTTCGAGGCCGTGGCCGGAGAAGCCGGCGCGGACTACCGGGAAATCCTGCTCACCGCCGACAAACCGGTCGCTTGCGACCGCTTCGCCGAGCGGGCCGCGCACGGCGATCCCGCGACCAAGGGCATCGACGACGTCCTCGACGAACGCGGCGGCACGGCCGTCGTCGAGCGGATCCACGACCAGCTCGCCGCCTACCTCCCGCAGCGGCCCGCCTGCGCTGTCGTGCGGACCGACGGCTGTGCTCCCGAGGCCACCTACGAAGCCGTGCTCGCCCACCTGCGCGCCGCTTGAGGCGGTCCGGTTCACTGGACGGCATGGCTATTCCGGAGCTCGCGCTGCGGCAGATCGAACGCTGGTGCACGCAGCGCGTCCCCGAACACCTGCAGGACCGGATCCGGGTCGAGTGCCGGACCCGGGGCCGCGCGGTGACCATCGTCGAACGGCGGGCGCCCTGGTCGCCCCAGGCCGGACCCGAGTGGAGCGAACAGAAGATCGCGCAGCTGCGGCTCGACGAGTTCGGGATCTGGTCGGTGTGGTGGGCCGACCGCAACGGGCGGTGGCTGAGCTACCCGGACGCGCCCGTCGCCAGCACGCCGCCCGCGCTGCTCGCCGAAATCGACCGCAACCCCGGCGGCGTTTTCTGGGGCTAGGCCGGCGGCGGGAAGCGCACTTCGTTCCGGTCGATCTTCGCGTGCGCCGCGGCGTTCAGGTCGACGCCCAAGCGGTCCGCCAGCTGCAGCAGGTACAGCGTCACGTCCGCGATCTCGTCCAGCACCTTCGCCTCCAGTGAGGGGTCTTCGCGCCACGCGTCGGACTCCTCCGGGGTGAGCCACTGGAACAGCGAGGTCAGCTCGCCGACCTCGCCGGAAAGCGCCATCACGAGGTTCTTCGGGGTGTGGTACGGCTCCCAGGCGCGGGCCGCCGCGAAGCCGCGCAGGCGCTGGGTCACGTCGTCGAAGGTCACCCGCGCGATTGTGCACGCCCGTCACGGTGCGCTAACGGCCGTATGGCGGACTGGCGTTGACCGGTGAATCTCTCACTCAATAGGTTGAACTTCGTCGGGATGCTTGCGGGGCCCAAGGCCGAGAAAGGACCGTCTTGAAGTACCTGCGATCCGTCCGCGGCCGCATGCTGGGCATCGCCTTCGTCCCCGGTGGCGCGCTCGTCCTCGTTGCCGTCGTGATCGCCGTTTTCCTGGTCCACCAGGCGGTTCGGACCCGCGACCTGGCGATGGAGACGGCGTCCGCCGCGGACCGGACGGCCCGGGCGGTGGTCGCCCTGCAGGGCCAGCGGAGCGCGGCGATGGCCGCGCCCGATCGGCGCAGCGATGCGTACACGAGTTTCACGTTGCGGATCGAGTCCGCCATCGCGGGACTGCGCGAGTACGCGCGCCACGCCCCCGACGCCGAGTCCGCCTACCAGCAGACCACCGCCGTCGAGCTGCTTTCCGTTGCCGAAGGCATGGACCGCTCCGATTCCCTCGCTCTGGCCGGGCTGGACAACGTGACGCGGGGGTCGTTCACCTCCGCCGTCGCCGCCTACCGGTCCGAACTGGCCCGCGTCGTCCCGCAGCTCACCGAGAGTGGCCGGATGGCGTACGAGTCGCTCACCCGTAGCGCCGATTGGAGCAGGCTCGCCGCGGCCGAGAACGCTTTCACCGCCGCCGAGCCGCTACCCGTGCCGGAGTCGTCTTGGCGCAGTGCCGCCTACGCCGTGTCCGAGCAGCTCTGCATGCTGTACGCGCAACAGAGCCAGTACGCGGTGCAGCTGACGCTGGACGACGGCCGCCGCACCCTCGCCGGCGCGCTCGCGGCGGGGACGGCGCTGCTGCTGTTCGCCGGGCTCCTGCTGGTGGTCGTGCGGCGGCTGGTGGCGCGGGTGCCGGTGCCGGTCGTCCCGATCATGGTGCCGACCGTCGGCGCGGCGATCCCCCGGCCTCGCCACGCACGGTCACGACGGCCGGGCCTGCCGGAACCGTGGCCGCTGAAAGCCGTGCTCGACGACTTGCGCCGCCAATGAGCCGCTCACGAAGAGTCACGGATTACTCCGAAAAGAGCACGCGGTTGGCCCACACGCGTGGCCGCGGCCGTCGGGCACACTGGTGCGCGTGAGTCCCCACCCGGATCTTCGCCCCTACCTGCGCACTTTGGACGCGGAGACGCTGGCGGACCTGCTGCACGCGCAGGCCGAGCGCGATCCCGAGCTGCGGCACTCGCTGGAACTGCGTGCCGCCACGCAATCCGGTGACGTCAGCGAGGCGCACCGGCTGCTGGACACCGCGGTCACCGACGGGAACGCCGAGTACACCGCCAAAGTCGGCGCGGTCCTGGACACGCTCCAGCGGATGCTCGACGCCGGCAGCCGCGCCGACCTGGCGCCGCTGGCCCGGCGCACGGTCGACGACATCAGCCAGGTGCTGGAGCAGACCGGCGACTACACCGGCGACCTCGCCGACCGGCTGGACCGGGCCGTGGAGCTGTACGCCCGCGCGTGCACCGCCCGGCCGCCGGACCCGGAGAAGCTGGCCGACTGGATCCTCGAGGTCGAGTTCGACGGCCCCGGCCGCCCGGTGATCGACCTCGCCGAGTTCGCGGCGGCGCTGGGCGAGCCGGGGCTCCGGCGGATCAAGTCCACTGTGGACGACGTGCTGGCGGCGAACGGGCCGGGATACCGCCGGGACGTGGCCGAACGGCTGCGCGAGCAGCTGGCCGAGGTGCTCGGCGACGTCGACGAGCTGGTGGCGATCCTGTCGGCCAAGCCGCCGCGGGTGGACGTCAGCCTCAAGATCGTCCGGGTGCTGCGGGCCGCGGGCCGGCACAGCGAGGCCATCGCGCACGCCGCCCGCGCGCTCACGCACGACAAGAACCCGCCGCCCGAGCCCGCAGACGAGACTTCCCGGCGTCGCAAGGAATTCGACGCCAAGCCGGGCCAGGAGACGTTCGCAGCCCTCCGCGAGGCCGCGACGGCCGACGGGAAGTGGACAGTCCAGCGCCGGGACGCGCTGGCGTGCCTGCGTCAACGCGCCGCCGAGGGAATCGAGCAGGCCGACGAGCTGGTCCGCGTCCTGCTCGACGACGGCCGTCCCGACGAAGCCTGGCGGGCCTGCGTGCGGTTCGGCGCGTCGCCGGAGCTCAAGCTCGAGCTGGCCGAGCAGCGCGCGGCCGAGCACCCGGCCGAGACGATCCCGGTCCTGCGCGAGCACGTCGACGAGCTCATCGAGCGCAAGGACCCGCAGGCCTACCAGGAGGCCGCGCGGCGGCTGAAGCTGTTGCGCACCTTGCACAAGCGGGCCGGGACGACCGACGAATTCACGGCCTACCTGGGGGTGCTGGTGGAAAACCACCGGCGGAAAACCCGGCTGATCACGGAAATCCGGGCGGCCCGGATCGCGTTGCCCAAGGCCGTGACAACCGGGGCTTCGCCCCGGGCCGGGGGCTCCGCCACCCGGACCCCCGAAAGACCCGTAACCTCCCCGCGCACCCCTCGTTGACCCACTCGAACCGGTGATACACGTGCACCGGGACACCGTGAGCGCGCCAAGGCGTCGCGGTGGCCCGTTCCGCCGCCCGGCTCGGCGCCTCCCCGTCGAGCAGGCGTCGGGACCCGCGCCAGGGCCACCGCGACCCGCGTGCGGCGAAGTGAAACCATGACCTCATGAGCCCGGTGAGTCGCGCCCGCAAGAAGGCACCGCAGCCCGTCACCCACAGCGTGACCGGCTTGTTCAAGGACGTCCTGAACGACTTCTCGGCGCTGGGCGCCGACCCCGCGCCGGTCGACGTCGAGCTGCTCGCCTCCGAGGTGCTCGGCCAGTTCCGCGACCTGCCCGTCGAGGACGGCGAAGAGCCGTTCGGCCTGGAACTCATCGCCTTCGCGCAGCGGAAGATCACGCCGGGCGCCGCCGCACTGCTGGCCGCGCTGCGGGTCGTCGCCGAATCCGACGTCGAGCGCAAGGCCGCCGACGCCGGGCTGCAGGTGGTCCTCGGCCGCGGCATCCCGCAGCCCGCCTGGGCCGCCGGGCTGGGCCAGGTCACCGCCGGCGAGTGCTGGCGCACCGGGGACGTCTTCGGCGACGAGTCGTCCCTGCTCTGCGTCTTCTCCCACGGCGACCAGGCGTACGGCCTGCTCGCGCTGCTCGACTACACCGAGGGCGGCCGGGTGCGGGACCTCGTCGTGATCGACCAGCCCGCCGACGTCATAGCCGAGATGCGGGAGCAGTCCGACGCCGATCCCGAGCTGGTCGTCTTCGAGGCCGTCGACCCCGCCGAGGCGCACCGCCTGATCGCCGACGGCCTCGCCGCCACCGACCACCTCGACGAGGCCGACGTCAGCGAGGACTACGCGCGCTTCCACGCCGTCGCGCTGACCTGGTGCCGCGCGTTGCCGGAGCCCGCGCTCGTGCCCGAGGTGGCCGAGTGGTCCGACGCCGAGCGCGCCGCCGTCGTCGAGCAGTTCGTCGCGGCGAGCGGAGAAGACGCCGGCGCCGCCCGTGCGATCGGCGCCCTGCTGCTCGAACACGGCCTGCGCACCGACCCGGGCAACCCGCTGCGCGTGGGGCCGGAGAAGATCGCGCGGTTCCTCGAGGGCCTGCTGGGCGAGGAGTACGAGCTCGACGCCGACCACGAGGACGCCGTCGAGCCGGTCGTGCTGGCCTGGGTGCAGTGGACGGGCGAGCGGGCGCACCTGACCGAGACCGCGATCGCTGCCCTCGACGAGGCCGTCACGGACTACCTGAGCGAGTACGCCGACGAGGACGACTCCCCGCTGGAGCGCTACTTCGCCGACACCAGCGACCTGTCGCCGACCGAACTGGCCGACGCGCTGGAGCGGCGGATGTTCGCCGTGCCGTCGCTGACCACGGAAATCGACGAGGAAGAGGTCGACCTCGACCCGAACGACCCCGAGCAGCGCCGGGCGCTGGTCATCGCCGAGGCCGACGAGGACGAGGAAGAGCAGCGGCTGATCCTGCGCGCCACGATCGTCGACCAGCTGTGGGACAACGAGCCCGCCGAGGTCTGGCCGGCCGTCGAGCGCCTGCAGGAGGGCGAACTCGACCGCGACGAGATCTTCGAGCAGCTGATCGACGCGCTGGAAAACAGCCTGCTGGACGCGGAAAACCTCGAGTACGACGCCGACGCCTACGCCGAAGCGCTGGCCGAACTCTGATCGCTAGGGGAGGGGGCCTGCGGGTTCGGCCGCCTTCGCTCTGCGGCGGCGCTCCTGCAGCTTGTCGTCGAAGTCGACGACGAAGGTGCCGGCGGCCATCGCGATCAGCAAGGCCAGACCGAGCACCGCACCGACCCACGTGAGGATCATCGCGAACATCGTGGGCCTCCTCCCCAGCTCAGAGCCGTTTTCTTGACTCCTTCAGGGTCGCTTTCCCACGGTTGCGCCGGTATCGGCCAACCGGTTACGGCTGAACGTGCCGCCTCGGCCGATCGGCCGGATTCCGGCGCGGAGCGTCGCGGATCCGCGACGAATCGTGGCCGCGCACTCGCTCAGCGTGCGAATGCGCGGCATGTGGGTGACAGCGCGGGTAACCGGCTCGTGAGTGGTAAGGCGCGTTAGAACTCGCCTTACCACTCACGAGCGGGTCAGAGCTTGCGCAGGCGGACGCGGTTGATGGCGTGGTCGCAGTCCTTGCGCAGCACCAGCGTCGCCCGCGGCCGCGTCGGCTTGATGTTCTCCATCAGGTTCGGCTCGTTGATCGAGTGCCACAGGTGCCGTGCCTCGGCGCGGGCCTCGTCGTCGGGCAGGCCGGCGAAGTGGTGGAAGTGCGACGCCGGGTCCGCGAACGCCGTGTGCCGCAGCTCCAGGAACCGCTCGATGTACCAGCGCTGGATGTCGTCGGTGTGCGCGTCGACGTAGATGGAGAAGTCGAACAGGTCGGACACCATCAGCCGCGGCCCCGGCTGCAGCACGTTCAGACCTTCGACGATCAGGATGTCCGGCTGCTGCACCACCTGCTCCTGGCCGGGCAGGATGTCGTAGGCCAGGTGCGAGTACACCGGCGCGGCGACGCGCTCGGCGCCCGACTTGACCTCGGTGACGAACCGCAGCAGCGCGCGGCGGTCGTAGCTCTCCGGGAAGCCCTTGCGGTGCATGATCCCGCGCCGCATCAGCTCGGCGCGCGGGTACAGGAAGCCGTCGGTGGTGACCAGGTCGACGCGGGGGTGGTCCGGCCAGCGGGCGAGCAGCGTGCGGAGGATGCGCGCGGTGGTCGACTTGCCGACCGCCACGCTCCCGGCGATGCCGATCACGAACGGGACCTTCGTGCCGCGGGAGTCGTCACCGAGGAACGTCGTCGTCGCTTCGTAAAGCCGCTGGCGCGCGGCGACCTGCAGATTGATCAGGCGGGACAGCGGCAGGTAGACGTCGGCCACCTCGGCCAGGTCGACCTGCTCGCCGAGGCCGCGCAGCCGCAGCAGCTCGGCCGCGGTCAGCGGCAGCGGAGTCGAACTCCGCAGTTCTTTCCATTGTTCCCGGTGCAGCTCGACATACGGGCTGAGTTCGCGGACCCGGGTCATCGCACACTCCTCCGGCCGTCGCCTGCACTGGCGGACGTTTCACCTGCGTGATTAACGGTAGGGCTTACGGCCGGTGAAAGCGCTGTGACGTAGTCCACCCCCTAACAGGGGTTGATCACCGAGCGTCACGATTTCCGAAGACTTCGTCCCACGCCGCCGCGACCTGCCGGGCGCACGTCGCGGGGTCGACGCCGCCGACGCCGGTGCCCAGGCCGGGCATCGCGATCGTGTCGACGGACTCCCGCACCGGGCCGTGGTCGAGCCGGCCGTCGCGCCACGTCAGGAACACCGCGCGGGCGGCCAGGTAGGGGTGGACGGTGTCGGCGGGCAGCCGTTCGCCGGGCTCCCGCATGGTCGGCGCGCTGATCAACCACGCCGGTTCGGCCTCGCCGGTCGGCACCACCACGGCGTCGCCGATCGGCAGCTCACCGCCGTGGAAGGCCAGCACAGCGCTGCGGACGCTCTGCTCGACACCCGGGAACGCCCGTGCGTAGACGGCGTCGATCCCGCCGCGCATCCAGCCGTAGGAGTTGGCCGGGCTGACCACCGCCTGGGCGAGGACGTCGAGCACCGAGCCGCGGTGCACCCGGACCCGGCCGGCCAGCTTTTCCGCGGCGGCGGTCCAGGCGTCAGCGAGCGGGGCATCGACGGCGCACAGCACCAGTTCCGGGGTGCGAGGGGCGGTCGGCGGCTGCGCGCCCTCACGTCCGGTGTGCGTGCCCGATTCGGCGGTCACGCCCCCAGCATCGCAAAAAATGCCACCCGGCGTAACCGGTTCCCGTACCGGCTGTCCGAGTGAATGTCGCCACGGCCGGGCCCCGTAGCCTGGGGTCTGTGTCACGGATCGCATACTTCGGCCCGCAAGGGACCTTCACGGAACAGGCCGCGCGGGTGCTCGCCGCCGGCGAAGAACTGATCCCGGTCGAGACCGTCCGGCTCGCGATGACGGCCGTCCGCGAGGGCGAGGCGGACGCGGCGTGCGTCCCCATCGAAAACTCGGTCGAGGGCGTGGTGCCCGCCACGCTCGACGCGCTCAGCGAGTCGACCCCGCTGGTCGCCGTGGCCGAAGCCATCCTGCCGATCCACTTCAGCGTGCTGGCCCGGCCCGGGACCGCGGAGATCCGGACCGTCGCCAGCCACCCGCACGCGCTGGCCCAGGTCCGCGAGTGGCTGGAAGCGAACCTGCCCGGCGCCCACCCGGTGGCGTCGTCGTCGACGTCCGCCGCCGCGGTCGGCGTGCTGGAGGGCGACTTCGACGCGGCGGTCTGCGCGCCGGTCGCGAACGAGCACTACGGCCTCGAGGTGCTGGCGACCGAGGTCGCCGACGTCACCGACGCGGCGACGCGGTTCCTGCTGGTCCGCCCGCCGGGCGAGCTGCCCGAGCCGACCGGCGCCGACCGGACGTCCGTGGTCGCCGCGGCCGCGAACCGCACCGGCACGCTCGCCGAGCTGCTCACCGAGCTGGCCAGCCGCGGCATCAACCTGACCCGGCTCGACGCCCGGCCGACGCGCAGCAACTTCGGCGAGTACCGCTTCTTCATCGACTTCGAGGGCCACGTGGCCGAACCGCGGGTCCTCGACGCGCTCACGGCGTTGCGCCGCCACTGCCGCCACCTGCGGTTCCTCGGCTCGCACCCGCGCGCCGACGGAACCCGCACCACGATCGAGCCCGGCTTCGGCAACGACGACTTCGTCGAAGCGGCCGTGTGGGCCGACGCGGTCCGCAAGGGAGACCTGGCGTGAGGCTGCTGCTCATCCGCCACGGCCAGACCGACGGGAACGTCCGCGGCGCGCTCGACACCGCCCTGCCCGGACCGCCGCTGACCGACCTCGGCCGCGCCCAGGCCGACAACCTCGCGGCGCGGTTGTCGGGCGAGCCGATCGTCGCGGTCTACGCGTCGCAGGCGACCCGCGCCCAGCAGACCGCGTCGCCGCTGGCCGCGCGGTTCTCGCTGGACGTCCAGGTCATCGACGGCGTCCACGAGGTCGTCGCCGGTGACCTGGAGGGCGCGACCGACCACGAGTCGATCCGCACCTACATGGAGACGGTCCGGCGCTGGACGCTCGGCGAGCTGACGGCGTCGCTGCCGGGCGGCGAGAGCGGCACGAGCGTGCGCACGCGGATGCTGGACGCCGTCGGCCGGCTGCGCGCGAAGCACGAGCAGGCCGACCCGGACGGGGTGATCGCCCTGGTCAGCCACGGTGGGGCGATCCGGCTGTCCGGCGAATGGCTGGCCTCGAACGTGCACGCGGACGTCGCCAACGCCGCGTTGATCCCGAACACCGGCCTGGTGGAGCTGGACGCGCGGCCGGACGGCGAGTGGCACTGCCTCACCTGGGTTGACACGCCGCTCTGATCGTCACGAAAGTGTGATCCCGTCACGTTTGGGACACGCTTGGTGGGGAATTCACGAGGGCGACCAACCTGCCCCGCGATCCGCACGTCTACCCCGTAGCACCACATCAGGGAGGCGATTGACATGGTTCGGACGAAGCTCACTCGGTTGCTGCCGGTCGTTGCGGCTTCGGCGGGTGTTCTCGCGCTTTCCGCCTGCGGCAGCGGCGGCACCACGCCGGCGGCGAGCAGCTCGACGCCGTCCTCGACGTCCCCGGCCGCGACCACCACGGTCACCACCGCCACGTCGAGCCCGGCGAGCTCGGCCCCCGCCGCGCCGCCGGTCGCCCAGCCCGCGGACGACGGGCTCTGCAAGGCCGGCGACGTCAAGCTTTCGCTCGGTCAAGGCGACGCCGGGGCCGGCTCGGTGTACCGGCCGCTGCTCATCAAGAACTCCAGCGCCAAGCCCTGCACCATCCAGGGCTTCCCCGGGGTGTCCTACGTCGCCGGCTCCGACGGGCACCAGGTCGGCAAGGACGCCTTCCGCGAAGGCGCCAAGGGCAACGCCGTCAAGCTGAACCCCGGCCAGACCGCGGCCGCCGACATCCAGTTCGTCAACGTCGGCAACTTCGATCCGGGCACCTGCCAGCCGACGTCGGTGAAGGGCCTGCGGATCTACCTGCCGCAGGAGACCGCGTCGAACTTCGTGCCGAACGAAGGCACGGGCTGCGCCAGCACGAAGATCCCGGGCAACCAGCTCGCCGTGAAGACGGTCCACCCTGCCTAAATGCGGGCGCAGATTTCTTGCGCCTGAGCCAGGTGCCGCTGGCCGGAGATGTCGTTGAAGTGCAGGCTGAGCACCATCCGGCTGACGCCGTCGATGTGGTCGGCCAGCGGCTGGTAGTTCGCGTTGACCTGCGCGGCGGCCGCGGACAGCTCGCGCGCCGCCATCATCCGGTGGAGCCGTTCCGAGGTCAGGCCGGGCGTCAGCGCCGGCTGCCGGTCCTGGCTCGTGTCGGGCAGCTCGCCGACCCGGTCGAGCGCCTGGCACGCCGCGACGGCGTCGTCGAGCGCGCCGGCGTGTACGCCGGACAGGCCCCAGAGCAGGCCGAGCACGCTGCCGCCGAGCACGAACCCGGCCACCGCGCACAGCACCAGCAACCGGCGTGACGGGGGCGGCGGCGAGGGCTCGGCCGGAGACTCGTCGAAGTCGGGATCGGCGTCGGTGCCGGTCCCCGGGTCCACGGTGCGCATGACTGCCTCCTCACCACCTGGGTGAGGAGCTATTTCAGCTCACAAACCCGGATCGTGGTGCGTCAGCGCGGCGGCTGAGTCCGATTCGTCACCGAGGGGGAACCGCCGCAGCGCCGCGAACGCGAACGCGGCGATCGCCAGCATGGCCACGCCGGAGACGGCGAACGTCCGCGCGGCCGTGCCGAGCCGTTCGGTCAGCACCCCGCCGAGCAGCGCACCCAGCGGGATCGCGCCCCAGACCACCGTCCGCCACACCCCGAGCACCCGGCCGAGCAGCTCGCCGGGCACCAGCGTGTGCCGGGCCGTCGCGAGCACGACGTTGACCGCCACCACCGCGGCCGCGAACAAGGCGAACAGCGCGGCGCTCACGACCGGGGACCGCACCAGGCCCATCCCGCCGAAGCCGAGGCCGCAGCAGACGATCCCGCCGGCGACCACGGCGAGCCGCCCGGCCGACCGCACCAGCCGCGGGGCGGCGCCGGCACCGAGCAGCCCGCCGACGCCGCCGGCGAAGGCGAAGAACCCGAACTTCGCGTCGGACAGGTGGAGGTCCTGGAGCGCGTACAGCACCAGCTGCGCCTGCGCGAGCTCGCTGACCAGGCTGAGCAGCCCGGCGACGACGACCAGCCGCACCAGCAGCGGGTGCCCGCGCAGCCAGCGCAGGCCCGCACCCAGCTCGGTGCGCAGCTTCGCGGGCCGGACCGCCGCTTCGGCCTGGCCGCGGTAGGTGCCCGCCAGGCCGAGCAGGACCGCGGCCGCGATCGCGAACCCCGCGGAGTTGAGGACGAACGGGAGGGCGGCGAAGAGCGCGAACGTCAGGCTGCCGACCGGGCCGCCGAGGAACGTCTGGCCGACGATCTCGCACGCCTGCAGCTTGCTGTTGGCCGCGTCGAGCGAGCCGTCGCCGACGACCGCCGGGATCAGCGCGTTCGCCGCGCTGTCCGCGATCGTCTCGGCCGTGCCGATGACCAGCGCGACCAGGTAGACCAGCCAGATCGTCATGCCACCGGTGCCGACGAGCACGGCCAGCACGCCGACCGCGGCGGCCCGGGCGGTGTTGGCGACGATCATCGCGCGCCGCCGGTCGATCCGGTCGACCAGCGCGCCGGCGACCGCGGCGAACAGCAGCCAGGGCAGGAACTGGGTGGCGGACAGCCCGGCGATGAGCACCGGGTCGCGGGTCAGCGTCGTGGCCAGCAGGGGCAGGGCCACCTTGCCGATGCCGTCCCCCAGGTGGGACGCCGCGCTCGACGTCAGCAGCCACGTGAGTCTTCGGGATCGGTCCATCGGGGCCCCCGGGCACGTATCGCTGTCACCCAATGACTTGGGGTAACAGGATAAGGGCGCGTCAGCCGATTGTGGTCACGGTGTCACTACCAGTGCGCTCAGCCCCAGCCGAGCTCGTGGAGCCGGGCGTCATCGATGCCGAAGTGGTGGCCCAGCTCGTGCACGACGGTGATCAGGACCTCTTCGACGACTTCGTCCTCGTCCTCGCACATGGCCAGGATCGGCTGCCGGTAGATCGAGATCCGGTCGGGCAGCACCCCGCCGTACGACGACGTCCGCTCGGTCAGCGCGATCCCGTGGTAGAGCCCGAGGATGTCCGGCGCCTCGTCGTTGAACTCCTCGACGAGCACGACGACGTTGTCCATCGCCCGCGCGAACTCGGGCGGCACCTCGTCCAGCGCTTCCGAGACCAGCTCCTCGAACCGCTCGCGGCTCATCTCGACGGGCATCAGCCGCTCTGCTTCGTCGACGGCGGAGCGGAGTTCGACGTGGCCGGGCCACCGCCACCGTCCGACGGCGGGCCGCCGTCCTGGGGCTGGCCGCCGTCCGGGCCCCCCGGGGCCGCCTTGATGCTGCCGGTCACCGCCTGCAGGCCGCTCTTGTCGGGCAGCGCCGACGCCACCTTGCAGTTGACCTTCGTCGAGCCGACGTCCCAGCTCTCCTGCTCCCGCAGGTCCCAGGTCAGGATCAGCTTCTTCGCGTCGAGGTCGGCGCCGCCGGTGTAGTCCGCGGCCGCCTTGGTGCACTCGGTGTCGAGCCAGGCCTTCTGGTCGTTCTGCGAGGGGTAGCCGTCCTTGAACTTCGTCTTGAGGTCGAGGGTCGAGACGATCTCGTACGAGTGCGACTTCGCGCAGTCGATCGGGTCGCCGACGCCCTTGCCGAGCAGCGCCAGGCAGGTGCCGGGTTCGAAGACCAGCGACTGGTCCTGGTCCTTCGCCGGCCCGGTCGTCGGCAGCAGCTTGCCGCCCGGGCCGGCCCACTGCAGGCCGCACCGCAGCTGGCGGTCGCCGTCCTCCCACTGCGACGGCGTCGGGCGCAGCAGGTTCGTCGTGAGCTTCCCGTACGGGTCGAGCTTGTGCCCGAGGTACGGCTTCACGTCCGCGGTGCACTTCTGCTGCGCGATCTGCTGCCACTGGTCCAGCGACGGGACGGGCACACCCGCCGGGAACTGGGCGCCGATGTCGACGAGCGAGGTCACCTCGAACAGGTGCGGCTGGGTGCACGGCACCTTGTGCGCGTCGCTGGCGTCCGGGTTGTCCCAGGTCAGGCAGCTGCCGGGCGGCGAGTGGAACGCCTCCTGGGCGGCCGGGGACAGCTTGCCCGTCCCACCGCCCGCCCCGCCGGTGATGCCCTCGCTCCAGGAGAACACGACGCTGAGGGCGAGCGCGATGAGCGCGCCCGCGAAGATCCCGCCCATCACGACGCGGGTGCGCAGCGTCTGCGTGGCGGTGGGGAACCGATCGGCGCTGGGAGACATCGCAGTCCATGATGCCCGCGCCGCGCGCGACGTGCGCGATCCGGGTGGTTAGGGTGGGTCACGGTTTCGTGGTGGCCGGGATTACGGAGCGCACATGACGCAGGACAACACTGGGGACCAGCCGCCCCCCGAGCCGCCGAAGCGCGGCTCGATGAGGTTTCAGGACTCGAACACCCAGCCCCGCGAGCCCTCGCTGGCCGAGCAGCGGGCCCGCCGGCAGGCCCTCGCCGACGAGGAGCGCAACGAGGAGCTGGCCCGCCAGGCCGACGCCAAGGCGGCCACGCGGCGCAAGATCCTGATCGGCAGCGGCGTCACGGTCGGCCTCGTCGGCCTGGTCGCGACGTTCTACACGGTCGCGAAGCCGGAAGGCGACGTCACCGCGGTCTGCACCGACTCGAACGGCGTCATCCAGAACGACGACTACTGCGACGACACCTACGTGAGCAGTCACGGCGGCTACCACAGCGGCGGCTTCCTGTTCCTGCCGATCCCGGGCGGCGGCTACAACAGCTACCGCTACAACTACGGCGGCACCGGCGTCATCGGGCAGCGCGTGGCCGGTGGTTCGTACGACCCGCCGTCCGCCCGCACCAACGTCAACACGAAGTCCGGCAAGTCCGTCCAGCGCGGCGGCTTCGGCATCAGCGGCAAGAGCGGCAGCGGCGGCAGCGGCAAGAGCGGGGGATCGTAGGTGTACCGGGACCGGCGTGAGCCGCGGCGAGACTGGCAGCGGATCGTCGAAGAGCAGGGGCTCGTCTACGGCACGCCGGCCCGCGACAGCAGCGGCCGGATGCGGCCGTACTGGGACGAGTCGGTGCACTACGTCTTCGAAATGGACGAGGTCCTCTCGCTGGAGGCCGACGTCGAGCTGCTCCACTCGATGTGCCTCGAAGCCGTCGACAACGTCGTGACGACCGAGGGCTACCGGCGGTTCGGCATCCCCGAGTGGGTCTGGCCGCACATCGCCGAGTCGTGGAAGCGGCAGGACCCGCACGTCTACGGCCGGTTCGACCTGCGCTACGACGGCAAGTCCCCGGCGAAGCTGCTGGAGTACAACGCGGACACGCCGACGACGCTGCTCGAGGCGTCGCTGCTGCAGTGGCACTGGAAGACCGACGTCTTCCCCGACGACGACCAGTGGAACTCGATCCACGAGAAGCTCGTCGAGCGGTGGGCGGTGCTGCGGGACAAGCTGCCCTCGAACGAGCTGCACTTCACCTGGTCGGCGGCGGATCCGTCCGGCGAGGACAACGTCACCACGGCGTACCTGCAGGAGACGGCGGCCGAGGCGGGGCTCGACACGGTGGGGCTGGCGATCGAGGAGATCGGCTGGGACCCGGTGCTCAAGCGGTTCGTCGACCTCGAAGAGCAGCAGATGGCGACCGTGCTGAAGCTGTACCCGTGGGAGTGGGTGGTCGACGAGGAGTTCGGCCGCCACGCCGTCGAGTCGCTGCCGCGGACGCTGTGGATCGAGCCGCTCTGGAAGATGATCCTTTCCAACAAGACGCTGCTGGCGATCCTGTGGGAGAACTACCCGGGCCACCCGAACCTGCTGCCCGCCTTCGCCGACGACCCGGGCCTGCTCACCGAGTACGTCCGCAAGCCGAAGCTGGGCCGCGAGGGCGCGAACGTCCAGATCGTCGCGACCGGCTACGAGACGCAGACCGGCGGCGTCTACGGCGCGGAAGGCTTCGTCTACCAGGCGTTCGACCCGCTGCCGGAGTTCGACGGCTACCGGCCGGCGCTCGGCGCGTGGATCGTCGGCGACAGTTCCGCCGGGCTGGGCATCCGCGAGACCGGCGGCCTGGTCACCGACGACGGTGCGGCATTCGTCCCACACCGCATCGTCGAGTCGTGATAAAACACCCCATCGCTGACCTCTTGGGAGAAAACTCGTGACCTCGACGCTTGCGCTGTCCGACACGTTCGGCTCCGACCTCGTGCGGGGGATCGGCGCGATCCTGCTGTACGGCGTCATCGGCCTGCTGCTGATGTTCGCCGGCTTCTGGGCGATCGACTGGACGACGCCGGGCAAGCTGTCGAAGCTGGTGACGCAGGGCCTGCCGAACGCGGTGATCGTGACCGCGTCCGGGCTCCTCGCGATGTCGTTCATCGTCGTCGTGGCGATCTTCAACTCGGCGAGCGACCTCACCGAGGGCCTGATCACGTCGCTGGTCTACGGCCTGCTCGGGATCGTTGTCCAGGTGGTCGGGGTCCGGCTCCTGGAGTGGGCGACCCGCATCGACGTGGCCTCGACCATCGAGAGCGAGAAGTTCGCCCCGGTGAGCATCGTGGTCGCGTCGGCGCACATCGGCCTGGGCCTCGTGGTGGCGGTCGGCATCTCCTGATCATGGCCACGGTGCTCCGTTCGCACTAGCGTGGGGCTCGTGCGCCTGCTGAGGACACCGGACGACCGGTTCACGGACCTGCCCGACTTCCCGTTCGAGCCGCGCTACGCCGAGCTCACCGACCCCCACGGCGGCGTGATCAGAGTCGGCTACGTGGAGGCGGGCCCGGCGGACGGCCCGGTGGTGCTGCTCCTGCACGGCGAGCCGACCTGGTCGTTCCTGTACCGCAAAATGCTCCCGGTACTGGCGGCGGCGGGCCTGCGCGCAATCGCCCCGGACCTGGTCGGCTTCGGCCGCTCGGACAAGCCGGCCAACCTGACCGACCACACCTACGCAAGGCACGTCGAGTGGATGCACGCATTCGCATTCGACGCACTGGACCTGCACGAGGTGACGCTGGT
Organism: Amycolatopsis sp. NPDC051102; assembly: GCF_040682815.1. NCBI lineage: Bacteria > Bacillati > Actinomycetota > Actinomycetes > Pseudonocardiales > Pseudonocardiaceae > Amycolatopsis > Amycolatopsis sp. NPDC051102. Next base: position 372,684 of record NZ_JBFBBT010000007.1, read on the forward strand.
CGGCCAGGACTGGGGCGGCCTGATCGGCCTGCGCCTGGTGGCGTCGTCACCATCCCGGTTCGCGCGAGTGGTGGCGGCGAACACGGGCCTCCCGACGGGCGATGTGGATATGCCACCGGTGTGGCACCAGTTCCGGGAAGCCGTCCAGAAGGCACCGGTGCTGGACGTGGCCCGCTTCGTGCAGTCGGGCTGCACATCGTCGTTGCCGGCCGCGGTCCGGGCGGCGTACGACGCACCGTTCCCGAACGAGGTGTACAAGGCAGGCCCGCGAGCAATGCCGGGCCTGGTGCCGTACCGCCCGGACGACCCGGCATCAGCGGCCAACCGTTCGGCGTGGAAGACACTGACGGAACTGGAGATCCCGTTCCTGGTGGCCTTTTCGGACGGCGACCCGATCACCGGCGGGATGGCGCCGATCTTGAGGCGGGCGATGCGCGGAGCGTCGGGCTTGGACCACCCCGTGATAGCGGGGGCCGGGCACTTCCTGCAGGAGGACGCGGGCGAGGAGCTGGCCGAGCACGTGGCAAGGTTCGTGCGCGGCTGAGTGAGCAGCCCCCGTTTTCCACGCTAGCGGAGGGGACCGACGAAATCGGCGCCCGATGTCGGGGTTGTCCACAGGGGAACGCACGTGAACCGGCGGCCGGCAGCGGGAGCCGAGGACGGCGTCACCGGGCCTCTCGCCCCTCGGCCCACGACGCGAACCGGCGGCCGGCAGCGCGAGATGACCAACGACGTCACCAGACCTCCCCCGCCCCTCATCCCAGCCGCTTTTCAGTCGACGGTCGGGTTTGTCAAGGCACGCTT